>CACNDW010000036.1 GCA_902619315.1 uncultured Bacteroidota bacterium | reverse complement strand
ATTCGTCAACTATCTAAAAATTATGGCAACACAGTTGCTCTTAAAAACATTTCATTAGCCTTTGATAAAAATGGAGTGATTGGCTTGTTGGGTCCAAACGGTGCTGGGAAAACTACACTAATGAAAATATTGACAGGTTACTTGAATCAATGGGAGGGTAAAGTTTCAATAGGCACTTTTGATTTGCAAGAGCAACCGAAAAAAATCCAACAACAGATGGGTTATCTCCCAGAAAACAATCCACTTTACCCTGAGATGTATGTCAAAGAATATCTGAAATTTGTGGGGGAGCTATATGGTTTAAATAAACCTCCCATTGAAAAAGTCATTCAAAAAATGGCACTTAAAGAACACGTCCACAAAAAAATTGGAGCCCTCTCCAAAGGCTACAAACAAAGGGTTGGATTGGCTGCAGCATTAATTCATGACCCAAAATATTTGATCTTAGATGAGCCAACCACGGGATTGGACCCCAATCAAGTCATTGAAATCAGAAAACTGATCCGAAACCTGGGCAAAGAAAAGTTAGTTTTTCTCTCTACTCATATTCTTCAGGAAGTTGAGGCTATGTCCGATAGGGTGGTCATACTCAATAAAGGAGTAGTAGTATTTAACAAATCATTGAATTCAATAAAGAACGATGACCAACAGGTCATATCTGTGAGTTTTGATTATCGAGTAGAAAATATAGCTCTCCAAAAAATCCCTAACCTCAAAACCGTGGTCAACACCTTTGATTTTGAATATGAATTGACCTTTAAGACAAATGAGGATATGAGGCCAGCGGTCTTTGACTTTGCCCATGATAATGGCCTTAAAATTTTAAAACTTCAAAAAAAAAATAAAGGGCTTGAAAAGCAATTCAATGCTCTAACGACAAAAGGGGATTAAAATATGGCAGCAGCTATTTTTAACATTTTTGATTTTTCCATAAAGTAAATGTAAAACTGTAATAGCATTTTTTTTAATTCTTTTCTTTACTTGATACAGTACTCCACTCCTATTTGATAAATACCAAGACGGAGAATGACGGTTCTTGTTTCTCCCAAATTGGCACTTAAGGAATATTTATGAATTTGATTGAGAAAAGTTTTCTAATAATTCGGTTCCATTTATGAAAATGGAATATTTAATTGAGGTTGAGTGCTCTAAAATCTTTGCTACAGAGCAATATTTGTCGAAGGATAGGCTTACAGCTCTTCTTGCTTTTTCCGGGTGAATATCGCCTTCCAATCTTACATTAACTTTAATTTTGTGGAACAATGAGGGCATTACATCAGGAGTCCGGTCTCCTTCAATATCCATTTTGATATCGGTAGGGTTGATTTTTTGCTTGTTGAGAATGGTCACAATATCGATACTACTACAACCTCCAAGGGCTGCCAGAAGAAGTTCCATAGGGCTTATGCCTCCTACTTTACCTTCTTCTTTAGATTTGTTATCCAATAGCACTTTGTGTCCATTGTCGTTAGTTACTTCAAAAAGGTAGTCTTGATTGACTCTATTCAGAGTTACTTTCATTATACTGGGAGTAATTTGATTTGGGTTTAAAAATACTGCTAAAAATTTTAGAAACGATATTGTTTTCTATCAAGAAAGCGTCATGACCATGAATCGACTTTATTTCGTGATAATATATATTTTCTTTTATTTTTTTTCCTCTCTTTAGTGTCTTTTTATCTTCCTCAGCCGTAAAAAAAAGATCACTGTCAATTGCTATCAGATGTATGTTGGAAGAGATGGTACCAATAATTCTTTCAAGACTATCTCCATTACGGGTTATGTTGATAGTTGCCAATAAATGATTCATCGTTTTGTAGGCTTGCAGAAGAAATCGACCTTCCAATTTGTCACCGTGATGGACAAGCCAACTTTCAACATTGAACAGGTTTTTTTCAAAATTTACTGTTCTGCCAAAGCGTTCTCCAAAAGAAGCAGCAGTTCGATAGGTAAGCATTGCATGAATACGTGCATCCTTTAGGGGTTCGTTGGAGTTCTCCAGAAGTCTTTTTTGAAGAAATGTGTTAGCAATAATCCAGTCCGAAGCCTTCCAATCGGCCGCAACAGGAATTAAATTTTCGG
>CACNDW010000035.1 GCA_902619315.1 uncultured Bacteroidota bacterium | reverse complement strand
TTTCAAAATGATCACTGTGTTTTATCAAGGATTCAAAAAATGATTTATTGTCTTGAGTATCCAAACATTCTTGAGGCAGGAAGGATTCATTTTGAATATCCTCCAATTCGATTTTCATTCCACTTTCACGGGCCAATATCAATATTTTTCGGGCAACATCAATACCGCTGAGGTCGATCTTGGGATCAGGCTCCGTGTAACCTTCTTGTTGTGCTTCTAAAACTACATCGTGGAAAGAGGCTCCCTTTTTGAAGTTGTTGAAAACAAAATTCAGACTTCCGGATAAAACAGCTTGTATTTTGATGATTTGATCTCCGGAAGCGATGAGGTTGTTCAGAGTATCAATGATGGGTAGTCCAGCTCCTACGTTGGTTTCGAACAAGTATGGGCTTCTAAATTTTCTAGATATCTTTTTGAGGTTGAGGTAGTTGTTTAACTCATCGGCAGCAGCAATTTTGTTACAAGTAACGACACCAATGTTGTTGTTTAAATAACGAGCATATTCCTTGGCAATGATCTCACTGGCCGTATTATCTACAAAAATACTATTTCGTAAGTTTAGTTTTTTTGCATGTTTAAAAAACACATCTCTGCTGGCCTTGGTTTGACTTTCTTCTAAATTTGATTTCCATTGGGTTAAATCTAAAGCATCTTCTCCAAGAACCATTTTTTTGGAATTGGATAAGGCAATGACACGAATTTTCAACCTTAGATTTTCAATCAAATATTCAGTTTGCTTTTCAATTTGTTCCAAAAGTTTACTGCCCACATTTCCGACACCTGTGACAAAAAGGTTCAATTCTTTGATCTGGGCTTCAAAGAAACTCTCGTGTAGGGTATTGATGGCTTTGATAACATTCTTTTTGTCAATGATGATTGATATGTTTCTTTCGGATGCGCCTTGAGCGATGGCTCTGATATTAATGTTGTTGGCCCCAAGACTACTAAATAGTTTACCACTGATGCCCTGGTGATCTTTCATTTTTTCACCTACAACAGCGATGTTGACCATATTTTTTTCAATTTGAGCGGGGGCAACTTTGTTGATAGATATTTCAAAGCCAAATTTTTCATCGATCACCTTTTTGGCCTTCAGTGCTTCGTCTTCTTTTACTCCAATACAGATAGAATGCTCCGAGGAAGCCTGGGTTATCATGATCACATTTATGTTATGTTCAGACAAGGCCTCAAAGAATCTCTTAGAAAAACCGGTGATTCCAATCATACCACTTCCTTCCAAATTGATTAGGGCAACGTTGTCAATATGGCTGATTCCCTTGACAATTTCAACATTTTCAATGGCAGGGGTGTCATCGATGAGTGTACCCGGATCCTCGGGTGCAAAAGTGTTTTTGATGACAATTGGAATTTTTTTCTCAATTATGGGTTGGAGGGTAGGGGGGTAAATTACTTTGGCTCCAAAATGGGAAAGTTCCATCGCTTCGTAATAGCTCAATTTTTCAATTGGTTTGGCTTGGGCTACAATTTTAGGATCAGCAGTATACATACCACTGACATCGGTCCAAATTTCCAATACCGCTGAATCAGTAGCATTGGCAATGATGGCTGCTGAGTAGTCCGATCCTCCTCTGCCCAGGGTAGTGGTTTCTTCCATTGCGTTGCTGGCGATAAAACCAGGCAGTAAGATAACATCGGAAGTGTTTTTTTTGAAATAACTTTGAATTAGGTTCACTGTAACTTCGCGATCTACTATGTCTCTTCCATTGTGGGAGTATGTTTTGATTAGTTCCCGACTGTCTTTTAATTCTGAATTGATTTTGTTGAAAGTAAAGATTTCCTGAATGATATTACTGGAGAGTATTTCTCCATAGGAGGATATGGTGGAGTTGTTTTTGGGGGTGGCCTCCTTTAAAAGATGTATCGCATCGAGTCGTGATTCTAGTTCATTGAGGTGTTTTTTTAAAAAACTTATGATGGGACTTTGGTGCTGAATGGGAATGCAGTTTTTGATGGTCTCTAAATGACGTTTTTCAATTACTGTAAGATTGTCTTTGTAATTGTTGTCTCCGGACTCTGCCAATGAAAGCATTTCCATGAGGAGATCAGTAACCCCTCCCAAAGCTGATACGACTATCGCAATAGGGCCTCTTTGATTCTGAATAATTTTGAGAACACGCGATAGGCTTTTTGAGTTTGCTACCGATGTTCCTCCAAATTTTAAAATTTTCATTTTATATGTTTTTCATTTATATCCCAGCACTTTGATGTGTCTGGGGTAATTGATTTGAGATGATCGCAATGATTTGAATCTAAATCTAAAGATCTGAGGAAATTTGGCCATGGCGTTATATGTAGCGATTTACCCCCATGGGGGTATTCATTGTTGAAACTGAAGTACTGACAACAATAACTTTTGACCTGAAACTGGAGATATGGATATTTAAATTATTCATATGATCTATGATGGAAGCAAAAATATTACAAAACCATCAGCTTAAAAATTTTTTCGAAAAAATTTTAGCTTAGCACTTGGTAAAAAAAAGCCACCCACTGTTGGATGGCTTCTATAAATGATCTGATTTTTACTTTTCTTAAATCTTTTTATCAGACTTAATATGGAGTCCTTCGTCTCCTTTCTTGTAATCAAGTGCATCGATGGCCTTATCTGGGAGGTAACGATCTGTCATGTA
>CACNDW010000034.1 GCA_902619315.1 uncultured Bacteroidota bacterium | reverse complement strand
AACTTATTCAATCTCCGGAACCCACTATTCTGACAATAAGCTCGTTTTAATTGAATTTGAAAAGGGGAAAATCTCAAAAATAACACCCGTCAAAAAAGCAGTAGGTGTCCGAAAATTATTTGTTGCTCCGGGACTGATTGATATACAAATCAACGGATTTGTCGGTGTTGATTTTTCAGGGCCTAATCTGACGGTGGAAGATGTAAGAAAGGTGACTAAAGCCTTATGGAAAGAAGGGGTTACCTCCTATTTCCCTACAGTGATCACACAAGATATATCAATTATAAAAAAAAACCTTGCCATACTAGCAAAAGCAAAGGATGATCCTGAGATTGGCATGTCGATTCCCGGGTTTCATTTGGAAGGGCCATACATTTCTCCAATAAAAGGTTTTAGAGGTGCCCATTTGGAAAAATACATCAAAAAACCCAACTGGAAAGAGTTTTTAGAACTTCAAAAAGCTGCAAATAATCACATCAAACTAATAACCCTGGCTCCAGAATTGGAAGGGGCTATTCCCTTTATTGAAAATTGTGTCAAAAGCGGCTTAGTCGTCTCCCTAGGACACCACAATGGTTCTGTATCTGACATCCAAAATGCAGTAAAAGCAGGCGCACGAATGGCAACACATTTGGGAAATGGCTGCGCCAATCAGATCAACCGTCACCACAATCCTCTATGGCCTCAATTGTCTGAAGATCTCATTAAAATCAGCATTATCGCAGATGGATTTCACCTGACAAAAGAGGAGGTCAGGAGCTTTTATAAGGTCAAAGGGTCTCACAATACCATCTTGGTATCGGATGCATTGGATTTGGCTGGTTTACCTCCAGGCGAATACATTCGTGGGGAAAGAAAACTACTTCTGACCCCTGAAGTCGTAAAATTCCCCGGGGAAAATGTTTTGGCTGGTGCAGCCTCACCCATTAGTAAATGCTTGGAGGTTATGATGAATTACACCCAATGTAACATAGCAGAGGCCATCAGAATGGCCTGCTCGAATCCGGCAGAAATATTTTCTCTAAATCACCTAGGCGCAATAGCGCCTGGCAAAAGGGCCGACCTGATTCTTTTTAGTAGAGTGGGAAATAAAATTGAAATCCAAAAAACTTTTGTCAATGGTAAACAAGTTTATTCAAAAGGGGAATAAACTTTTGTCAATAGTGATTGAATTTTATTGAAGAATCTGTTTGTTTTTTAATAACTCAAGCTTTAATTGCTCATAGGGAATATTTTGCAGATCCCAGTCATTGTCAATGGCCATAGCTGCAGCAATGGCTGCCGACTGGCCCAAAACCATAAATACCGGCTCCATCCGGATTGATCCAAAAGCAATATGAGATGCCGAAAGACAAATTGGAACAAGAAGGTTTCTGGCCTCTGACTTCTTGGGTACAATACTTCGGAAACTGATGGGGAAGGGATCCGCCACGTAAGCCTCTACATTACCCTCATTTTTAACATAACCGTTGACATCAACATAACGCTGAACATGATGAGAATCCATTCCATATGCTGCCAAACCAATAGCATCCTCGGCCAGCTCTAATTTTTCACAGTTCCTTTGGGTCATCACATAATCGCTGATCATTCGCCTGGCCTCTCGAATATATAACTGAGAGGACCAGCCATCTTCACCCTCATACTCATCTTTACAAGTTCCCCATTGGGAGACAATTGCTCTAACTTGGGAAGGTATACGTGGATGATAGGCCAAAGTCCACATCAAACCTTGCTGATATTTTTTGTGAAGCTTTGCGATTTTTTCCCGTTCCTCATAAGAACCTTCCGGATACATATAATTCTGTCCTATGAAATCTGTAGAAAAACCTTTTTGATTGTTCGTATCAGTTTTATGGTTGGGCATTTTTGAATTGATCCATGGAACCAGGGGATCCCCGTAGCTGTACATTTTTTCGAGTGGCCCTGTTGCCGCCTCATAGTTTCTAAAAAGCAATTCATAATCGATTTCCTGATATCCAGATGGCTTGCTGAAAGGAATCCGGTTGTCGGGATGATTGGTCAAAGTCATACGATAACAATAAGCTTGTATTCTGTGATCCCCAGCACCTTCAACACCGGGTTTTCCGGGATTCACAAATGGCAGTAAGCCACTTTTTGGATCCCCTTTTTTGATATATGGGTCAACTCCCTCGATGAAATTGTGATGCGCAGCATTCATGGAAATTGTTTTTTTAAGGGCCAGACTCACGTTATTTGCCTGCACCCCATTTAATGACTCTCCATAATAAGAATTGGCCTCGCGACCGACAGTATAACTAACTCCGGCCGTTGCCATTAGATCACCTTCATAAGTTGCATCAATGAATATTTTACTTTTATATATTTGACCGCTTTCCATTTGAATGGATAATATCTTTCCCCCTGTTTTTTTCACCCCTGATTTTCGATTTAATCGCTCAGAATAGATTAAGGTTATGTTATTTTCCTTACTTATCATATCCTTAAAGACTTTAAGAGCTGCAGATGGTTCAAAGGTCCACATGGAATCTTCATTCGAATCAGAAGTCGTCTGTCCTCCATCCCTATATGTCTCTCGCTTTTGCCATCTCCAACTTTCCTGTTTTTGGTAATACCTTTTGATGTTTTGATAGAACTCTCTGGATATTCCGCCGATGGCTTGCTTATTGCCAATATCTGTCTGACCCAAGCCTCCGGTGGTTAGACCTCCTATTCTATTCCCCCTGGCTCTGAGGGACACCTTAATTTCTTTCTTTTTATCATTGTCAAAATAAACAAGTTGAGTTTGAACAAACGTGGAGTCATTGGTATTGAGATTTAATTGTTTGTTCGAATAGTTTAATTGAATTT
>CACNDW010000033.1 GCA_902619315.1 uncultured Bacteroidota bacterium | reverse complement strand
TCCAAGCCCCCCTAAAATTTGTGTTAAATATTTTTTCAAATTCTTCAAAATCGGTTAAATGGGCAGGTTTTCGATGACCAATTCCGGCATTATTAACCACACCATGCAGCGGACCAAGCTTGGATGATATCTCATTGAAAAGCTGAGTAACTTGTTTCTGGTCACTGATATCAGCTGTTATTCCAATTGCATTTTTATAAAGCTTGGTAGCATTTTTTACATTTTCCTTTGAGATATCATTAATGATTAGTGTTCCACCCGCGCTGTCAATAGCCTTAGCAATTCCCGAACCTACACCAAAACCAGCACTTCCAGTAACAAGAAAATTTTTATTTGAAAGATCTATTCTCACAACTACATTATACCAAATTTATCAAATGCCTCAACAGTAGTCATCCCAGATTCTATTGATTTCCGGACTAAATCCTCTCCTTTAACCTTTTCATATGACTTATCAATCACTTCTTTTTCAACTTCTTGAGGAATAATACAAACTCCATCAATATCTCCAAAAACTATATCACCAGGATTAATTTTAACATTATCAATTTTAATCGGCACCCTATAGTCAACAACCTTTCCACGAGGGGCTTGATCCTGTGAATAGGTTCCGTAAGAAAAAGTTGGAAAATTTAATTTTAAAATACCGTGAGTGTCTCTTGAGTATCCATCCAAAACAGCACCTACAGATCCGCATTTTATTGCTCTTGTACTCATTAATTCACCCCAAAGGGAATAATTAGGGGTACCACCAGTACATAGGTATACCTCATTTTCTTTTAGCTGATCCAGGGCTTCTAACATCAATCCAAACGGTTTGGTCATAGCCTTATTTTTTGTGGTTAATTTGTTGTCTAAGGTATCTGTTTCAAGAACAGTCATAGCTCGTCCAACCACAACCATATCATCTCTAAGAGGTTTTATTTTTGGACTCAAAAATTGATTTTGAAATCCCATTTGATCCATTATATCTCCAACAACTGCAGTATACAAATTGTCTTTAATAGTGGTCAATAATTCGGTGTCGAAATTAGTTTTCATATAATTTAATTAATATGTTGCTCTTCCTCCTGAAATATCAAAAATAGCTCCAGTATTGAAGCTAGCCTCCCTAGAGCATATCCATGCGCACAGTGAAGCAACTTCATCAACCGTTCCAGTTCTTCTCATCGGTATTTTTTCAATCATATATTCTAACATTTTTGGGTCTGTATCTGTATTCATTTCAGAGGAAATCAAAGCAGGAGCAATACCATTTACAGTTATGTTAGTTTGAGCTAATTCTTTCCCTAAACTTTTTACAAAGCCAATTAGAGCTGACTTAGAGGAAGAGTATCCAATCATTCCTGGATTTCCTTCTTTTCCAGCAATAGAGGAAATATGTAAAATTCGACCGTAGTTATTTTTTTTCATTATTGGAACAACCGCCTTCGAAATATTAAATGCTCCTACTAGGTTTACATTTAAAACCTGTAAAAAATCCTTTAAATCATAATCCTCTATTTCACAGTTTGAGGGGCCTACAATCCCCACACTGTTGACCAATACATCAATCTTCAAATTTGATTTTACAATATGATCTATACATTGATTTACTTTTTTTTCCTCAGAAATATCAATTTGAAATGCTTCTACTTCACCACCATTTTCTTCAATCTTTAATTTTAGTTCATCAACCTTGTTTTTAAGTATGTCAATGACAACAACTTTGGCTCCTTCTCTTGACAACCTGGAGGCAATTGCTTCTCCAATGCCTCTTCCGGCACCAAACACAACAGCAACTTGATTTGAAAACCTAGAGCTCATGTTATAATTAAAATTTTTTTTAAAAACTTAAGAAAAGATACATCAATAACTAATATGTAACTGGAAAATCATTCCCGAAATAATAATGCTTTAATTTAACTTAGGTTTATAAATTTTGGGACTATCATTATTCCTCACAAACACATAGTATTCTTCACCATTAGAAGAGGATAGCTTTTTAATATCTCTAACTTCACCAGAAATCATTAAGCCTGAGTCTGATGCATCCAAATATTTAAATTGACCACTACCATCTCCAAGTAAACAAATCCCCTTAATAGCATCATAGTGGCCAAACTTTACCCTGGAAGCTGTGAAGTTTCCCCCCATTAAAATATCAATATGCCCGTCTTTATTGAAATCTCCCGAACTTAATCCATAAATAGGTGAGAATTGAGACTGCTTAGGTAAAGCTGAAACTTTAAACTCACCATTACCGAGGTTTTCTATATAACTTGTTTCAAAGTTTTTTGCATACAGAACTTTAGCTCCCTCTAATTCCTTGGGAGTAAACACCTGTTCTATGGTCAATCCAGCATACTCATTATATTTCACAAATCTTTTCTTAAGAAAAGTCAATTGCTGTTGAATATCATCTTTTGAAAATACCGGATAATTTTTTCCCTCATCATAACAGGATAGTATAGGATCAACAGAGCCATTATTATCATAATCTTTAGCATAGATTCCAATGGGAAAATCAACAGAGGTTTTAAGCTGAGAATTGAGTCCGAAATTTCCTGCCACATAATCTATATCACCATCCTTATCAAAATCTGCTTGTTCAATAACATTCCACCACCCTTCTGTGTCTCTAAAACCTACTTCCTGTGATATATTTTTAAATTTTCCATTTTGATTCACAAATAATGTAATCGGCATCCATTCACCAACCAAAATCAGGTCTTTTAAGCTATCTCCGTTAAAATCAGTCCACAATGCATCAGAGACCATTCCAATATTTTTTAGTCCACTAGCTATGTTTTCAGTAACATCCTCGAAAACGCCTTTACCATTATTTTGAAGTAGAAAACTTTGTGGTGCGTATGGATACTCATTTGGTAAGATCCTTCCCCCAACAAACAAATCTATATCACCATCACTATCATAATCTGCTGCCTTTACTACTGATCCACTAGAAAAATTTTCAGGAAGATTATCTTTTGATTTGATAAAATCTCCAATCCCT
>CACNDW010000032.1 GCA_902619315.1 uncultured Bacteroidota bacterium | reverse complement strand
GTCTTCTAGCCTCATGCACTAAGGCACCGTTCAGCATTCATTTGATCAACAACCTCAATGTTGACCGTGAACACGAAACCGTTGAGATTTCGATAGCAAACTTGCCCGAATATTTGTCCGCTAATATTGAAAAAGTTGGGGTCTATGATCCTTCAGAAAAAACTTATCTCATCAATCAATTGATCGATGTCGACCAAGACGGAAAAATGGATCAACTCATTTTTCAACCCAATATGGCTCCATCGTCAGAAAAGACCTATCATTTGATAGAACAACAAGAGAGGCCTGAAGTTATTGAGTATTGCTATTCCAGAATTGTACCCAGCCGAATTGACGATTATACATGGGAAAATGATAAGGTAGCCTTCAGAACTTATGGTCCTGCAGCCCAAGCTTTGGTGGAAGAGGGAAAAAAAGGGGGAATCATCTCCAGTGGTATTGATTGTTGGTTAAAAAAAGTTAGTTACCCCGTCATCAATAAATGGTATAAGGCCAGTGAGGAAAAGGGTATCAGCTATCACGAGGATCACGGTGAAGGATTAGACAACTACCACGTAGGCATAAGTAGAGGGGCTGGAGGATTGACGGTTAAAGGAACTGACGATCAGTATTTTGTTTCTAAAAATTTTACAGCTCACAAAACCCTAGCCACAGGACCTTTGCGAACACTTTTTCAATTGGATTACGACGATTGGCAAGGCCCGAAGGGAATGATTAAAGAAAAAAAATTCATCAGTTTGGATTACGGAAACAACCTGATGAAAATTAAAGTTTCCATTCAGGGAACAGATCATATTGCTGCTGGAATTTCACTTCAAGAAAATAATGGCACCATTTTAGATAAGGATAATCTCCTTGTTTTTAAACAAAATCATTTTGAAACAATACTAAGTAATGTGATTTTGACTCCCCAAAAGTATTTTAAAAGTCAACACGTATATAACCCCCAAGTAAAGGATCAAAATCATGTGTTTTTAGATCTTAAAGTTATAAACCAGTCATTGGTCTATTATGTAGGTTTCTACTGGTCTGAAAGTAAACAGTTTGCGGATCATCAAGCTTGGGAAAAGCACTTGGACGATTTAGCAATAAAAATTGAAAACCCCATTGTAATTAATTATAAATAATTTCATGAAAAAAGTAGTGACCTTTGGTGAGATAATGTTAAGACTCTCACCTCCGGCCAACTTAAGACTCTCTCAGGCTAACAGCTTTGATGTCGTCTATGGAGGAGGAGAGTCCAACGTTGCTGTATCCCTTTCGAATTACGGTGTACCTGTCGAATTTGTAACACGTTTGCCTCAAAATGATGTGGGTGAATGTGCGATGATGGAAATGCGTAAAAGAGGGGTTGGAACTCAGCACTTTATCTATGGGGGTGATCGTTTAGGGATTTATTTTCTTGAGACCGGAGCGGTAAGCCGAGGCAGTAAGGTCATCTATGACCGAGCCCACTCGGCTATGGCAGAAATAACTGCTGGAATGATTGATTGGGATTCTGTATTCGAGGGTGTTGGTTGGTTTCACTGGACGGGAATTACCCCGGCCATTTCACAAGGAGCTTCTGATGCTTGTTTGGAAGCTGTTAAAATTGCTAGTGAAAAGGGAATTACTGTTTCTACCGATTTGAATTATCGTGCTAAACTTTGGAAGTACGGCAAACCCTCTGAACCCATTATGACTGAATTGACATCCTTTTGTGATATCATTTTAGGGAATGAAGAGGACGCCGAAAAACACTTTGGGATCAAACCTGAGGGATTGGACATCACCACCCAAGGAGATCAGGTAAAAGCCGAGGCTTTTCAATCGGTTTGCGAGCAAATGATGAAAAAATTCCCTAAAGCAAAAAAAGTAATCACGACTCTTAGAGGTTCCATTTCCGCTTCTCACAATACTTGGGCAGGGATACTTTACGATGGTAAAAAAATTTATACCAGTCCTGAATATAAAATCACCCACATTGTGGATCGAGTAGGTGGGGGTGACTCCTTTATGGGGGGATTGATTTATGGTTTGCTACAGTACCCTGAGGACGATCAGAATGCACTGAACTTTGCAGTAGCTGCTTCTTGTTTGAAACATACCATCAAGGGTGATGCTAATTTGGTAACTGTAGCTGAGGTAGAAAAATTAATGAGCGGTGACGCCAGTGGCCGCGTAGCAAGATAATTATGGCAAAATTTACCCGTTTAGAAGTTGTATTAAAAATGGCGGAGACTGGAATGGTCCCTCTTTTTTATCACAGCGACATTGAGATCGCAAAAAAAACATTGAAAGCTTGCTATGAAGGCGGAGCAAGATTATTAGAGTTTACCAGTAGAGGCGATTTTGCTCATCAAATATTCGATGAACTCAATAAGTATGTTCTCACCGAATTACCCGATATGATTATGGGGGTTGGTTCTGTAACCGATTCAGCGGCGGCATCACTCTACATGCAATTGGGAGCAAATTTTATTGTTACCCCTGTATTTAGAGAGGACATTGCTGTGGTATGTAATCGCAGAAAAGTATTGTGGTCTGCCGGATGTGGATCCCTCACTGAGATTGCCAGAGCTGAAGAGTTGGGGGGTGAAATCGTAAAACTCTTTCCTGGAAGTATCTATGGCCCCGACTTTGTCAAAGCCATTAAAGGACCGCAACCATGGACCAGTATCATGCCTACAGGCGGAGTAAGTACTGAGGAAGATAATCTTAGAGTTTGGTTTGATGCAGGAGTTACTTGTGTGGGTATGGGTTCTAAATTGATTTCCAATGAGATATTGGCAAATGAGGATTTTGAGGGACTCAAAACAAAAGTTGCAGAAACCCTTAAATTGATAAAAAAAATAAGACTTTAAATGAATAATAATTACGAAGTTCGCTATGCTGTAGGTCAAAGAGAAACCAATCAGATGGGTACTCAGGCCTTAAGAGATGAATTTTTAATCGAACAAGTATTTGGTATTGGTACGGTAAATTGGGTCTATACCCACTTCGATCGTTATATGGCCGGTGGGGTTATTCCTGCAGAGGGAAGTGTCTTTTTGGACACCTTGGAGCCCCTGAAGTCAGATTTCTTTCTTGAACGAAGAGAAATGGGCATCATCAATGTGGGAGGCAAAGGAATGGTATCTGCCGATGGGGAAACTTATGAGTTAGATTATAAAGAGGCGCTCTATCTGGGTAGAGGAATAAAAGAAGTACATTTCTTCAGTGATGACTCTAATGCACCTTCCAAATTTTACCTCAATTCTGCTCCGGCACATCATGCCTATCCCTCACAAAAAGTAGGGAGAGACCAAGCCGAAATTGTAGAACTGGGATCAGCAGAAACTTCCAATTCCAGAACTATCAGAAAACTCATTGTCAATAGTATAGTTAAGAGTTGTCAATTGCAAATGGGAATGACCGAGTTAGCTCCCGGGTCAGTTTGGAATACCATGCCCGCTCATGTCCACGATCGTCGAATGGAAGTTTATTTCTATTTCGAGGTGCCGCAGGATCAGGCGGTATGTCATTTTATGGGGTCCAC
>CACNDW010000031.1 GCA_902619315.1 uncultured Bacteroidota bacterium | reverse complement strand
ATACCACTTGGAATCCAGAGGTTGGATCATCTAACGGCCCATAATCAAATACAGCCGTCATGGTATCAAAATTGGTTCGACCGTCTTTCCAGAGGTAAATACCGCCGTTGGCAGCAACACTTCTTGGATGTTCCAAACCGGAGAACCAGTGTACGGTATCAATTTGGTGTGCCATCCATTGTCCTGGTATACCAGAAGATAATGGCCAGAACAAACGATATTCTAGATATTTTCTTGGATCCCATTTTTGGTAAGGACGGTTCATTAAGTATCTTTTCCAATCCACATCAGATTCTTTGATGTCTTTTACTTTATTAGGATATACCCTCCATCTTCCAGGTTGATTTACGTTCCATGTCATTTCAACCATCACTACATCTCCAAAAGCTCCTGATTTGATGTATTTATCTGCAGCATGATAGTTTTTACCACTTCTACGTTGTGATCCAACTTGAAGAACAATTCCTGCATCATTGGCAGCTTTCTTTCCTAACCTCGCATCTTCCATCGTTTCGGCAAAAGGTTTTTCAACATACACGTCTTTTTTGGCTTTGGCTGCCTCAACAGTATGAAGTGCATGCTGAAAATCTGCAGTTGAGATAATGACAGCATCAATTTGATTTTTGTCATACATTTCCTCATTGTTTCTCCATGTCTTGATGGAGTTACCGGTTTTCTCCTCTAAAAATGCTTTACCTTCAACCCTTCTTCTGTTCCATATATCAGATACACCTACAATCTGACAATTCTGTTGTTTGGTATGTTGTTGAAAAGCTGGAATGTATACGATCAAGGGAAAAAACCAATGCACCGGTTGAAGCTGGATACAACCACTCAATTGCTAATATCATGACTACAGCATCAATGAGAACAGGGCTTAAAGCAACTTTCGATGAAAAAAATCAAGAGGTGTTGGCTGGTGGAAAAGTTTTTAAATATTAATAGTTCAGATGATAAGAATTTTAACTTTAACTATAATCCTTGGCTTTGCCATGAGTTCATGTGAAGGACAATCCAAGACAACCGTAGCCGATTCCGCTTCGGTTGTTTTTGTAAACGATAGTGCGAACCAAAAAATAGACGTAAAATTAAATGGAACACTTTTTACTAGTTACCATTATAAAGCATCATTACCCAAACCTGTTCTATTTCCATTAGTCACCGCAAGTGGCAAAACCCTAACTAGAGGTTTCCCTATTAATCCTGTGCCAGGCGAAAGGGTAGACCACCCGCATCACATGGGACATTGGTTCAATTATGGAGATGTTAACGGCTTAGACTTTTGGAATAATTCAGATGCAATTCCTAAGGAAAAATTGGGAAAATATGGTAAAATAGTTCACAGTGAAATTGTAAAAGTTAATCAGGAGGAAGGCAGTTTAAAAACTAAAAGCAGCTGGCAAAATATTGCTGGCCAACCTCTGCTGGACGAAACAACAGTTTTTAAGTTTTCACAAAATGGCAACACCAGAATAATTGACCGATCCACCACACTTACTGCACTGGAGGACACCTCCTTTAAAGACAATAAAGAAGGAGTTTTTGGTGTACGTGTTACCCGCGCAATGGAGTTACCCAGCAAAAAACCAGCAATTTTTGTAGATGCACAAGGCAACCCTACTGAGCTAAAGGTATTAGATAATACCGGAGTTAATGGCAACTATCTTAGCAGTGAAGGATTGGAAGGAAACGACGTCTGGGGAACTAGAGCAGAGTGGGTGAAGCTATACAGCACCATAAATCAAGAACCTGTTTCGATCACTATCTTGGACCATCCCAACAATGTTGGCTACCCAACCTATTGGCATGCCAGAGGCTATGGTCTCTTTTCAGCCAACCCTCTGGGTCAGAGAGTTTTCTCTAAAGGTAGAGAGACTCTAGACTTTGCCTTGCAAAAAGGGGAATCCGTAACTTTCCATTATAGAATGTTGATCCACAATGGATCTGTTTTGAGTCCAAAAGACATTAAAAAGTTTTCGTTGGTCAATTCTAAATACAAAAGCTATTTTAATGGCAGCGACCTATCCCATTGGATAGTACCTGAAAACAATATTTGGTGGATTGTAGATGAAAAAACTTTAAAAATAAAAAGCGGTCCAGAAAAAAAAGGATCAACCCTTTGGACCAAAGATAAATTTGAAAATTTCCGTATCCGACTTAAATTTAAGTTTGGCTCTGGAACGGTGGATTCAGGTATTTTTATGCGTGGAGATGATGCAAGTAATCCTCAAATTCAAGTTGGAATTTCAGGATCACTAAAAAGAGACATGACCGGGTCCCCTTATGTTCCCAAACAAGGGTATCCCCAAGAAGCTGTTTTGGCTGCATCATTGCTGAGTCAAAATGATTGGAATAAAATGGAAGCAGAGGCCATAGGCAATCGTTACCGCGTATGGCTAAATGACAAACAAGTTATGGATTATACGATGGAAAATGCTAATTTGTCAGGACCAATAGGTATCCAATTACATGCTAATAGAGATATGGAGATTTGGTACAAATCAATTGATATTGCAAGCTTTTAAAAAAATAACATATTTAATTAACCGCCTTCGAAATCTAATAAATTTGGTAGGCGGTTAATTTTTTAATGTCACTTAAATTACTTCAGTTATGTCAAAAAAAATTCTTTTAGCTGGTATTTTTCTTTTCTCAGTTTTACTTAGCAACTCACAGACCACAAAAAGAGAAATCAATGAAATTATTAAAGAATGGGCTTCTCCCACAAAATTTCCAGACCATGTTGTTCTCAGTGCAACTGAAGATCCTTCAACATCAATTGCGATAAACTGGAGAACAGAGGCCGATAATAAAGTAGGTTTTGTTGAGCTTGCATTGGCTGGACCAGGTCCCTATTTTAAAAAAAATAGCAAAAAATATAAAGCCGAGAGAACTGTTGTAGATTCCCAAGAGGCATATAATGACGGATTTAAAGCCTCATATTTTGAGGTTAAAATCGATCAGTTAATACCTAATAAAATATATGCATACAGGGTAGGTAATTTTCATTTTAAAAGTGAATGGCATCATTTCAAAACCGCCAATAATCAGCCTATACCAATTTCCTTTCTGTATGTGGGAGATGCACAGAATTATATTTTAGAGTTATGGTCCAGGGTAATAAGGAATGCATATAAAACAGCTCCTGATGCTGATTTTTTTATCCATGCAGGGGATCTAGTTGATAAGGGTCATGAAGATATTGATTGGAATGAATGGTTTGCTGCAGGAAGTTTTATTCATAGTGAAATACCAGCAATTGCAGTACCTGGAAATCATGAGTATCGCTATCTTGATGGAAGTGTATACTCACAGGATGAAGTGCTTTCTGTTCAATGGAATGCTCAATTTGGCTTTCCAAAAAATGGTCCCAGAGGATTGGAAAAAACCTGTTATTATATAGATTATCCTGATCTAAAAATAATAGCTCTGAATAGTAATGTTGCAATAAAACGTCAAGCAAAATGGCTAAGAGAAATTTTAAAGAGTAATGATAAGAAATGGATAGTGGTTACATACCACCATCCATTATTTTCTGCATCTACTGGAAGGGATAATCCAGAAATTAGATCACTTTGGCAGCCTATTTTTGAAGAATATAATATTGATCTCGCCCTGCAGGGGCATGATCACAGCTATGCTAGGGGTGCTATTTACGAAAAACCTGTTGTTGTTAAAAACGAGAATCATGGTGGTAACATAATTGGTCCTGTATATGTTGTATCTGTTAGTGGAGGAAAAATGTATTCTGTTAATAAATCGGGTTGGGATGAATATGGAGCAACTCAGGCTAAAAATGGAGAACGCATTCAACTATTCCAGCATATTTCTATTGATGGAGACCGGTTAACATATCGTTCTTTTACAGCAACAGGAGAGTTGTTTGATCGTTTTGAATTATTGAAAGAAAATGGTAAAAATCTATATATAGATTAAAAAACTCATGTTTTTAGCAGATCAAAGTTTTAATAAAACTGTCAAGGTGAATTTGTTTTTGATTTCACTT
>CACNDW010000030.1 GCA_902619315.1 uncultured Bacteroidota bacterium | reverse complement strand
AGGGTCTAACCAATATGCGCGATCTTTCCATGACCCTCCTTTATAGACTCTTACTTCATCCGTAATCAATGAAGTTCGTCGATCAGATTTATCTATATTTCTGACAACATTTCCCTCATCGTCTAATGTTACCTTTGGATGCATAGGTGCGTCGTACATTCCAGCGCTTTCAGGTCTTTTATTTGAGTTGTCATCGTCAGTGTTGTTATAACTGGCAAAGAGTCTAGTGGATTCTTTATCTCCATCTCTGAAGTTTCGATTATCGCTTTCAGAGAAATTTTGTCTCAAGAAGGTTTCTTCCTCGTCAATTGGAACTTTGTCTAAGTCACCAGGAAGTCTTTTGAGCATTATTTTTCCATTGGGTAAAGTATCATATACTAATTCATCTGGAGATAGAATCGTTGCTTTTCCATCCTCGCCAATTGCATTTTTCAAATAGATGTTCCCTCTATAATAATTAAAGTCATTGGCCTCATCATCTATTATTGGTCGATAAACATCTGATACCCATTCTGCCACGTTTCCAGCCATATCGTATACTCCAAAGTCATTAGGCGGATAGCTTTTTACCTGAACGGTAATGTCGCCACCATCATCTGACCATCCAGCAATTCCTCCATAATCTCCTTTTCCGAATTTAAAATTTGCCAACTGGTCACCCTCGCTTCTTCTTTCGTCAGATCGAGTATATTCGCCAGACCAAGGATATTTTTTCTTGCCTCTATAGGTGTTGTATTCTCTATCACCAACCAGTGCTAATGCTGCATATTCCCATTCCGCCTCGGTTGGAAGTCTATATGAGGGAAGTAAAACACCCTTAGATACGCCTGCATATACGTTTACAGTAGCAGTATCCTTTTTCATGGTGCCTCTTTTACCCATAAGGCTATCAGAGGCCATCAGCCCACCATAGGAGGTTTCGGGTCGCTTAAGATAAGCTTCAGTATTGAAAGTACTGTTGGCATTTACTACTCCCCCATCTACTTCGCCATACCTGATATTTTTTTGGACAAAAGATTCTCTTTCAAGTATGAATTCATTTACCCTATTTGTTCTCCACTCAGAAAATTGAACCGCTTGCAGCCAGTTGATCCCGACAACAGGATACTCTGCATATGCAGGATGTCTCAAATAGTTAGTGGTCAGTTCTTCCATATATCCCAATGTGTTTCTCCAAACCAATGTATCAGGTAAAGCGCCTTCATAAATTTGTCTGTAACGGGGTTCACTCAGTGGGAATACT
Source organism: uncultured Bacteroidota bacterium (assembly GCA_902619315.1). Classification (GTDB taxonomy): domain Bacteria; phylum Bacteroidota; class Bacteroidia; order Flavobacteriales; family Flavobacteriaceae; genus UBA8316. The sequence goes on along the minus strand of CACNDW010000030.1, from coordinate 2,838 downwards.
GTTTCCAACCAGTCCAAATATTCCATGTACATAAGATTGGTTACCTCCGTTTCATCAATATAAAATGACATCACGTGCTGTTGAGTAGGAGAATTATTCCAGTCGTGAAGAACATCGTCTTGAACTTGCCCTTTAGTATATGTTCCTCCTTCGATAAAAACTAAACCTGGACCATTTTCTTGATCCTCATATTCAATGTTGTATTGAAAACCTCCATCTTTAGAATTTATGCCCCATCCTGTAGCACGAGACATGTTGTTTCTTCCTCCACATGCCACCAATAAAACTGCTGTAAAGGCAACAATAATAGTCTCTTTTAAAAAATTAATTTTCATAGGATCAATATGTCTAATTTTTAGTGCAATATACTAATTATATGGGTTTTACATATCACTTTGCAATCAATGCATCAACCATTCATCTCTGAATAACGTTTTAAATAAAGAAATATTATGCATATCAAACAAAAATTAATTTATTCCATTTGTTGATAAATAGTTGAAGATTAAAAACAACAAATCCAGCCATGTTGCGTTATCAAGTGGAAAACATCATAAGGATGAAATCAACTTGCTCTGTGATTAGATTATTTGTAATATTAGGCATGGTCATTCGACTTAATGCTCAAGAACGGATAATCACCACCGGAGTTCCCTTTTTACTTATCACACCAGACGCCAGAGCTGCTGGAATGGGGGAGCTTGGTGTAGCTACTTCTGCCGATGCTTATTCGCAACAATGGAACCCTGCAAAATATTCTTTCTCGGAGAGTAAAAGTGGTTTGGGTCTAAGCTATACTCCTTACCTGAGACAGATTGTAGATGATATTTTTTTAGGAAACTTAACGTATTTTATAAGAACTAACGAGAGAAGTGCATGGGCTACAAGTTTTAAATACTTTAGTTATGGGAATGTTCAGTTTAATAAAATGATGTCCGGTACCATTATTGATCAGGGTTCAAAAAGACCTAATGAAATGACATTAGATTTGTCATACTCTCTAAAGCTTAGTGAAAAGTTTTCGATGTCAGTTGCAGGAAGATTTTTGAGGTCTGATTTAAAAATTTCTACAGATATGGATGCCACTTCAGCCAATAGTTTGGGTGTAGATATATCAGGTTTCTATCAAGGCTCGACTATTGATTTGGGAAGTTTTGATGGTTTGGTTAGGGCGGGATTTAGCTTTTCCAATATTGGTCCAAGGTTAAAATATGATGAAGGAGGGCAGATGGACTTTATACCAACCAACCTAAGAGTTGGTAGCGGATTGGATTTGATTTTTGATCCTTCAAATATTTTGGGTATTCATTTGGAGTTTTCCAAACTTTTAGTCCCAACACCAGAAGCTTTTTATGACAACAATAATTCGCTTAAAGGCTATAGACAACCCGATGTAAATTTTTTTAATGGAATCTTCATGTCATTCAATGATGCACCGGGAGGTTTGAAAGAGGAACTTAAAGAAGTTACATGGGCTTTAGGCTTTGAATATATATTTGCCAAAACTTTGGCTTTGAGATCGGGTTTCTTCAATGAAAGTGAGGAAAAAGGATCACGAAAATATATGACTTTTGGTGCAGGTGTAAAACTCAATGGGATTGTTATTGATATATCTTATTTGTCGTCCATGTCGAAAATCAGAAACCCACTTGAAAATACCCTAAGGTTTTCCTTAAGTTTCAACTTTGATGGATTTGGATTACAGCCACTTCAAGAAGAAGGTCAAGCTTCTGACAAAAGGTCAATTTCAATGGAATGATTCTTATTTGTCAATTTCACAAATATATTTTTATCAAAAGGACATAATTCAGTAATTTTGAAAATGTGTTGAATTTGAATATCACAATCTTTTAATGAAAAAAATAACCAAGGATACCTATTTGAAATGGTATGAGGATATGTCCTTTTGGCGTAAGTTTGAAGACAAATTGGCTGCTGTTTATATCCAACAAAAAGTTAGGGGATTTCTCCATCTTTACAATGGTCAAGAAGCTATACTGGCTGGGGCAATTCACGTTATGGAATTGGGGAAAGATAGAATGATAACAGCCTACAGAAATCACGTACAACCCATCGGGATGGGAGTAGATCCCAAACGAGTGATGGCAGAACTTTTCGGTAAGTCATCAGGGACTTCAATGGGACTAGGAGGATCCATGCATATTTTTTCTAAAGAATATAATTTTCATGGGGGTCATGGTATTGTAGGAGGTCAAATACCTTTAGGTGCCGGGATGGCATTTGGAGACAAATATTTTGAAAGAGACAATGTAACACTCTGTTTTATGGGTGACGGAGCTGTTAGACAAGGTTCCCTGCACGAAACCTTAAACCTTGCAACCTTATGGCAATTACCAGTAGTTTTTGTAGTTGAAAATAATGGTTATGCTATGGGGACTTCTGTAGCCAGAACTGCTAGTCACCAAGAAATTTGGAAATTAGGACTAGGTTATGAAATGCCTTGTGGACCTGTTGATGGAATGGATCCTGTAGCTGTGGCCAAAGGTTTAGACAAAGCAATTAAGCACGCCCGAGAAGGAAAAGGTCCTTCCTTTCTTGAGATGAAGACCTACCGATACAGAGGACACTCTATGTCGGATGCTCAAAAATATAGAACTAAAGAAGAGGTTGAGGAATACAGAAAAATTGATCCTATTACCCAAGTCAAAGAAATTATACTAGGGAACAAATACGCAACAGAGAAAAAGTTAGAGGAGATTGACGCAAAAGTTAAGGCATTGGTCGCAGATTGTGAAAAGTTTGCCGAATCTTCTCCTTTCCCAGAAAAATCTATCATGTATGACGCGGTATATGAGCAAGAAGATTATCCCTTTTTAA
>CACNDW010000029.1 GCA_902619315.1 uncultured Bacteroidota bacterium | reverse complement strand
CCATTCCCGACGATCACGATATAGGGCAGGGCAATCTGTGGGGTGAAGGCGGTAAAAAATCCATGCGCAAAGACGGCAATGATGGGGGCTATTATTTTCACCCCGAATATGTCAAAATGGTAGAAAGGGCTCAAACCTCGCATTTGCCGGATTCTTATCACCAGGCTCCTTTGGAACAAGGCATCAAAACCTATTTCACCAGCCTAAAAATTGGTGGAGTAGATTTTGCAATAATAGAAGATCGAAAATTTAAGTCTGGGCCCAATGGAAAAATCCCTCGACAGGGGCCTAGAGCAGACCATATCAATGACCCCAATTACAATCCTGAGTCAATCAACCTACCCGAATTAGTCTTGCTAGGAGATTTACAGCATCAATTTTTGGAAGAATGGGGGAGTGATAGAAGCTCCCGAATGAAAGCTGTTCTATCCGCTACTGGATTTTGTGGAGGGGCCCATTTACACGGAAAAGCAAGTAATCGCCTTCATGCAGATTTGGATTCCAATGGTTGGCCACAACACGGAAGGAACAAGGCCCTTAGCCTGATTCAAAAAGCTGGTGCGGTGCACATTGCAGGTGACCAACACCTCCCCACCGTTATTCATCACGGTATAAAAGCATTTGAAGATGGACCATGGGCTTTTGTAGTTCCTGCGATAGTCAACAACTATTACAGCAGGTGGTGGTGGCCCGAGGACGAAATGCCAGGTGAAAACAACAATAATATCCTACCATGGACAGGACGCTACTATGATGGTTTTAAAAATAAAATTACCATGCATGCATATGCCAACCCGGATTCCGAGTCCAACGGTGCAGGTTTTGGATTTATTCGATTCCATATTGAAAATAAAGAAGTCACTTTTGAGTGTTGGCCAAGGGGTGAAGACGTTTCCCAACCCAACGCAAAACAATTTACAGGATGGCCGTTAACAGTTAAGCTCTAAGGTTTTGATAAAAAAACTCTTTTTACTTTCAATACTTGTCTTTTTTACCTGTTGTGAGAATTCCAAAAAGTCAGATTCACCCCCCAATGTTCTTTTTATTTTGGTGGACGACCTAGGATGGAAAGATCTGAGTTGTTATGGAAGTTCCTTCTATGAAACCCCCAATATTGACCGATTGGCCGATATGGGCTTTCGTTTTTCTCAGGCTTATGCTGCACATCCAGTTTGTTCCCCTACACGTGCTGCTATAATGACTGGCAAACACCCTACCCGATTAAATATCACAGATTGGATTCCCGGCCAAAACCCTCAAAACCGAAAACTACTCGGACCCACTGATCTTCATGCTTTGCCATTGGAAGAGACAACCTTGGCCGAGGCCCTGAAACAACAAGGGTATAAAACTTTTTTTGCTGGAAAGTGGCACCTGGGGGATGAAGGGTTTTTTCCCGAAGATCAGGGATTTGAAATCAACAAAGGAGGGCACGACAAGGGTTCCCCACCAGGTGGATATTTTTCCCCCTACAAAAATCCTAAATTAAAGGACGGCCCTGAAGGAGAAAATTTAACAGATCGACTTACTGATGAGTCAATAAGATTTATTTCTCAAAATCAAGACAATCCCTTTTTAATCTATTTGTCCTATTACTCCGTCCACACACCCATACAAGCCCACCCAGACTACCTTTCAAAATTTCAGGCCAAAAAGAAATCACTCAAAGACACCTTGGCCATTAAAATCAAAGATCAAGGCGGTTATACAGTGCAAAATCAATACAATGCTGATTATGCCTCCATGGTATATGCCCTAGACAAAAATGTGGGAAGATTGATCAATCAATTGGAATCCCTAAAGATGTTAAATAATACACTGATCATTTTTACCTCTGATAATGGCGGATTGACCACACTCGAAAAAGAAAATAGAACTGCCCCTACCAGTGTTTTGCCTCTTCGAGCTGGAAAGGGGTGGGTTTATGAGGGTGGTATAAGGGTACCCCTGATAATCAAAATCCCAAAAAAAAATATTGCTAAGGTCGTTGACCAACCGGCCATTAGTATGGACTTTTATCCTACCATTTTGGAATACACAAATATTTTGGCTCAGCCCAAACAACATCTAGATGGAATCAATCTAAAACCCTATTTAGAGGGTAAGACAAAACTAACACACTCCATCATGGTTTGGGATTTTCCCCATTATCACGGCAGTGGCTGGACCCCAGGTAGAGCTCTGCGTAAAGGCTCTTGGAAGCTGGTATATTTTTTCGAAGAAGATCGTTACGAACTCTATCAGATTGAGCAAGATCCCGAAGAAAAAATCGACTTAGCAAAGCAGGAAGTTATCAAGCTTGAAGAATTAAAAAAATCTTTAAACGTATGGGCTGTTGAAATGAATGCCCAAACTCCGGTAAAAAATGAGATTCAATAAAAAAAATAGAGTATTCCAGCTAATTGTTTGTTTGGCTTTGAGTCAAAGTTTCTCACAGTCAATTTCATATAAAATCTTGACAGACCTTCCTTATTATGAAAACCCTATTAATGATACTTACCAAAAGCAACGCTGTAAGTTAGACTTGTATTATCCTGAAGGTATCCAAAACTTCCCAACTATCGTATGGTTCCATGGGGGCGGACTCAAAAGAGGCTCAAAAGCAATTCCTAAGCAGTTAAAGGAAAAAGGCCTCGCTGTTGTGGCTGTTAACTACCGTTTGCATCCCAAGGTAAATGCACCAAAATACATAGAGGACGCTGCAGCGTCAGTAGCTTGGGTGTTCAAGAATATAGGTCAATATGGAGGAGACACTTCACAGATCTATCTCAGTGGTTTTTCATCTGGAGGGTATTTGTCACTGATGGTGACCTTGGATCAAAAATGGCTCAAAGAGCACAGTATTAATGCCAACCAAATTAAAGGTGTGATTACCTTATCGGCCACTACTTTTACCAATCATACCATCAGAAAAGAGTACGGTATGGATATCACTCAAGCACTTATCGATCACTATGCTCCAGTACACTATGCAAGGAGAGATGCCCCTCCCATTACATTGATTACGGGAGATCGTGAAAAAGAATTTTTTGGGATGTATGAAGAAAATGCCTATTTAAGAAGAATGTTAAATATTAATGGACACACGCAAAACGAATTAATAGAATTAGGGGGTTATGGTCATGAAATAACTGAGGTAGGAATTCCATTACTTATAGAGAGAGTTAATGATTAACTAATGATTAATCAAAAGGAATTACAAAAATTGGCAATTCATTTGGAGATGAACTGCCATATTATGATATTTATGAAGGGTATAGGGAATAGTTAAGCTATACCTATTATCAATTTAGTCAGAAAATTCCTGCCCTAAGTTGTAATATGACACGAATGTAAATGTTTAAATTGGTCAGGGTTAATATGTTCCAGCCCTCTCCAAAACCCATAGAGATTATTAAGCTCCAATAGCTAAGGAACAAAAAATGTATTAGAATTAATAAAATAGAAACAATGAAATCAAAACTAGACAATGGACTCAGCAGGAGAAACTTTGTAAAAAACTCCTCACTGGCAACAACAGGAATTTTATCTGCCGGACTCCCTGTGGGAGCCATGGCCAATGTTTACGGTAACAAAAAACTAAAACTCGCTTTAGTTGGTTGCGGCGGTCGTGGAAGAGGTGCTGTCGTTCAAGCCCTTCAGGCTGATGAAAATGTTGAACTGATAGCTATGGCCGACGCCTTTCAAGACAATGTTGAGAAAAGTCTCAAAACTGTGCAAGAACATTTCGATGGTGTCAAAAAAATCAAAGTAAATTCCAAAAATCTTTTTTCCGGGTTCGATGCTTACAAAAAAGCCATTGACTTGGCCGATGTGGTAATACTGACCACCCCTCCAGGTTTTAGGCCATATCACTTTGAATATGCCATTAACAACGGTAAACATGTCTTCATGGAAAAGCCCTTAGCTACTGACCCTGTTGGTGTCAAAAAGGTACTAGAGGTGGCCCAAAAGGCTAGAATGAACAGACTTAATGTAGTTGTAGGTTTACAACGACATTATCAAAAAAAATATCTCGATTTATATCAAAAAGTACAAGATGGTAGAATTGGTAAAATTATAGGTGGACAGGTTTATTGGAACAGCCCAGGTGTTTGGGTAAGGGAACGCAAACCTGAACAAACTGAAATGGAATATCAAATGCGCAATTGGTATTATTTTAATTGGTTATGCGGAGATCATATTTTGGAGCAGCACATTCATAATATTGATGTAGCTAACTGGTTCATTGGAGGTTACCCCTCTCAAGCACAGGGAATGGGAGGAAGACAGGTGAGAAACGGAAAAGATCACGGAGAAATTTTCGATCATCACTTTGTAGAAT
>CACNDW010000028.1 GCA_902619315.1 uncultured Bacteroidota bacterium | reverse complement strand
CATTAGAAGCTGGCGATCAGGCGACCTTCTCCGCCTCATACGTTATCGAACAATCAGCGGCCAACACCGGTAGTGTTATCAACCGCGCTACAGTAACTGCTAGTAGTCCTGGTAACACCAATGATGTAACAGACACCAGTGATGATCCAAATACCGCTCAGGCTGATGATGCTACAATTGTGAGTATCACGCCAACCCCTGCAGTTGAAGTAACCAAGACCGTTGCCGTTGTAGAGAATGGAGATGGTGATCTAGGATTAGGAGATACCGTAAGGTATACTATTGTAATAGAGAATAAGGGTAATGTTCCACTAACTTCCGTTGTAATTAGTGACACCTTTACCGATTATCTAGGTAATGTGATGAGCTTGACCACCACTCCTAGTTTTGATTTCTCAGACCTAGGTTCTGATCAAGGAAGTATTATTCCTGGTGAGAAAGCATACTACATAGCAACCTTTGAGGTAGATCAAGCTTCTATAGACGCCGGAGGTCTACTTAATCAGGTAACAGTTACAGTCAGCAGCACAGGAGGTCAGGTCTCAGATACATCAGACGATGGTTTAGATGGAGATGGTAATACGACAAATGATGTAACGGAGCTTGTTATCGATCATGATCCGGTTATTTTAGTAACCAAGACCGCTAGTGTTAACGATATTAGCTCAGATGGTAATAATCTAGATGATGTAATTACTTATACGATAAGTGTAGAGAACCAGGGTAATGTTACCTTGAATGATCTTACACTTACCGATACCCTTACCGATGGTAATGATCAAGGGTTAACCTTAGACAGTGGCCCAACGTTTGTGTCAGCCACGGCAAGTTCAACATCTACTACACTTCAAGTTGGAGGTACGGCGACCTTTACGGCAGTTTACACTATAGATCAGCAGGCTGTAGATAGTGGTAGTGTGGTAAACAGTGTTGTGGGTGTAGCAAGCAGTCCATCGGGTAACTCAGATACATCAGACACCTCTGATGATGGAGATGATAGCGATGGAGATATTGATGATGATCCAACGATCATTACTCTTACAGCTACACCTTCTATTGATGTGAGTAAGTCCGCTTCACTTGTTGATCCCAACAACAATGGAGCAGATATAGGAGATACTATAGTTTATACCATCACAGTAACCAACACAGGAGATTTAACCCTTACTGGAGTTAGTATAGTGGACACTATTACTGATGGTAATAATGCAGCGCTGAGTTTAAGTAGTGGACCTACTCTTACTGCGGGTAATGCAGCAAGTCTGGCTGTGGGAGCTTCCCTGACCTACTCGGCTACATTTGTAATCAATCAGCCTGCAATAGACAGTGGCAGTGTGATAAACGTTGCTAATATTACAGCTAGTAGTCCAGGTCAGACAAATAACGTAAGTGGAGTATCAGATGACCCGGATACAGTAGCACAGGAGGATCCAACAGTAGTTAGTATCTCATCCAATCCGTCGATTGAAGTTTTAAAATCAGTGCAGATTACAGACAACGGAGACGGAGTCACTGGTAAAGGAGATATTGCCAGATATACCATAACGGTTGAGAATACAGGAGATATAACACTCAGTAACATCACAGTAAGTGATACCCTCACGGATCTCAATGGTAATACATTAAACTTAGACAGTGGTCCATCATTCTCTGGATCTGATCAAGGATCTGCACAGGGCAGTCTTAAGCCATCAGAAACGGCTACTTATATAGCACTTTATATTATCAATCAGTCCGCGGTTGATAATGGAGGAATATCTAACGTGGCACAAGCAATAACTGGTAATGTAAGTGACACGTCAGATGATCCAAATACCCCACAGGCTGATGATGCTACGGTAACAAGCATTACTGCTTCACCTTCATTAGAGGTTACTAAATCTGCTATAATAACTGATAATGATCAAGACGGCGCAACTGGAGCTGGAGATATTATCAATTACACCATTACCGTTAGAAATACTGGTAACATAACCCTAAGTGGCATCACCATAAGTGATACCCTTACAGATGGATTAGGCAACAGTCTAACTCTTGGAAATCCAGGAGGAAATCCACAGTACAGTTCCACAAGTATGGGATCGGCAGTGGGGACTATTAAGCCAGAGGAAACACAGACCTATACAGCCTTCTATGTAATCTCTCCATCTGCAGCGGGAACTAGTAAAATCGTTAATACGGCAATAGTAACAGCCAGTAGTCCAGGTCAGACCAATAATGTAAGTGACACATCAGATGATCCAAATACCGCAGAGGCTGATGATGCTACAGAGGTTTCAATTACTCCAAACCCATCAATAGAGGCTACTAAAACTCAGGTGGTAAGTGATACTAATGGCAGTGGTCTAAATGATCCTGGTGATATAATTATATACACTATTGAGGTTGAAAATACAGGAAATGTAACCTTAACATCTATAAGTCTTGATGATACCATAACTGATCACAACGGTAATGCTTTATCCTTGGATGGAGGACCTACGTTTGTATCATCATCCAACGGTTCACCTGCGGGTACTTTAGGGTCAGCAGAAATAGCCACCTATACGGCAAGTTATACTATAGGCTCAGCAGCAGCATACAGTGGAAGTGTTAGAAATAGAGTAATTGTAACCTCTAGCAGTCCTGGTAACACAGACGATGTTATAGATATCAGTGATAATGGAGATGACGATGATGGTAACAGGTTCAATGACTTTACCACAACTCAAACAACTGCGCAGGCTTCTATTGAGGTAATAAAAACAGCGACTGTATCAGATACAAATGCTAACGGCCTAACAGATACTGGTGATATAATAATCTATCAGGTAGGGGTGACTAATACAGGAGGGGTTAATCTTGATTCATTAACCTTTACAGATAACTTAACCGATGGAAATGGGGGCGCTTTAACTTTAGATGCACCACTGGCATTTATGTCGGCTACCACAAGCTCTACCTCTTCTACTATAGTACCTAGTGGAGTGGTGACTTATACCGCTAGGTACACCATAGCCAATGATGCTTCATATACAGGAAGTATCGTCAATAGCGCACAGGCAAGAGCAAATGTAGAGGGAACTAATAATCAGGTTAGCGGTCAGAGTGATGACCCCTCAACCCCGCAGGCTAACGATCCAACGGTGGTTGCTATAGATCCAGTACCTGGACTTGAGGTTAAGAAAACGGCATCAGTTACTGATGAGGGAGATGGTTTTGTGGGAGCCGGCGATGTGATAAACTACACTATAACAGTTAAAAATATCGGTAACGTAACCCTTACAGGGCTTACAGTGAGCGATACGTTAAGTGATGGTAATACCTCTACCCTTTCTATGAGCACTGGGCCATCATTCTCAGGTTCAGATGCAGGTTCTAATTCTGGAATGTTACTAGCAGGAGAGACTGCAACTTATATAGCATATTATATCATAAGTGATGCTGCTGCGGCAACCGGAAGAATAGTCAATGTTGCTCAGGCAATAGCATCCTCTCCAGGACAAACAAATGATGTATCAGATGTATCAGACGATCCGAACACTGCTCAAGAAAATGACGCGACTGTAGTAGAAATTAATCCAACCCCTGAAATACAGGTGACTAAATCTGTGTCTGTGCAAGATATTAACAGTTCCAACAACAATGATATAGGAGATATTGTAACCTATACTATTTTAGTTGAAAACACAGGAAGTGTTCCACTTACTAATATTATCATAACAGATACATTCACAGATGGAAATGGCGGAGTACTCAGTTTAACAGGGCCTGAATTAACAGCCAACACAGCGGGCTCTTCAACATCAACTCTAGCCGTTGGAGGGATTCTCACTTATACCGCCACTTACACAATCCAGCAGGCCGCTGCATATACTGGCAGTATTGTAAATATTGCTAATGTTACCGCTTCCTCACCCGGTAATAGTGGAGATATAACAGATGTATCTGATGATCCTAATACTGCCGAACCTAACGATGCAACAACAATTGAAACCTTCCCAAGAGCAATATTTGAGGTGGTCAAAACATTTAGTATTACTCAAAATGATGGCAATACAAATAATAATGCTAACGATCAAATTGATTATGTAATTACCATTACCAATACTGGCAGTGTCACTATATCTGATCTAAATATTAATGACTCAATTACAGACGGCAATGGAGGTAATTTAACGCTTAGTTCAGGGCCTACCTTTAGCGGTGCTTCCGCTGGAAGTACATCCACAACCCTCTCCGCAAGTGGGGTTGTAAGTTATACAGCTACTTATGTTATCAGTCAAGATGCTGCTAATACAGGAAGAATAATAAATTCAGTTACAGTTGTCGGATCAACGCCAGCAGGAAGCGGAGATATCTCCGACGTATCCGATAATGGAGATGACAACGATGGAAACACCACTAATGATTCAACTATTGTTGAAACCACATCAGATGTTTCTCTGCAGATTACAAAATCCTCCTCAGTTGTAGATGTAAATAGTAATGGTAAGACAGATACTGGAGACCAGATTAAT
>CACNDW010000027.1 GCA_902619315.1 uncultured Bacteroidota bacterium | reverse complement strand
CCACCAATGCCAAATGCTCACCCTCACGATCTTCAATATTGACAGGTAGAGACAGCTGGCTTTTAGAGGATGCTACTAACCATGTGCCCTATTTTCCTGAAAAATTTACCACTTTCCCAGAGGTTCTAAAAAAAAATGGCTATAAAACAGGTTTAACAGGTAAGGGTTGGGCTCCTGGAGTGGCCATTAAATATGGAAAAAAAAGAAACCTAATTGGCCAAATTTACCGGGATAAAATACTAAATCCCCCTGCCGCATTCATTAGCAATATTGACTACTTTGAAAATTTCAAAGTTTTTCTTGATGAAATAAATGAAGATCAAGCCTTTTTCTTTTGGGTTGGCGGACACGAGCCCCACCGTGCTTATGAATACAAAGTAGGAATTAATAAAGGAAATAAGAAAATAGATCAAATAGGCCAAGTACCTGGATTTTGGCCGGACTCCAAAAATGTACGTACGGATATGTTGGATTATGCTTTTGAAATCGAGTATTTTGATCGACATCTAGTAAAAATCATTGAAGAATTGCAAAAAAGAAATTTATTAGAAAATACCATTATTGTAGTTACATCAGACAACGGCATGCCCTTCCCTAGGGTTAAAGGACAAGTCTACCCATTTGACAATAGATTACCATTAGCAATTAGATGGGGTAATGGCATCAAAAATCCTGGACGAGTAATTAATGAATATTTTAGTTTTTCGGATTTTGCACCTACTTTTCTTGATTTGGCAGGTATCGATGAAGAAAATCATGACATGAAGCCCTTTTCGGGAAAAAGTTGGGATTCTGTTTTTAAAAATCTTAAAAATACCCTGCCCAGGGAGCACATGATTATTGGAAAAGAGCGTCATGATGTTGGAAGGGAAAATGACGAAGGCTATCCCGTGAGAGGTATTGTAAAAGGAAACTATTTCTACAGCCGAAATTTTAAACCCCATCGCTGGCCCGCTGGAAATCCTGAAACCGGATATCTCAACACAGACGGCAGCCCTACTAAGACAGAAATTTTAGAACTCCGTCGAAAAGATGTAGATTCTAGCTACTGGAGCTTAGCATTTGGGAAAAGACCTCAAGAAGAACTTTATGATATTGAAAAAGATCCTCAATGCCTTAATAACTTGTCTCTTGACAAGAATTTTACATCGATAAAGAAATCCCTAAGTGATAAACTTATAGAGGATTTAACTAAACAAGAAGATCCTAGGGTGCTTGGCCTAGGTGATGTTTTTGATCAATATCCTTACTCAGGAGAAAATGTAAAAGACTTTTACTATCGATACATGAGTGGAGAAGAAATCAAAACCCATTGGGTCAATGCAACAGATTTTGAAAAATAAGTAGCTAGAGTTTTAAAACGGGTTTTGAATTAATTCTCCAAAACAGGTATTCTAAATTTTTCCTGTTTAGGAGTTGTATGGGCTTGATCCATAAAGTTTTCAATCTTTTGGACAATTTCGGGATATTGAGACGCTAAATCATTTTGCTCTTTTGGGTCAGTAGAGAGATCATATAATGCAAGAGGTGTGGAGCCTTGAAAGAGATCTTTTTTGATCCCTTTCCAATTATCCATTCTTACAGCTTGTTGTCCTCCATAAGCTGGGAATTCCCAATATAAATAATCGTGTTTTTTTTGTGGTTTTTCAATAAGTGATGGATAGTAACTAATCCCGTCAATGGGATAAGGAGGCTTAACCCCTAAAATTTCACAGACCGTAGCATAATAATCATAAAAAGTACTAGGATGATCTGATAGTCTTCCACCATTAATTTTATATGGCCATGTTGCAATCGTAGGGACTCTAATCCCTCCCTCATTGACATTACCTTTGACAGTATTTTTTGAGTTGACAAAAATCCCCGTACTATTAAAAAAGTGAATATCCGCTTGTTCATCTTTATGAGTAGGTCCATTGTCACTTGAGAATACAATAAAAGTATTTTCATATACACCTATCTCTTTTAGTTTAGCTACAATTTCTCCTACCTGTTCATCCAAATAGGAGATCATTGCAGCATAAGTGGCCTTTGGAGTAAGGTTGGGATAATAGCCTTTATCTCCCAAATATGGTTCTTCAGGCCCCAATTTATCTCTGTAATAGTCTACCCAATTTTTTGGAGCTTGCAAGGGTAAGTGCGGTAAAGGACTGGCATAGTAAAGAAAAAATTTTTGATCTTTATAACGATCCAAAAACTGCATGGCTTCATGGTGCATCAGTTCAGGTGCATAGTCATTTTGATGGTAAATGTTATAGCTATTTTCATCATTAGGATCAAGACCATCGTCGAGTTTTCCTTTGTTTACGATTGTATTGTTAAGTAAATGGCGTTCTTCGTTTCTCCAAAGGTGCGAGGGATAAAGATTATGAGCTTGCCGCTGACAATTGTAGCCATAGAAAAAATCAAATCCCTTCTTGGTGGGAATACTGCTGGTATTTGGTGCTCCAAGACCCCACTTACCTATCATTCCTGTTTTATAGCCTTGAGATTTAAATACACTTGCAATAGTTACAATGGAATCTGGCATAGGTCGCTGTCCCTCCAAATTGGGATTTTCGTACATAGATTTAAAACTCCAAACATCTCCTCTCTCTTTCCATTCACTATTCCCTCTAACAGGATTATTTCCGGTATGGAGTCCGGTCATCAAAACCGCCCTTGCAGGGGCACAAACGGGAGCTCCACTATAGTGATCTGTCAAGATAATACCCTCTCTAGCTAATTGATCAATATTTGGGGTTTCGATCCATTTTTGACCCTGAATCCCAATTTCTCCATATCCAAGATCATCTGCAAGAATAAAGATAAAATTAGGAGTTTCGTAGTTACTAATATTATGTTGCTCACAAGAATTTAACAAAATTACAAATGCATATGTTAAATAGAATTTTTTCATGAAAAATGAAATTAAAAAGGTCCTTTATTGTTGTTCTTTATAGCCATTGAAGCTTTACCAGGCATTTCCCCTCTAATCCCGTGATGTTTAGTTCTATTAGATTTATTATTGCCATTTCTATCTTTCTCATTAGTATTAACAGGCTCTCTGCAATACCAATCCAAAGTAATATTTTCAGGTAGGTCATCTCCTGTTGTAATGACCCATTCATTCAGCTTCTGTTTTAATTCGTCGTAAGCTGTGGGGATATGATCCCCTAACAAGAGGTTGTTATATTGATAGGGATCAATACTTAGGTCATACAGCTCCTCAACTTGGCGTGGTGCTTCAAAAATCTCAGCCTGTTTTATTGTAATGGTTCCATTCAGCCTTGCTTCTTTTAATTCTTTATATGAGGTACTGTTTATGGCATCTAAAGGCCCTCTTTGAGCAAACTGAGGGCGCGAATTAACAATGTACATATATCGGTCGTTTCTGACCATACGCTCATGAGCTTCATAATCGTGCCAGTTATGTTCTGCAAAAACATAATTTCGAAATTTTTTTTCGGATTTAATGATTAGGTTTTTAAAACTTACCCCTTGAAAATGATCTACCTCATCAATTCCCGCCAAATCCACTAAAGTTGGGGCAATATCAACCGCACTGATTAAACTCTGGCTGAACTTATTTATTGATGCACTTAATTTAGGATAGTGAATGATAAAGGGGGTTTTAACACCTTGGTCATTTACTCGAGTTTTACTGTGTGGAAATGGCCTACCATTATCTGCCATCACAATGATTAGAGTATTTTCATAGATCCCTTTTTGTTTTAACTTTCTTACGACACTTCCTATGTGATAATCAAAGCGAGTAATTTCATCATAGTAGTGGGCTAAATCTTGTTTTGTCTCATCCCCATCAATTAGATACTCGGGTACTTTAATACTACTAGGAGGATGTGTTCCCGAGAACTGATTGCTGCCCCAACCTCTATGAGCATCTATGGCCGCCAACCACATAAAAAAAGGTTGATCATCGGGAAGATTATCTACTGCCTGATCCCAATAGCCCTCACCGCCTAAACCATTAATTTTTCGATCTTCATTTACCTGGTCAAACCCTCGTCTTGCATAATCTCCCATATGAAATTTACCTGCTTGTAAGGTGAAATAACCTTTGGATTTCAAAATTTCGGGAAGAGAGATCATTTCAACTGGAGGGCTAGTGTGTAATTCTGCAGCACCAGTGTTGTGGGGATACCTCCCCATTATTATGGAGTTTCTGCTGGGACTACAAGAGCTAGTGGTCAAATAGGCGTTTTTAAATATAATTCCTTCTTCTGCTAATCCATCAATATTGGGGGTATGAACCTGTTTATTTCCATAGCAACCCAAATCATCCCAACTGACATCATCAGCAATAAAAATAATCATATTGGGTAGTTGTAATGATTCTTCTGCCTTTGAATTTCTTAGTTTGCAACCATATGAAAGTAAAAGAAAAATAATTAAAACTACTCCATTGCTGGAATAGACGAATGAAGTTATTTTTTTGGAATTGGCGTTTGACATAATTTGATTCTAAATTAGCTAAAAATTAAGGGTTTTAATTATAATTACCAGCCAGTTTAGAATTTTATACAGTAAAACTTTATAATTAAATATTTGTAAACCATAATTATTCACCAACAATGGTAATTACCAATTGTCTTGCACCTGCGCGGTTTCTGTGTTCACAGAGATAAATTCCTTGCCAA
>CACNDW010000026.1 GCA_902619315.1 uncultured Bacteroidota bacterium | reverse complement strand
TTTTTTAATCGCCCTACTATTATAATCGCTCAATTGGTAAACGATTAAAATAGAAAAGAAGATGCTGATAGAGCCCTTTTTGAGTTATCAATAATTTAAAATAAATTATTATAATTAAGTTTAATTACATTAATATTAATGGGTTTGGCGTGTTACCAATTAAATTTTAATTAAATTTACATTTTTGAAATTAAAGTTTAGGATATGCCGAGAATAGGTTCAGAGTACCAAAATAATTTGAGAATTAGAACATCTGATAAAATGCTAATGTTAATTAATAATGCAAGACGCTCTGTTGCTGCACGCCAGGGATTTGGTGTTGTTCCAAATCAATCAGAATTTATAAGGGGAGTAATATATTATTGGGTAAGGAAAAATGCTCCAGAAATCCTTAATGCTAATGGCGAGATTCCAGAGGTTTTAGAACATAAGAATCTTAAGAATAATCAAAAATTAAAGATAAAAAGGAGTTTTGAAATTAATAAAGAGCATTTTGACAAAAGAAAAACTGAAAGAGAAAGATTTTTAAAATGGGCAAAATCTCCAATTGAATCAGAATCAAATCAGGACGATAATTCTTGATTGTTATATTGTTCAAATAAAAAATTGTAGTTGCTTGAAAATATAAACTATTTCAAAATTTATTTTGGGTGAGTGGAAATATATATCCTAGTTCTACTAAAAAAATACCCATTTTATTTACTTTATCTAAAAACGCACCATTAAGCTTCTTACAATAGTTAAAAAATCCGTTCTCCTCCACTTCATGTATCAATATATTGCTTTAAAACACAATTAAAATTCTACTAATCATTTTAATTTAATGATCAGTGTCAATTATTTCAGTTGAACCAAAAAGTTGTCCAATAAATTTTGAAAATATTGGTCTGCCTGAAGTTTTAAACCCAGTTTCACTATCAAACATTTGAAACGAAACATATTTAATAATTTTTTTGTTGTGAAACCTTAACAATAGTTTATCCCCCTCATTCTTACCTCCCTCTAATACTTGAGATATATCAATATATTTTATTCTTTTAAGTATAGGATGAGCCTTAAAAGCTTTATATCCGTATATCATCAACTCTTGAAGAAGATTAAACTTTTCTTCATCGGCGATATGAAAGCTTGAAATCTTTGAAGTTGGATTCTCAAGACCAAACTGTGTAAGTTCAGTGTCAAATCCTATAGTAAACATGCTTACAAAAAAAACTGTGTAGGACCCATCATTATTTAATTCGCTTTGAGTTAAATACACATCCGATAAACCACCTGTTAATTTTGACATTGCCTTACCTAATTGGCAGCATTTCCCAATCGTTTGTGATGTTTTTCTTAAGGGAACGACCTCCTCACTTGTGTCGTAAAGTTTAAATTCAAAATCTTCAACCTGAGCATTTAAAAAAAGAGATACACAAATAAAGGTAAATGAGATTATTGTTTTCATAACGAATTAATTTTTTTTATACCAATTTTTATAGTATCCAATGAGTTTTGTATACAAATAAGAATTTTATCATGAAATGTATTGAAGATTTTTTCTAGAGATTTGATCTATGCAAGTGTTCAATTTTTCTATTACCATGCTTAGAAATAAAGGAGATTTGCTAACTTAAATATTTTAATTGACTTTATTTAGTTTAAAACTATGAGGTTATTTCTAAACATCTGTTCTTGTATTTGATATATTTTTTCGTTCTATTTCTATTTTGCTTCGAATTGGGAACATTCAAAAACTGCAGCTATAGTTCTTTGACTTTGGGGGATAGGTTTTATACTCCAAGCTCATTCTTCCCATCTAGAACATTTAATCCTGAGAAATGGTTTAAGAGGAACTAAAATTAGAATTGGCGCAGTATATCTTTATAATGGGTAATGCGACGAATAGGATACAATATTATTTTAACAAAATAATATTATAATCCAAAAGGGCTAATGGTATAATATTAATTTCTAACAAAACATGTCAGAAAAATAAGTAGGTTTTAAAAGATGATACGGCTTACGCTTGTGGAGTGGTTATTTGAAACTCACCACATGTATACTTTTCACTTACATCAATTTTATGAACACCACATGTCATTTCAGTAAATACAAGATTGTCACAATTAACGCAGCTATTACTTAAATTTAAATTTTTCATTGTATTAATTTTTATCAAATTTAATAATAATTATAATTTAAATCCTTGATTAACAGTAATTTGTAATTAGAATTAATAAAAATAATTTGCATTATTTAAAAGTATTTATCAAAACTATCTTTTAAGAGAGATTAAATCATACCACTATATTTCAATGGTTACTAATGCAGATACTTTGTCCCATTCCATTGAAATGATAACATTAGAATCAATATTTTTAAGTGATATGTTAAATTGTTCCACCACACTGGTGGCTTTATTCAAGGGTATTGACACCGTAAAAATATCAAAAGATGAGTCAGGTCTCTGGTAACCTGAGGAATTTATTTCTGAGTTTAGTGTTATCTCCCAATAATCTTTATATGGAACTGCAAACATACTATATTCTCCTGATTTTAATTCATTACCTTCAAATTTGACATCTTTATTTATTACTATTCTGGTAGGAGCATTTGCTCCCATTCTCCAATATTTTCCGTAAGCTAATAATGCACCTTGATCTTCTGTTCCAAATATCAAACGCCCTCTTTTTGAAGGTCTTGAATATTGAAGTTCAATATTGAATTCCCCGATTTGAAGCATTTCCCTTGTTCTAGGGCTTTTTGGGTTTATCCAAATTGGATAAATTATGTAAATCCCTATAGAGACTAATAAAATGATTATTATAAATATGATTTTTTTCATTTGATTTTAATTTCTTTAAACAAATAAATTAGACTAAAATATACTTGAAAAATTAACCAATAAATCAAATCTACTATTAATGATTGACAATCTATTTTTTCTTACCTATATTCTTATAATTGTCCTATGATACTCCTTTGTAGTGCAATGAACAACCACTCGGGGAACACAAAAACAGTTCAATCAAAAAGAAAACAAATATTTTTTTCAGCATAACTTAATCACTAATATATTCATTTTTAAAAAATTAAATTCAAACGATATTTGTTTTAGTTTTGAAATGTTTGAATTGATCAGCAGTGTATCATATTTTAATTTAAATAGTTTTATTTTGAAAGTTACAATTAAAGAACACGAATTAATTGCTCAAGAGGCAGCTCGATCAGTAGAGAGGTATATTTCTGAAGCAATAGAGGCTAGAGGTACGGCCCACATCATATTAGCAACGGGTAATTCTCAGCTTTTATTTTTAAAAGCCCTAAGGGAAAGATCTGTTTCTTGGGAAAAGGTGATCATTTTCCATTTGGACGAATACATAGGGCTGGAGGAAAACCATCCCTCAAGTTTCAGACACTACCTCAAAGAGAATATTATTAAACATATCAGTCCAAAAGAGTTTTATCCGATCAATACAGAGGGTAAGAGTTTGGATAAAGCCATAGAATACTACACTCAATTATTAGTATATCACCCTGTAGATATTGCCTGTATCGGGATAGGTGAAAATGGTCATTTGGCTTTTAATGATCCCGGAGTTGCCAATTTTAATGATCAAAAATCTGTTAAGGTGGTCTCTTTAGATCAGCATTGCAGAAAACAACAATATGATGAAGGCTGGTTTGATAGTATTGAGGCTGTGCCAAAAAAAGCCCTTACGTTGACTATTCCTACCATTATGAGTGCCCAACATATTAGTTGTTTTGTTCCTGATGAAAGAAAAGCTAATGCCGTTAGAAACACTTTGGAAGGAGATATAGTGGAGGCCTGTCCAGCGTCTGTTTTAAGAAATCACCCTTCTGTAAACTTATACCTGGATCCTCCATCTGCCAAACTTTTAAAATATCAATAGAGATCCAAATTACCCTTTCCATGTTCCTCCATATTGGTAATGAAGATTGTTTGGCTTTACTTTAATCAAGCAATTCCTGCAAAGAAACACCCATTGCTTTTGGGCATAATGAAGGGGCAAATACCTTACCCTATATGCAATTTCAATTTGATCTTTACATTGATTACATTTCTTTTTTACCATATAAACTGAAGAGGTTACAAGTAAAATAAATGTATTTAAATTAATTATAAAATTTAGATAAGCACTTGCTTGCCGTCTTGTGCGACCGATTTAAAAATGGCATCAATAATTTTCATATCTCTTAGCCCCTCTTCTCCTCCCACATTCAGATGAGGAACCCCATTAATCAGTGAATCTGCAATACCATCCATATGCAAGGCCTGTTGATTGACTTGAGGAAAATCAAACTTGTATTTGGATGTATTACCAGCCAGTGCGCCATAAGTATAAGCGGGACTTAATCTAATATTCCCTTTTTCAGCAGCGACAAAAAAATGATTGGTCGAAGCAGAAAAAGAAGTAGTGCAATTGGCCACTTCACCATCGGGAAACTCCATTTGCCAGGTAATCAACTCATCTACTTCTTTAAATTTTACTGGGTCGGTTTTAAACTCACGTGCAGAAACAGCAATAGGCTCATGCCCAATTGTATATCTGGCTGCTTGGATGACATAAATTCCAACGTCCATCAAAGCTCCACCCCCATATGCTTTTTTCAACCGCCATTTATTAGGATTTCCAACTCGGAACCCAAAACCTCCCTCAAAAAATTTAATTTTCCCAAAAACTTCTGATTTGCAAAGTCGAATGATTTCTCGGTGGTGGGGCTCGTAATGCAAACGATAACCGATGAAAAGTTCACGCTTGGCCTTTTTTCCAGCCAATACCATTTCAGCTGCCTCAAGAGAGTTCATAGCCATTGGCTTCTCGCAGATCACGTGCTTTCCTGCCTGAAAAGCCTTAAGGGTAAACTCTTTATGCATGTT
>CACNDW010000025.1 GCA_902619315.1 uncultured Bacteroidota bacterium | reverse complement strand
TTAGGATCTATTCTGCCAATATTTCTTTTAGGACTATATGAACTTTACGCAAAGGCTTTAAGAAAAGAGAGTTTGGATTATTTAAATTATCGTCAAATCAAATTAAAGAATCCTGTTAAGGAAATCAAAAATTCTGAACAAAATTCTTTTGGTTTTTTGGTACTTTCAACAACTTTATTCATCGTTGGTTTATTGATTATTTTTATATCCTATATTGATGCAGTATCTGAAATAATAGTTTTGATTATTGGCCTATTCATTATGATCACATCGATTATTATTAATCCTTCAATAAGAAAAAAAATTCAAAAAAAATATTGATGAAAAAGAAACAAAATGATTAAAAAGGGATTTGAGTCCAAAAGGGAAAATAAGCTTGTTTGTCTAAAGTCGGATTTAGTAGTTGTGGGGGGTGGTTTAGCTGGAGTCTGCACTGCAATTGTTGCAGCTAGAGATGGGGTCAAGGTAGTTCTAGTTCAAGACAGGCCTGTGCTGGGAGGAAATGCATCAAGCGAGGTCAGATTATGGGCATTAGGGGCTACTTCGTCAATGGGAAATAATAACAGGTGGGCAAGAGAGGGTGGTTTGATAAATGAAATTTTATTAGAAAATCTTAAGCGAAATAAAGATGGCAACCCTCTCATATTTGATACGATTCTTTTGGAAAAAGTATATGAAGAAGATAATATAAGCCTATTATTAAATACAGCAGTGTATGAAACACATAAATCAGATCATAATAAAATTCAAAGTATTGTGGCTTTTTGCAGTCAAAACGCTACGACTTATGAGATTAAGGCGACATTTTTTTGTGATTCCTCAGGTGATGGGATTGTAGCATTTCAAGCCGGTGCTTCGTTTCGAATGGGAGCAGAATCTCCTGACGAATTTAATGAGGGATTTGCCCCCGATATAGAAGATTATGGGAATCTCCTAGGGCATTCCCTATATTTCTATACTAAAGACCTTGGCAAACCAGTTGAATATAAAGCACCCTCATTTGCAATTGACAATGCAGATGAATTACCCCGTATTCGAAATTATAGATTGAATGAACATGGCTGTAATCTTTGGTGGGTAGAGTACGGGGGTAGGTTAGATACTATTCATCAATCTGAGGAAATAAAGTTTGAATTATGGAAGGTCGTCTATGGTATTTGGGATTATGTTAAAAACAGTGGTAAATACCCCGAATCTGAAAATCTGACTCTAGAATGGGTTGGAACAATACCCGGTAAAAGAGAAAGTAGAAGGTTTGAAGGAGATTATATGCTAGTTCAACAAGATATAGTTGAACAAAAAGATTACTATGATCGAGTTGCCTTCGGAGGTTGGGCTATGGATTTACATCCTGCAGATGGGATTTACAGCCAATATAATTCATGTACCCAATGGCATACTAAAGGTGTCTACTCAATCCCGTACCGTTGTTACTACAGCAGAGATATTGACAACCTTTTTCTAGCTGGTAGAATAATAAGTGCTTCACATGTGGCCTTTGGCTCCTCTCGTGTTATGTTAACATGTGCACATGGTGGCCAAGCGGTTGGCAAGGCCGTTTCAATATGCCTAAAAAACAAATGGACCCCAAGAACACTTGCTAAAAAAGACAATATTGGAAAACTTCAATTGGCCCTCTCTAGAGATGGACAAAGTATTCCAAGATTAGATATTCCAGATAACAAAGACTTGATTCAAATTGCAACAATATCATCTTCATCAGATTTAAAAATCGATCAATTAAAACCATGTGGAGAGTGGAAAAAATTAGAATTTAATATGGCCCAATTACTTCCATTGGAAGCCAACAAAAAATATTGTTTCAAGTTTAAATTGAAAGCTTCAAATCATACATTCGTTTCCATTACTTTAAAGACAAGTTCGAATCAAAAACATTTTACACCAGATATTGAATTAGAATCAAAAAAAATTCCGCTTAAAAAAGGAATTCAAGAAATAAGCTTTAGTTGTGAAAAAAAAATCACCATTGACAGCTATGTTTACATTTGTATTAATCAAAATAAAGCTGTAGAAATAATGCAATCAGATTATCGTTTTCCAGGTGTTATAACCCTTTTTCAAAAAGAAACTCCAGCTGTCTCCAACTATGGAAAGCAAGAACCTCCAAGGGGAATTGGAATTGACAGTTTTGATTTTTGGACTCCCGAAAAAATGCCTGGAGGAAAAAATATCGCAATAACAATAGTTCCTCCTATTCAAAATTTTTTCTCAGCCAATGTGTTAAATAATAATTTACGACCAACTGCTGATGGATATTCAAATGTATGGCAGGCCGATTTGAACGATAAAAATCCTGAGCTCAAAATAAAATGGGATTTAACTCAAAAAATAATGAGTATTTGTTTATTCTTTGATTGCGATTTTGACAATTCATTGCCCTCAGTGTTGGTGAGTCATCCCTATGCAGAAATTCCATTTACAGTCAGAGAATACAAAATATACAATGGTAAAAAAATTATTTACGAAAAATCGAACAATCATCAAGCTATCAATAGAATAATTTTTGATAAACCCATAATTACAAATGAATTGAAAGTGGTTTTATCGAAAAAAGAGAAAAAAATTCCGGTTAGCTTATATAAAATTTCCGCTTATTCAGAAAAACAACCATAGTCATCAAATCAAGAAATAGTTTGTAAACAAAATTTTGAACGATAAAATCAAATAGGTGAATTTATAGATGTTTTATCCTGTCTTTGTAACGGTCATATAGTGTATCATTATCAAATCCATCGATATTTTGACTATAATACAAAGGTAGTTTTACTCCCTTATCTGCAGCTATTTTCATCGCTTCAGTAGCCAACAAATTAACTATGAAACATCCCGCAATAGTTGAAGCTGCCCCAGTAAGCTCTCCACCAATTTTTAGCATTCCATCTCCTGGTTTTACACAGTTGTCTATAACCAGGTCAACAATCTCGTAAAGTTTTTTTTGCCCTTCGATCCGCGCAGGATATTTTTTAGACTGTTTAATAGAAGTAATCGCTATTACTTTATTACCATTCGCTTTGGCTAGCTCCGCCATTTCAATAGGCATCGCATTTCTACCTGAATTAGAAATGACAATAAAAAGATCCTCTTTTTCTATATTGTGTTGGTCCCATAAAACCTTTGAAACTCCGCTGATCCGCTCTATTTCCGCACTTCTACGAGCCCCCTCAGAGGTCATAACAATGGAGTCCAAAAAAGCATTTACATTGGCCAACCCACCTGCTCGGACAAAGAGTTCCAACCCAATCATATGAGAATGCCCTGTACCAAAAGTATGAATGATGCGGTCCTCAATTATGGTTTTTGCCATACAGGCTGTGGCCTCAGATAATTTTTCCTTGTTGGTTTCAAAGATTCTATCTAATAAAGATTTCGTCGCTTGATGATATTCGTACATATTAAACTGATTTAAAAAATTTTATTAGCTTAAATAACTTATTAAAGGACTATTAATATTTATAAACTATGACTATCCGGTTAATGGGGTTCATATAAAGGATTGATTTGACTAGGAATGGGTGCATTGGTATTTTGCCACCAATCCACAAGCTCTTCCATTAATTCCTGTCTTTTTTCAATATGACTTTCTGCAAGGTTATTCCTTTCACTGATGTCTTCTTTAAGATTATAGAGTTCCATGCCATTATCTTCAAAATAATAATGCAATTTCCAGTTCCCTTTTCGTATAATTGAACCGGGGCGTGTTCTGAAAAGAGAATCCCTATTTTCATTATCTTTTATATCATAACCCTGAAGGTAAATTGGAAAGTGCCAGAAAAAAGATCTCTCTGCAAGAGCCTGCCCCTCTGTCATTAAAGATAAAAGTGATCGCCCATCTAATTGGTTTTTCATACTATTATCCTCAATAAGATTCATCAGGGTAGGGAAAATATCAAGATGTGAAATAGGTATTTGGGTATTTCTACCAGAACTGATTCTGTCTTTCCACAAAAAGAAAAAGGGAACTCTGATCCCACCCTCATAGTAGCTACCTTTTCCAGCTCGTAGTGGTTTTTGCATAGTAATTTTTCCATAGTAACCTCCATTATCAGAAGTAAAAATTATAAAAGTGTTTTCAAAAAGTTTTCTAGCTTTGAGCTTATTTACTAGTAATCCTATGTTGCGATCAAGGTTTTCTACCATAGTTGCGTATTCTGGATTTTTCTGGCCTTTATAAGGAGGCTTGTTTTTGTATTTGTGCATGAGAGAGTCAACAGGATGAATTGGTGTATGAACTGCATATGGGGAGTAATTAAGGAAAAAGGGAGAATTGACACTGTCCAAAAATAATAGAGTTTTTTCCATAATTAGATCAGTCAAATATTCACTTTCACCTTTATTTATTATTATTTTATTTCTCTTGTTTCCAAAAGGCAGGTAATAACTACCAGGTGCACCCTGATTACCTCCAGCAATATTGAAATCAAATCCGTATTCTAAAGGATCATCACTCAGGTGCCACTTACCAGAATGGCAAGTAATATAACCTTGTTTTTTTAACTTTTGTGAAAGGGTGGTAAATCTTTTATCCAATACTGTTGTGTTCTTGATAGGGATTAACTTTCTATCCGATGCTTTACCACGATCTGAATTAGCTACCGTATAAATTTGATGTCGAGTAGACCATTTTCCTGAGTGAATTGAAGCCCTACTGGGAGCGCAATTTGCAGAAGCGGCATAACCTTGGGTAAAAACCAATCCCTGTTCCGCTAGAGAGTCAATATTAGGAGTATCATAATATTTACTTCCCATAAAACTGACATCATTCCATCCCATGTCATCAATATTGATCAAAACAATATTTGGTGAATCTGTTCTGTCCTGTTCTGAACTACAGGAAAAGAATAAAACCAACAATGTCAAATGAGATAATATGGCTGGTAAATAAATGCCTTTTTTCAATGTAATAGTTTTAGACACTTAAAGTAAAAAAAATCATCCAATGAAACTGTCCAAGATGTTTTTATTAATTTGTACTCACATGAAATGAAATAAA
>CACNDW010000024.1 GCA_902619315.1 uncultured Bacteroidota bacterium | reverse complement strand
TGAAATATAAATTTTAGAGAAGCTTATTACGCTCATGGCAAAAATCTAAAAATGCCAAAAACGTGCCAAAATGAGTATCACTTATCCTAAAGTTTGCCAATCGATCCATGGCAAATACTACATCGACTTTGTTTTAAATAACAAAAGATACCGCCTTAAAAACGGTAACAAAATCAAGCTTAAACTCAACCCTAATTCATTCCCTGTAAAACATCGCAGGAGGCAAGCTGAAGTATTAGCCAAGAAGGTTTATGACCATGTTGTATCAAACAACTTTTCCTTAGAAGAAGATAGACGCTCCAATGAATTAGCACTCTTTGATGGGCTGATTGAAAGCAAGCTTAGCGAGAATCTCTCAGACCATTATAGAAAGACCCTCAGGGAGCTTTCAGAGAAGCTTAGAGAGCAAGTTATAATCAACAATACTATCCCTATTGAATTCACAAACGACCTTGTTAGAAGCTATCAAAACAACACCAGTTTTAACACCGTTAGAAGGCATGTAAACGTGCTTTTAAACCATCTTAGTGATAACGGATTTATGGCAGATAAATGCTCTCTAAGACCACGTAAACAGGTTGAGGTTCTTCATAAGCCTATCGATAATTTGCCAGAGGTTTTAGCAGAACTACAAGCTTTTAATTACAACCTACACATGTGTTGTTTACTTACCTATGGATGTTTACTTAGACCCCATAGAGAGATAAGACTTCTAAGATGGCAGGACTTTGATAGTGAGCTTAAATATGTAAGCGTTGATGGAAGTAGGGTTAAGTCTAAAAGGAATAGAATTGTGCCAGTTCCTCAGTTTATAAGAGATGAATTAGTAGTTGGCAATCCACATGAAAACATCTTTTCAAATACCCCTATTGAATTTAACGAGGACTACTTTAAAACACTTTGGAGTAGGTTTAAAAAGCAATCTAAACTGATTGATAATAACACTACTATCTACTCTTTTAGGCACTCAGGAGCTATTGATTTATTCAAAAGAACAGGTAGTATAACCAAGCTGCAAAAGGCTATGGGACATTCCTCCATAAATGTAAGTTTGACTTATCTGAGAGGGTTAGAAGTGCCAGAGCTTAGTGAAGAGGATATGCCCGTGATTTATTAATATAAATAAAAGGGGCTAAAAACCCCCTTAAGATTTCATAAAAAATTAGAGCCTCTTAATGAAAATTAGAGTTACAAATAGCTTTCATTTTTTTATGCTCATATTTAGTACTAAGCCATCTGGACGCCTCCTTCAATCGAATGGGTTTTTATTTCATTGCATTAAACATGCTAAGGGTATCATCGAAGGTGAGAAAATATTTTAGTTTTCCTTCATCAGTATATTCAGCATAATGTCCAAAAATAGTATCCATACCATCTGCTTTTGCATTACATTTCGTAAAAACTTTATTTCCTTCTGCTATCATAAATTCTGCTTCGACACTAAAATTATCCCACAGTCCTGGTATTTTAGCCATTTGCTCCATCATAGCTTGTTTTCCTTTGTGAGTACCAGATAGAGGGTGCTTATCACCTGGAAATGTCCAAGTGATGTTGTCATCAACGAATTCATTAAAAAATGTTTCCATATCTCCAGCGTTGAAAAGGTCATAACCCTTTTGTGAAATTTCTTTATAATTCATAAATAATTTGATTTAAGATTAATAATTAAATATACAAATAAGTCCTTATACTAAAGGAAGAGGATATGCCTAAGATTTAGTTTTCTGAAATTAATCTACCTTTTTGAGGTAGCTTTTAAATTCTTTGGTCTCTCTCCAATCCTTTTTAGAAATATCCCTAGGAGTTCTCTGACCATCCTTCCAAATCAATTGTTCTCCAGGAGGTTTCACCCCAACAAGTCGAAGGTAAATTGCCCACTTGCCCCTGTGATGAGATTGATGTTCAAAGCCTTTTCTTGCCAAACACTCTTTACTACAATTCCACCTGTAGTAGTATGTGTTATTATCAAGGTTTGATTCGCTTTTTATTTGATTAATCATCACATCGTAGCTTTTGGTTACAAAATCAATAACACCCTTTTTGGTTTGAAGCTCACTTCTTTGATATATCTCTTTTAAATCGCTTGCGTCATATCCACCAGCGATCATAGCGGCATATCTAAAATTTACACTCCCAAGGTGGAGTGCCTCCTCTCTGAAAGATAATATTTCAGGGGTTGGTTTATATTCATATTTATCCTCGGGCATTGCATTTAAATATTTTAAAGTAAATTCTTTTCCTCTTTCAAAGTCAGTGATTAAATCACACGCAATAACTGGTTCATCTGGGTTAGATTGTCCTAATGAAATTAATGGAATTAAAATCAGAGTTAGTAGTCTTTTTTTCATATTAAATAATTTATGGTTCATATCACTAAAATAACAAAACCTGCAAAAGGGTATAAATTCAATACTATTTGAACTATTTTCAACGCTTCCCCTAGTGATTCTTAAACGCAGTTAGTATTTATAATTATATAAACGGTGAGATATGTAATGAAGTCAAGAATTATGTAATAAGTTTTTTACTTAACAACATTTTTTCTTTTTGAATTTATTTTTTGCAGCCTTAAATAGCGTGTAACCCATTACAGCGTATTGATAGTTTTTAACGGCAAAGCGGAGTAGTTTGAACATAAATGTTGAATAATTTAAAATTTATTGTTGAAATCGTTACATTAAGTTATATCTTTTTGAATTACCCTTCCCATAATAATTTGTAATTATGATGTAATTTTTTTGAGCTATTATTTCGAAATTATTCATAAAAAAATATTTGTAATCATCAATTGAATCTTCATAACCAAAATAACCTCTACTTAAGTAAATCTTATTACCATCCCTTTTTAATAATTCGATCCATTCACCTGGTTCTGCCACACCGCCATTTTTTCTTGCAAAATAAAATTCACCTTTTCCACTTGACCAATTTAATTGTATTGATAAACACTCAGCTTCTCCCTTCTCTTTAATTCCCTCATGACAATATTTACCATAAGGGTATATCATCTCAGATTCTGATATCTCATCATTTAAATTTCCCTCATACTTTTTTAAGAATCCATCAAATACATATCCTATTATATCAAAACCATTTATCTCTACCCACTCCCCAGTAATTTCTTTTGTTATACCAGTTTGTTTATCTGTATCATTAATTGTTAGTTTTTTGCCAGTATATGATTTGATTGTAACTATTTGATTATGCAATAATAAGCCAGCTTTAGCTGAATTTAAATTAGGAGCTACACGCACATTTAAACCACCCTCAGCTGAAACATAATATTTCTGCCCAAAAGAAAATAAGGGAACTATAAATAAAACAAGTATTAGCTTTTTCATATTACTAAAATAACAAAACCTACAAAAGGGGATTAGAAGTGCCAGAACTTAATGAAGAAGATATGCCTATGATGTAAATCGATATTTGAATAGAGAGGTCTCTGAATAAGTAAAGGAATATCTTTTGACCTTGTAAATCATCTTAAAAATAATAGAAATTATTTCATGTATATTTTATATTTTTATAGAAAAAATATTGAAAATTTATGGTAATATTATGGTAATTTAATTTTTTAATTATATTTGAATAAAATAAATAACGTAAAAATGGAAATTAAAAATTTTACTGTTCACGAAACTAAAGAATATGATGAGTTTAAGTTTTTGGACTCTAATAGACAGCCTAATACTCGAACGATTGCTAAACTTCGAAAAAGTATTGAAGAAAACGGTATACAAATACCAATAATAGTTAATCCTGAAAGACAAATTGTTGATGGTCAACATAGGTTTTGGGCATTAAGAGCATTGGGTTATGTAGTTCCTTACATTGTAAGTAAAACATGGAAAAATGATTCTCACACAATAGAAATAAATAATACTGGTAAAAAATGGAGTGCAATGGATTATGCTAATTATGCTGCTGTAAACGGTAATTTAGATGTTGAAAAAGCAATTCAAATTGCTGAAAGGTGGGAAAAAGAAACTCATAAAAAACTTCGTCAAACTACCTCTCTTGAAATTTTAATGGAAGGCAGAACTCATGCTGGGCTTTTAACAAGGCTAAAAAGAATGACATATAAAATTGATGTTGAAAGAGGCATGCAGGTTTATGATAGTTTAAATGAAATGAATAAATATAAAATGCAAGCAAGTGCGTATTCTGCAAGATTTGTTCGGGCAATCAAGGTGATGAATCACGATTACGATGATTTAAATGAAGAGGTACTTGCCATCATGTGTCAAGAAAATTTTGTGAGAAATTATAATAAAGAAAACGACCAGTTAGATTATTTGACGGAAATTTATGATGAGGCTCTTGTAGTTTACGAAAAGACTAAAAATCGTGGATACAAAAAAGGATTAGCTTTAAAACAAAAATCACATTCTGAAAATCCTAACAAGGAAAATTAACACCCCTATCTATAAATTCTACATTGAAGTAAATGAATAGAATAGTTTATAAAAAAAGACTGGAGGGAAGAGAATTTGATAGATGGTGGAGATGGGTTGAATATGAAAGAGGCAGAGTATTTCAGTATGATTTATTCGATGAGAATAAATTGATTGAGCATGAGAGAATCAGACAAAATTGGAGGGAGGAGGATTTGAAAAAATATCATTTATAAAATAGGGTAGTAGATATTAATTAAAAAACTGCAATCGCATTTACTGGTGACCCTGTTCCTTTATCAATTTTCAAATGATTTTATTTTCTCATTATCTTCACATTAAATCTACATTAAATAGTAATGGACAACCTAACGAAAACTCAGAAAGTTATTATAGCGTTAGGACTTTGGGTTGCTACCATCTATTTTATCTATCTATACCTTTCTGATTAAGGGGCACTATGTTTAAGAATAAGAATAAGAATTTCAAATTAGCCATAGAATTTCTTCTTGCAGGAGTTGCCTTTGGCGTTGGTAGATATAAAGGTTTAGTCTTTTGGGAACGAATCATATTATTTCTTTTTTTATATGGACTATTTGAATTAGTTCTTTGGAACACTAAAAAGAAATAATTCAGAACGCAACCGATTAAAGATTGGCAACTGACTCAATACGGGTTATAGGGGGGGACTTCTTATTGTTCAATGAGCAAATCGAGCTATTCTAAGGCTTAATATTTACCATTAACTTTGCAACTGATTTATGTATTCGAACTCCTTTGTAAAAAATACTTCCTTCAGAAAGAACTTTAAAGTCAATTGATTCTATCCTATTTCCCTTACCTGTATTATAGGACATTGTAGTTATCTGTAGATTTATTGGAATTGTAAGTCCACAAAATATTTTGTGTTGAACAGGATAAATGTGGTCA
>CACNDW010000023.1 GCA_902619315.1 uncultured Bacteroidota bacterium | reverse complement strand
TGAATGCAAATATGTCCCAAAACTCAAATACCAAAAGTGTCAACCTCACACTACCTACTTTTCAAGGGAGTATAGACCGTATCTTTCCATTTGAGCCCAAAGACAAACCCAAAAAGGGTTTAGTACAAAATATAAATTTACAATACAACGTAAGAGCAGAAAACCGAATCATTACATCTGAGGAAGACCTTTTTACAAGTAAAATGTATGACAATGCTAGGTCAGGTGCAGTACATTCAATTCCTCTAAGTACAAATTTTAAAATTTTAAAACATTTTAATTTGGCTGCTAGTGCAAATTATAGAGAGGTATGGCAACCTAAAACAATTAGATACAATGACTATGACCCAATTATTGACGGTGTAAAAAAAGATACTATAAGTCAATTTAGTGCATTTCGAACCTACAATTATGGTCTCAGTATGGCCACTACTATTTACGGGACTGTAAATTTTAAAGAAGATAAAAAAATAAGATCGATTAGACATACAATTCGTCCATCAATATCTTACAGCTCAGCTCCAAGTTTCGATCAATACTACGATGAGTACATCATTGATGCGGATGGAAACACAAGAGATTATACGCGTTTCGAAGGCGGTTTATATGGAACTCCTTCAAGAGGCTTGTCAAAAAGTATGGGTATATCAGTTAATAATGTCTTTGAAGCTAAAGTCGTAGATCCTGATACAACAAAAACCGAATTAAAAAAAATACAATTAATCAAAAACTTGAATCTTAGTACAAGTTATAATATGGTGGCTGATCAATTCAAATGGAGTCCTGTTCGTGCAACCACAGGAATAGATTTATTTGACAAGGAAATATCCATTAACGTTGGTGCCACTTTTGATATGTATGCTTTGAACGAGCAAAACCAAAGGATCAATGAGTTTAATATTAGTAAAGGCGGAGGACTATTCAGGGTTACTAGTGCAAACTTAAACACAGGTTATAAACTTTCCAACGAAACCTTTACAAAAGATAAAAAAAAGAAGGAGGAGAAAGAGGAAGAGGAGGATCCAATGAATTATTTCGAAAACACTTCAGGTGGAGGTCGAGCAGATGATCTTTTTGGGGATACCATTGGTATGAATAATGAAAGAAAAATGGAGGAGGATAATACTGTAAAAAACAAATACCCCTCATACAGGGCAGAAATCCCCTGGTCACTTAGATTTACATATTCGCTTACCTACAATAACTCAAGAAATCAAAATGATTTTTCAAATAATTCACTCATGTTTTCAGGGGATATTGAATTGACACCTAAATGGAAAATTGGCGGATCATCAGGTTTTGATTTTAAAAATCATGGTTTTACTTATACTCAGTTAAGATTCAATAGAGATTTAGACAGTTGGCGCTTGGACTTCAGTTGGGTTCCTTTTAGTGATCGAGCCTCATGGAATTTTTTTATTGGAATTAAATCTGGACTTTTAAGTGACATAAAGTATGAGAAAAATAGGGAGCCAGACAGACGTTTAAGATAAATTTATGAAAAAGATAATCACTACAAAAAATGCTCCTGCTCCTATTGGTCCCTATAACCAAGCGATATTGGTCAATGACACATTATATCTTTCAGGTCAGATTGGATTGGATCCAAGACTAATGAAAATGGTAGAGGGAGACATAAAAAAAGAGACTGAACAGGTAATGGAAAATTTAAAAAATGTATTGGAAGCTGCAGAGATGACTTTTAATCATGTTATAAAAAGCTCTATTTTTCTATCAGACATGGAAGACTTTGGTGAAGTCAACGAAGTTTATGGAAGTTATTTTTTAAATGAGACTGCCCCCGCCAGAGAGACTGTGGCCGTAAGAACACTTCCCAAACATGTTCGGGTAGAAATATCTATGATAGCCGTCAAATAATGATATTTACGACTAACTTAAAAGCTTTTGATGGTATTGAACCAAGCCATCAATAGGACGCCTGACAACATTGCCCAAACGCAAGCCATTTCTTTTCAAAGCTATATCAATGTCATCCTTAAGATAGTGGGCTATAGAACCAATAAAATGAATCGGAACATCTTTCGCATTTTCAAATTGAAGTATCTGATGAGTAATAAATCTTTGTAACCCATCTTCAATGATGGATTTCATCTCAAGCACCTCTTTATTTTTTACAATAAATTGAGCAAATTTTGCTAAATAGGTATTTGGATTTTCTTTTCTATAAACGTTTTCTTTTATTTGGTCAGGAGATAAGTCATATTCCTCTTCAAACTTCTTAGCTAAATCTTCTGGCATGGTCTTAAAGTAAAAGGCACGGATAAGTTGTTTTCCGAAAAAATTTCCACTGGCTTCATCCATTAAGACGTAACCTAGAGATGTAATCCTCTGTTCTATATTTATCCCATCAAAGTAGGTACAATTAGAGCCCGTTCCAATTATACATACTATAGCAGGAGTGTTGGGTTCAGTAGACGCATATACTGCTGCATACGTATCTTCTAAGATGGAAAATTTACTGCTGGTAAATATTTCTTTAAAAACCTTTTCAATCCTTCTAGCAGGTGAATCGACACCACAACCAGCTCCATAAAAATGTACATGAGAAACTTTTTCTCGATTTTGATATAATTCATAGTTATTGATGATTCGTTCAGTAAGAATTGCACTGGGAAGAACTTGGGGATTTAATCCTAGGGTTTGGGTGGAGAAAAGAACTTCGCCAGAATTATCAAGGGCAATCCAGTCTGTCTTTGTGGATCCACTATCAACTACAAAGATCATTTATAGAAAATTATAATTTATGAATGTGCTTTGCCAAGTCAATCAATTTATTGGAATATCCGAACTCATTATCATACCATGAAATAATTTTGTAAAAAGTGGAATTTAACTCCATTCCAGCATCAACATCAAAAAATGGATGTTCTAATATCACCAACAAAATCCTGAGAAACCAGAGGATCATCTGAATATCCCAAAACGCCTTTCATCTCATTTTCAGATGAAGATTTCATTACAGCTTTTATTTCCTCATAAGATGTTTCTTTTTTGAGTTTAACGGTCAAATCTACAACCGATACATTGGCAGTTGGAACTCTAAAAGCCATACCAGTTAATTTTCCTTCCAGTTCAGGAATCACCTTTGTAACTGCTTTAGCAGCACCTGTTGAAGCGGGCATAATATTCAAAAGCGCACTCCTGCCCCCCCTAAAGTCTTTTTTGGAAGGGCCATCTACTGTAAACTGAGTTGCGGTAGTTGCGTGAACAGTTGTCATTAATCCTTCAACAATTTCAAAATTATCATTAAGGACTTTTGAAATAGGAGCCAAACAATTAGTAGTGCAAGATGCGTTGGAGACAATGGTTTGGTCAGGAGTAGCCTCAAAGTGATTAACTCCCATAACAAACATCGGTGCGTCTGCTGAGGGTGCTGAAATTACCACTTTTTTTGCCCCACCGTCAATATGAGCTTGAGCCTTTTCCAAAGTGGTAAAAATTCCTGTACATTCTGCTACAATTTCTACACCCATATCTCTCCAACCAATTTCAGCAGGATTTCTCTGGGCAGTGATATGTATTTCCTGACCATCTACAAATAAATTATTACCATTAACGGACACTTCTCCCTCATAGGGACCATGAACCGAATCATACTTTAGTAGATATGCCAAATGATTGACATCCAAAAGATCATTGACTGCAACGATAGAAACATCTGACTGCTTCATTGCCGAGCGAAAAACTAGTCTACCTATTCTTCCAAATCCATTAATTCCGATTTTTAAAGCCATTATATATTTATTTAAATTTAATTTGCATTTATATTGATAATATGTCTGAAACTCTTATCAGGTTATTATTTATTTTAGATTTACCCTTAATGGCTTGCTTGAAGGGAGTGAGGGTTATGTTTTCATCAATAATTCCAACCATCTTATTTGATTTTCCATCCAATAAACTTTCTACTGCATATACACCCATACGCGAAGCCAAAACCCTGTCAAAACATGAGGGAGTTCCACCTCTTTGCATGTGACCCAATACGGATACTCTCACTTCATAATAGGGAAGATTATTCTCTATGTAAGAAGCAATTTCAAAAACATTTTTTCCAGTTTTGTCTCCCTCTGCTACTACAACAATACTGGAGGATTTACCAGATTTTTCACTTCTTTTAAGGGAATCCAAAAGGCGTTCTAGACCCATATCCTCTTCTGGAATGAGAATTTCTTCTGCACCTGCGCCAATACCAGCGTTAAGAGCAATGTGGCCTGCATCTCTTCCCATTACTTCAACAAAAAACAAACGGTTATGGGAGCTTGCGGTGTCTCTAATTTTGTCGATTGCGTCTATGACAGTATTCAAGGCAGTATCATATCCCAGGGTAAATCTAGTACCTTGAATGTCATTGTCAATCGTTCCTGGTATTCCAATGACCGGAAAAGAAAATTCTTTTTCAAAGATCATAGCACCAGTAAAAGAACCATCACCTCCAATAACCACTAAACCGTCAATATTCTCTTTTTTAAGGTTTTCGTATGCAAGTTTTCTTCCCTCCGTAGTTCTGAATTCAAGACATCTTGCTGATTTAAGTACAGTGCCTCCTTTATTGATGATATCTTTGACACTTCTGGCGTTCATAGGTTTCATATCGTTATCTATCAAGCCCTGATAGCCGCGATAAATTCCATAACAACCTATATTGTGGAAGGCACAAGTCCTAACTACAGCTCTTACAGCAGCATTCATTCCTGGGGAATCTCCTCCGGAGGTCAAAACACCTATGTTGCTTATTGTGGATGGCATTAGCAAAATAAATGCCAAATTTAATTATTAATCCATAGCAACCTCATCAGATTCCCTCTTTTTTAGTTAATTTTTATTGATAAAGTTTATGCCTACACTAGATGGCTTGGAAACTATTTGTTTACTTTGTTTTACCTGACTAAGTTGACTACCTTTAACTATTTTGCCAATTAGCTCTCTAAAAGTTTCAAAATCAACTTGGTAAGACAAGCCAACACCTTGTGTATATCCTAATTCATCACCAATGTATCTAAACTCATTTTCTTTATTAAAAACCTTAGCCTTCAAACTGCCCTCCTCGTTGAGTATAAAATCAATCTGTAAATCTCCTACTATGAGTGTTTCTTCAATTCCGCCTACTGGAACACCAATTTTTCCGTTCAGCAAGATTTTATCAGTAATCTGTGTGGAAAGTGTCAATCCTAATCGATCATCTGAGTTTATGTCCATTACCTTACTCTTGTCTCCCTGCAAATAATTTAGTCCAACTTGAATTTTACCGTTATCATCACCCATAAGGTTACTTAAAAGATCAGATGCTTTTTCGTACAAGTTATTAGTAATCCCTTGGACACTTACCGAGACCTCATTGATGAATATTCCCTGAGAAAGTAGCGATATGGCTTGTAGTTGACTGATTTGTGGATCTGCTAAACGATAATTTATTTCGGATGTTACAACAGCACTTGTGTTAGGAAAATCAATTTCGAAAATAGGATCGTCAGGTTTAAGAAGGTTGCCTTGAAGTTTTATCAAAACTTCTGTAGGGATTTTTCTATTAAAATTGGGATTGTCCAATAAAATGGCAGGGTTAGCACCGCCCGGCACTTCGTAAACTGCTTCTAAATCCATTTGAGCT
>CACNDW010000022.1 GCA_902619315.1 uncultured Bacteroidota bacterium | reverse complement strand
ATTTTTTTAATTACTTCAGAGAGGTTTATTTTCTTTTTATTTTTTTTCTCATTTATTCTTTCTTGAACTACATAGTTCATAAAGTCCATATTAGTATAATCCTTTTTGTAACCATTGGTTATAAATAAATCTTTATAACCATCATTATCAAAATCGGTAAATAAGGAAGCCCAACTCCAATCTGTATTAGAGATTCCAGAAAATTGACCAATTTCAGAAAAATAACTACCCCCTTGATTAAGTTGTAACATGTTTCTCATGGTCTGATGGTAAAAACCATTTTTCCATAAATAACTTAGTTTTTCAAAATTATCAGGACCTGAGGTCATTTTGATCCTATAATTATGCTCTGGAAGCATGTCAAGGGTCATGATATCTGTAAATCCATCATTATTTATATCAGCGATATCAGATCCCATCGAGTAAAGAGAAACGTGACCAATATAATCCTCTAAACTTTCTTTGAATGTTCCATCTCCATTGTTAAAATATAGGTAATCCTGTTCATTGTAATCATTGGATATGTATATGTCAAGCCAACCATCATTATTTAAATCGGATATTGCTATTCCTAGACCAAAACCAAGCACATTGGAAATCAGACCGACTTGGTCACTCACATCGATAAATTTTCCATTTTCGTTCTTCATTAGTTTATCAGAGTAAGCTTTGTTTTTTCTTTTTTTATTATGTTTTGAGATTTTCCCCAAACCAGCAAACTCTTGTGTTGAATGATTTAAGATATATAAATCTAAGTCCCCATCATTATCATAGTCAAAAAAAGCAGCTTGTGTTGTATACCCAGAATCATCTACACCATACTTGTTACCCATCTCAGTAAAAGTCAAATCTCCATTATTAATAAATAGTAGATTCCTTCTTCTGTCAGGATTAACAGCTGCAGATCTGCATACATATATGTCGAGGTAACCATCCCCATTTACATCAGCCATTGTTGTACCAGTGTTCCAGTTTCCTTCGGCAAAAACACCCGCATCTTTTGCAATTTCCTCGAATTTGAAATCTCCTTTATTCAAATAAAGTCTACTTCCTACCATATTACCAGTAAAGTAGAGGTCAGGAAGACCGTCTTTATTGATGTCTCCTACGGCAACTCCACCTCCATTGTAAAGATATCCGTAGGTTAGCACATTAAATTCGTCAGTCTCTTGTAAAATATTTTGAAATTTAACTCCAGTGTGGGATGACGATAATTGAGTAAATAAGCGTTCACTATCAGTACATCCTGACAAAAAATATAAAATTATAAGAGAATAAAAAGAATTATTACATAGCAAATAGAATGAACTTTTAATGCTCATATTTTTGATTTTGATTTTACAGCAATATTTATTACCAATAATAAATGTAAAAAAAAAGAGGGTATTAACCCTCTTTTTTTAAGTTAGTCAATCAGACTACTTTTTGTCCCACCAGAGCTTGACATTATTTTTGTCAGAACCTAATTCTGATGATGATACTGCAGCTTGGACAGCTTCAGCATTGTTTGTGTACTCAGAAGAAGTATACACCATTCTGGCTGGTATTTGGTCAACTGGTACATCAGGGTTATCAGATTGAACTCTTGGGAGTTGTTTTGGATATCCTGTTCTCCTACATTCAGCATAAGCTTCCCAACCATTTGGGAATAGAGCAATCCACTTTTGTGTAATGATTTGCTCTAAAGCTTTTTCATTGTCACCCGTGTTGAATGCAACTGTAATGTCTGAAGATGCTGGTGTTGTTCCTCCATCAAAACTGACAGGTGTGTTATTACTTGCAGTATATGCAGCAATCGCAGCTGCATCAGCAGCACCCCACCGTTCCATAGATACTTTTATCCCAGACTCATAATATGATTGGGCAGTACCACCAACATTATACCCTGCAAGGGCAGCTTCTGCTAGGAGAAAATGAACTTCTGCAGCTTGTAACCACTCTAAAGGAGGATTTGCTCCACCCTGTGCAACATCTCTAAAATAGACGTTTACATCAGAAGTCACTGGGTTTTTACTAGTACCGAGTGCAACCTTAGTTTGTCCATTTTGTAGACCTTCATAAGGATCACCATCGCCATCTTGATCACCATCTGCTGCAGGGTCAAAATATTTCATTCTTCTAGGATCGTCAAATCCCTTCAAAATACCCTCCATTGTAGCACTCATTCTAAATTCACCCCAGTCGGTAATTGTTTCTAGTGGATTTCTATTATCACCACTTGTTGCAATAAAAGCATTGTCATCGTTAGAGGTAATTAGTGCACCAGAGTTGTAAGCTTTCTCTGCTTGGGTTTTTGACATAGCAGGATCTACAAAACGAATTCTCATTGCTAATCTTAATCGCATACTCTCAGCAAGTTTTCTCCATTTTGATCCATTCCCACCATATACTAGGTCTGAACCACCAAAAGCTGATCCACCTCCAGCAAGAGCAGAGCTTGCAGCATCCAGTTCGCTAAAGAAACTAGCATACATATCTTGTTGTGAATCAAAAGGAACAGAAAGTTCTTCATTTCCAAAAGAAGAATAAGGAACAGGTCCCCAGTAGTCAGTCATTCTGCTGTAGCCATTTACTTTTACGACTTTAGCCATTCCCATGGCAACATTATTACCATTAGCTGTTGCAATATCCTCAACAATTTTAACTTGAGGTGCAGCAACTCCATAGAAGGAGCCCCATGCAAGATCAGCCCATCTACCAACTTGTGTAAATCTGTCAGAATCAAATCCTACGTAAGTAGTAGCATAGTATCCTGACCAAAGGTCAGAGAATAAACTCTGTGAAATTTGCATTCTCCAATGCAAACCCATGTTGGAGGTATAAGTTGCTTGAGCAAAAGCTTGCCCAAGTAAAACATCGCTTGTTGCTAATTTGTCTGTGCTAAGAGCAAGCGGGTTTGTATTTAATTCCGCAAAATCGTCGTCACAAGATAAAGTAGCAGCAAAGATTAGGCACGCGATTGGAGCCCAAACTAGCTTTCTTAATTTCATACGAACATTCATCATTTTATTTTTATTAAAATTATTTTTATTTGACATTTTAATTATGTTATGTTGATTGAATTTTATAATAACAAAATCGAAATAAATTATATACTAGAATCCTAACTTTAAATTAAGACCTATACTTCTGGTATTTGGTAAAGAGAATGCCTCGTAACCATCATTAGTTGCACCTACACCGTGAATTGCTTCAGGATCAATATCAGAATCATTCTTTAAAAAGGCAAGATTTCTTCCAACTAAAGAAATTTTAGCACTTTTAAATGGAGTTGTACTCAAAGTAGAACTATCAAGAGAATAACCTAATGTAAGTTCCCTTAGCCTAATATTGGATGCATCATAGGTAAAGGCCTCTCCAACAGGGGAGTTTCTTCCTCCTATACTAGTCCAAAATGTTTCAGGATCAACTGCAGTAGCTGTAGAAGCTGGGGTTTCGTGAGCATAAACGTCTTTTCCAAAAACTACCCCACCTTGTCTTCCTACACCAGTAACAGCTAACACTCCATCAGAGGATAAGATTGATCTTGTAAACGAGATTACATCTCCTCCTTGACGCATGTCGATCTGAACTCTAAGATCAAAGTTTTTATAAGAGAAGGTATTGGTTAAACCACCAATCCAGTCAGGGTTAAAGTTTCCAACATTAACTGTTTGACCAGGTGTTACAGTTGGAGTACCATTAGCATTCATAAGAACTCTACCTTGAGCGTCTCTTTCAAAACCTCTGGAATACATACTACCCCAAGGCATACCTACGTCTAACCTAAAAGATCTCATAAAGTCATTTCCATAATTCAGCTGATCTAAACCTTCAGCAAGCTTGAGAACTTTACTATCATTAGCTGCATAGTTAAAACTAACATCCCATAAAAAATCTCCTTTAGTTAAAATACCAACATTTATGAATGCCTCTATACCGCTATTTTCAATATCAGCTCCATTAACAAACCTTGATGAAGCTCCAGAACCTTGTGGTACATTTTGTTGAAACAATTGGTCTTGACTATTGGACTTATAGTAAGTCAGATCAAGATTAACTCTATTGAAAAGAGTAGCATCTAATCCAACCTCAAAAGTCTTTGTCATTTCAGGCTTCAAATTAGGGTTAGGAACTGATCCAGCAAGTGCAATGAACCCGCCATTTTGAAGGTTTGCCAATCTTGAAAGTCTGTAAGGGTCAGTATCATTTCCAACCTCAGCATATGAAGCTCTTAATTTCATAAAATCAACAGCAGATGGTAAATCAACCACATCAGAAAGAACCAAACTTAGACCAGCAGAATAGTAGTCATATTGATTGTTATCTATTGGTAAGGTAGAACTCGTATCCTGTCTGTAAGTTACATCCAAGAATGCATAATCCTTGTAACCAAGATTTGCGAAAGCATAAAGTGAATTTACTTCTTTTTCACCTATAGATTGGCTTGCACTTAACTGTTGAGCATTTGAAATAGCAAAAACGTTAGGTGCATTTAGTCCACCAGTGTTGATATTAGATCCTTCACTTTTTACAACTCTGTTATTACCACCAAGACTAGCACTTAATGAAATATCATCAGTAAGGTCTTTTTTGTATGTCAAAAGAAAATCATTATTCCACTCAAGTGCTGAACTATTATTTACTTGATAGTTTCCATTTTGAGCTATGATATATGAATCATTCCAATATCTCCTTTCATTATTGCTTGATCTACTATCAATTGCAGATCTTACAAGTAATGTCAAGTCATCAATAATATCATATTCAACAGATGCATAACCAACAACTCTATCATCAACTCTCTCATTGTTGTTACGGTTAATTACCCAGTATGGGTTACCATTACCATTATCAAGTGGTTTCCAATAGTTTTGTTTGTTATTTCCTGAAGCGTCTGTAAATTCAAAGTTTGCTGCGTCAGCAGTTCTAACGTTTCTTGGAAGTCTGTATGCGCCCCTTAGAGGATTGTCATAAGATTCCCAACCTGGAAGTGCATTATCAGTAATTGACTTGATATAATTGATTCTAGAGCTAACTCGAAGTTTTCCATCAAGCATCTCATTATCAATTTTTAAATTAATACTATGTCTTTCAAGCTCGTTGTTAGGAACAATTCCCCTTCGCACATCATTAGTATAACTGAAAAAAGTTCTTATGTTATCTCCTCCAGCAACAAGTGAAATGTTGTTTGAAATATTTACTCCAGTCTCAAAAAAGTCTTTGACGTTGTCTGGTTGGGCAACATAAGGAATGCTTGTGCCAGAAAGGTCTGGGTTATTTGACCAATGGGGTTGAGAACCTCCCAATTTTGCTCCCCAAGAGTCAGTAGTGAATGATGTAAAAGTCCCAGAATTTCCAGAACCATACTCATTTTGAAATTCCAATAAAATATCTGCAGTGTCAAAAGTAACAGTTGAGTTTACATTAACATCAAATGTATCTTTTTTACCAGATTTTGTTGTAATAATAATAGCACCGTTCTGAGCTCTTGCTCCATAAAGTGCTGCAGCATTACCTCCTTTAAGAACGCTAATTGAGGCTATATCATCTGGGCTAAAATCTTGGATGTCTCCACCAAGAGGTACACCGTCAACAATATAAAGAGGTTGACTACTCCCGGCGATAGATCTATTACCTCTAAGTATAACTCTTGATTGTGAGTTAACACCTTGACTAGTTGTTGTAATAGATATACCCGCAACTTTACCTTGCAGAGAATTTACAAGGTTTCCATTTGCTCTGGATTCATCGATACCTTCTGCTTCAACATTCTGAGCTGCATAGGAAAGTGATCTTTTCTGTCTGGATATACCGAGGGAAGTAACTACAACTTCGTCAAGCGCGTTTCCGGCTGACATGCTGATATTTACAATAGAAGACTCTCCTACTTGTTGGTCCATACTCTGATACCCAACGAAGCTAAATTGAAGTGTCTGTCCTTCCTCTGCGGAAATACTATAATTTCCGTCAAAATCGGTTGAAACAC
>CACNDW010000021.1 GCA_902619315.1 uncultured Bacteroidota bacterium | reverse complement strand
TGATGTAATCGTTGCTACAATTGCATTCGGAATGGGAATTGATAAACCTGACGTAAGATTTGTGATTCACCACGATATCCCTAAAAGTATAGAAAGTTACTACCAAGAAACTGGAAGAGCTGGGAGAGATGGAGGAGAGGGACACTGCTTGGCTTTTTATTCCTACAAAGACATTGAAAAATTAGAAAAATTTATGTCAGGAAAGCCTGTGGCTGAGCAGGAAGTGGGATTTGCACTACTAAATGAAATGGTATCCTATGCAGAAACTTCCATTTCAAGAAGGAAGTTCATTCTGCATTATTTTGGAGAAGAATTTGATTCAGAAAATGGCGAGGGTGCAGATATGGATGACAATATGCGTTATCCCAAAACTAAAAGTGAAGCAGGTAAAGAATTAAAAATCTTGATTCAAATTATTTTGGATACAAAAGAAAAATACAAGTCAAAAGAAATCGTCAAAACCTTGACCGGTGTAAAAAATGCTTTGATAATTTCACATCGAACTCATGAAAAACATTTTTTTGGTGTTGGTAAAAACATGGATGCTAAATTCTGGATGGCATTGCTTAGACAGGCTATAATTGGAGGATACTTGATTAAAGATATTGAGACCTACGGGGTCATCAAACTCACCCCAAAAGCCAGATCTTTTTTGAACCAACCCGTTTCGTTTTTATTTACCGCCGACCACGATTATGAATCGAATAAACGGAGGTTTCCTTTCAATAAACCTATAATAGACATTGACAAAGTATTGATGGACTTATTACGCTCATTAAGAAAAAAAGTTGCTATGGAGGAGGATGTTCCTCCTTTTGCTGTTTTTCAGGAATACTCGCTTGAGGACATGGCACTTAAATATCCAATTAGTTTGAAAGAACTAAATCAAATTAATGGAGTAGGAGAGGGTAAGGCAAAACGGTATGGATCAAAATTTATTGAGCTTATCAAGAAATACGTTGATGAAAACCAAATTACACGTCCCGATGATTTGATTATTAAAAGCACCGGAGCCAACTCAGCTTTGAAGTTGTTTTTAATACAAAGTATAGATCGAAAGTTATCTCTTGAAGATATTGCATCTGCCAAGGGAATGGATATGGTAAAATTGATAACCGAAATGGAAACTATTGTTTTTTCAGGTACAAAACTTAATATCGATTATTGGATTAATGATATTTTTGATGATGATCAAATCGATGAATTGACCAATTATTTTATGGAAGCAGACTCAGACGAGTTGCATTTGGCTTCCGATAAATTTGATGGTGATTATGAGGAAGAGGAGTTGCGGTTATTTCGATTAAAATTTATCAGTGAAGTTGGAAATTAATTCAAATGATCCTATTTCTTTCAACTATTACTATATTCGCAAAAATTAAAAAGCACACATCATGGAGGAGGGAATTTTTGCCCATTTCAAAACTGAAAAAGGAGATATTAAAATCCAATTGACCTTTGACAAAACACCAGGAACTGTAGGTAATTTTGTAGGCCTTGTTGAAGGCGCAATAGAAAACAAGGTGAGTTCGAAAGGAACACCCTACTACGACGGTTTAAAGTTTCACCGTGTGATTGCAAATTTCATGATTCAAGGGGGGTGT
This sequence comes from uncultured Bacteroidota bacterium, assembly GCA_902619315.1. Taxonomy (GTDB): domain Bacteria; phylum Bacteroidota; class Bacteroidia; order Flavobacteriales; family Flavobacteriaceae; genus UBA8316. The sequence continues at coordinate 4,549 of CACNDW010000021.1, read as the reverse complement.
CCTCAGGGAACAGGCATGGGAGGTCCTGGATATCAATTTGATGACGAGTTTCATCCGGAACTCAAACACGATCGTCCCGGTACTTTGTCAATGGCTAATGCAGGCCCAGGGACCAATGGAAGTCAATTTTTTATTACTCACACTGCTACTCCATGGTTGGATGGTAAACATACTGTTTTTGGATATTTGATCGAAGGGTTAGAGGTTGTGGATGCTATTGCAAAAGATGATGTGATTCAAAACATAACGATCGAAAGGGTTGGGGCCAATGCCGAGTCTTGGGATGCCAAAGCTGCTTTTGATTTTTTTATCAATGAAAAGAAAGCTCGGCTAAAAGCGGTTCAGAAGGCTGCCGTAAATGATCTGGAGAAATTGACCGACGGGATGGAGCAAACTGACAGCGGACTTTACTATAAAATCAACCGAGAAGGGTCTGGAGATTATCCTTCAAAAGGTGAGAACGTTTCGGTACATTATAGGGGGATGCTGCTAGATGGAACAGTATTTGACTCTTCCTACCAAAGGAATGAACCCATCGTTTTTCCTTTGGGCATGGGGCAAGTCATTAAGGGATGGGATGAAGGTATCGCTTTACTCAAGAGAGGATCATCGGCAAAACTGGTGGTTCCAAGTGAGTTGGCTTATGGCTCGAAAGGGGCTGGGGGTGTAGTCCCACCTGACGCAAGCTTGATTTTTGAGGTAGAGTTGATCGATATTAGATAGACAAAAAACCATTGGGTTCGTTTCCTGCTTTCCATTTGATGTTACAACCCAAGCTGGGTATCTGATCAGTTTCTTGTGCTGCCCCTTTTGACAATTTTTGGCAGGCATTCATCAAATCTTTTCCTGTAACCGGATTGTTATTTTTTGGACGAGCATTATCAAAACGACCGCGGTAAGCAAGTTTTAGATCCTGATCAAAAAGATAAAAATCCGGAGTGCAAGCCGCTTTGTAGGCCAAGGCTACTTCTTGAGTGGGGTCGTAGAGGTATGGAAAGTCAAATGATTTTTCCAAAGCAAGTTTTTGCATTAACTCAGGCCTGTCATCGGGATAGTTTTCTACGTCATTACTGGATATTGCTACGGTATTGATTCCCAATTTTTTGATGTCATGACTAACTTCAACCATTTTGTCTAAAAGATGTAAGACATAGGGACAATGGTTACACATGAAAATAACTAAGGTGCCTGATCTTCCTTTGACTTTATCCAAAGTAACCTTAATATTGTCGACTCCGTTTGTTAGGGAAAAATTAGGTGCCTCAGTATTTAAAGGAAGCATGAAGGACTCAGTTCTAGCCATAGCTCTGTTGTTTAGACCACTAATCTAATTAAAATATACAGCCTAAAAAAAATCTGTAGTAGAGAGTTAGGATCTATTTAGACTAAATGTCCTCAAAGTTTAGATCAGTAAAATTGTTACCTGGAACTTCGGCCGCATCCAAATTTTTGTCCCTTTCGTAATTTTTTTGATGCCTTTCACTTATCACTTCCACACCTCTTTCTTTTATTATGAAATCTACCATTTCAGATAGTATTAAGCTGAAATCATTAAAATCCTCCTTATAGAGATAGATTTTGTGTTTTTTGTAGTGGAACGTTCCATCATCATTAGTGAATTTTTTACTTTCAGTAATGGTTAAATAGTAATCACTTGCCTTTGTCTCACGCACATCGAAAAAATAAGTTCTTCTTCCAGCACGTAGAACTTTGGAAAAAATCTCTTCCTGGTCCTTATCATTGTTATTATACATTGAACTTCTGTTTAAATTAATTAGGTTGTTACTTCAAAATTCTTAAAAAAATTAAAACAAAACAAATTAATACTCTTTTTCATTTTGTTGTTTGTTGAAAAGATCATAATAAAATCCTTTTAAATTAAATAGTTTTTGATGGTCTCCCTGCTCAATGATTTTACCCTGATCCAAAACAACAATGTGGTCGGCATCTTTAACTGATGAAATACGGTGGCTTACTATTATTGTGGTCTTATTTTGGCTGTAATTCTTGAGATTTTTTAGAATAATCTCTTCAGTGTCAGAATCCACCGCTGAAAGACAGTCGTCGAAAAGCAATATTTGGGGATCTTTGATTATTGCCCTCGCAATTGATATCCTTTGTATTTGTCCTCCAGACAATGTAAGCCCTCTTTCACCAAGAAGGGTCTGATATCCATCTTTAAATTTAATAATACTTTTATGTATTGCTGCTGTTCTGGATGCTTGTTGAATCTCTAGATCTGTTGCATCAACTTTACCTAGCCGAATATTATCTTGGATACTCTCTGAAAACAAAAATGCATTTTGTGGGATATTTCCAATATAGCTTCTTAGTTTTTCCAGTTTAAACTTCTTTATGTCATATCCATCTAATAAAACTTTACCGGTATTTGGATCATAAAGACGATTGATAATATTAAGTAAAGAGGATTTTCCAGACCCCACTTTTCCAATTATACCAAGTGATTGACCACTTTCTATTTTTAAATTGATCCCATCCAAGGCTTTAATTTTCGTTTCTGGGTAAGTCAAGGTAATATTTTCAAGGGTAATTTCTCCTTTAATTATAACATCGACTCCCGAACCATCCCTTATTTCCATAGGTTCATTTAAAAAAGCATTGATTCGTTTTTGGGATGCCTCTGCCTGCTGGACTACAGAGGTTACCCATCCAACCACAGCTACTGGCCATGTAAGCATATTGATGTAGATTATAAACTCAGCTAATACTCCGATTTCTATCTCTCCACTCATGTATTGTTGTCCTCCAATAAAAATGACTATTAGATTGCTCAAACCTATCAAAAGTATCATTAGAGGAAAAAACCAGGCCTGAACTTTGACTAGATTCATATTTTTCTCTTTGGATTCAAGTGCAAATTGATCAAATTTTTTGTAAGAAATACTCTCCATACCATAGGATTTGATTACAGAAATACCACTGAATGTTTCTTGGGCATATGAGGAAAGGTTTGACAACATTTCCTGAACTACAGTACTTCTTATGTTGATAACGCTGCTGAGTTTGTAGATGGTAAATGACAAAAGTGGGAGTGGTATTAGAGTGAAAATAGATAGCTTTGGGGCGATGCTAAACATGATCGAAATAACACATATAAAAAGGGTAACTGTATTGATGCTGTACATGATTGCAGGTCCTACATACATTCTAACTTTACTTACATCTTCGCTGATTCTATTCATCAAGTCTCCGGTACGATTGTTTTTGTAAAAGCGTTGACTCAATTTTTGGTAATAGGAAAAGATTTCATTTTTGAGATCAAATTCGATGTAACGGGATACATTAATTATTGTCTGACGCATTAAAAAGGTAAAAAACCCCGATAGTAGCGTTGCACCAATAATAATTAATATATTTTTGATAAGTAATGTCTTAAGCATAGCCAAATCGCCTTGATGATTGGTAAGGAAATTTTCAACTGCAGTTAGTGAATCACCAATCAAACGCGGAGCAAATAAGGAAAAAACTCTTGAAATGATTGTGATTAAAATTCCCAACAGGAGCTTTAGAAAATATTTTCTCAGGTATTTATTCAGGTGCTGAAGTGCTCTCATTCACTCATTTCGCTTGAGTAGATATATAAATATCAAATGTAATCAAATGCTTTCGTTCTGTATTTCAAAAAGCAATTTTAGTTAACTATAATTAAAACTAAAGCTCTATTTTTGTAGCAAATTTTGGTGATTCAATAAATGCTAACCCGAAGACATCTGCGGATCAAAGTAATGCAGTCATTGTATTCCTTTTTACCAAATCGGGAGGGCAACTTAGCTCAAGAGATTGATTTTTTCAAAAAGAGTTATTTTAATACTTTTTCGTTATACTTAACCCTTTTGGCTTTTCTTAAATCCACATATGAACATGCTTTAGGTTTAAAAGATCTCCAAAAAAAACTAAGAACCAAAAAAAATTGTGAACAATCTCGATCTTTGGAGGGGAACAAAATTCTCCAATTCATTGCTAAACATCCCATTTTAGTCAACTATATCAATAAAAGAAAAATTAAATTTTGGGAATTGGATTTTGACTATGTAAAATCTAATTTTAAAACTCTAGTAGAGTCTGAAAAATATCAAGAATATTGCCAAATAGAGAGCCCCTCAGTTGATGAGGATCGAGATATTATTACTTTTTTTTTCAGGGAGATTGTTGCTCCATCAGTAGGTTTCTATGATTATATTGAAGATAAGGAACTTACTTGGATTGATGATCTGCCTGTAGTTAACACGTTCATCATAAAAATTCTTCAAAAAATCAACCCAAAAGACCTTAATAGTCTGTCTTTTCCTAAAATGAATATTAAAGGTGAAGATCCTAGATTTGCTATAGAATTATTAGAAAAAGTTGTACTAAATAATGATGCTTTGCAAAAAGAAATGGTAGGACGAACCCCAAACTGGGACAGTGACAGAATTGCTATTTTGGATGCCATTATGATCAAGATGGCTATCGCCGAAGTACTTTATTTCCCTTCCATACCGCCAAAAGTTACTATTAATGAATACATAGAAATTTCTAAAGACTATTC
>CACNDW010000020.1:7500-9034 GCA_902619315.1 uncultured Bacteroidota bacterium | reverse complement strand
CATTAAACTAGGTTTTGATTATAATTTATTCAAAAACTGGAAAGGAATGAACAATGCCATTTATTTAGGGTTGCGCATTGGAAATAGTTTTCATAAACAAAAAGTAAATGAATACGAACCTTATCAGATCAATCATTATTGGCCTGCAGAAATTATTAAGAAAGGTCCTGAAATTAGAGAACAGGATGCGCTTTCTGCTCGATGGGTTGAAGTTATTACAGGAATCAAAGTAAAAATGATAAACAATATTTACATGGGCTTTAGTCTCAGGCTCAACAGATTGATGAGCGATATACGTCCAGATAATTTTGATAATTTGTACATCCCAGGTTTTAATAAAAAAACAGATGAAAATGTTTGGGGAGCGGGCTTCAACTACACGATAACTTACGCTATCCCCGTAAAACTTTAATTCTCAAAAGGCTTTTGATTTTTAACTTTGTGGATTTTTTTGGTTCCCTCATATATAGGAAAATTATACAAACGCGTTTCTAGCTTTCCATTAAACAGTTTAATTTTTCTACTGGGGCGGAGTCCAAAAGACTTTATAGCTTCAAAATTAGAACTAATAATCCATGCTTCTGTTTCTGGGTATGATCGTTTTAGGACATCTCCAAATTTTCTATACAATGTATTGATGTCTCCTCTTAAACGTTCACCATAAGGTGGGTTAGTCAAAAGATGAAGTGGTGTATCACCCATTTTTTGAGAGTTAAAAAAATTGGCCCTATTGACTTGAATAAAATCCTCAAGACCGGCATTTTTTATGTTGGTGGTTGATTTTTCGATCGCAGAAGGGGCTTTATCAAAACCATAGATTTTTCCTACTGGAGAAACGACGCTATTGAGTTTAGAATCTTTAATTTTATTAAAAAGGATATTGTCCCAATCCTTCCATTTTTCAAAGCCAAAAACATTACGATTATGGTTTACAGGAATTTTACAAGCCATCATAGCAGCCTCTATAAGAAACGTTCCACTCCCACACATCGGATCCATGAAGTCTCTTCTTTGGTCCCAATCCGATAACATAATGATCCCAGCCGCTAGAACCTCGTTTATTGGAGCAATATTCGTCAAGGATCTGTAACCCCTATAGTGGAGAGAATCACCGGAAGAGTCAAGGGATAAACTGCATTTTTGATTAAAAATGTGAAGGTGAAATCGAATATCTGGATGCTTGGTATCAACCGTCGGTCTTTTTCCATGATCCTTATGAAAACGATCTACAATGGCATCTTTACAACGTTGAGCAACATATAGTGAATGATTGAAAACCTTCCCATTTACAACACTATCAATTGCAAAGGTTTGATCTGAAGAGAGTAAACTACTCCAATCGTAATGATAAAGTTTGTCATAAAGTACACCTTCGTTCTCAGCCCGAAATTGAAAAATGGGTTTTAGAATTTTTAATGCAGTTCGCAAACAAAGGTTTGCTTTGTACATAAAACCCTTGTCACCGGTAAAATGAACTAAACGATTACCTTCACAAACATCCCTTGCTCCAAGTTGTTTTAATTCAATAGCCAAA
>CACNDW010000020.1:0-5000 GCA_902619315.1 uncultured Bacteroidota bacterium | reverse complement strand
GCATCCAATCAGTAGCTCTACCTCTATAAAACTATTACAACGCTGCACCTAAATGCATTTCGGGGAGTACGAGCTATTTCCGAGTTTGATTGGCCTTTCACCCCTATCCACAAGTCATCCCAAGACTTTTCAACGTCAACGGGTTCGGTCCTCCACTATGTGTTACCACAGCTTCAACCTGCTCATGGATAGATCACTCGGTTTCGCGTCTACCACTGCTAACTTAACGCCCTATTCAGACTCGCTTTCGCTGCGGATTCTCCACATAATGGATTAACCATGCTAACAAAGGTAACTCGTAGGCTCATTATGCAAAAGGCACGCCGTCACCAGACAAGTCTGGCTCCGACCGCTTGTAAGCATATGGTTTCAGGTTCTATTTCACTCCCTTATTCAGGGTTCTTTTCACCTTTCCCTCACGGTACTGGTTCACTATCGGTCTCTCAGGAGTATTTAGCCTTACCGGATGGTCCCGGCAAATTCATGCAAGGTTTCACGTGCCCCGCACTACTCAGGATACCTCTATCAATTACTCTTATTACCTTTACGGGACTATCACCCTCTATGGTACTACTTTCCAGTAGTTTCTAGTTCTGCAAGCATTGAATGTTGAGGTCCTATTACCCCCAATTTGCCGAAACAAATTGGGTTTGGGCTATTCCGCTTTCGCTCGCCACTACTAACGGAATCACTTTTGTTTTCTTCTCCTCCGGATACTTAGATGTTTCAGTTCTCCGGGTTTGCTCCCGACAAAGTCGGGTACTATGTCTTCAACATAGTGGGTTGCCCCATTCGGAAATCTACGGATCATAGTGTATGTGCCACTCCCCGTAGCTTTTCGCAGCTTATCACGTCCTTCATCGCCTCTGAGAGCCTAGGCATTCCCCATACGCTCTTAATTAGCCTATCGTAACTTAATTACTCTTTCTTTAAAATTGCTTTTAAAAAATTCTCTATTATTTGCTCGTTACTCTATTATATAATTATATAATAGTTAACTCTTGTATTCTCAATATGTCAAAGAACTTTATAGTGGAGAATATCGGAGTCGAACCGATGACCTCTTGAATGCAAATCAAGCGCTCTAGCCAGCTGAGCTAATTCCCCATGATTGAAACAGGGACAATTTCCCACTTTCAGGGACATTGCTCACCCTAGATTCTCTGTAGTACTAACTTCCAATTTCTGATTTGAACTTAAAAAAGTAGTCTCGGGCAGACTCGAACTGCCGACCTCTACATTATCAGTGTAGCGCTCTAACCAGCTGAGCTACGAGACTCTCTTGTTGGGTAAATAGTACATTATAATAAAAAATGACAGCTAAGCGAACAGAAATTTGCTTTAAGCCAGTGTTTGTTGTATCGTCGTCTTTCTCTAGAAAGGAGGTGTTCCAGCCGCACCTTCCGGTACGGCTACCTTGTTACGACTTAGCCCCAGTTACCAGTTTTACCCTAGGCAGCTCCTTTCGGTCACCGACTTCAGGTACCCCCAGCTTCCATGGCTTGACGGGCGGTGTGTACAAGGCCCGGGAACGTATTCACCGCATCATGGCTGATATGCGATTACTAGCGATTCCAGCTTCACGCAGTCGAGTTGCAGACTGCGATCCGAACTGAGACCGGCTTTAAAGATTCGCTCCCACTCGCGTGGTGGCTGCTCTCTGTACCGGCCATTGTAGCACGTGTGTAGCCCAGGACGTAAGGGCCGTGATGATTTGACGTCATCCCCACCTTCCTCTCGGTTTGCACCGGCAGTCTCACTAGAGTACCCAACTTAACTTGCTGGCAACTAACGATAGGGGTTGCGCTCGTTATAGGACTTAACCTGACACCTCACGGCACGAGCTGACGACAACCATGCAGCACCTTGTAAGTGGTCCGAAGAAAGGATCATCTCTGATCCATGCAACTTACATTTAAGCCCTGGTAAGGTTCCTCGCGTATCATCGAATTAAACCACATGCTCCACCGCTTGTGCGGGCCCCCGTCAATTCCTTTGAGTTTCACTCTTGCGAGCGTACTCCCCAGGTGGGTCACTTATCACTTTCGCTTAGCCACTCAACACACCAATGTGCATCAAACAGCTAGTGACCATCGTTTACGGCGTGGACTACCAGGGTATCTAATCCTGTTCGCTACCCACGCTTTCGTCCATGAGCGTCAGTATATTGTTAGTAATCTGCCTTCGCAATCGGTATTCTGTGTAATATCTATGCATTTCACCGCTACACTACACATTCTAACTACTTCACAATAACTCAAGTCTAACAGTATCAAAGGCAGTTCTATCGTTGAGCGATAGGATTTCACCTCTGACTTATCAGACCGCCTGCGGACCCTTTAAACCCAATGATTCCGGATAACGCTTGGATCCTCCGTATTACCGCGGCTGCTGGCACGGAGTTAGCCGATCCTTATTCTTACAGTACCGTCAGGCTAGTACACGTACTAACGTTTCTTCCTGTATAAAAGCAGTTTACAACCCATAGGGCCGTCTTCCTGCACGCGGCATGGCTGGATCAGAGTTGCCTCCATTGTCCAATATTCCTCACTGCTGCCTCCCGTAGGAGTCTGGTCCGTGTCTCAGTACCAGTGTGGGGGATCTCCCTCTCAGGACCCCTACCTATCGTAGTCTTGGTGAGCCGTTACCTCACCAACAAACTAATAGGACGCATGCCCATCTTTTACCATCGGAATTTTCTTCTGTTTCACAGGAGTGAATCAGATCGTATGGGGTATTATTCAAAATTTCTCTTGACTATCCCCCAGTAAAAGGTAGGTTGCATACGCGTTACGCACCCGTGCGCCGGTCGTCAGCGGATTGCAAGCAATCCCTGTTACCCCTCGACTTGCATGTGTTAAGCCTGCCGCTAGCGTTCATCCTGAGCCAGGATCAAACTCTTCGTTGTTGTTTTTTAATAATATTAACGAATCAACAACTGATTGACTAAAGTCTCAAAATGGTTTCTAATTCGCTTCGTATCTATTGATACGCGCTGTCATTTTATAATCTGTATATCAATGAACTTGATGCTAAAAAATTATTTACAACAATTGGAAATATTTTCTTGCGGGTGCAAATATAGAACGCTTTTTCTTCTTCGCAATACCTTTTTTACCTTTTTTTTAAAATATTTTGTACCCTAATAGAATTCTAAGAAATCAATACTTGACCACAAAGCAATCAGCGAGATGGGGGGTTTTTTTTTGCAGTGGATTTTGGTCTATTTTCCTTCCAAAATTTGTACAAAATATCCAAGTCATAATCCAAAGCAGTGTCTTGACGCTCCAATCGTTCTTCAGAGAAAGCTCTTTGTAGTATATCTTCAATCAGATAATCTTCATATACTGATTCAGGATCATAGGTATCTTTTAGAGAAAGTTTGAAAAGCGAAGCGGAAGTTTGATAGACAAATGCCCGCCACCCGTTTCGTAGTTCCTTGACTAAGCTGTGTGAAGTTTCTCCAGTTTGTCGATGGACCAATTTAATCAGAATACGACCCTGTGAACGAGACAACTTTTTAAGTTCTTTTTCAAACTCATCATATATGAAGTCTTCCATTCGTCTTAGATATCTTTTCCTTTTTCTTTTCGACTTAATTTGCTTCAATCGTCCAGTAAGCACATTCAACCTGTCGGCTGCAATTTTTGCATAGGGATAAACCTTGAAGGTTCTTTCTCTAAGAATTACATATCTTTTTGCCTCTTGATAGTTGTTAAATCTCAAAGGCTCAAATAAAACCACCTCTTTAAGTTGAATGCTTGAGTTTATGATAGTATCCCCTTCGATGACAAAAAAGTCTTCAGATAGGGGTGGCAAAATTTGGGCCGATACATTTCTACAAAGAATCACCAAAAGAAAAGTCGTTAGAGCAAGTGGCTTCATGGTAAACAAATTTAGTAATAAATGCATGGATAATAATTTTCATTTTGGGACTTATGTGTATTTTAGCTTTCTATTTTTCAAATTTTAACAGATGAAGCTTTTGAATAAAAAATCCATTTTGTTTTTGGAGACTTATCTCAACAATCCTTCTCCAACAGGCTATGAGTGGGAGGGACAAAAAATATGGATGAATTACCTTAAACCCTATGTTGATACATTTATAACTGATACATATGGTTCTGCTGTTGGCGTAATCAATCCCGATGCAAACCTCAAGGTAGTAATTGAGGGACATTCGGATGAGATTTCGTGGTATGTAAATTATATTTCTGATAAGGGTTTGATTTATGTTATCCGAAATGGTGGAAGCGACCACCAAATTGCACCTTCCAAATGGGTCAACATTCACACCCAAAAAGGAATTGTTAAAGGTGTCTTCGGTTGGCCAGCAATCCACACCCGAAAGAGTGGAAAAGAAGAATCCCCGAAATTGGATAATATATTCATTGACATCGGTGCAAAAGATAAGAAGGAAGTGGAAAAAATGGGTGTGCATGTGGGATGTGTAATCACCTATCCCGACCGCTTTCAAATCGTAAACAATAATAAGTTTGTCTGCCGCGCCATCGACAATCGTGCCGGGGGGTTTATGATTGCAGAAGTAGGCAGATTACTACATGAAAATAAAATCAAATTACCATTTGGGCTATATATTACCAATTCAGTTCAGGAAGAAGTTGGACTTCACGGTGCAGAAATGATTACACAAACCATAAAACCTGATTTGGCAATCGTAACAGACGTTTGTCATGACACAACTACTCCCATGATCAATCAAAAAGAACAAGGTCATATTGAAATGGGTAAAGGTCCTGTTATATCTTATGCTCCCGCGGTACAAAATAAATTGAGAGAACATATAATCAAGACAGCAGAGTCTCAAAAAATTCCTTTCCAACGACTGGCATCCTCGCGTTATACTGGTACTGATACTGATGCATTTGCATACAGCAACGGTGGAGTCGCCTCTGCCCTTATCTCGTTACCCTTGCGATACATGCATACTACCGTTGAAATGGTTCATAAACAAGATATAGAAAATGTTATACGCTTGA
>CACNDW010000019.1 GCA_902619315.1 uncultured Bacteroidota bacterium | reverse complement strand
TATTCAATCCCAAAATATACCCCTACCACAAATTTCAAGGTTATGATTTTGAAAAAACATTTAAGGAATTCAAAAAAGTTACATTAGAAAATGAATGGATTGAGGTAACTGTATTACCTGAAGTTGGAGGAAAAGTTTGGGGCGCTGTTGATAAAAGTAATGGTAATGAGTTCGTGTATAAAAATGAGGTGGCCAAATTCAGAAATATTGCCATGCGCGGTCCATGGACATCTGGCGGGATAGAATTTAATTTTGGTATAATCGGACATCATCCTGGTACTGGTACACCTGCAGACTATCGGCTCGATAAGCTCTCAGACGGGAGTGTAATGTGTACAGTAGGCGGAATTGATTTACCCTCTAGAACACAATGGCGCGTAAAGATAATTCTACCCAAAGACCAAAGTGCTTTTACCACAGAAGCAGTGTGGTATAACCCTACAGATACTGAGCAGGCCTATTATAACTGGATGACCGCAGCTGCTGGTGCTAGGCAAGATTTAGTGTTTTATACTCCAGGGAACCAATTCCTTACCCATGGAGGTATGGCTAAATCCTGGCCTTTTGACCCATTAAATAGAGATTTGTCACGCTACAACCAGAATAATTTTGGCCCTAGTAAATCATACCATGTTGTTGGAGAGTTTAACGATTTTTTTGGAGGATATTATAAGGATAGCGACATGGGATTTGGTCACTGGGGGCGATATGACGAAATTCCAGGACAAAAATTATGGCTCTGGAATCTTTCACGAGCAGGTGGTATATGGGAAGACCTACTTACTGATACTGATGGTCAATACATAGAATACCAAGCCGGTAGACTTTATGTACAGTATTTCCCTGGCGAGGAAAACCCCATCAGTCAAGCTACTTTTGATCCCCATCTAACTGACCAGTGGACTGAAGTATGGTTTCCAGTAAAAGAAATTGGTGGTATCAAAGAAGCGTCTGCATATGGTGCCATGAATGTGATCGAAAAAAATAAATCTTTGGAAGTTAGAATCAATGCTTTCAAAGCTTCCGAATCTGTTGTAACTATTAAATCGGGTGAAAAAACACAAACACAAAAACTTAAAACCACCCCCAACAGCACGCATGTACTTTATTTTTCGAAACCTACCGGGAATTTTTCTATAGACGCCCCAGCATTAGAATTACATTATGACCTTCAACCGCCCCTAATAAAAAGAAGTTTTGAAAATCCCGATGTGATTGCTTTAAATACACTAGAGAAAACTTTTTTGAAGGCTAAAGATGCCCAACGTTATCGAGATTTCGCATTGGCTGAAAAATTGCTTATTGAAATTATCGAAGATGATCCACTCCATCTCGAGGCCAGAAAGGAACTATCCTCCCTATACTTCAGAAACGGTGATTATGATCAATCACTTTCTATTGCAAACACAGGTTTACAAATAGACGCCTATCACACAGGACTCAATTACTGTGCAGGAATTGCATATATGGCCAGTAAAGACTGGATTAACGCAAAAGAACACTTGGGGTGGGCAGCCCGGTCAATGGCCTACCGCTCTACAGCTAATACATTACTGGCGCAAATCAATATGATTGAAAAAAAATACAAAGATGCAAAACACTACAATGACATAGCGTTAAAATTTAATACCGAAAACATCAATGCTCTTTCCCAACAAGCTCTGCTTTATCGGATTATGGGTGAAAAAGAAAATGCAATACAGACTATTTCAGCAATTGAAAAAATAGACCCCATCAATCACTTCGCAGTTTATGAAAAACATTTGCTAGGTGAAGCTGACAAAAACGCTGTAAGAGATTCACACAAATCCGAATTTCCATACCAAACTTTTCTGGAATTAGCCTTGTTCTATCACAATAGAAATCAAAATTCGGAAGCCATAAAAATTCTTAAATCGGGGCCCAAACATCTGCTCAATTCACTATGGTTGGCATATTTAAATCAAAACCGCATGGCTCTTAGCGCCTTGGAAGATGAATCCATTGCATTTGTTTTCCCATTCAGGAGAGAAAGCTTAAATATGATGGAATGGGTAGTTGCCAATCATCCCTCCTGGAAGGCGAAATATCTAATGAGTCTCAACCTGATGGGACGTGCACAAACGGAAAAGGGTATTGAAATTTTTAAAGATTTGGGACAAACCCCCAAAGATCACTTATTTTACTTCATCAGAGGAATGTTATTTAAAGAACATCAAATGTCGGGATATCAAAAGGATTTACAAATGGCATATAACCAATCTCCAAAAAATTGGCGTTACGCCTTTTCTCTGGCTGAGGATCATTTCAAATCAGGAAACTCAATAGCTGCCCTTAAAATCATCCAGAAGACATATAAACAGGATCAGGACAACTATTTTGCTGGTATGCTTTTGGCTCAAACACTCAATAAACTTAAAGATTATGATAAGGCAATCGGACTGCTCAAGAATTTAAGAATCTTACCTTACGAACACGCAACCGAGGGTAGAAAGATTTATACCAATGCCTACATTGGTAGTGCATTAGAAGCAATCATTAAAGGGGATCATGACAAAGCGACTCAAAGGCTTGAGGCGGCATTAATGTGGCCCGAACACCTAGGAGTAGGAAAACCATTCGATCCTGATCAGCGTATGGAAAGGTTTCTTTTGGCTTACCTTCAAGATAGAGAAAAACAAAGCGAAAAAGCGCAAAATTCGCTATCGCAAGTAGCCAAGTACTCTAAAAAACAATTGTTTAAATCTTCCAAGAATCATCTTTTGGGAATATATGCCATAGCACAAACAGATGGAGAGAAAGAGGCGCAACAATTCATTTCACAGCTGTTGGCGTCACAACACGGGTCTAGCCCTCAAACAAAAGCTTTGGTTGAATTTTATTACACCTATCCATTTCTGGAATTTAACAGGAATTTTATTGGAACATTATCGGAATTTATCAATTCCCACTAGTTTGTATTTTATTGGGGTAATTAGTTATCGCAAACCCAGTTTTAAACTGATAAAGTTCCCCACATTGCGGCCTTGTTTTAAACCTTCTTCGATAGCCTTACGATAATGAATTCCTCCATATAGCCTACTGATAGCAGCCTCCTCAGCTGCATGTTTAAATGATTTATAGCTGCGAATAGGAAGGTTGTAGGGTAACTCTGTATCATCTTTAAAGGCAATATTATCCCCAAAGAAGTCGGTAAGGATTACTGAGGCCGCCCCGGAAACTACAGAGTGACCACTGGTATATTCTGGAAAAGGAGGGGTCTGCAAAACTGGATACCAATCTTCATCTAAAACTTTATTGATAAGAGTCTCAGGACGGATTAGATTACTCCTGTATTTTTCGTCCCAACAACTAATAAACGCATCTGCAATAGCTATGGAAGTATGAGTATATGCCGCAACAGTTGCATCTACATTTGCTCCAGTGTTGCGTGCTACAATTTTTGTTATCCCAATCCAATGAGCACCTGGACTGATTTTTTTTAGGGCAAACATGACATGTCCCTTGTGGGTGGATACATAAGGATTGCAGTCCCAGAATTTGGCGATCTCCTGCCTTTCATCCTTCTCGTCATTTTGTTGAATATCACGAACTATGCTATAAACTTCCTCTAACTCTTTATAAAAGGGTGAATCGGGCTCCATAGAAAAGGGAGGGGGTGGCTCAGGTTGAAACTGCTTTGAGGAGTTCAATATAAATGGTCTGATTTTACTCCAATGCGGTTCTATTCCATCCATATATTCCGGGGGGGTCGGTTGCCATCGGGATGGACTGTCGTAATCAACATAGAACTTGGGGAAAGTTCGGGTTTGCTTATAATTATCTTTGTCATACCAAGCTTTGATCTCCCCTACCACTTGAAGGGCATATTGGCGTGAAGCATTGTAAACCTTGGAGTTTTGATCCATCCATTTTTGGGATAGGCCATCGATATAATCTGACATCCTGTCCACAGAAAAGATAAGATTTTTTCCCACTTCCAAAAAGGCAATTAGGGCTGAAAGTTTGAGATTCACCAAGCTATCTTTCGCAGGAGTGATGCCATTAAAATCCTTTAAAACCGATGCATAGCTGGAATGGGGATAATCTTTTGTTTGGGCAAGTATCTCATAGGCAGCTACATTTGAATAGGCATAGACTCTACTAGCCAAAGGGGGAGAGAAGATATCATGTACCATGACGGCAGTCAATTCATCCTGAGCTAAATGAAAATCCTCCGCACTAATTTCAATTGGTGTTAGCTGCTTTTGACAGTGGACAAACAAAAACAAGATAAAAACTAATAAAGCTGGAATTTTCATATTTATTTCTTCAGAAATTTTTGGGAAGAAAAAAGTTATTGACTCTAAATTTTTTCAAAATTAACTAATTTTTGAGTCTATAGTTCTCAGATTTCAATCTTTTAATTTTATTGCAGTATTAGAAAATATGACTTCTTTAGTTATTAGTTTTTAAAAAATCCAGGAGGTGGTTGTTGGATTTAATGAATTTCGGACTTAATGATTTTATCATACAAACTCGTTAGAATTTATAATGAGGAGCAAAACTCAATTTAACGATCGGTATATTGGAATTTTATGAAAAAGCTGCAAATTATTATCAATTATAGTTACTAGTATATTTTCTTACTAATCATTGAGAAATGCAAGATTTCTTTTCAAACCCTTGTACCGGGTTCTCTTGACGGCACTATTTTTAAAGATGATATCAAATGTGGTTTCAGTGAGTTCTTCCCAATCTTTTTTCGTGAATTCAAGTAATTCGGTGCGGGGTTCAAAGAGGGGTTCACTGTGAGGTTTGGAAAAACGGTTCCATGGGCATACGTCCTGACAAATGTCACATCCAAAGGACCAATCGTCCATTTTGTTTTGAAATTCACTTGGAATCTGATCTTTTAGTTCTATTGTAAGGTAGGAAATGCACCTGCTTGCATCAATATTGTAGGGGGTCAATGCCCCGGTAGGACATGAATCAATACAGGCGGTACAAGTTCCACAATGGTCAGTTACAGGGGTATCGTAATCCAATTTCAAGTCGAGGATCATTTCTGCAATAAAAAAGAAAGACCCTACTTTTTTGTTAATCAGATTAGTGTTTTTACCCATCCAACCCAAACCACTTCGCCCAGCCCATGCCTTGTCCATGACTGGTGCAGAATCTACAAAAACCCTTCCGTTGATCTCACCTATTTCCTCCTGTAAGATTTGAAAGAGTTGTTTAAGCTTTTCTTTGATAACAAAATGATAATCTGTTCCATAAGCATATTTGGAGATTTTAGGGGCACCTTCTACCTGATGCTCATCAGTATAATAATTAAGTAAAAGTGAAACCACGCTTTTGGCTCCTGGGACCAAAAGTCTTGGATCGAGGCGTTTGTCATAATGGTTTTCCATATAGGCCATTTGGCCATGTTTCTGTTCATTTAGCCATTTTTCAAAACGAGGGGCCTCATCCTCCAAGAATTCAGCTTTGGAAATACCACAGGAAAGAAAACCCAAGTTTTTGGCACTTTTTTTAATTAATTGCGAATAATTAATGTTCATCTAAAATAAGCCTCCTTGGTTATCCTTGATTCTTCCCAGATGTCTATATGCTAATTCAGTAACCTCCCTACCTCTTGGGGTTCTAACCAAAAAGCCCTCTTGGATCAAAAAAGGTTCATAAACCTCTTCGATAGTCTCTCCATTTTCAGAAACAGCTGTGGCTAGTGTAGTAATACCCACTGGCCCACCTTTGAATTTGTCTATTAAGGTAGTTAGGATCTTATTGTCCATATCGTCAAGACCATGTGCATCAACATTTAATGCATTTAAACTGTATTGTGTTATTTCTAAGTCAATTCTCCCGTCTCCTTTGATTTGGGCAAAGTCCCTGACCCTTCTTAGGAGCCCATTGGCAATCCTTGGGGTTCCCCTACTTCTACCTGCAATTTCAATTGCCGCCTCGGGGTTAATGTCCACATTAAGTATATTGGCGCTACGCTCCAAAATAGTAGAAAGGAGTTCAGCATTATAGTATTCGAGTCTACTGGTGATACCAAAACGAGCACGCATGGGAGCAGTGAGCAATCCAGAGCGTGTGGTGGCCCCTACCAGGGTGAAAGGATTTAGGTTAATCTGTACCGTTCGGGCATTGGGTCCGGTTTCAATCATAATATCGATTTTGTAGTCCTCCATGGCAGAATACAAATATTCCTCTACAATAGGGCTGAGCCTGTGAATCTCATCAATGAATAAAATATCTCTAGGTTGAAGATTGGTTAAAAGTCCTGCCAAATCTCCAGGTTTATCCAAAACTGGGCCTGATGTCATTTTAATTCCTACATCTAATTCACTAGCCAATATATATGCCAGAGTGGTTTTTCCTAATCCGGGAGGGCCATGAAATAGGGTGTGATCCAGAGCTTCTTCTCTTTGATTTGCAGCGGCCACAAAAACCCTAAGATTTTCCAAAATACTTTCTTGACCTGCAAAATCATCAAAGTTTTCTGGCCGCAAAGCTCTATCAATGTCTTTTTCTTCAGGGGTAAGCTGGTCACCTGTTGGATCTAAAAACTCATTCATCTCTAACAAAGATAAATGTTTTAACACTTAGATCATAAAACCAGTTTCTAAAGGATAAAATGACAATTGGAATAATTTATTCAAAAAATAAAGCTGCCAAAAGGCAGCTTTAGATGTGTTTTGTTAATTAGTGTTGGAGTTCTTCCTCTCCTTCCTTTAATGGAATATGTTGCTGCACAAAATCCTCTTCATAACCTGGCTTGGAATAGTCATAAGCCCATCGGTGTACCTCTGGAATTTTTCCTTCCCAGTTACCGTGGATATGTTTGATCGGTGCCGTCCATTCCAGGGTATTGGAGCGCCAAGGATTTTGTTCCGTAGGTTTTCCGTAAAAGATACTGTAGATAAAATTATACAGAAAGACCAACTGCGCTGCACCCGCGATTAATGCAAAAACAGAAATAACTACATTGATATTAGCCAAATCATCGAAATAAGGAAAGGCTGTGTTGGTATAATATCTTCTTGGAAGTCCTGCCATACCTATAAAATGCATTGGAAAAAAAACTCCATAAGCACAAACGGCGGTGACCCAAAAGTGTAAATAACCAAGATTTTTATTCATCATCCGTTTAAACATTTTGGGAAACCAATGATAGACTCCTGCAAAAAGGCCATAGAGTGCCGAGATACCCATTACTAAATGGAAGTGGGCTACTACAAAATAAGTATCATGAACATTAATATCCAAGGTACTGTCCCCGAGTATAATTCCAGTCAAACCACCAGAGATAAAGGTAGAAACCAAACCAATTGAAAATAGCATGGCTGGGTTTAGCTGAAGATTCCCTTTCCAAAGGGTGGTAATGTAGTTGAAAGCCTTTACAGCTGAAGGGATGGCTATCAATAGTGTTGTAAATGTAAACACCGATCCAAGGAATGGATTCATTCCTGAAATAAACATATGGTGTCCCCAAACAATGGTAGACAAAAAGGCTATTGCCAAAAGGGAAGCGACCATTGCACGATAGCCAAAAATAGGTTTTCTTGAATTGGTGGCAATAATCTCTGAGGTTATTCCAAGGGCTGGCAGCAATACTATATATACCTCTGGGTGACCCAAGAACCAGAAAAGATGTTCATAAAGTACTGGAGACCCCCCCTGATAGTGCAATACTTCGCCTTGAATGAATATGTCAGAAAGGAAGAATGAAGTCCCAAAACTTCTGTCCATAATCAACAATAAACCTGCTGATAAAAGTACAGGGAAGGATACAACTCCGATGATGGCTGTTATAAAAAACGCCCAAATTGTCAAAGGCAATCGACTCATAGTCATTCCTTTTGTTCTAAGATTTATTACAGTCACGATATAATTTAACGACCCCAAAAGTGAAGAAGCAATAAAAATCGTCATTGAAACCAACCACAGGGTCATACCCAAACCAGAGCCTGGCTGCGCTTGAGGTAAGGCACTCAGCGGTGGATAAATGGTCCAACCCGCTGCGGCAGGCCCAGCCTCCACGAAAAGTGAAATTACCATGATTACGCTTGAAAGGAAGAACAACCAATAGGAAATCATATTAAGTAATCCAGACGCCATATCTCGGGCTCCGATTTGCAATGGGATTAAAAGGTTGCTAAAAGTTCCACTAAGCCCTGCAGTGAGAACAAAAAATACCATAATAGTTCCATGAATGGTGACCAGAGCCAAATATACATTAGGATCCATAACCCCGTCAGGAGCCCATTTACCTAGAAGAGCAGACATAATGCCCATGGGCTGCTCCGGCCAAGCTAATTGTAAACGGAACAATAAAGACATAGCGATGCCTATTATTCCCATGAATAATCCCGTAATCAAGTATTGTTTTGAGATCATCTTATGATCTTGACTGAAAACATATTTTGTAATGAATGTTTCTTTGTGATGATGCCCGTGATCCTCCTCTTCGTGTATTTGCGCTGCTGCTGTTGACATGATCTTAAATTTATTTTAATAGATTATTGAATGACTTCAGCAAATGTTTGCTGGTTGGTCATCCATTTTTCAAATTCTTCAGGTGTTTCTACGACAATTTTCATTTGCATATTGTAGTGTGAAGCACCACAAATTTTATTACAAAGTAACAAATAATCGAAGACATAAGGCTCTAATGCTTCCTCACCTTTTGCAAGAAGCGCCTGACTATTTTCTCTTCTGATAGTATTGATCTTTTTTACCTTGGCCTTGATGTCATCCGTTTGACGCATATCCTCTGTAGTTACTGTAGGAGTAAACGCAAATTCTGTTATCATACCAGGTACACAATTCATCTGTGCTCTAAAGTGGGGCATATAGGCCGAGTGCAATACGTCTTGAGAACGCATTTTAAAAATGATTTCTCTACCGGCTGGCAGATGCAATTCCTGGACAACTACATCGTCGAAACCATTTGGGTCGGTAGCGTCAATTCCGACAAGATTTTTTCCATCAAAGTCTTGTAAAAATCTGACATTAGCATCCCCTAATACACCATCATCTCCTGCATAACGGGCTTTCCAATTAAACTGCTGAGCGTACAATTCAACTACTAGTGCATCGTCGTTTTCCTCGATCGTCATGATGTCAGTCCAAGTGTATAATCCATAGAGGATCAATCCAGCCAAGGCGATCACAGGAATAATGGTCCATATGGCCTCCAGACGGTCGTTATCAGCATAGAATAGAGCTTTTTTACCCTTTTCACCTCTATACTTATAGGCAAAATAATGCAAAAGGGCCTGAGTGATGGTTTGAGTAAAAAAGATGATGGCAAATGAAATCCACATCAAATTGTCGTACTCTATTCCATGTTCTGAAGAGGCGTCAGGCAAAAGTACATCTCCCCATTTCCAAAATGAAAATAAGGTGATTGCATAGATGAATATTAAAAAAGCGAACATTAACTGTCCGTTCCAACGGTTGTCGTCATCGTCTGCTACCTGAGTGTTAGTTTTTTTAGGCTGAGATAATTCAAATATTTTTGTGATTTGCCAAAGGGCAATTGAGATTAACGCTAATACCGTAAGTGTTAATAAAATTGTCATTTATCTTACCATTAATTATTAATAGTGAAAGCGTTCACTCTCTCCTACGAAGGGATCCCCAACTGCATGAAGCGGTGCTTTCGAAATTTCTTTAAATACAACAAATATGAATAACCCTAAGAAAAAAAGGAAAGCTCCAATCTCAGCAATTCCTATAAACCATTGATCCCCTACTGCTGAGGGCATGATCATATTAAATACATCTATATAGTGGCCTAATAGAATAACAACTCCAGCCATTACAATAAAGTAGTTGATTCGTTTATAGTCACTATTCATCAAAATCAACAGGGGAAAAATAAAGTTCATAACCAACATTCCAAAAAACGGAAGGTTGTAGTCCTCAATTCTGGTTATAAAATATGTTACCTCTTCTGGAATATTGGAGTACCAAATGAGCATAAATTGTGAAAACCATAAATATGTCCAAAAAATACTGATACCAAACATGAATTTGCCTAAATCGTGTATGTGACTGTCGTTTACTTTTTCTAAATAACCTTTGGATTTGAGATAGATCGCGATCAAGGCTATGGTTGTAATTCCAGAGACAAACATACTGGCAAAAACATACCATCCGAAAAGAGTACTGAACCAATGGGGGTCAATTGACATGATCCAATCCCATGACATCATTGATTCTGTTACGATATAAAATACCAAGAATCCCGCAGATATCCTGAAATTCTTTTTGTGATTAGACATGTCACTAGCTTGATCTTGAGCCAATGAAAATTTTCTGGAAAAATAACGGTAGGTTACCCAACCAGCAATGTAAAAAGCCGCCCTTGCTAGGAAAAAAGGGGTGTTTAAGAAGCCGGTTTTTCCTTGAATCAATTTGTCATGTGCCACTACCTCGGGATCCATCCAGATAAAGAGATGATTAAAATGCATTCCAGAGAGCATAAGAATCACAAAAACTATGATTGCACCAGGTAAAAGATAGGCAGTGATTCCTTCCATAACTCTGTATAAAACAGGTGACCACCCCGCCTGAGCAGCGCGATTTATGGCGTAAAAAGCTAAGGTACCTAGAGCGATCATCATAAAGAAAAATGCCGAAACATAGAGGGCAGCCCATGGTTTATTTTGTAGTTGGTGAAGCAGATGTTTACCGTGGTGATCTCCACCATGTCCGTCTCCATGAGCAGAGGAAGCTTCATGATTTTCGTCATTATTAGTGGTATTGGAATGTACATCATTGTGACCTTCACCATGATGAACATCAGCGACCATAGCAGTGGCTTCCTCAACGGTCTTTGGTGAAGTTAAAAAACCATATGTTAAACCAAAAAATCCAACAACCATCAAAATGATGGAGAAGTTTCTTAATTTATTTGTAAAAGTGTACATACTATTTTCCAATAAATTATTTAATTAGGTTCTGTCTTAACTCCATAACATGCTGTGCAATTTGCCACCTTTCTACTGCATTGACTTGTCCTGCGTGAGAACCCATCGCATTTTTACCATACATTAAAACGTGGTAAATACTACCAGGGGTAATGTCACGATCAGCGTAACTGGGGACACCTAAATACTTTTCCCTAGTCATCAAAATACCCTGTCCATCTCCCTTGTTTCCGTGACACACAGCGCAATATATCCCATATAATTCTTTTCCTTGTTTTAGGTTATCATTATTTACCTCAATAGGCGATTTTAAGTTTGCTTTAGCCAATTCGTAACCTTCGTTAGAATCCAAATAATCGTATGGTATCCAACCTCTATTAACAGTACCATCAACGGGAAGTTGCGCTTCGATACCATTAACAAAAGCATCCGTATCTGCATAGGTTTCATAACCTACGGGTTCATACATATTGGGGAAATATTGATAGTTAGGTTTCGAGGGGTTGAAACAAGACTGCATAGTAAACAGCGGAATTAAAATCAGCCCAAAAGAAATAATTCTATTCATGATCGCTATTTTTTTCTACAGTTGTAATATCAATAGCACCTGTTTCTTTCAGCAGTGCTTTGAGATCTTTTTCGTTATTGTGTAACCCAACTTCAATCAAAAACTTATCGTCTGTTGTCAGTGGGTTTGGGTTTTCAGCTTCTTTAAAAGGCCACAATCTGCTCCTAAGGTAAAAAGTAATAACCATCAAGTGAGCGGCAAAAAATACTGTCATTTCAAACATAATTGGTACAAATGCGGGCATATTTTCCAAATAGGAAAAACTGGGTTTTCCCCCAATATTTTGAGGCCAGTCCTCTATCATGATGTAATTCATCATCAAAATTGCAACCGAAAAGCCAATACATCCATATATAAAGGCCATAATCGAAATTCGAGTTTCTTCAAGTCCCATGGCTTTATCTAAACCGTGGACAGGAAAAGGTGTGTAAACCTCTTCAATATGATACTTTTTTTCGCGGATCGATTTTACAGCGGACAGTAACATATCATCGTCGTCGTATAAAGCTTGTATTAATTGATTGCTGCTCATTATCCGTCTCTTAATTTTTTATACTTCTCTCCCGAGGATTTCAAAATTGTTTTTACTTCCGCCTGAGCAATAACAGGAAATGTTCTTGAATAAAGCAAAAACAAAACAAAGAAAAATCCAATAGTTCCTATAAATATTCCTATGTCTACAAATGTAGGTGAAAACATGGTCCATGAAGAAGGAAGGTAATCCCTGTGCAATGAGGTCACAATGATTACAAATCTTTCAAACCACATCCCTATGTTCACAACAATAGAAATGATAAAGGAAAACACAATACTTGTTCTCAATTTTTTAAACCACATAAATTGTGGTGAGAAAACATTGCAAGTCATCATCGACCAGTAGGCCCACCAATATGGTCCAGTTGCTCTGTTGAGAAATGCATACTGCTCGTATTCTACCCCTGAGTACCAAGCGATAAACAATTCAGTAATGTATGCAACTCCTACAATTGAACCAGTAATCATTATAACTATATTCATAAGCTCAATATGTTGAATAGTAATATAATCCTCTAAATTGGAAACTTTTCGCATGATTATTAAAAGAGTCTGCACCATAGCAAAACCAGAAAAAATAGCTCCTGCTACAAAATAAGGAGGGAAAATGGTGGTATGCCATCCAGGTATTACTGAAGTGGCAAAGTCAAAGGACACAATTGTATGGACAGAAAGTACAAGTGGTGTGGCTAATCCTGCCAAAACCAGAGATACTTCTTCGAAACGCTGCCAGTCTTTAGCCCTACCCGACCAACCAAAACTCAAAAGACTATATATTTTCTTTTGAAAAGGTTTTATAGCTCGATCCCGAATCATTGCAAAATCAGGTAGTAAACCTGTCCACCAAAAGACAAGAGATACCGACAAATAAGTAGATATTGCAAATACATCCCATAATAGTGGGGAATTAAAATTCACCCAGAGTGATCCAAAAGTATTAGGAATAGGTAATGTCCAATAGGCTAACCAAGGTCTTCCCATATGAATGATCGGAAATAAACCTGCCTGTATTACAGAGAAAATTGTCATAGCTTCAGCGGACCGATTAATGGCCATTCTCCATTTTTGTCTAAATAAAAGAAGTACAGCAGAGATCAAGGTTCCTGCATGACCAATACCTACCCACCAAACAAAGTTAGTGATATCCCATGCCCAACCAACCGTTTTATTTAAGCCCCAAGTTCCAATACCTGTTCCTATCGTATATGCGATACAACCAAGTCCCCAAAGGAATGCAGTAAGTGCAATTCCAAAAACAATCCACCATTGACGGTTAGCATTTCCCTCCACTGGAGCAGCAACGTCCATAGTGACATCATGATATGTTTTATCACCAGTAACTAATGGTTTTCGAATTGGTGCTTCGTAATGAGATGCCATACGATTGTTTTTTCTATTTCTAAATTTTGTCAGTATTTCTTACCATGGTCTGATACATGACATTGGGTTTAGTGCCAACACTCTCCAATAAGTGATACATTCTATCTTCTTCTTTTAAAGCAGCTACTTGACTGTGCTTGTCATTGATGTCTCCAAAAACGATAGCACCACTGCTACAAGCATTGGAGCAAGCGGTTTGGAACTCTCCATCCTTGATTGATCGGCCTTCGAGCTTTGCATCTAAAATAGTTTTTTGAGTTATCTGGATACACATTGAGCACTTTTCCATCACACCTCTTGAACGTACTACCACATCGGGATTAAGAACCATCCGGCCCAAGTCATTGTTCATATGGTAATCGAATTCGTCATTTTTGTTGTAAAGGAACCAATTAAACCTTCTAACTTTATAAGGGCAATTATTTGCACAATATCGAGTCCCGATACAACGGTTGTATGCCATATGATTTTGGCCTTGTCTTCCATGAGACGAAGCAGCAACCGGGCAAACAGTTTCACAGGGAGCGTGGTTACAGTGCTGACACATTACAGGTTGGAAGGCTACCTGAGGATTCTCAGATGCGTTTTCCATCTCACCAAAAGTCGTTAATGAGTCTCCAAGTCCTGAAATATTTTCTTTAGTCTGATCATCTTCACCAAAACTTTCTCCAGAGGAGTAATAGCGATCTACTCTCAACCAGTGCATGTCTCTTGACTTTCTGATTTCTTGTTTTCCGACAACAGGAACATTGTTTTCTGCATGACAAGCGATCACACAAGCACCACATCCTGTACAAGAATTCAAATCAATTGACAAATTAAAGTGGTGTCCCACTGAACGATCGAAAGCCTGCCACATGTCAACTTCAGGAGATGTAACTTCATATTCGATATGGTTTTTAGATACTTTGGGTATAGGGTTCCAATATTCTTTATCTTTAGTATTAAAAATCTCCAAAGTTGTTTCTTTGACAATGTCCCCCCTACCCATAAGGGTATTGTGCAATTGCACACAAGCAAATTCATGGAAGCCTTCGGCAGGAGTTATAGTAACTTCTTGAACCGTATTAAAATCATTGTAAAGTGGATAAGCATTTACACCCACTTGCATTTCGTCTTGAAGACCTCTTCTCTCACCATAACCAAACGCTAAACCAACAGTTCCATTAGCTTGACCTGGCTGAATCAATACAGGTGCTACAATGCTTTTATCACCAACAGTCACTTTAACATAACTTCCGTTGAGAGCACCGTTGGCTACATTTACGTTTTTAAGACCAATCTTTTTAGCATCTTTTGCTGAGACTGTAAGGTAATTGTCCCAAGACACTCTCGAAATTGGATCGGGGAATTCTTGTAGCCAAGGATTGTTGGCCTGCTGACCGTCACCCATTCCTGTTTTTGGGTACAATACTAATGTCATTGCAGGAGCAAGTGATTCAGATAATATTTTAACTTGGGGAGTTAGATCAAATGAAAATCCATCAGACTGAATTATTTCACCTGATGAGAGAAAACCGTCGTGTAAAGTATTATTCCAAGAATTTTCTTTGAGTATGTTTTCCGACCAATTAGATTTAATTTGATCATAGAATGTACTATTACTTCCCGAGAGTTTAAGTAGGACGTCCTGAAATTGTTGAGTATCAAAAAGTGGACGGATAGTGGGTTGTGCAAGTGCATAATGTCCTTTTTTAAACTGATAATCTCCCCAGCTCTCTAGGTAATGAGGTGAAGCCGCAACAAATTTGGATGCTGAAGCAGTTTCATCTTCTTTAAGAGAAAAGGCAACAGATAATTCAAGTTTTGAAAGTGCAGCAGTAAAACTTTCTGCATTAGGAAGAGTAAAGCATGGATTCACACCGGCAGTGATCAATCCCTTTACTTTCCCTTTTTGCATTTCATTAATTAGTTGATCAACAGCTTCATTGCTTCCTTGTCGAATCAATTTGGGTTGAGCTGTATCTATAACTTCTGATCTCAGATGATCATTGATTGCCAAAACAACTTCTTGAGCTGCCACATCCTCAATTCCAGAGACTAGTACTGCCTTGGATTTTGATTTTTTGAGTCGAGCAACAACTTTATCGACAGCTTTTTTATAATCGGAACTTAAGTCAGTTGTCGATCGCTTACCCTTAAGCTTTGAGTAAATATGGGCAATAATTTTTTTCTGATCTATTGGATTTGTTGGGATTCTGTTATCGGCATTTGCTCCTGATAGGGTCATATTAGACTCAAACTGAATATGATATGACATTTTAGATCTACCATTGATTTTTTTTGGAACTCTACTTTTTGCATATCCACTATCATAACCCCCGCCTTGCCAGTCTCCAAGAATATCAGCACCAATAGATACAATTGTCTCTGCTTTTGAGAAGTCATAATCTGCCAAAGCTCTTACTCCATATATTCTTTCATAAGCATCTAATGCACGGCTACAGGAAATGGTATCATAAACAATATGACTTATGTTGGGAAACTGATCAATGAATTTATTAATTATTTTTTGTGTGGTCGGACTAGCAAAAGTTTGGGTCAGCAAAACGATAGGCTTGTTAGAAACTGCCATAGCTTTAAGTTTTGCTCTTACTTGGCTTAAGAAATCAGGCCATGTAATATCTTTTCCATAAGCTTTTGGTCCTTGTAGTCTTTTAATGTCATACATCGATAAAACCGAAGCATGCACTCTTGCATTTGCATCACCTAGTACAGGGGTCTCATTATTATTTTCAACCTTTATTGGACGACCTTCACGAGTTTTGATTAAAATACTTCTAAAGTCAAAACCATCTGCAATAGCAGTTGCATAGTAGTTTGAAATTCCTGGGATAATTTGCTCAGGTTGCACTACATAAGGCACAGATTTTATGATTGGGCCTTCACATGCTGCTAGGCTTGCAGCCGCAGTGCTAAACCCAACATATTTAAGAAAGTCCCTCCGATTAGTGTTGGATTCCCCCATTGTTTTCTCATCCCCTAAAAATT
>CACNDW010000018.1 GCA_902619315.1 uncultured Bacteroidota bacterium | reverse complement strand
TGATCTGAGCTTAAATTTATATTAATGAGCACCAGAAAAAAAACCAAAATTGTAGCCACATTAGGCCCAGCATCTAATAATCAAGATGTTATGGAACAGATGATTCTCTCGGGTGTTGATGTTTTCCGAATCAATTTTTCACACGCTGAGCATAGAGAAGTTAAAAAAAGGATCAAAAGTATTCGTGATCTTGGAGAAAAACTAGGTTGCAACACCTCTATTTTGGCCGACCTTCAAGGACCTAAACTAAGGATTGGAGAGGTAGAGGATAAAACAGTTGTTACCCCTGGAGATCAAATCTTATTTCTCAATGGTGAACCTTTTGTGGGAAACAATGAAAAAGTCTTTATGAATTATGATAATTTCTCCAAAGACGTTAAACCTGGAGAAAGGATTCTATTGGATGATGGTAAGCTGATTTTTGAGGTAATTTCAACTGATAAAAAAGAAAAAGTCAAAACCAAAGTAATTCAAGGAGGAAAATTAAAATCCAAAAAAGGGGTAAATCTTCCTAATACCAAAATTTCGCTACCCGCATTGACTGAAAAAGATGTAATTGATGCCGAATTTGCAATCAAACAAGAGGTGGATTGGATTGCCTTGTCCTTTGTTAGATACAGTGAAGATATTTTAGATTTGAAAAAATTAATCGAAAAACACTCTGATCATAAAATACCAATAATTGCTAAAATTGAAAAACCTGAGGGGATTGATAATATAGACAAAATTATTTCTTATTGTGATGGTCTTATGGTAGCCCGTGGTGATCTAGGAGTAGAAATCCCACCTGCGGAGGTTCCTTTGGTTCAAAAAGAGTTAGTTAGAAGGGCAAAAAAAGCAAGGATTCCCGTAATAATTGCAACCCAGATGATGGAAAGTATGATTGACAGTCTTACTGCAAATCGAGCAGAGGTAAACGATGTTGCCAATTCGGTAATGGATGGAGCTGACGCCGTGATGCTCTCAGGGGAAACTTCCATTGGAGAATATCCCATTCAGGTAATTAAAACTATGACTTCCATCATTCGCAGTGTGGAAAATTCCGATCTAATTTCTGTCCCACAAAAACCGCCAAATATTAGAACAGTTAGATTCATTACCAAGTCCATTTGTTATCACGCCGTACACATAGCAAATGATGTTCAGGCCAAAGCTATATGTACCCTTACCAATAGTGGTTATACTGCATTTCAAATTTCGGCATGGCGACCCAATTCCCATATTTTAGTTTTTACCCCAAATAAACGAATTCTAACCCAACTCAATCTTATTTGGGGGGTCAAAGCATTTTTCTATGACAGTTTTGAAAGCACTGATAAAACTGTCGAAGAAATCAATGAAATAGCCGAAAAAACTGGCTATGTTGATAAAGGAGATCTTCTTGTCAACTTAACTGCCATGCCGATTATTAAAAAAGGGATGGTCAATACCCTCAGGGTTTCAACTATTTAGTTTTTATTCTTATCATTTATTGATTCAAAGAATGTCGTATCTTTCAAAAAAATCAAATCATGTATTCAATACTCAAGAACATTCACTCCTATTGGGCTTATTTCGTTTTACTGGTTTTAATTCTCTGTATATTTAATGCAATTACCGGAAAAATAAATGGAAAAGATTTCGAATCCAGAGATCTTAGACTGTCCTTGTTTGGATTGATCTTCTCACACCTTCAATTGTTAATAGGTCTAATTTTATACTTCGTATCTCCATGGTTTGACCAATGGTCTAATCTGGGAATGGGTGGTGTTATGAAAGATGCTCAAACTCGACTTTTTTTGGTAGAACATCCTTTCACTAATATCTTGGCCATTGCCCTAATAACTATTGGCTGGTCTGTTCAAAAACAACAAAGCGACCCTTCGAAAAAATTTCTGCGAATTGCATTACTTTACGGATTAGGGCTGTTGTTGCTAATGAGCAGAATTCCTTGGGATACATGGCTGGCATAGTATAAAAAATAGCCTGTGAAAAACCCCTCGAAAAAGTCTACCATTTCCAATTTAATTTTAAAAAGTAAGCTCAAAGTAGCTGTTTTGGGTGGTGGAAGTTGGGGCACTGCGCTGATCAAGATCCTTACTGAAAATAAAAGAAAAGTGGGGTGGTACATCAGAAACCCCGAGAATGTCGATTTTGTAAAAAAACACCGCCACAACCCTAACTACCTTAGCGCTGCCAATCTCAAAACCAAACGATTAAAGATCAGTTCAGACATCAATCATGTGGTGTCAGAAGCCGATGTATTGATCCTTACTATTCCCTCAGCCTTCCTATCTAGTGAATTGGAAAAATTGAACAAATCCTTAAATGATAAAATAATTTTTTCTGCTGTCAAGGGAGTAGTTCCAGAAAGCATGTTAATCGTGGGAGAACATCTAAACAAAAAGCTCAATGTTCCATTAGATAAAATTGGGGTAATCGTAGGCCCCTCTCATGCTGAAGAAATCGCTATGGAACGTTTGTCCTATCTTACTATCGCTTGTATTGAAAACAAACTGGCAAGAGCGATGGCTGCTATGCTGAAAACCAAATACATTAGAACCACTATTTCCAATGATATCATGGGTACAGAATATGCCAGTATGCTCAAAAATATTTACGCCATTGCCTCAGGGATTGCTAACGCCCTGGGGTATGGTGACAATTTCCAAAGCGTATTGATGAGTAATGCCATTAGGGAAATGAAACGCTTTATAAAAGATGTTTACAAAATGAAACGTAACATCAATAATTCTGCCTATCTTGGAGATCTTTTGGTAACGGGCTATTCTGCTTTCAGCCGAAATCGTTCTTTTGGCAGGATGATTGGCAAGGGTTATTCAG
Organism: uncultured Bacteroidota bacterium; assembly: GCA_902619315.1. Lineage (GTDB taxonomy): Bacteria > Bacteroidota > Bacteroidia > Flavobacteriales > Flavobacteriaceae > UBA8316. The sequence goes on along the minus strand of CACNDW010000018.1, from coordinate 16,226 downwards.
TTAAGACTGCTCAAATGGAAATGAGGATGGTAGCAGAAGGTTATTACGCTACCCAATGCGCAAAAACGATCAACCAAAATTACTCCACTAGAGTTCCAATCATAGATGCTGTTTTCAGCATTCTCTACTTGGGAAAAACCCCGGAGAAAATCTTTAAAAAACTAGTCAAAAAATTGGACTAATTTCCGGATTGGAATTGGGAAAGAAAACGAACATCGTTTTCAAAAAACAAACGAATATCTTCAATTTGGTATAACAACATTGCAATTCTTTCAATGCCCATCCCAAAAGCATAACCAGAATATTCCTCTGGATCAATCTTACAATTTTTCAATACATTGGGGTCGACGATTCCACACCCCATAATTTCAAGCCAACCTGTCCCTTTGGTTATGCGGTAATCTATTTCTGTTTCGAGACCCCAAAAAATATCAACTTCGGCACTAGGCTCGGTAAAGGGAAAATAAGAAGGGCGTAAGCGAATTTTTGATTTTCCAAATAAAGCTTTAGTAAAATAAAGCAAGGTCTGTTTTAGATCAGTAAAAGAGACATTTTTGTCAATATACAAACCCTCTACCTGGTGAAAAATACAATGTGCCCGAGCTGAGATAGCCTCATTCCTAAATACCCTTCCAGGAGAAATCGTTCGAATGGGAGGCTGATTTTTTTCCATATACCTCACTTGCACAGAGGAAGTATGGGTTCGGAGCAAAATATCTGGATCAGTCTGGATGAAAAAGGTGTCCTGCATATCTCTGGCAGGATGAAATTCTGGTAAATTCAAAGCAGTGAAATTGTGCCAATCATCCTCGATTTCAGGCCCCTCTGAAATGTTAAACCCAATCTGAGAAAAAATTTCTACAATTCTGTTTTTGACCAAGGAAATAGGATGTCGTGAACCCAACTCAAGGGGAAATCCTGGCCTAGATAAATCACCTTGATAACCTTGAGTGGGAGGATTATTAGTTTGCACTTGTAAGGTTTTTACTTTTTCCACTACAGCATTTTTAAGGGTATTGAGCGCCTGTCCATAGTCTCTCTTCTCCTTAGGAGGAACTTCCTTAAAAGCTTTAAAAAAGTCATTTAAAATCCCTTTTTTGCCTAAATATTTTATCCTAAAAGCTTCGACCTCATCTTTGGACTGGGCATTAAAAGCATTGACCAAGCTGAGGTTTTCATCAATCTTATCAATCATATAATAAAAGTAAACATTTATTGAATTACCTCACGCTTTAAAAAATACTCTACCAGTGCTTCTTTCATCAAGATACTTTGTTCTCCAGGTTTAAGCGGGGGCAGCTCTTCAAGTAGTTCAAAATGGGGCCAACCTTCTTCATCAAAAAAATCAAACCGATAATAACCGTAGGGTTCAAGAACTGTACAAATTCCTATATGAATCAGGTTAACATTGTCATCTTTTTTCATATTTCGGTGAACTTGACCTAATTCTTGCAAACCAATTAAGTACAAAACTCCTTCCACATCTAGTGCTTCGCCACCTGAAAAACGCTCACCTAGGAAAATAATCAATCGATCCCATTGGTCTTTTAATTTCTTGTCTCGGCTATTATTTTTTCGCACCTTCAAAGATATTGCTTTAGGATTAACCTCGTAGAAAGATTCCTAAAAAAAAAGTACATTAGTACAAGTGAATACAATTGATATAATACTGGCCGTTGCCTTAGGTTTTGGATTTATTAAAGGTTTTTTAAAAGGTTTTATTATTGAGGTAGCCAGTTTGGGAGCATTATTTTTAGGGCTATTGGGTGCAGTCAAATTCTCGGATTTATTTGCTGATTTGTTGAACGAATTCTTTGATTGGAGCCCTCTGGCCGTACAAACTGGTTCTTATTTAATGATATTTATCATCATCGTCTATGGCTTATCGGTCTTGGCCAAAACACTGACCAAAATTATCAGTAAGGCCTCGCTAGGGCTGTTAAACAAATTTTTGGGTGCTTTTTTTGGTACTTTTAAATGGGCGATATTTTTGAGTGTTGCTTTGTTTTTTTTAGAAAAACTAAATACATGGATCACTATTACTAATACTGAAATGATAGAAAGTTCAATTCTTTACGAACCCATTACTGAATTGGGGGAATACCTTTTTAGTTGGGGAAGTGAATACTCAAAAGAGGTTCCTGGGGACCTCATTTAAATCCTTTTAGGCTTCTAACTTTGGCGTTTTTGATCCAACCCTCTGAACCATTGGCAATTCTAATTTTTTGCCATTCTTGGAGTTGATCAAACATTTGAACTTTTGTTCCTTCATGTAATAAAAATAGAACCTCAGCACGAGAATTTGGCTCAGCCCATACCTCTATTTTTTCATCAAACAGAATACCATATGTGGTCTCACCAGTAATAGAGGATTTGACGACAGCAATGAACAGCGAACCGATCAGTAACAATCCAAGCACTAGGGTGGACACAAAGAAAGTTCTTTTGATGACCGGAGCCTTATTCCATAAGTAAAGCCCCCAAAAAAAGACCAATAACCAAGCCATAAAGACAATCAAATATGCCCAACCTTCTTGTGAGAAAAGTTCAATAGTCTTTTCTTCCATCAGGGTAAATTGCGATTTGGGCAAAACTTCAACAGCATCGATGGCCATATTTTGAGCAAAAGCACTGTTTATATTGATGTCTTCGTCCATAGGTTGGAGTTGTTTCGCTTTTTCAAAATAAAAAATACTTTCCCCTACTTGGTTCAATCGGTAATAGGAGTTTGCCAAATTAAAATAGAGCTCAGCACTCTGCTGGCCACTTTCTAAAATCTCTTTATAAAGCATCACAGCTTTTTCAAACTGTCCGGCATTATAGGCAGAATTGCCATTTTCGAAAGTGGTTTCTGTTTCCTGAGCCAATGCAAATGAGCAATAGAGAAATGATCCTGAAAGGAGTACCAAAAGCTTTCTCATAATTTTTTATCAATATTAGAAATTACAGAAAGAGCTTGGTCAAAATCCTGTTGCATTTTGGCATCCGTGGCAGGAGAATATCGGGCCACTTCACAGTTCTCCAACAGGACAATAAAGGACTGAATTTCCGCTCCTGTTAATTTCCTGTCAGCCAAGATCTCGGTTACTTTTTGCTTGCTGAAATCATCCGCTTTGATTTTTAACATCGCTTTCAAATAGTTATATAACGCCCTTTCGAGTGCACCGTAGAAAAGCGTTTTATTTTTTAAATTCTTTTTGGCTTCACCCAAATATTTTTTGGACAAACGATTGGCCGCGCGAAGTCTAGATCCTTCCACATCTTTAGAAATTCTTTGATTACGCTGCATCAAAAGTACAAAAGCAATCAACAACAGCATAGGGGAGATCAACAAGGCGTAAAAAAGCTTACTATTCCAAAATTCCTTTTTGACGATGGGCTCCAGATTCGGGTTCAATTTGATGAATCGGAATGACTCGTCTGTATTGACCAATACTTGCTTTGCTCCAATATTTGAAGAATTGTCACTAGAATTGTTGGCTATAGGACCCCCGTAGACATCTACTATATGTTCGCTGGACCGCAAAGTGAAATATTTTTCTTTTTTGGGATCAAAATAGGAAAAAGATACTGGTGGTATCGGATATTTTCCCTGAAAACGAGGAACGACAGTATAATTATCTTGAATGTTACCTTGCATTCCCGATAGGATAGTTTTTACGTTTTCACCATGTTCTGGCTCGAAAACTTCTAATGTATTGGGCAACACCAATTTGGGTAAGTTAAACAACTTTAGATTCCCATTACCGGTCACCTTGAGTTTGATTTCAAATGACTCTGTAGCTTTTAATGAATTTTTATTGGTCAGTACGTCAAAATTGAATTGTCCAACGGCTCCCATGAAATTAGCTGGTTTACCTTTTTCTGGTAATGGTTTGACAATGATGGTTCTTCTGCCAGCCGTAATGGTTCTGGAGGACTGTTGTAGAATACGGTTCCCAAAAAAGTCCCTGCGATTCGAAGGCAAATCGATGACCAAACTTAAACTGAGCGGCTCCAAGGCAAGCTTTCCAGTTTTTTGTGGATACAAGACACTTTTCTTCCAAACCACTACATTATAGGGTTCCCCTTTGTAGGCAGCATTTTCTACCTTGAGCTGGGGGATGTCTATGTTGTGACTCCAAAAATCTGCATACTGAGGGTTCTCCACCACTCTTCCGTCTGAGATTCGCAATGGGCTTCTAAAATACAATTTGTAGACCACAGTGATGGCCTCATTGAGGTAAGGCCTGGTATTGGAGGTTTCGGCTACCAAATGGAGGTTGTCATCAATCAAGTATTCTGGGCTATTAGGGTCTCTAGGAACATCAACCGCTTCAGTGACAGTTATTTTTACCGGTGTTGTTTTATAAATTTCACCATCAATGTCTATTGTGGCTTGGTTAATGGATAAAGCCCCTTTTTGCGTGGGAGTCAAAAAATAGGTGTAAGTCTTAGAGAAACTTTTTTTTCCATTGACCCATGAATTACTGATGGACTGATTGGGTCCACCAACAATTCTGAAGCCACTGAAGCTCGGAGGAGTAAAATCATCCCCATTTTCGTTCATGACAAAATCCACACGCAACCGCTCATTCAAACCCAGGCTTCTTTTACTGACTTTCGCCTCAAAACTTACCCCTTGAGCAATCACCTGAACGGTAACCATCATCATCAGTAAAACACTAACAAAAATATTTCTCATCAATAAAAACTTACCAATCTTTCTGCCCTCTTACGGGAGTTCCCTGAACCTCTTCTGTATTGACTTTGTCTTGTACTTTTTTCTCTTGATTGCTCATGGCTTCCAACAAACTTTTTACCTGCTCAGGAGAAAGTTCAGTTTGTTTGGGTTTTGAGGGCTGCTTTTTTTCAGAATCACCCTGCTCGGGTTGTTGATCTTTTTCCTGATCCCCCTGATCTTTTTTATCCTCTTTGTCCTCTCCTTCATCTCCCTCCTTGTTCTCATCTTCCTTGCCTGAATCTTTGTCTTTATTACCTTCTTTGTTATCGTCTTTGTTGTCGTTTTCATTTTGATCCTCCTGATCGTTTTGATCCTGCTGGTCGTTTTGATCTTGGTTTTGTTGTTCTTGTTCCTTATCCAGTAACTCCTTTGCCAAAGCGTAATTATATCGAGTCTCTTCGTCTTCTGAATTGTTTCGAAGAGCATTTTTATAAGCCTCAACCGCTTTGGCATAATCTTTTTGTTTCATGAACACATTCCCAAGATTGTGAAAAGCATGGTGTTTGCTGGATTTGTTTTCTGCAAATTTTTGGGTTTGAAAATATCGTTGTTTAGCCTCGTCAAAATCCTGTTCTTGAAAGTGGGTGTTTCCAAGGTTGTACAGGGCCTCTGGTTTTTCTGGGGATTTGGATAGTGCCCTGCGGTAAGATATTTCTGCCTCATCAAAAATCTCGGCCGAAGCTTGTTTATTTCCATCATAAATATGATTGATCACTTCCCCCTGCTGGGCTGTCAACGACATACCCAAAAAAAGTAGTCCCAAAATAAAAATTGGCTTTTGTATCATTTTTCGTTGAACAAATTTAGACGTTGTACCCATTTGGTTTTGGTTTCAAAAAGAAATATCTCTAACAAAATTAATAGGAATCCTGCAAAAAGAAAAGCTTGAAACTGGTCTTTGTAGCTCACAAATTTTTTGGCTTCAAATTCCTTTTTATCCATATTTTTTAAAGTTTCTAGCACAAAATCCACCACTGCTTGAGTATCGTTTCCATCTACATATTCCCCGTCTGCTGCTTCAGCTATCTCTTGAAGTATTAAAGAATTTCTTTTGGTTATCACGGTCTCCCCGTTCATTTCTTTTTTGTAGGACTCTACCACCCCATTACGTTTGATTGGAATAGGAGCCCCTTCATCGGTGCCTACACCAAAAGTAAAAATTCTGATCCCCATATTCGCAGCCCTTTCAGCAGCAGAGTCCCCTTCTTCTGAATGATCTTCTCCGTCAGAAATCAAAAAAACCACCCTGTTGGTTTGATCCTCATCGTCAAAAAAAGTTCCGGAAAGGTCCAGGGCAGCATCAAGCGCTGTTCCTTGTGATGAAAGCATATTGGTGTTTAGGGCTTGAAGAAACATTTTGGCGGCTCCATAATCGGTGGTAATTGGCAACTGAGGTATTGCTTGGGCAGCATAGGCAATGATGCCAATTCTGTCACTAGCCAGTTGATTAATGATAGCGGATGCTAAGCGTTTGGATTTTTCTAATCTGTTGGGGGCAATATCTTCCGCTAGCATGCTTTTGGATACATCAATGGCAAAAACAATATCTACTCCCTCCCTTTTTACTGTCTCAAGTTGAGTTCCAATTTTAGGATTCACAAGACCCAGGGTCAAAAAAGAAATTCCAAGTGAAAGCATAAATAATTTTAAAGCCGGTTTGAAATTTGAACGATTGGGGCTCAGCTTTTCCATCAAGACAGTATGGGCAAATCGGTTTTGTGCTCGACGTTTCCACCGCACTATTAAAAAATAGGCTATCCAAAGAATAGGCAGTATGCCCAAGCCATAAAAGAAAAAGGGTGCGTCCAGTTGATACATATCAAATAAAGCTTCTAAAAAGAGTGTTTCTCATCAACCATTCTATAATCAGCAAAGTCAGTGCTAACAATATTAAAGGCCTGAATTTCTCTTCATAATTGTAATACTTAAATTCCTCAATTTCAGTTTTTTCAAGTTTGTTGATTTCATTATAAATCTCCTCGAGTTTTTTATTATTAGTTGCCCGGAAATACAACCCACCGGTATTAATTGCAATATTCTTAAGCAATTCTTCATCAATTTCCACCTTGGTCAGTCCGTATTGGAATTTTCCGTTGGGCAAAATTCCTACGGGTGCTCTTGCAGTCCCATTACTTCCCAATCCTATGGTGTATGTTTTTATTTCGTATTCTACAGCCAATTCACTGGCAATTTTAGGATCTATGAAACCAGAGTTATTTACACCATCAGTGAGTAGTATTATGACCTTACTTTTGGCGCGACTGTCTTTAAGTCGGTTAACCGCGGTAGCCAACCCCATCCCAATGGCGGTTCCATCATCGATCAATCCCTCAAACTCAATTTTACTAAGCGCATTTTTAACAATGGCACGGTCACTGGTAATAGGAGTTTTAGTATAACTTTCCCCAGCATAGATCACCAATCCAATGCGGTCGCTAACCCGGTCGTCTATAAAAGACGCTGCTACCCTTTTAAGAGCAGTCAAACGATTTGGCTTTAAATCCTGTGCCAACATACTCGAGGAAATATCAATTGCCATTACGATATCAATCCCTTTGTTGGTCTTGGTTCGAGTAGAAACATCCATGGTCTGGGGACGAGCCAAAGCCATAACAATCAGGACAAGGGACAAAATTCTCAAAACAAACAACAGCGGTTGCAATCGGGACAAAAAACTGGACTTGGATCGTAAGCCTTCTAGGGAAGAAATTTTTAATACTGCTTGTGACTTTTTTCGGGTAAAGGCATGCCATCCTACTACCAAAGGAATCATACTAAGCAACCAAAGATAATAGGGAGTCGCAAAATAAATACCTTCAAACATAGCCTATAATTCTTTTATCAATTCAAAACTATCCATGACCCTTTTCTCTATGTCCTCACCATAGCGGTCATCCTTTTCGTAGAGCAAAGTAAGGTTTATCCCCCCCTGATCAAAATCAAACACATGAGTGATATAGTTACAACGAACTCTATTATTTTTTCCTTTTTTTGGATAATCAAGGGTGCCAAAAATTTTTAGTGCAGGAAGGCCTGATAAGGTAGTGATTGCCTCGTCTTTGATTAAAATATTGACCGCCCCTCTGGATTGAAAATCGTTAATGATTTCATTGATTAATTCCTGAACTTTTTCTTTTTGTTGGGCTTCCTTGTCCTCATTTGAGTTAACCTCTTTACCTTCTTGCTTAGGTGGTTTTTGTGTGAATACCAAGTCGATGAAGAAAGAGGCGTCATAGTCCCCGTAGGAAAAACGTAAAGCACCTCCTTTTTCTGTTTTTACCCTTCTCAAGACTTCGGGTGTGGAAATTTTTACGGGAGGGGTTCCATATTGACTGGTAATCCACTCCTTGTTTTTTAATTTAATGGTAGGGTAACCCATCAATGTATCTCTTACCGGAAAATAACCATAAATTGATATGGCAGCACCCAAACTTAAAATCACTAAAACCCCAAAGGAGGCCAAACTCCAATACAATTGTTTTTTTCTTCTTTTTTTGGCCAATAAAAGGCGGTATTCCTCTCTTTCTCTGATCTCCTCGGGAGTAGGTTCTGGGAGGGCTTCTTTGGTTTCTATTACTACACCTTCCACCAATTCCCTGTCTTTAGAGATAGAGCCAAACTCTGGGGTAGATTGTGCAAACTTGACCAAATCAGCAGTCTGTAAAACCGTTTTGAGATTCTTGATTGTATGCCTTTCCAACTCTAACTGCCCAGATTGTTTTAAGGCTTCTAACTTCAAAAGCAGCTCATCGGTAGTGCTTTCCAAGGCAGAAATTTTGGCTTCTTCCTCCAAATAGCGCCTTACTACGTCAGTAAGTCTAGAATAATACTGTTTGTATTCTTGCTGTAGGGAGGGGGAAATATTTTGTAAAGCTTTCAACTCCTCAATGGCTCGCTCGAAAGGAGGTAATTTATTCTTGCGTTCTTCTCTTCTTTTTTTGGCAAAGAAAAAAGCGTAAATCAACCCCACCAATAAAAGGACTACCAACAAACCGTAAATGATACTTCGGGAGAGCTTATCAAAGTTTTGCTCTACCTCAGCAACTGGCTTGATGTCAAAAAGTTTTTGCTTGAGGGTGTCTACTGGAACGGAGGCAACCTTAATTAAAAGAGAATCTGATATTTTGGAAAAACCATTAACCATAACCTTTTGGGGAGGCAACCAGTAGGCTCCTGAGTCAAACTGTATCAAAGCGTATTTTTTTGTAAAGAGATAATGACTTTTAGCCCTGAGAGTATCAATAGGCCTGTCATCTATTACTTCAAAAGGCGCGAAAAATGGTTGATCTGAAAAAGTAATCTGTGAAGTAGAGTCGGCCTTAACCTGAAGGGTATATTCTATCTGCTCTCCAATCCGCATTTTGGTGGTGTCTACTACCACTTGCAAGTCGAAGCCTGTTTGGGCAAAGATTGAGACAATGGAAAAGAGACCTGTCCATAAGAAAAATTTATCTCTGGTCATTTAGCCTCTAGATTTAAAGTAGTTCAACAACTTTTTGACATAACTCTCGTCTAACCTACTGTGCAATGTCCCAGCTCCATTTTTATGAAAAAGATTTTCAAATTCACTCACTACAGAACTATATTGATCCGCATAGGCTTTTCTTATACTATACGATTGGGTATTTACCCAAGCAATTTGCCCGGTTTCATTATCCAACATCGGAACCAATCCGATATTGGGCATATTTTCTTCATATCGGTCGTAGATTCTAATTCCAGTTAAATCATGTTTTTTAGCTACAATCCTCAGGGTCTTTTCATACCCACTATCCATGAAATCAGACATCATAAAAACTATGGCTTTCTTTTTCATCACTCCAGACAAAAATTCAAAAGCATTACTAATACTAGTTTTTTGACTTTGAGGTTTGAATTCCAATAGCTCTCGAATGATTCGCAAAACGTGTGAGCGGCCTTTTTTAGGAGGAATAAAAAGTTCTACCTGGTCTGAAAAAAGAATCATTCCTACTTTATCATTGTTTTGCATGGCTGAAAAAGATAAAGTCGCGGCAATTTCAGTAAGTTCCTCCCTTTTAAATTGACCTTGGGTGCCAAATAACTCCGAACCACTTATGTCAATCATTAACATAAGTGTCAACTCTCTTTCTTCCTCAAAAACTTTAACAAAAGGCTCATTGTAACGTGCTGTCACATTCCAATCGATACTTCTTACATCGTCTCCATACTGATATTGACGCACCTCACTGAAAGTCATCCCTCTTCCTTTGAAGGTGCTGTGGTATTCCCCTCCAAATATATCATCGCTCAAGCGACGGGTCTTGATTTCAATTTTACGAACTTTTTTTAATAGCTCCTTAGTGTCCATTGGGAAAAGAATTTGAAAAAAAGACCAAAACTTTAAGGGACCTCGACCTCATTAATGATTTGGCTGATCAAATCTTCAGTAGTAACATTTTCTGCCTCGGCTTCATAAGTAAGGCCAATGCGGTGTCTCAAAACATCGTATATAATAGCACGAACATCTTCAGGAATAACATAACCTCTGTGTTTTAAAAAGGCATGGCATTTGGCAGCGGTAGCCAAATTGATACTTCCACGGGGGGAGGCACCGAAACTGATTAGGGGTTTGATAGAAGACAAATTATAACGTTCTGGGTATCTAGTTGCAAATACCAAATCAAGGATGTACTTTTCAATTTTTTCATCCATATAGATTTCCCTCACAGTCGTTTGGGCAACCTCAATCTGTTTTGTCGTTACTACTGCTTTTACTTTTTCTTTAACATTGTTAAGGTTAGAGCGAACTATGAATTGCTCCTCTTGTAATTGGGGATAATCAATAATGGTTTTCAGCATAAATCGATCGACCTGAGCTTCAGGTAGGGGATAGGTTCCTTCCTGCTCTACAGGGTTTTGAGTTGCCATGACTAAAAATGGGGTAGGCAGTTTAAAGGTGGTATCACCAATTGTTACCTGCTTTTCTTGCATGGCTTCAAGTAATGCCGACTGAACTTTAGCTGGAGCTCGGTTGATCTCGTCTGCCAAAACAAAATTGGCAAAAACTGGACCTTTTTTGATCGTAAAATCATTCTCCTTTACATTGTAAATCATCGTACCAATCACATCGGCAGGAAGTAGATCAGGGGTAAATTGAATCCTGCTGAATTGACCTTTTACAGCTTGACTTAGGGTGTTGATGGCAAGGGTCTTGGCCAGACCGGGAACCCCCTCTAATAAAATATGCCCACGACCCAATAGACCGATAAGTAATCGCTCAACCATCTCTTTTTGGCCTATGATCAACTTGTTGATTTCGAGAGTCAATAGGTCAACGAAGGCGCTTTCTCTTTCAATCTTTTCATTGATTGCTTTAATATCAACAGCCTTATTCATTGTTTCTTTCATGGTAAAGTGTCTATTAAAAAGTTTTCTAGGGGTGCAAAATTGAAAATTATTTTTTTGTTAGCTTGTTAATAATTGGTTAAAATAGCTAGCTAGCGGGAGTGGTTTTGATCCTGAAATACCCATATTTTAAAGTTCTAAATTAAAAGAATTTCAAAAAGTATCAAAAGAGAAAAAAGAATAATATCTGGCTTCCCCTGACAGGTCTAAAATTAAAACGAGGAAAAACTATTTTTGTTGAGATTGATTAATCATTTGAAAAATTATTAACTAGTTTAGTTTTAAACCCCTATTAACAAATAATTGCATGGCACAGAACTTTGTTATTTCTAAAACTGTTCGTTTTCATTGTATAAAAAATGATTATAAGGAAAACGGGCGATGTGAATTTTTCGGATTTCAGCATAGACCCTTTTCCGAAAAGCATCTAAATTTTCTTTGTTCAAGGCTGAAATAAATAATGCCCTATCATTAACTCGATGCATCCAGGTTCTTTCCCATTCTTCAATACTGTAATGCTTTGAAGTCCGCTTGGCAAGTAAATTCGAATCGTCCCAAGGTTCGGCAAGGTAGGCATCGATCTTGTTGAAAACCATCAGGGTAGGTTTATCTATACTTTTTATTTCACTTAGAATCTGATTGACCGACTGGATCTGTTCTTCAAAATTGTGATGAGAAATATCTACCACATGCAAAAGTAAATCGGCTTCTTGCACTTCGACCAAAGTACTTTTAAAAGACTCGACCAATTGGGTGGGCAGTTTTCTTATAAAACCAACTGTATCACTAAGCAGAAAAGGTAAATTATCAATGACCACTTTACGAACTGTAGTGTCAAGGGTAGCAAAAAGTTTGTTTTCGGCAAAAACATCACTTTTTGCAATAACATTCATTAGAGTCGATTTACCAACATTTGTGTAGCCAACCAGGGCTACCCTGACTAATGCCCCTCGGTTACCCCTTTGAATAGTCATTTGTTTGTCGATTGTGATCAACTTTTTCTTCAAAAGCGAAATTTTATCCCGGACAATTCGACGGTCTGTTTCGATTTCTGTTTCCCCTGGTCCGCGCATTCCAATCCCCCCACGTTGACGTTCCAAGTGGGTCCAAAGTCCCTTTAAACGGGGTAACAAGTATTCATATTGAGCAAGTTCTACTTGAGTACGGGCATAACTAGTTTGGGCACGTTGGGCAAAAATATCTAGAATCAAACCGGTACGATCTAATATTTTACAACGTAATATTTTTTCGATATTTCCTTGTTGAGCAGGGGTCAGCTCATCATCAAAAACTACGGTAGTCACTTCATTTTCGCTAACAAAATGTTCGACTTCTGACATTTTTCCCGACCCAATAAAGGTTTTGGGATTGGGGATCCGCATTTTTTGGATAAAACGTTTGAGTACCATTCCCCCTGCCGTATATGCTAAAAAGGCTAATTCGTCAAGGTATTCCTTGGATTGGGTCTCATCCTGCCGGATATTTATAATCCCAACGATCACAGTGTTTTCAAGCGTAAGCGACTTGGCTTCGATCATCAGCTAAACTTATTTCCAAGTTTTTAATTTCATAGTAGTTCCATCAAAAACCGAATAGGTATTATGGGTGATCCAATCTCCTAAATTGATGTATTTGGAATTTTGATTCAAATCAATTTCCAGAGGCAAATGACGGTGCCCGAAAACAAAATAATCGAAGTGTTCTTCTTTTAATTTTTTTTTGGAATAAGCCACAAGCCGCTCTTTGTCCTCTCCCAAAAATTTGACATCCTCCTCACCAGAGATAAATTTATTCTTTTGGGATAAATATTGACCCAATCGGACTCCCAAATCAGGATGCAGCCAGCGAAAGAGCCACTGTGAAAAGGGATTGGTAAATAGCTTTTTCATTCGCTTGTAACCCTTGTCTCCAGGTCCCAACCCGTCACCATGACCAATTAAAAAACGTTTGGTTCCAAAGGTCAGGGTGATGGGTTGACCGTACACGGTTATGTTCAATTCTTTTTGAAAATAATCCCTCATCCACAAGTCGTGATTGCCTGTAAAAAAGGTTATGGGAATACCAGAATCAGAAAGTTCAGCCAATTTGCCCAATACCCTGACAAAGCCTTTAGGGACTACAGTCTTGTATTCAAACCAAAAATCAAATAGGTCCCCCAACAAATAAATGGCTGCAGCATCTTTTCGCACCTCCTCCAGCCATGATACAAAATGTTTCTCCCGAACTCGACTCGCTTCTGAATTGGGTAAACCCAAATGATTGTCAGAGGCAAAGTATATTTTTTTATTTTTTGGAAGTTCCATGAAAAATAAAATTATTCTATGCAATGGCCTGATCCAGATCTTCAATCAGATCCTGAACATCTTCAATGCCAATGCTGAGGCGAATCAACCCATCCACGACTCCACTTTGTTCACGAATTTCTTTGGGGATAGAAGCGTGGGTCATGGAGGCAGGATGACCAGCCAAACTTTCTACTCCTCCTAGGGATTCGGCCAAAGTAAAGATTTGAAATTTTTCCAGAATTTCCTTGGCAGTTGCTAAATCTCCACCTTTTGGGACAAAAGAGAGCATTCCACCAAAGGCTTTCATTTGTTTTTTTGCTACCTCGTGATTGGGATGATTGACAAAACCTGGCCAATAGACCTTTTCTATTTTGGGGTGCTCTTGAAGGTGAATAGCAACAGCAGCGCCATTTTCGCAATGTCTTTGCATCCTCAAGTGAAGAGTTTTGATGCCTCTAAGAGCCAAAAAGCAGTCCATAGGACCGGGAACGCCTCCACCCGAGTTTTGGATAAAAGCAAGTTGTTCGTATAGGTCATCGTCATTTACTGCCAATAATCCAATAATGGTATCGCTATGCCCGGCGAGATATTTGGTGGCAGAATGCATAACGATATCGGCTCCTAAATTTAGGGGTTGTTGTAAGTAAGGTGATGCAAATGTATTGTCGACTGCTACTAATACGTCGTGGGTTTTTCCAAGAGAAGTAATAGCGTGAATATCCACCACCTTCATCATGGGATTGGTAGGGGTTTCGATCCAGATGAGTCGTGTTTTATTGTTGAGAAGTGGCTTAAAATTTTCAACGTTTCCCATATTGACAAAGTGTATCTTCAATCCATATTTCTGAAAGATTTTGGTCATTAGTCTATACGACCCACCATAAAGATCGTCGGTGGAGATGATCTCGTCACCAGGTTGAAAGAGTTTGAGAACGGTATCAATGGCCGCCATACCGGAGGCAAAGGCCATACCGTGTTTCGCATTTTCGATGCTTGCGATGGATCGCTCTAGGGCTGTTCGTGTGGGATTGTGCGTACGACTGTATTCATATCCTTGATGCCCTCCGGGAGTGGTTTGGGCATAGGTAGAGGTTTGATAAATCGGCGGCATCACCGCTCCATATGCCTTGTCCGGCTGCTGACCCCCATGAATGGCGGCGCTGTTAAAACGTAGTTTTTTGTCCATCGCACTGTTATATATCACTGCAAAGGTATTGGATTTTAGGAAAAAGAGATGTTTTTTTCTAAGGCTTAAAATAAATTAGATGTTGTTTTCAGAAATTACAGTCACATCAATTTATCTGATATTCAAGAAGTAGGAAATACATTTTAAAATGAACTTTAAATATTGTATGATTTCAAATAAAATACATTTCGCTTTTTTGATATTTAATGTATGATTTGTAACTAAAGAATAAAATTAAAAGAAACAGAAAGTTTTAATCCAGGCAAACACTCCCATATTTAACATTTATTGACTTATTTTGTAGTTGCATTTTAATTTTATGAGAACTTTTTTTTCTTTGAACAGCTGTAATACTTGTCAGCGGATTTATAAAGAATTAAATCTTCCTCGATCTGTTACTATTGTAAATATTAAAGAGGATCCGTTAACATCGGAGCTTTTGGAAAAATTGAAAAATCTGGCAGGTAGCTATGAGGCTTTGTTCAGTAGACGTGCACAACTGTTTAAAAAGCATAACTTAAGAGAAAGAGAACTTTCAGAGCAAGACTTTAGGACACTTTTATTGGAACACTATACTTTTTTAAAACGCCCAGTTCTGATATATGATGAAAAAATCTTTATTGGTAACAGCAAAGCAGTTGTAGCTGCTGCAAAAAAATGGGTAGATGAACACTAGATCCTGGGCACTTTTGGCTGCCGCAGGAGCCACCACAATATACGGCTTGAACCATACCATTGCCAAGGTTGTGATGCCCGAATATGTAGGGGCATTTGGTTTTATATTTATTCGCACCGGAGGGGCGACCCTACTCTTTTGGATACTTAGTTGGTTTTTGCCTAAAGAAAAGATAAAACGTGAGGATTATTTTCGTATGTTTTTAGCTGCCTTGACTGGGATGTGTATCAATATGCTCTCTTTTTTCAAAGGATTGGAACTATCTACACCTGTAAATAGTGGAATATTTGCTACCACCAACCCAATAATTATACTTCTACTCTCCTATCTTTTTTTAGGTGAAAAAATTATTAAAAGAAAATTTTTGGGCATTGCAATGGGGTTTACTGGTGCTTTAATTCTGGTCTTACATGGCACCGAAGATAATATCAATGCACCCAATGTGCTTGCGGGTAATGTGTTGTTAATGATCAACGCTATTTTCTTTTCCGGTTTTATAATTGTAGTAAAACCATTATCGGAAAAGTACAATGTAGTCACAATCATGAAGTGGTTATTTTTAATTGGCTTTATAATGACTTTTCCTGTTACAGTGAAAGAATACAGTGAGGTTGATTGGCTGAAAATGCCTTTTGATGTGATTTGGAGAGTATCTTTTGTGGTATTGGGTACTACTTTTTCAACCTACCTACTTAACGTCTTTGCACTAAGAAATCTGCAAGCTTCAACAGTGGGTGCTTTTGCTTACGCACAACCGATCATTGCAATTAGCTATGCCATTTACACTGAAAATGATTCTATTGACTTGCTTAAAGGATTGGCATGTGCGATAATCTTGATAGGTGTTTATCTGGTATCCAAAAGACCCATCAAGGATAGGCGCAATATATCCTCCAGCTAAAAATTTCAAATACGAAGTATTCAAATTATTCTTTCTTTAGTAATTTTAAACACATTTAAAAAGAAAATTTGTTATGAAAAAATACATCT
>CACNDW010000017.1 GCA_902619315.1 uncultured Bacteroidota bacterium | reverse complement strand
TACGATGACAACCAAATAAAGCCCTTCACTTAGGTGAGGGGTTTTTTCTTTTGTTCCCAAAATTGTTCCCAAAAATCAAACTTAAAAACAAAAACCCAGCTTTTTTGAGTCTTTTTTTAAGCTAATTTTGACTATTCAAATCAAATAAATTCAAATCCCAAATCATAAAATGGCCAGCAAGGCCTTAATATCTGCTATTGTCTAAACTTAACCGAAAATGAAAATAACAAAACATTACTCAGAATTCCTCCAGCGATTTAATTGGAACTACTTTATCACCTGTAGAACTCCTTATAAGATCCACACCATGACCGTAAGAAATTGGGTTAGTAAACTCTTTAGACGTTCTCATCAAGTTGACAATGTCTTTTATGTATCAGAAAGAGATAAAGGAGATTACTGTAACAAACATGCTCATATGCTTATTGGAACTAATACAGACATGACATATAAAGAGATTAGATATGGACTAGGTGATATATCTGTTGGAGATTATCAACCTATCTATGACAAAGATCAGGTATGTAAATATGTAGTCAAGTACTTTGGTAGGGATGTAGACTATGACCTTTTATTCAAAAATGGTTGTTTCTTAGGCCCTGCCCCGCCCTCAAAAGGCAGGGGGCATGGGCCATAAGTAAAAACCAAAAACTTCAGAAAGCGTTCCCTCAACTTTAAGGGGGAGTGGGTTTTAGAGAAATGGTTTTTTGTTAAACTATATTTAACTTTTGGTGAAGTTTAGATAGTAATGGGTATTCTTCAATTAAACTTTTTAATAAATCTTCATTGATTGGAGAATCATTGTTTATTACACTCTGATACTTTTCATCATTCGATGCACTCAGCCTTAAACAATCGTCAAAAATTTCCTTAACTATAGATTTATTTTCGCCTGAGTTGTTTATTATCAAATTTATAACTTTATCCAGCATATCTGTTCTTTCAAAATTACTTCCACTGGAGAACCACTCATCTGTTTCAATTAATATTTTTTTAATTTCTTCTGGTTTTGAATCCGAGCCCATCCAGTATTTCATTGATTTTAATATTTCATGAAATTCATTTGAAGTAGATTCACCATCGTTATATTTCGCTGCGTATAATAATACATACGCAATAGCATGGCCCATATTTAAATCCTCTGGAGGTTGAATCATATTTTAAAATATTTTTATACTTTGAATTAAATATATAAAATATTTTGAATGATGTTTTAATTCTCTTTTATATTTTACATGATTGACTTAAAATCTTTAAAATTATTTGTTAGATGAATTACAATCAAAAAGTAAAGAATAAATGTGAGGCCTTACTTAATTTAATTATTGGTATTCAGCCATTTTATCATAAATCAAATAATGATAAAAAAAGATTTATTGAAACTACTATAGGAGCTGCAATTTTTTATTTACCTAAGAAAAATAGTGTTTTATTTACCGGAAAAATTAGCAAGGAGGCAAATAGGAAAAAAGAAAAAAGTGAGGATCACCTTTATCCAAGAAAAATTGCTGCATCTGAATTATTAGATATTAAATGGGATAAAAAAAAAGACCCCATACAAAGTCTTGCTAATCTATTTATAGAAAAATATGGTAAATACAATTACGTTTCAAAGTCAGAAAATAAAAAACTAATTAAGTATCAGAAAATTGGTGTTTTCAAGGGTGCTGAAAAAGCATACCAAAGTGCAGGGATTGAATTAATTGATTATGAAGGTTTCTAAAATTTATAAAATGGAAAAAATTAGTGCGGATTTTTTGGTACAATTTTCAAAGAACCTAATTTTTTTAGAGGCTAGAAATATTCAGGACATTGAACAGGATACTTTGGATAAAAAGCTTTTTAAAGAAGGCGTCTCCTACATTCCCATATTAACAAATATTAGAGGTCGATATTTAGGTACATTAAGCAGAAAAAAATATTTTTATTTAAAACTTAAGGGAAAACCATTTAGCCCCTTCGAAATAATTGATCCAGACATTCATGTTGTTAGTTTAGATGAAGGTTTAGATGGTATTTTGAAGAAATTAAAAATTTCTTCTGGGCTTGTTCTGAAAATTGACGGAGAGTATAAAAAATTCATATCCCCTAGAACAGTTTCTGACTCCTTTGAAAATTACACAACAAAATTACTTTTGATTGAAACTGCAGAAAATAAACTTAGAGATATTATACTTAAACTAAATATAAATTTTACTGATTCTCTTTCTATAAAAAATCAACAATTTAAAAATATAAAGAATGAATTAAAAGAGATTAAAGATTTGACATTTAGTGATTACAACTTAATTTTTAATGATAAATGGGGTGAGTTTGATCTCTTAAATAAATTTGTGTCAAAATCGGATTTTCTTAAAAATCTAAATAACGTATCCAAATTTAGAAATGATGTATTTCATTTTAGAAATGAATTAGAATTTGACGAAAAGCCATTTCGTTTAATAATCAAATACCTAACCTATTGAGGAAAGTAGTTTTTATTGATATGGATGGTGTTATAGTTGATTTTGGGCATCAAATTGGTATTATAAATAAAGATCCTAAAATTTCAAAAGAGCATAAATCATCTCCTGATCAAATAGATGGGATTTTCAGAGATCCTCAACCTATCAAAGATTCCATTGAGTCAATAATTAAGCTTTACAATTCAGGCTTGTATGACCTATTTATAGCAACTACAGCGCCATGGAACAACCCCAGTAGTTTTACTGATAAGAGATTGTGGATTGGAAAATATTTTGGAGATCTGTTTAAAAAGAAAATGTTTATTACAAACAGAAAAGACATGTTAATAGGTGATTTTTTAATAGATGATAGATTGGCTAACGGAGCAGAAAATTTTAATGGAAAATTATTGAGGTTCGGTTGGGATTATGAAAAGAAAGAATGGAATGAGTATAGAGATTGGAATGCAATCTTAGATTTATTAATTTAATTTTTTTTGATAATCGCAGTGTTTACATTCCTCACTATACCCCGGTATTTCTTCCTGATTTAACAATTTAACTAAACTTTCTAATGTTTCTTCAATCCAATCACCATTCCCTTTATAATCTAGCAAGCTTATTTTAAAATCTAGTTTTTCATCAAATCTATCCTTATCTTTTATTCCATTACAATAAACAAAATAACCAGTATCTGAAACTTTAAAGCCATTATTTCTAAGCAGGTATTGATAAAATTCCATTTGTCTTTTGTAGCCTATTTGCCAATCAGCATCTAGATTTACTTCACTATTTTTAGATGTAGCTTTATAGTCGACAACAATAAGCTCCTCGGTGTCAAGATTTATCCATAAGTCATCTACAGCTCCAAATAAGTGAAGTTTTAAAGCTTCATGTTGGTATACCAAACCACTAAAGTTATGCCGCCATTTATCAAGTTTTTCATGCTGAAACGGAATAGCATTGAGACCTAATCTTTCGATATAAGGATGAGGTGTTTGAAGGCTTCTGTAGTAATCAAATTCATTCTTAAGAAGATTATCAACTGCTGAGTTGAGATTAAAGGGGAAACCCGGGGGCTGAACAATTCCAAGCCTTCTGTCCATATAAAAGCATCTAGGACAGCTTAGAAATAAATCTACCTTGGACCTACTTAGCTTGTATAAATCCTGTTTTGCAGGTATGTATTTCCCATTATATGGCATAAATATTATTTAAAGTTTTTCATATAACTAATATAACAAAACCTAAATTGCAGTGAGGCTGTTTATAATAATATTGTAAAGCACTTCGGTAATGATGTCGACTATGACTCTGTATTTAAAGAGAAAAGCTAAAAACTTTCCTTACTTTCTAAATTCCAGACGGATGGGGTGGGTTTTGTAGAACATTTTTTTCCTAGAGTTAATTGGTTGTATATTTAGATATAACCCAACTTCTTCTTCCCAAACACAATATTCTCCATTGATATCCCCACAGGAATTTTTTCTGATTTCAATCAAGGAGATTTCAAATTTACCTAATTTAAGTTGTCATTCCACTCCAAACAAATTCTGCGTTACAATAAAGTACCGAAGTATAGATTTGTAAACAATCATCAATATCACTGTCTTCATCTTCCTCGAAATCTTTTAAATCGTCATCAAATTGATTTTTAATTCTTTCAACTTCGCTTTCAGAAACAAAGTTTTTAAGGGTTTCCCAGTCACCATATTCAACAGAACCTAATTCCTGCATATTTTCAAAATTCTCACTCTTCAAATCTTCATATTCTATTTTTAGTACGATTATATTATAATCACTATATAAAATTGACTCCGCTTTATTCATCAGAATTTCTCCTAATTCAACCACGTCAATTTGATTTAAAATTTCATTTAAATTCATTTCAAAAATATAAATTCTGTTATCTAAAAAATACTATCCTAATATAGAACAAATTCTAAATTAACTTTAATTGGAAGATATAATTCTAATTATTGATAATATTAACTTTTGCACAATGGCATACAAAAGGATTTCCCTACAATAGTCTAATTGATAGGGGATTAAGCCCTGTTTTGGATTGTGGTTCTAGGGAGGAGTTAGTTAGATTTACCTCTCTTTGTAGAATAAAAGATGGGGTAACTGTTGAACAATTTCCCCCTTTTGTAGGTTTTGTTATTTTGGTTTGTTAATGTCCTTAACATTATGATAAGTTTTTTTACTTTCATATTAAAAGTAATTTTTTTAGGTTTGATTTAATAACCATAAATTATTTAAAATGAAAAAGCTATTTACATTATTATTTACTTTAAGTGTTTTATATTCATCAACAGCACAGGAGCAACTATTAAGATTTGGTTTCTACAAGGTTAAGCCTGGAATGAAAGCTGACTATGAAACTACAATGATTGAGTTAATGGGACCAATGATGAAGGAAAGAGTTAAAAACGGATGTATGAGGAACTGGATTTTTCGAGAGGTTCTTCCTGGTTCAGAAGCAAGGAACTATTTTACACATATGACTGTTGATGTTCTAAATTTGGACTCTGATAATTATAATTGTCCATCTGTGTCAGCAGATAAAGTTTTCCCTGAGATGAGTGAGGATATGATAAAAATAATTCATAAGATTCGAACTTCATCAAGAGATGTTGTTTATCGAACTGTTGTTCGTAAAGTAGCAGGCTATAATAAAGGGGACGATGTAGTTAAGTTTGCAGCGTTTAATTTTATAAAAACCAAACCTGGTAAAAAGCAAAACTACATAAAAAGAAATAAGGAATTTACACATGAAAACCTCAAAAAATACTCTAATCAACAAGCTTGGTATGCTTGGGAAAGGTATGATGCGATGGCAGGAGGACTTTTGAGTTGGGATTACTTGTCTTTAGATGGATATAGTAAAATCGCTGACAAATTGAACAGAGTAGTTAATGTGCCTCAATCGATAACCAATAAAGAAAATAAAATATATGGTCCATTGAGAGAGATGAGAGATTTAAATTATCAGGTACTTACAAGGTTATTGTATGCAGCAGATTAAAGATTTAATTACCCTCCCAAGTGGAGGGTTTTCTTTTAACCCCCTTTTGTAGGTTTTGTTATTTTAGTGATATGAAAAAGCTAAAACTTTTTTTACTGATAGTCCCTTTTGTGGGTCTTGGACAATACATTTACACCGATTCCAATATTGACCAGTTACAATCAGATTTAAGAATAAGAGGTGTAAATTTTTATCAAAACGATGATTTAGGAGTAGAAGGGAGTCCTTTTGTTTTTGATGAGTTTAAAGCAGGTACTATACATCATGGAGAAAAACAAATAGAAGGTTTATTTAAATTAAATGCCATAACTCAAAACATATTTTGGGGAGATGATAATAAGATTATAAATCCAAATAAAGATGTTAAGGTAGAAGTGTTTGGAAAAACATATAAATATATGTTTGACAAGTGGGTTACAGAAGTTGCTCCTCATTTATATAAATATCATAGTGGGATGTTCAAAAAGGGATACAAAGTAAATAATCCATTTTTAAGCGACCAACCTCCAAGGTTTATTGTTGATGAAAAATATTTTACTTTAAAAAATGGTAAAGAAAGTGAAGTGAGTAGGAAAAAGGCTCTTAAAATTATAAAAAACTACGAACAGTATGGTATATTCAAATAGATAAAAAAAGAGAGTAAGAAGAGTAGTTCCCCCTACTTCGCATTAAGTCAGTTGCCAATCCCCTTTTGTAGGTTTTGTTATTTTTGTAGTATGCAAAAGCTAATTCTACAATTACTGCATATTTAATTGATTTATATTGATGTTATTATATTATGGAAAGCATTGATTACATTTTTATATTTTGCTGTATACTTGCCGTTTGTGCTATATTGGTTTCAATAATACATCTCTTAATTCCAAAAGATATGATGTTTGATAGCAAAGAAATTAATATTAAAAGAGGAAAAATAATTGGTTCTATAATTGGGATTATTATCGGAATTTTTATGAGTTTCTATTTAACAGTAAATGGTTATTTTGATTTTTTTCAAAACATAATATAGTATGAAAAAGCTAAAGGATAAGGATTAAGAAATGACCAATTCAATAAAGATTATAATAATAGCTACCCTCATCCACATTGCCGCTATAGTTTATGGAATAATTAATGAGTATTGGGATGCTGTAATTTTGGCTATTATCCTTTTAGGCTCCACTTTAATATATTACTTCAATAAATATAAAAAAGATTCAAAATGAAAAAGCTAATACTCCTTGCAACTCTGCTTTTGGCATTTGCTTGTTCATACTACTAAAATAACAAACATACTTATGCGATATTAAACTATCTAAAAGTCTTGCCTGTTGGCATAAATTCATTTTACATTTTATTTATTACTGGCATAGCTACAAGAATTATATAAAGCCCAACCACTATGAGTTGAACTAACATAATAGCTACAATTAATTGGACACCTTTTTTTATAGATTTTACATCTTGAGCTATAGAATCATTCATTTGAGTTAATTTTTTAGTTTAATCAAATAATAAGATAAAATACTTATGTCAGATTCGGGCATATTGTTGTTATGCACTTACTTACACACCTCCTTTTAAACACCTTGTAAAAAACGGAAAATCATCCGTAACGACATAGTAATAAATGCCTTCAGGAAAATCTGGTGTTACACCAAAACGACCATTACATTGGTCTAAATCTCCAAGTCCTTCAACGTATTCATAATCTTGTGTAAAAGCACCCATTGGGATTGGTGTATTTGGGTTGGTAGTTCCCTGACCAGGTCCGCCAATGAGCGCAGTTAAAGCCATAGGTCGATTTGTATCTGGTTCTGATTTTAGTCTATAACTTGAGGTTAATGACTTTATTTCACTATTGGAATTATTTGCATCTGAATAGCCATATCGAGCATAAACAGGAAACCCGTCGGATGCCCATCCTACTAATGTCATCCCTTGGCTACCTCCTAAAAAACCCGTGAGCAATTCAGGCATTCCATGGTAATGATATGCTCCATTGGGTTGTACATGAGCATGATTCATATCGTCACCAAAGTCAAAAGTGTCATGACCTAATGCCTCAATATTCCAACTTCCTTGACCTTGTGCTAAACTACATTCGCCGGCATCATTACATCTCCCCGCTGTCGCAGGATCAAACTTTACGCTATTTAAAGCATAGGCAATTTCCAAAGCAGGACCCACAACTTCCAATCCACTTTCTGTAATTATTTCAGGACAAAGGGTAAATCGTTTGTTTACGTTTTGTTCTCTGATTGTATTTGGATTATCAGCATTTGGAAAAGTTCCTACCTCATGATTTGGGATTCCATTACCACTTAAAATTCTATCCATACCATCAGATGTCCATGAATATTTGCTGTAATTATTTACTGACTCATCATCATTATAGATTTCTTCACTAATGTCGACTAAAATTCCAGCGGTTGAATAATCTCCAGAACATCCAATCTGATTTTGTTCTTGAGGGTCTTCATTATTACTGCATGACAATATAAATATCAGGATGTAGAAGTTTAAAATAAATTTCATTAATGTAATTTAATACCTAGGCCTCAAATTTATCTAAATAGTTTAACAATAAGTAGAACTTAATTCACTAAAAGAAGTTTTGACTATATTATATATTAATAATTTATTTTTATATTGTTTTGATTTTAAAACAATTAGGATGAAAAATTATATATTTCTATTATTTGCTTTTTCACTTTTAAGTTGTGGTGCACCAAAGTCATTTGTAAAAACAGGAGATGGTAGTTGGACTTCTGTTCCAATTAGAAGTGAGATTGGAAATGAAAGAGCTTGGGACGAAGCAGTTGATATTTTAGCTAGAAAATTTGAAATGGAGATGCTAAATAGGGAATCCAAATATGCCAGAACAGGCTGGGTTTACAATTGGAACAAAAAAGGCGCATATACACAAAAGTATAGAGTAAGAGCAACAATTAAGCTATCTCCTAGCGGTGAAAATTTAGATATAAAGTCTGAAGCACAGTATGGTGGTCAATCTGGATGGAAATCAGGATTTGATGATAGGCTTTTACAAACTTTAAAATCTGATATTTCTGGAGTTATTGGTAGAGTAGCTAGATAGTTTAAATATTTGGTACTCATATTACAATTTAATTAAACTTCTATCATATTGGTAGTTTTTAATTTATTGTTTTAGGGATATACCAAAGGTTATTTTCTAGATCAACTCCCCCTCCAAGTTCCTCTTGAACTACCCTGTCAGTAATAAAAACTCCAACATTTGCCATATTTGAAAAGTTATCTATCCCGTTTAAGAAGTTCTGCCTTGTTCTATGAATATTATATTCTTCTGAAAACTCTCTATTGAAAGCTTTTTCAACACCATGATGACCAATCATAAATCCTATAAGCCCCCCCCAAGTGGCTGTAGGGTTGTCAGAATCCCAACCCATCAGAGATCCCAGCTTTATAGTTTCTTTTAAATCTCCCTCACCAGCAAACAAGCTGATTAAACTTGCCGCAAAATTAATTCCAGCTGCAAAACATCCATTACACTTCAAATTTCTTGATGTTATATCATAGCCATCCTTTTCCTCTACTTGATATCTTATGTAAACATTATCTCTAATCGTTTCCCATGGAAGACCTTCATTGTATTGTTTCTTTACAAAATCATACATTTTTGATGCATATGAGTCATATGGTAGTTGATCTCTGGATTTTTCTGCCATGATTAATAAATTTTCTCTCATGCTGAGGTTTGGATTGGAATTAGCCGCTAAAGAATACATAGAAACATAAAATTTTGAAATCCATTCAGCATTAAATCTCGCAGTTGTCTTAATAGGAAGCTCAGCCATTTCAATGGCAAAGTCTGGTCTTCCAGGTGAGTAAAAGCCAAATACTTCTGTTGTTAATTGAGCGTCAATCATGTCAAAATCAGGGTTTTTAACAGGATCGCTTGTTTCTGGAGGAACAATTCCGCTAATCATTAAATCTAGAGCTCTTTGATTTGAAACCCACAAATAGTTTTGTTCTTCATGTTTTATATGTTTTAACCATCCATCGCGAATTTGATTCCCACTTAATTTTGATGTTTTATTCATGTAAAGTAAATGTTGATACATGTATTCAATATCAGTATCATCATCTGCTCCCCACATCCCATCGGTCCCTTCAAAAACAAAATCTATATATCGATCAACCTTATTACTTGGTAAATTCAGTTCATCTTTCTTTCCCCAGTCCTCTCTTGTATAAAAATCCCCTGTCTTAGATTTACCAATATTTCCAATTTTATCATTCTCAGTTACGAGACCAGTCCAATTTGCAATACATTGTGCGAGCCAAAATCCTTTAAGTTTATTAAAATAATCATTTCTTGACACAACGATTTCCTTACCAGTAGGGGTATAATTTTTATACTCTAGATTATCATCTTTAATGATGTTTTGCTTTGAACCTATTTCTGAGGAGCAAGAATTTAAAGAAATTAAGACTGATATTAAAATAAGGTTTTTCATGAAAAATTATTTCATTAAATAGATCTTAAAACTCCTCCATCGATTGGAATATTTGTTCCAGTAATATAAGCCGACTGTTCAGATGCGAGAAAACATACTAAATTTGCATACTCTTCAACTTTTCCAAAACGTTTCATAGGTATAATGGATTTGATATCATTATTAATCTCTGAAATCGTTTTTCTCTGAAGTTTTGCTTTGGCTGCACTTAATTGATTTAAACGTTCCGTATCAAAAAAACCAGTCAAAATATTATTGATGGTAATGTTAAATTCTGCCACATCAATAGACAGGCTTTTAGCCCAAGTTACTAGGGCTGCCCGCAAACTATTAGACAGCACTAAATTGTTTAAAGGTTCCTTCACCGAGATAGAGGAAACATTGATAACCCGACCCCAACTTTGATTTTTCATATTTCCAAGAGCTAAGCTTGTTGTATGTATAGCACATTTGAAAAGTAAATCGAAAGCAGTTTGGTAGTCATTTATTTCTTTTTCCGTGGCTTTACCAGGCGGGGGACCTTGTGTATTGTTCACCAAAATATCGATATTGTTTTTCTTAAAATATTCATCAATTTGATTACTAAATCCCTTGTAATCGGAAAAGTTTACAATCAAAAATTGATGATTTTGACCCTTACTTTGATCTAACTCGTTTACAGCTTTTCTTAATGCGGATTCATTCCTTGCCATGAGTGTAACATTTGCTCCAGAACTTGCTAAACGCTTGGCAATTGCAAGACCAATACCTTTACTGCTTCCTCCAATAAGTGCATTTTTATCTGTTAAATCAATATTCATATTGCAAAAACCATGAAAGTCTAATTGACAAAATTGTGATATTTAATTAAAAACGAATATATTAATTTCGCAAAAAACATAAATTCAATTGCTATTCCGCTTTGATTAACTTACAACCATATCCTCCTCTATTAGCTTTGGCGCTTCTTTTTACTTTTTTTTGATTTAGGTACCCCCCTTCTGAAGGTTTTGTTATTTTAGTCTTAGCAAAAATTTATAAAAATATATTCTAGTGCATATGAAAACAAAAAAAGATTTTTGGAGGTTGATAGGGCTTTCTTACCTGCTTATTTTTTCTGGAATTTTTCTTCTTTACATTGCCGAAGATACTCAATTTGAAATTTATTTATTAGTTGGAGTGATGGTTTTAGAGGTTTCAGGCTTAATAGTAGTTTGGAAGGCACTTGAAGTATTTCGCTCTTTAGAAGATAAATCAGTTTATCCAAAACAGCTTGATTTTTTAAATAAGATAGCTATAAAATTATATTCTGATAAGAAAAAATCCAATATAGTTTTTGGAGTTGCAATTAGTGTCGGTGTTCTAATTGGAGTTTTGTTTGTCCTCTACGAAGAGGGCTTACTGTTTTAAAGTTATTGATTTAAATCACTGGCATATATCCTTAACTGGGTTCTGATAATTCCAGGCCTATATGATAAATCAAGCTAACATTAATTGATGAGTGTCATATGGCTTTTTTTGCCTTGTTATGCTCCCTTTTCTACCACGTGTAATAATACAATGCTATGCCCCTTGTATTATTTCTTTTATTTTTTAATAAAAAAGAATCAAAACAGCCCCACCAAAAGTTTTCTTATTCGGTCTTATTGGCTTTAAAGTTTCTTAGGATTTCTATTATCTATAATTGTATAAGAACAAACTATTTAATCTGTTGATTTTAAATGATTTAAATTGTGAAATTTGGAATTCCAAATTACTTATAGTTAGAATTTGTTTTTTTAGGAGAATGGGGATGAAGTAATGCAGGTGATTATGAGATATTGAATCTTTATTATCGATTCCCCTTTTTAAATTTAGTATTCTACCACTTAAAAAACCATTTGAAGGCTGGTTATGAATTTACATGGCAAACCAAAATCAGCTTTTACTTTTTCCAACTCCTTATAACTGAATTACTAGAATTACGAGGGCAGAAAATTACTAACGTAAGGAAAAAGATTTGCCAATTATACAGTATTGTTAAGCTAAATTAATGATATAATTAAAACTTATTTAACTCAAAAATCTCATAACTCATCATAACCTCATCAAAAATTGGTTTTGATATAGGATTTGAACCATCCAAAAAAGCATTCAAAGCATCTTGATCGTGAACAGCAATCTTG
This sequence comes from uncultured Bacteroidota bacterium, assembly GCA_902619315.1. GTDB lineage: Bacteria > Bacteroidota > Bacteroidia > Flavobacteriales > Flavobacteriaceae > UBA8316. The sequence continues at coordinate 9,166 of CACNDW010000017.1, read as the reverse complement.
AACATTACAGCACTCTTATCTGGGGATACTGTGCCTAAAGTTTTGGTTAAATCTGCAATTTTTTTTCTTTCATTAATTCCCTGCTCAGACTGCATAAAGCCCATAAATTTCTCAAACTTACCTTCTTTTAGCTTTGCAACAACAAGTATATCTTTCATTTTATTTGATTTTGATTAATAACTTCCAATATAAGAAAACCGCCCCAGAAATTGAAGATGAGTATATGACTAAGTTTTAGTTTTTTTAAGACCTATAGTTTGACGAACCAAATGCTTCTCCTTTTCCGGTTTGGCAATATTGTCTTAAACTTTCAAGATATTTAGCGGAACTATAGTTCATGTTTGAATATGAGTCGTCCATTTCGCTAAATCCCTCATATGTGTACCTTACCCTTGTTTTCCCATCATTTTCATCTAATTCATACTTCATTACATGCCCAACATTATCAAATTTCGATTCTACAATCTCAAGATAAACTGATTCGTTTTGAGTTAAAGAAATTACTTTGAATTTAAATTCTGCGAAATTCACAAATTCAAAGGTGATAATTTCACCCAATTTAAAATCTCCTTTTACAATTGTAGTATACCATTTTGAAAGCTCATTTGTTTCAGTTAATGCCTTAAAAACCATTTCTTTTGGGGAATTTATATGCATCAGTAATTTTATTGGAATCATGTTTTTGATATTTAGTATTAATATTTAGAAATAAACTTTTAAAATTATTTTACACTAATTTTAAATCCTTCAGTAAGAAAAGACAATATCTGCTTTTGAACTTTCTTGAATCAATTGTTTAGGGTAGCTCCAAAATATTTTGGATACTTTAATTAAATGTTCTTTATGATTATCTTGATTTATACCATAAGTAGCAAAAGATCCCTCTGAGACATGAATAAAGCCTCCCTCTTTAGAAAATTCTAAAAGTAGATTTTCTGCCATTTGACTTATTTTACCAAACCCTCCACCGTGTGGAGTTACAGTGTGAAGATTCTTAATTACATCTTTTAATAAGATTCTAACTCCATCCCCTGCGGCAAAATATGTTACACTGTGCCCTTGCTTAAGAGCTTCACTTGCAGCATTTATTGACATTATTGCAGCACTTGGATTCACCATTGGATCGGATGTAAAATGTATGAAATAGTTTTTTTTGTTTTGAGCCATAGAATTCAGTGATGTTAGTATGATTAAAATAAGAAGGTTTTTCATTGTGGAGCGATATAATTAAATCTAATATAGGCTAATTACTTTTAAAATAAAAGTGTTAATAATCGCCTGTTTATATAAGTAAAACTCACTGTTAATTAAAATGATTAGTAAAATCTAATTTATATTTTTGTATTAAATAAAAACATCTAATAAATATCTATGATGTCTGCAGATTGTTTTGCAATTCATTTACTGCAAAAAAGACTTTATTTGACATATAAACTTTGGGTTATATTTAATAACTAAAAATGATAAATTGAAAAAGGGACTTCTGCTTTTGGGCCTATGCATATTAGCTTATACTTGTAATAAAGGAGATGATAATTCCCCGCCACCTCCTCAAAAATATACTATATCAATTATTGCCTCTGAGGGTGGAAATGTAAACACTTCTGGTGGTGAGTTTATTGAAAATTCCTCAGTTTCAATCGTAGCAACCCCAGAACAAGGATATGAGTTTTCAGGCTGGACGGGAACTTCCCTGACTGGGAATTCAATAACAATCCAAGTAATTTCAAATCAAACTATAACAGCTAACTTTATTAGATCCAAATATACCTTGACTATCGACACTGTTGGTAGTGGTGAGGTAAGTCAACAGATTGTTAATTCTGCACGAGAGACAACTGAATATGAATCAGGTAAGACCATTAGGTTATCAGCTACTCCACAAAGTGATTTTTTGTTTTACGATTGGGAATACTTAGATAATAATCAAAGCGATAACAGCTATGAAAATCCAATAGAGATTATAATGGACCAATCTAAAGTTGTTACGGCCACCTTCGAGGAGAAGCTTCCATTAATCAATCAGGATAATACTGATAAAAATAATACTGTAGGAAAATGGAAAATTAGAAAGAAACGCCCTGGCTCCCAACGGGCGCCATCTTCAAGAGCAGTCGATTGCGAAATTGAGGATATTATCTTCAGATCTGACTATTCATTTACAATAATAACCCAAACCCAAACTATTACTGGTCAGTATACAATTGATTCCGAGACTTCCATTAGCCTATATCAAGGGGAGACAAAAATTGGAATACTCACAGATATTATTTTAACTGAAAACTACCTCAGCTTTAATATAGATCTGACAGGGGTCTGTAATGAACAAATAGAGGCTGACAAAGATCCAACATACGACGAAGCAACAGATCCTAATGCCCCCTCAAGTACAGGATCCTCAACCATAGCATCCAAACCTTGTACAATTGAAACGGAACTCACGTCTGACAATGTTAATCAAACAATAACCTTAGGAGATTCAATCCAAAATATTTTAATAGCTGTAACTGTTGGGTCGACTTGTACAGAAACCCTTAGTGTCAGCTCCTCTAATCTTCCCGAGGGTATCACAGTGAGCCTTGATAACAACCAAATTACGATCTCGGGTACTCCCTTATCTAACTCAGTTGGAAGCTTTGACTATAGCATTATGCTCAGTGTAGCAAGCCCCACTATTATTGTAACTGGAACAATAACAGTTGAGAATAATGCAACAACTGAAACAAATCCTAATCAAGGTGGCGGTGGAACAACCACCTCAGCTGACACAACCCCTCCGGTAATTTCAATAATTGGATCAGCTTCTATAAGAATAACAGAGGGAGATACCTATACTGATGCAGGAGCAACAGCGAATGATGATGTTAGTGGGGATCTCACCAGTTCTATAGTAACAACTAATCCAGTGGATACATCAACTCCTGGGACTTATACGGTTACTTATACTGTTAGTGATGCGGCCGGCAACACAGCCACTGTTGGAAGAATAGTAACTGTATTAGCTGCCCCTCCAGCTGACACAACCCCTCCAGTAATTTCAATAACTGGATCAGCTTCTATAACAATAACAGAGGGAGATACATATACTGATGAAGGAGCAACAGCGACTGATAATATTAGTGGGGATCTTACCAGTTCTATAGTAACGACTAATCCAGTGGATACATCAATTCCTGGGACTTATACGGTTACTTATACTGTTAGTGATGCGGCCGGCAACACAACCTCTATTGGAAGAATTGTAACTGTAACAGTTGCTCCAACAAGTTTTACCATTAATGTGACAGCATCTAATGCAAGTGACTATAATTTGAGTGGAGCTGACAGAAATGGTAATGTAACTGGACTTGATCCTTCAGTAACTTTTAATGTTGGTGATGTAATTGACTTTAATGTAGACGCCAGTGGCCATCCATTTTATTTGAAAACAGTTCAAGGAACAGGAACTAGTGATTTAATTAGTGGTGTGACTAATAACGGAGCTACTAACGGGACAGTATCTTGGACTCCAACTGCTTCAGGAACCTATTACTATCAATGTTCACTGCATAATGAGATGTATGGAACAATCACTGTGAATTAATACTTAAACATTTTTTTAAGGTTTTTTAATCATTGTTTGAGAGTAGTGCGAAGCTCCACTTCCCATCTTTATGATATGGTTCAGTGAAACGATATTAAAATAAACTCAATTTATAATTTAGTTTGCTATAAAACTTTTAATTACTTGTTAATGAAAAGCAAATATTCTATGTTTGATCTTATTAACTATAAATTATTTAGAATGAAAAAACTTTTATTAGCATTACTTTTTTTAAGTACAATATCGCTGAAAGCTCAATATTGTGTGTTCTTTGATTTTAAAGCTGAAAATCAAGACATGGTTGTATCAACCATAACAGCTGCAATGAATACCGATTGGGCTAAAAATATTCAGGGAACAAAGTCCCTATTTGCTTATCTTCCAAATGGATCTACAGAATCTACTCATTCAATTCAATTTTGTTTTCCAAACGAGGAAGCATTTGAAAATGCTTTTATGTCCTATGGTCAGTCTATGGATGCAAGATTACTATTAGATGAAAGATTAAGAGAATATGCAATTGATATTTCACAATCAATCAATACGCCAATTTGGTATAATGGTGAGGATTGGGCAGAAGATAACGTATTTATGCTTTATCAAATGGAAGTAACAAATCCCTCCGCATACCTTAAAGAATTTAAAAGCTTCTCTCAAAAAATGGCAAAGAAATTGGGATTTGAAGAAAATTCTTACGGTATCGCTTTTCCAATAGTTGGTAAAAATGCTGATTTTTCTCATTTTGTATGGATTGGTTCACCTGATATTAAAACAGCTCTATCTAAAACCAAGAAAATGTATAGTGATCCATTATTTGCAGAGTTTTCAGGTAAAGTTTCAGGAATTAGAAAAGTAGTGAACACAGTAATGTCTGTTCGTGTAATGGACTTTTAAAATTATATCTGTAATATAATAAGTAAACAACCCTCCCTTTTGGAGGGTTTTTTGCTTCAACTTAGTAATATTCTCTTCATTAAATTTGGGGACTCCAAGACCTACAATATAATTCAAAATAACATTCATTGTTGAATGCTCAATAGCCTTTTACAGCTTGGTTATTCTCCCTATTCTTTTAAATAGATAACGCTGTTTGTATATAATCTCGAACGCAAAAACCCTCCTTATAATAAAAAGGAGGGTTAAATAAATGGAACTAAAATAAATTACTATGAAACAAAAACCTCATAAGAGGTATTATGATCATAACATTTTTAAACTCAAATACCCTAAGTCGTTTTGTCACAAAAATTTGTTAAATAAAAATCCCTCTCAAATAAAGATTTTCTAATATAAGACAGGGATTGGTTTGTCATAAAAGGAATAAATTCTTTTACTTTAAACCCTAATGCATTAAAGGATGAGTGATTTGAAGAACTTTTGATGGATTCCAATTCCGTCAATATTAAACGTATCTCCTTTGGGTTTGTATCCCAATTTTAAATAAAATTCTGATGCGCTTATTCTAGAATTTAACCAAAGAAGTTCTATACCGTTCTTCTTTAGTTCCTCTTCAGCATATCTGACCAATTTAGATCCATATCCCAGCCTTTGGAATTGATCTAATGTAGCAATACCTCTAATTCTCATTGCTTTCAATTTGGGAAAAATATTGGATTGAATCGGTAATGCTGAAAGCACTGAAATAACTTTCCCGTCTAATTCGACACAAAAATGGATTGATAAGTGGTGATCATCATATTCAAAAAAACAATCCTCAATAGGCCTGCCAGCGCGAAGGACAGGGTGTCTAACGGCATAGGTTTCCTCCGTTGAAATTCTCTTAATTTTCATTATCATAATGAATAATCTTTATTCATTTGATTAAATATTTCTTTTATTGATGTATCAAAAATAAGACCTAAACTGATTATAATTTAATGTATTAGGACAGCAGGCTAAAACTTAATTTACATTGAAACTTAGTTAATATGTTTTAAATTTATTTTTTAATTGTAATTAAATAAAAAAGTTTTTTTGAAAAGTAATTTTTGAGATGCTCCCACAATAATGAGGATCCGTAATAAAAAATATCACATGAAAAAATACTTGAAATACACATTTACTTTTGGGATCATTAAAAGGTTATTGATCATAATATTCCTTTTATCTAATTTTTCATTTGGTCAATCAATTGAACAGCAAATTGAGAATCTTATAACAAAATACAATAAAGAAAATCAATTAAGTAGACAATGGTTCCACAAGCATGCTGAACTCAGTAACAGAGAATATCTCACAGCGGAAAGAATTGCACAAAAATTAAAAGAAATTGGATTAAAACCCCAAGTTGGTGTTGCAAAAACTGGAGTGGTAGCAATTTTAAATGAAAATAAACCAGGACCAGTAGTTGCGCTTAGAGCAGACATTGATGGTTTACCAGTGAAGGAAAGAAATGATCTCCCATGGGCCTCAAAAATGACTGGTGAATATAATGGACAAGAGGTGCCCGTTATGCATGCCTGTGGACATGATATACATATTGCCGTTCTTTTAGGTACTGCAAAAATTTTAACTGAAATGAAGGATGAAATAAATGGCTCAGTTAAATTTATTTTCCAACCAGCTGAGGAAGGCCCACCAAAAGGTGAGGAAGGAGGAGCAGAATTAATGGTAAAAGAAGGTGTATTAAAAAATCCTGACGTTGATGTTATTTTCGGATTACATGTTACTGCGAGAGCAAATATAGGAGAGGTTCAGAGTCGTCCAGGAGGAATTATGGCTGCAGTTGATGAATTTCGAATTGATTTATTAGGTAAACAAACTCATGGATCGAGACCTTGGAAAGGGATCGATCCAATAGTCACTGCCTCCCAGATGATTAATGCGTTACAAACAATAGTTAGTAGGAGTTTACCATTAACTAAAGCCGCTGCAGTAGTTACAATAGGGGCTATTCATGGAGGGGTTAGAAGTAATATAATCCCCGAAGAGTTGTATATGCTTGGAACTATAAGAACCCTAGACAGTGAAATGAGAGAGACAACACTTCAGCGGGTAAAAGAATTGGTTAATCATATAGCTGCTGCCAACAACACCGAAGCAAAATTAAGCTTTGGAACAAGCTATCCTATTACCTTTAATGATCCAAGTCTATTTAAAAAAATGTTGCCTACTCTTAAACGGGTTAATGGAGAAATGAATGTAAGTATTATTGATGCTGTTACAGGAGCAGAAGACTTTTCATTTTTCCAAGAGAAAATTCCCGGATTGTATTTTTATATTGGAGGAACTCCTAAAGGGACTGACCCAAAAAATGTAGCTGATCATCATACACCAGATTTTTATGTTGATAGTGCTTCTATACCAGTTGGAATTAGATCTTTGACTAGTTTAACATTGGACTACATAAAAGATTTTAATAGAGATAATACTACCCAAAATTAGATTTTATGGATTGACATAATTTAATTCTAACTAAAAAATCTGTAAATATCAGCCAAACGTATCGCTATGCATTTTCCTCATTATAGATCAAGTCATCTCAAAATTTTCCCTAAAACATCTTATAATCCCCTGGAGTTAATCTCCCTCAACATTTTAAAAGATTCTTTGTAGCTTGTGTTGGTGAAAAAAAATTGGCTTAAAGTTCTTTCCCTGGTTGGTTTTGTTCAAATGGTTTTAATCAATTCTCTTGCAAATATTCTTCCCATTAATAACAAAACAACAGGAGATATTTCAGACCAGCTACAAAATTTATTCACCCCTGAAGGTTCAACTTTTGCAATTTGGGGGTTAATTTATTTCTTGTTATTCATTTTTATAATCAGAATATTGATTCGACCATTGAATAAAAAGGTGAAGGAATTAATCAAACTTTTCATAATAAACTCAATCTTAAATAGTAGCTGGATTTTTACCTGGCACTATGAGTACCTGGTAATTTCATTAGTTGTGATGTTGGGAATTTTAATCAATCTTATTCAAATAAATCAGCTGTTAAAAAACACTCGAAGTTGGGAGGATAAAATAACACTTAAACTTCCGTTCACAGTTTATTTTGGATGGATTTCAATTGCTTCAATTGCCAATGTTACTGCTTTATTGGTAAGTTATAAGTGGAATGGATTAGGAATATCAGAAGAACTGTGGACTGTTGTAATTTTAATTTTTGGTGTTTTTATTGCCTTAACTCAAATCATTTACTTCAGACAAATCGCTTATACATTTGTAATTATATGGGCATACTTTGGAATTTATAGAAAGCACATAAGTTTAGAAGAATTTAATTCAGGCTATCCCCTAATAATTGTGGTTCTAGTCAGCTGTTTAGTTTTACTTTCTCTAGCAAGTTTAGGTCTTGTATTATCCAACTACAAAAAAAAAGATAGAACCTAATTAAATTAAATAATGATATTAAAAATTTTATGATTGAACATTACGAGACTTTAGCATATAAAACCAACTTAGAAATTGAAGATTGATGAAAAAGATAATATTTCTTATACTGATAGTTCCAGCTACTTCTTTCTGTCAAATTACAAATTATAATAAAGAATATACCTTTAAGAGAGGAGACATTAATGGAATTGGAAAGTGGTATATGGGCAGAGAAATTGCACATATAATGGGGTTTCAAGGAATTGGCTGGTTAGAAAGATCTGATAGGGAAAAAGAAGAAAAAGCATCTATTTTGATCCAAAATATGGGGATTAAACCAAATGATATAATTGCTGATATTGGAGCTGGTTCTGGCTATCATGTATTAAAGATGGCGCCGTTGGCTAAAAATGGTCTAATCTATGCTGTGGACATTCAAAATGAAATGTTAGAGGAAATAAATAATAAGGTAGAGTCAAAAAAAATAAAAAATGTAAAAACTATTCTTGGAAGTGAAAAGAATATTTATTTACCAAATAACTCTGTAGATAAAATCTTAATGGTTGATGTTTATCATGAGTTTAATTATCCAAAGGAAATGATCGAATCTGTTAAAAATGCATTAAAGCCAAATGGAGAATTTTTTTTAATTGAATATAGAGGGGAAGATCCAAGAGTGCCTATAAAAAAAATCCACAAAATGACTGAAAAACAAGCTGTAAAAGAAATGTTAGCTGCAGATTTAATTCTCAAAGAAAACAAAAGTAATCTTCCCTGGCAGCACTGTATGATTTTTATAAAAAAAGATTAAACTATTTATTTCTTGAATTGAATGTAAATCTTGCAACTGAAGACTATGACTGCATAAAATATTTATGTCAAATAGTTTGATAAACTTATTTTAAATCAATTAAAAGGATACACACGTGATCAGTAGGGTTTTTTCATTAATTCCTTTTTTATAATGATGATTCGTATTTCCAATATTTTTTCTGTTCTTCTTCAGTTGGAGTAATTAATGGTCTTACTACTCTAAAACCAACGAAGGGGGCATCAGTGTGCCACCATATGCTTTTTGGAATCTGAGGATCCCTTTTCTTCCATTTTTTTGATGAAGGTTGTCTAGCGGCAGAACGAAGTCTATTTGGATTGCTCATCCATGATCCACCACGAACAACTTTAGGATAAACTTTTTCCCCCTCAGATAAAGGGTTTGACACTCCCGCTCTTCTTTTTCTGTATGCAGTAGGAATATACTGATCCAAA
>CACNDW010000016.1 GCA_902619315.1 uncultured Bacteroidota bacterium | reverse complement strand
TTCTGCTCATTATTCACAAAAATTTAAAAAAAAACTTCAAAATGGTAATAATGTAATTCTTGCCTTTTTGTCAAGATCATATCATGAATCCGTAAAAAATAAAAATGCCTTTTTATTTACTCAATATGGTGATGGAGAAAAAATAAATCTTGATCAGGAATTTCTTTTTTATAGTAGACCAAAGGGTGTTTATTCTGGAAAAGATACTGAAAAGTTATTATTAGATTTTTATTTAATCAATACAAATATTTCGCCTAATGGCAATAAGGTAAGGGCAACCATAAACGAAACTGTATTTTTAATTGATAATTGGGCTCCATACTACATTGAGGGGTTACCCAAAGGTAGAGTAGATATTAAATTAGAGCTTATTGACTCCAGTGGTAATTTAATTGACAGTCCATTTAACCCTTCATTAAGATCTGTGACACTTGAATAGAAATGCAAGTTGAATGGTTTTTTTAAATAAAGATTACTTCTCCATACCTTAAAATAATAAACCCAACATGTTGTTGAGGTTAATTTTGTGGGCGCGAAGGGATTCGAACCCCTGACCCCTTGGGTGTAAACCAAGTGCTCTGAACCAACTGAGCTACGCGCCCGATTTTGATGGGCAAATATAGAGAAAAAACAATTCAATATGGTTTCTTTTTGACTAAGTCTATTTTAAATTCATTTCCTTATGAAATAGCTTATCAATAACGGTTGTAGGTTGACCAATGTAATGTTCGAAATAAGTCTTTTCAACTTCTCGATCACAGTCGTGAACTAATATATGATGGGCCTTAAGCTTGGATGCAGAATAAATACTTTGCATTCTACCTGGTACTTTGTCGCTATAACCTCTTGGCCCATCTACAAATACTACATCCCAAACTGTATTTTTAATGTAATCAGGTAATTTCATTTGCAAACGATGATCATTGTCGAGAAGTTTCCTCCAATTCTTTCTACGCGTGGAATAACTAACTTTTAAAACATTTATTTCAGGGCTTAATTTTCTGCTAAACTTTATCCACTTTCTAATGTCTTCAAGAAAAAGGGTGTTTCCAGCTTTGTTCAGGGAATACCATAGGCTACTGTCTTTTCCAACACTGAAAACCAAAATATTTCCAGGAGCAAATCGCTTGATCAATTCTCCTATAAATTCATACTCAGCAGCACTCCCATTACCAGGATTAGATGCCTCAAGGGATTCATATGGGTTCATGAATTCTTGATTAAATAGTATGTAAATTTAATAAGTTTATCAAGTTGATCCTCAGAATTTTAAAGAATTTCACCAACCACAAAGGTACTTCCACCTACATAAATAAAATCCATTACATCTGCTTGTTTCTTAGCGGCAAAAAAAGCGGCTTCAACTGTTGGAAAAATTTTATGGTAGATATCTAAATTTTGAGCAATATGTTTCAAATCTTCAATAGGCATCGCTCGAGGGATTTGAGGGGTAGCAAGGTAATAATGAGCGTCATGAGGGAAAAGCTGAAGGATTTCACCTACAGCTTTGTCCTTAACAAAACCCAAAACCAAATGAAGTCTAGCATAGTAATGTGATTCGATCTGGGGAATGGTAAACCCCAACCCCTCTTTATTGTGAGCCACATCGGCAATAATTTTTGGAGCATCATTCAAAACTTGCCATCTGCCCTGAATTCCGGTATTGTCCACCACACTTAATAGGCCATTTTTTAATTTTTCGGAATGAAGTTTAAACCCATTTAAATTACTGAGTCCAACAATCGCAGTATGAATGTTCTCTCGCTGATAATCTCCCTTAAGATCAGAGTCATACTCCTTTATATCCTTTTGATCTGCAAATATTATTTCAGCGTTTAACTGCCGAGCTTTTTCCCTGAATATCGCTTGGGTTTCTATTTGGGTTGAACCAATAATTACAGGTGTATGGGATTTGATGATACCCGCTTTTTCAGCGGCAATCTCTGCCAAAGTGTCTCCCAAAAATTGCATATGGTCCCAGCCAATATTAGTAATCACACATAATTCAGGTTTGATCAAGTTGGTTCCATCTAATCTGCCTCCCATTCCAACCTCAATAACTGCTATATCGACTTTTTTTTCTAAAAAATAAGAAAAGGCCAACCCAACAGTCATTTCAAAAAAAGAAAGTGAATGAGATTCAAAATAACTGCGGTGGTTTAGAACAAAATCCACCACAAATGCTTTATCAATATATTTACCATTGATTTTGATTCTTTCCCTAAAATCTTTCAGATGTGGGGAGGTATACAATCCTACTTTAAGTTCATGTTCTTGGAGTACAGAGGCCATTAAGTGAGCCGTTGATCCTTTTCCGTTGGTTCCGGCCACATGAATGGTTTTGATCTGCTCCTGAGGTTGATTGAGGTAGTCACAAAAGTCCTGCATACGCGACAAATCTGGTCGATAAGCTTGGGCCCCTTTTTTTTGATACATGGGAAGTTGAGACAACATCCAGTCCAAAATAGTATCATAATTTTCCAATCTATTCTCCCAATTTGAACTGTATTACAACAAAACCGATTTGTTGGGCAGGAGCTTTGGCATCGGGAAACCATTTATGAAGCAGAGCGGTTTCTTTGGCGGGTTGAAGTAAGCAGGGATGCGTGTTGGTTGTTCCCTTGACCCCTGGCTCAGCTTGAACCACAATTCCTTTACGGTCTACGGTTATTCTTACCACCACAACACCTTCTTGATTGCAAAGTTGGGTGACTTTTCCACGGGACTCCAACCGCCGCCCATTCAATCCAAATCCTTTGCCCATACCAACAGGTCCGGCCAAATTGAAATAACTGTTGGCATAGGGGTTCCCCTCGATTTTTCCCTTGTCTCCCTGTAGTTGATCATTTCCCTCTCCATTTTGAGCCTGTTTTTCCTGCTTCTTTTTTTGATTCACCAATTTAGACAAGATATTTTTGGTCGTTTGATCAACTTTTGGTTTGTGTGGTTCAACTTTTTTGGGAACTTCCTTTACGGGTGGAATTTGTTTTTTTTTGGTTTTATCGGGAACTGCGACATCACTGCTCTCTTGTGTAGCTACTTTGGATTGTGTTACTCTCTTTGGTGCTGCTTTAGGACTTACTTTTTTAAGGGGAGGTTTTGGTGTTTTCTCGACAGTGACCGGTTTTTGAGGTTGTGTCTTGCCCATACCCTGAGAGGCATTACCGAAATTTACCTCCATCCCAAAACTAATTGGTGGATCATAATACTTCAAACCGAATAGAAAAAATAAAATGATCAATAATGCAGTGATCAATGTAGTTATGAATGCAGACTTTTTTTCGTGTGGTGTTTTGAGATATTTCATGGTGCATCTACCGCCAAAACAACTTTGATGCTATTTTGATTGGCAATATTCATTACATAAACCACCTGATCTATAGGAACCTTCTCCTCTGCCCTTAAGACGATAGCAGGGGCACTGGAACCTTTCAGTTTAGCGATCAATTCTTGTTCTATTCGAGATTTTGAAATCTGTTTGGAATCCAAATAAAATTGAGAGCGGTTGTTAATGGTCAAGGATACGGTATTGCGATTTTCTGTTTTACCTTTGGCCTGAGGTAGTTTGACATCAATAGTGTCAAGATTTTTGGCCAATGTTGAGGCAATCATAAAAAAGATTAATAACAGAAAAACAATATCCGTCATTGAAGACATATTAAATTCCGGTGTGATCTTATTTCTTCCTTTTAGATTCATTTTAAGCAGGTTCGTTCAATAAATCGAAAAACTCTAAAGAGGTGGCTTCCATTTGATAAACTACCTTATTAGTTTTTACCACCAAATGATTGTAGGTGATATAGCCCACGATTCCTACAATAAGACCTGCAACAGTTGTTGTCATTGCGGTATAAAGTCCGTTAGATAAAAGTTGCATATCAATATTACCACCAGCATTCGAAATCTCAAAAATAGATAAAATCATCCCAATAACAGTACCCAAAAAACCAATCATGGGAGCGGCCCCAGCAATGGTAGCAAGGATGCTTACATTTTTCTCTAATTTATAAATCTCCAATCGGCCAGCATTTTCTAGGGTTGTACTGATGTCTTCCAGTGGTCTACCGATCCTGGATAGCCCTTTGGAGATCAATCGGGCAACAGGTTTATTCTCACTCAAACAAAGGGCCTGTGCCCCGTCAATTTTATGGTTCAAAACATAAGTTTTGATTTGTGCCATGAAATTGGAATTAACCTTGGTGGCAGATTTAATTGCAAATAATCGCTCAAAGTAAATATAAATGACAATGATTAATAAAAGAAAAAGTAATCCAATTATCAATTGACCACCCAATCCACCATCTTTAATCAGCTCCATAAGAGAAAGTGTTTTTTCGGTCCGAAGAGGGGTTTCTTGTGTTAGTATCATTAAGTCAAGGGTTTATAATTACAACGATGATGAACTAAAAAAATTTTACCTTACTACAAAATTAAATCCCGCATTAAAATAAAAGTTAGCGACCCTGCTATAAAGCCTATCAAGGCCAACCAAGAAATTTTTTTCAAATACCAAAAAAAATCTATCCGCAACATTCCCATAGCCACCACCCCAGCCGCTGAACCAATAATGAGCATACTCCCTCCTGTCCCTGCAGAAAAGGCTATAAAATGCCAAAGTGGGTCGTCGATAATTTCTGAAAACATTCCCATACTGGCGGCCACCAATGGAACATTATCAATTATTGCTGACCCTATTCCCAATAGCATCACCACAATGTCAGAATTGGGTATAGCTGTATAAAGAGAATCAGCAAATTCAAACAACAATCCCAAAGATTCTAGTGCTGCAACGGCCAATAAAATCCCAAAAAAGAAAAGTATACTGGGTAATTCTATTTTGGATAAGGAACTATGAACAGGACTGTGACTTGAGTACTCATCGTGTTCTTGATCGATTGAGGTAAATCCAAATTTAGCACTGCTAAAATACTCCGCAAATATGGCAACTAGAGCCAATGAAAGCATCATTCCCATGTAGGGAGGCAAATGAGTAATATTTTTAAATACGGGAACAAAAATAATTGCAGAAAGCCCAATGTAGAGCATAGGAGCTCCGTATTTGTGAGTGCCACTTTCAAATTCATCTAACTCATCAGCTATATCTCCTTTGAAAGCCGTCAGGGTGGAAGCAAGAAAAACAGGAACCATCATACAAACCAATGAGGGAATCAGCAAATACATGATGAGTTTGGCAGTGGTTACTTTATTTCCTATCCAAAGCATGGTAGTTGTCAAATCTCCTATTGGAGACCAGGCTCCACCAGAGTTAGCAGATATAATAATCAAACCTGCAAACCATATTCTGGTATTGCGGTCTTTGATGACTTTTTGCAATATAGTGATCAAAACAATGGTGGCGGTAAGGTTGTCAATGATCGCTGAAAGAATGAACGCCAAAGAGGAGAAAATAAATAGCAAACCCTTTTTGGATTTTGTTTTGATGAAACTTTTGATGGTAGCAAATCCATTGAAATAATCAATGATTTCTACAATCGTCATGGCACCCAGCAAGAAAATGATAATCTCAGCGGTTTTACCAAGATGATGTAAAAGAATCTCATCCAAATGAGTTGGTTTGAGTTGTTTCAAAAGGGTATCTACTTCAAAAACAGGCAGGTGAAAGAAAGAAATTAATGCCCACAAGATTGACATCATGGCCAATGCAGGAATTAATTTATCGATCTTTAATGAGTGTTCCAGAGTAATCGCCAAGTAGCCTAAAGTGAAGATAGTGATAAGTGTAATCTCCATTAATTTGAGTTAAATGTTTGGAAAATTATATTTCGAATGTCCAAAGTAAAAAATAATCTTAACCCATTTGTGAATTTGGTATAAATATTTTGCCGGTAGAATGATCCTTTTCAGCTCCTGTAACACTAGCTAAACAATTAATCGAACCCTTCCATCTCATTAAACCCAAAAAAGCAAAGATTAGTGCTTCTTTATAATCCACAATTTCAGGTGAAGGAACCACTATTTTTGCTTTGGTTCTTTTTTGAATGGCTCCAACCAAAAAAGTGTTATAAGAACCACCTCCAGAAAATAATACAGACCCTTTTTTCGGTAAACATTTTGCTATCTGTTCAGCAATATGCAGGGTGTAGGTGTGCAACAAGTCATTTGTTTCTGCATTTGGATAATTATCCAAAATTTTTAATACAAATTCTCTAACCCACTCTACTCCCAAAGATTTTGGAGGTTTTTTAGTGTAGAAATGAAGTTTATCCAATTTTTCTAAAAATGAGGGTATAATTTTTCCTCCTTTAGCAATTTTTCCACCCTCATCATAATTTAAATTAAGGCGCTGAGCTAATATATTTAGGACAGTGTTGGTGGCGCAGATGTCATAGGCAAGTACATTTTGATTTTGCACTATAGTGATGTTTGAAAAACCACCCAAATTAACACAAGCAGTATAATTACTGAAGAGCACTTGGTCGCCCATGGGAACCAATGGAGCTCCTTGTCCCCCCAAAGCAATATCTTGAGCTCTAAAGTCACAAATAACTGGTAATCCCACTCGGTCAGCCAAGTGACTTAAGTTGCCTATTTGAAGTGTTAATCTTTTCTCTGGCTGATGAAAAACAGTATGACCATGTGAGGCTACACCATCCAACATATTTATTTTCTCTTTACTAATAAAACTAAGAACATTATCTCCCAAAAAATCAGTGTAATCTTCATTGAGCTTGTTAATAGCATATGGAGCTAAATTAATTGATTCATGTAGTTTTTTTTTCCATTTTTTAGAATAAATAACTGTGGTTGAAGCTAAAATCTTAAAAGTCCAAACTTTTTTTTTGGTAAACTTTACATACACCAGATCTAATCCATCTAATGATGAACCCGACATACAGCCAATAAAGTAATAATGACGTGGATTTAATTGATTAAGCAAATTGAAATTCGGTTTAGAAATAAATAAATCAATTATTAAAAATAAATTATTAAATCGAACAATTGATTAGACATTTATCAAAATTTAAAGCTTAAAATCGTAATTTGATAATTGTATTTTATTGTAATTGACAAACTTTTGGCCTTAAAAGTTAAACATTTAATTTTAGGAACCTTTATTTAAAAAACCATTTAATGTTACCTAGTAAACAAGGATTATATTCCCCTGAAAATGAGCATGATAACTGTGGTG
Organism: uncultured Bacteroidota bacterium; assembly: GCA_902619315.1. GTDB lineage: Bacteria > Bacteroidota > Bacteroidia > Flavobacteriales > Flavobacteriaceae > UBA8316. The sequence goes on along the minus strand of CACNDW010000016.1, from coordinate 16,211 downwards.
CAGGTTTTATTTGTAGCCTTCAAGGAAAGAAAACTAACGATATCATACACAAAGCGCTTGATATATTGGATTGTTTAGAACACAGGGGTGCTGTTAGTGCTGACGGTAAAACGGGAGATGGTGCTGGTATTCTAATCGAAATCCCACATGAATTTTTGAAAGATCAATGCAGTTTTAACTTACCTGAATTTGGTGAATACGCTGTAGGAATGGTTTTTTTACCAAAAAAAGACAATCAAAGATCATTTTGTATTGGGGTTTTGGAGGCTGAATTTAAAAATCAAGGTCTGAGGGTTTTAGGATGGAGGAAAGTTCCAGTAAGAACTGAAATTGTTGGAAAGATAGCCGCTCAAACTGAACCAAAAATTATGCAGATTTTTGTGGGCAAAGGGGATAAGAAACTTACTGAGCAAAATTTTAAAAATAAATTATTTTGTGCAAGAAAAATCTCAGAGCACAAAATATATGAATCCAATTTATCTCAAAATTCCTTTTTTTATGTCCCCAGCCTATCAAACCGAACTATTATATATAAAGGTTTACTTATTCCCAAAGATATAAAAGGATATTACTCTGATTTATCTGAACCTAAGGTCGTTACAAAACTTGCTTTAGTTCATCAACGATTTTCTACAAACACCTTCCCAACCTGGGATTTAGCTCAACCATTTCGCTATATGTGCCACAACGGTGAGATCAACACTTATCGGGGAAATTTTAGCAGAATGGAAACAAGAGAGGAACTTCTTAATAGCGAATTCTTCGGTGAGGATATTAAAAAAATGTTACCAATAATTCTCCCGGGAAAATCTGATTCTTGCTCAATGGATATGGCTGTTGAGCTTCTCCTTTCTACCGGCAGATCCCTTCCCGAAGTTATGATGATGTTAGTCCCTGAAGCATGGGAAAAACATACTTACATGGATGATGTAAAAAAAGCTTTTTATAAGTTTAATTCATGTTTAATTGAACCATGGGATGGTCCTGCTTCAATTCCATTCACTGATGGTAAATTTATTGGCGCCTTACTTGACAGAAATGGACTGAGACCTTCAAGATATACAGTTACTAAAGACGGATATGTTGTGATGTCCTCAGAAACAGGAGTTTTGGAGATTGATCCTGTAAATGTTCAAATGCATGGAAGACTTGAGCCAGGAAAGATGTTTCTTGTTAACATGGACGAGGGAAGGATTGTTAAAGATGACGAAATAAAAAAAATAATTACTTCAAAAAAACCATATGAAAGGTGGATTAGTGATAATCTAATTTTATTGAAAGATATCCCTTACAATAAAAATATTGATTTCACAGAAAAAGAAAGTTTTGAAACCAGAATGAGAATTTTTGGTTACACTCAAGAGGACATTACTACAATTATATCCCCAATGTTAGTTAATGGAAAGGAAGCGATTGGTTCAATGGGGATTGATACCCCACTTGCAGTTTTGTCAGATAAACCACAATTACTTTTTAATTATTTTAAACAATTGTTTGCTCAAGTTACAAATCCCCCTCTTGATGGGATTAGAGAAGAGATTGTTACCGACATAAGTTTGACCCTTGGTGAAGAATTCAATCTTTTCGAAATTTCTGACAAACATGCCAGAAAATTATTTATTGAAAACCCCATTATTTCAAATGAAGATCTTGATAAGATTTCATGTCTTGATCAAAATAATCTCAAGGCAGTAAAAATTCCTATTCTCTACGAAGTTGACATGGGTTTTAATGGAATTGAAATCTCCATGGGCGAGATAGTAAATAAGATTGACAATGAAATCACCAATGGCGCTAATATAGTTATTTTATCTGATAGAGGTGTATCTTCTACTTTAGCACCAATACCAGTTTTACTTGCTACGTCTCATGTACACAACTACTTTAAAAGACACAAAAAAAGGTCCTCGTTCGGCATTATTGTTGAATCAGCTGAACCAAGGGAGCCTCACCACTTTGCATTACTTTTTGGTTATGGTGCAAGCGCAATCAATCCTTATTTGGTGAATGAAATAATTCAATACCAGTCCAAGAGCAACAAATTAACTATTAATGCAGATGTAGCAATTGAAAATTTTAACAAAGCAATTGCAAAAGGTATTGTCAAAATAATGAATAAAATAGGGATATCAACATTAAATTCTTACAGAGGTGCTCAAATTTTTGAGGCTTTAGGTTTATCTCAAAAATTCATTGATGAATTCTTCACAAATACCCCAACTCGAATTGAAGGAATAGGCCTGTATGAAATTGAAAAAGATGTAAGTAAGAGACACACTAAGGCATTTATCCATGAATCTAATTTGGGCCTGCCTCTCGAAATTGGAGGAGAATATAGGTGGAGAAGAGATGGTGAGGCTCATGTGGTTAACCCCTCAACAATATCAACTTTACAGCAGGCAGTTAGAAACAAAAGTTTTGATAAATACGAAAGCTTTGCCAAATTAATTAACGATCAAAATCACAAATTAATGACTCTGCGAGGTTTATTTGAGTTTTCGAATTTTGATCCAATTCCAATAAATCAGGTCGAACCTTGGACTGAAATCGTAAAAAGATTCAAAACGGGAGCAATGTCATTGGGTTCTATAAGCCAAGAAGCTCATGAAAATCTTGCAGTGGCTATGAATAGAATTGGAGGAAAAAGTAATTCAGGTGAAGGTGGCGAGGACGTGAAAAGGTTTCTTCCTGACAAAAATGGTGATTTAAAAAACTCAGCAATTAAACAGGTAGCTTCTGGAAGATTTGGTGTTTCAAGTCATTACCTGAGCTCTGCTAAAGAAATACAAATTAAAATGGCTCAAGGAGCAAAGCCTGGTGAGGGTGGTCAGCTCCCAGGACCAAAAGTTAATCCATACATTGCATCAGTTAGAAACTCCACTCCATATGTTGGATTAATTTCACCGCCCCCCCATCACGATATATATTCAATAGAGGATTTATCTCAGTTGATCTACGATTTAAAGAATGCAAATAGAAAAGCAAGAATTAATGTCAAATTAGTTTCTGAAGTTGGAGTTGGAACGATTGCAGCTGGCGTTGCCAAAGCAAAAGCTGATGTAATTTTAATTTCAGGCTATGACGGAGGGACTGGTGCCTCTCCTCTGACATCTTTAAGACATGCTGGTTTGCCCTGGGAACTTGGAATTGCAGAGGCTCAACAAACCTTAGTCTTAAATGGACTTAGAAGTAGAGTAGTTCTAGAATGTGATGGACAACTGAAAACTGGAAGGGATGTTGCTATTGCTTGTTTACTTGGAGCTGAGGAGTTTGGTTTTTCAACAGCCCCTTTAATTGCTAGTGGTTGTATAATGATGAGAGCTTGTCATTTAAACACTTGTCCAGTTGGAATTGCAACTCAAGATCCAGACTTAAGAAAAAATTTCAAAGGAAAACCGGAACACGTTATTAATTACATGTATTTTGTCGCTGAGGAATTGAGACAAATAATGTCAGAGTTAGGATTTAGAAGTGTTGATGAGATGGTAGGACAATCTCAAAAATTAAATATGAAAAGGGCCATTAACCATTTCAAAGCTGAAGGAATTGATCTTTCCAAAATACTTTATAAGCCACATAAAAATATTTCAGATGATTTAATTGAAAGAAATACTGAACTTCAAAACCATAATTTGGAAAATGTAATTGATTTCAAAATATTAGATGATGCCAAAAGTGCTATATATAATAAAAAATCCATTGAATTAAATTACAGAATAAAAAATACCGATAGAACAATAGGCGCAATTATAAGTAATGAAATTTCAAACTTACACGGGCCAGATGGACTACCAAAGAATACTCTGAAATTGAATTTTTATGGAACTGGTGGTCAAAGCTTTGGTTGTTTCGCCACTAAGGGTTTGTTAATGAAAATTACAGGAACCACCAATGATTATTTTGGAAAGGGGCTCTCGGGCGCAACAATTATTGCAAAGGTTCCAGACGAGGCTACATATAAATCTCACGAAAATATAATTACAGGTAATGTTGCTTTATATGGTGCTACAAATGGCGAAGCATATGTAAATGGAATTGCTGGTGAAAGATTCTGTGTTAGAAATTCTGGAGCTAAAGCTGTGGTTGAGGGAATTGGTGATCATGGGTGTGAATACATGACCGGGGGTGTAACTGTTATACTTGGTAATTTTGGAAGAAATTTTGCAGCTGGTATGAGTGGTGGTATAGCCTATATTTACAGTGAGAGTGGCATATTTGATGAGAAAAAATTTAATCTGGAAATGGTAGAATTAGAAGATTTAAACGCCAAAGATAAAGACGAAGTTTTATCTCTAATTGAAAACCATCAAAAATATACTAACAGTAAAATTGCAGGTCAAATTTTAAATGATTGGGACAAAAATGTAGAAAAATTTATTAAAGTAATGCCAACTGATTATAAGAGAGCTCTTGAAATTCTTGAAAAAAGTGAAAAAGAAAATAAAATTAGTTAACTATGGGAAAGCTTAGGGGATTTATGGAGTATGACAGAATTAAAGAACCTGTCGTAACACCAAAAAAGCGAATAAAAAATTATAAAGAATTCACAATTGCTCCAAACAATGATGAATTAATTGAACAAGGGGGAAGGTGTATGGATTGCGGAGTCCCATTTTGTCACAGTGGTTGTCCATTAGGTAATTTGATCCCAGATTTTAATGACGCTGTCCACAAAAATGAATGGCAGAAAGCGCTTAATATTTTACACTCTACTAATAATTTCCCTGAATTTACTGGTAGACTTTGCCCCGCTCCTTGTGAGGAGGCGTGTGTCTTAGGAATCATAAGCCCACCTGTGTCCATAGAATTAATTGAAAAGTACATCGTAGAACGCGGGTTTTCTGAAGGCTGGATCAAGCCTCAACCTCCAGATAGTAGAACAGGGAAGTCCATTGCCGTAATTGGATCAGGCCCTGCTGGACTAGCTGCTGCTCAGCAGCTCAACCGCGCAGGCCATACTGTAACTGTTTTTGAAAGAGATAATAAAATTGGAGGTTTACTTCGTTATGGAATCCCAGATTTTAAAATGGAAAAAAATATAATCGACCGTCGTTTAAAAATTCTTGAAGCAGAGGGCATCATATTTAAATGTAATATTGAAGTTGGAAAAACCATTAAAACCGAGAATATCGAAAAGGAATTTGATGCAGTTTTGCTCTGTACGGGAGCTAGTATCAAACGGGAACTTCCTATTCCTGGTGCAGACCTCAATGGCGTGACTCAGGCCATGGACTTTTTACCCCACAACAACAAAGCTGTTGATGGACAACACAGTCGCGATCCAAAATTTTTAGCTAAAGACAAAAATGTAATAGTTATCGGGGGTGGAGATACAGGATCTGACTGCATTGGCACATCTAATCGTCAAGGGGCGAAGAGTGTAACCAATTTTGAAATTATGCCCAAACCCGCTGATGGAAGAACAGAAGATAATCCCTGGCCCTATTGGCCATTCAAACTTAAAACCAGTTCTTCTCACGAGGAGGGCAGCCATAGGGAGTGGAGTATACTAACAAAAGAATTCGTTGGAGATGAAAAAGGAAATCTCATAGGTCTCAAAACAGTTGAGGTAGAGTGGAAAAAAATCCCTGGAGAAAGACCTCAACTGACAGAAATCATAAGTTCGGAAAAAGAATGGCCATGTGAACTGGCCCTTCTTGCGCTTGGTTTTACCGGTCCTGAAAAATCACTTCCTGAACAATTTGGTTTAACATTTGACCCCAGAGGAAACGTTAAAGGAGAGAAACAATATCAAACCAATAGACCTAACATTTTTACTGCCGGTGACGCAAGAAGAGGCCAATCGCTAATTGTATGGGCCATCTCAGAAGGTAGGGAAGCTGCTCACCAAATTGACACCTACCTGATGGGTAGTTCGGATCTTCCATTAAAAAATATGGCAGGAGATTTGTCGAGAGTATAAGGTTATATAAAGTCTATTTCAGAAGGGCTTTTTAGAGCCCTCTTTTTATCTTAAATAATTAATTAGTAAAATTGTATTCACGGTTTTACTGAAAAAAGTTCCAAACCAACCCAAAACGAATTGAAGAATCCCGATACGGAGTAAAGGGAGCGGAATAATAGTTGTATCCAGTAATATCACTGTTAAAGTGTTCGTATTTCAAAAACAATCGTGTTTGCTGTATTTTCGCATTTACGAAGAAATCTAACCTTGGGAATTTTCCAATTTTCGTGTGGTTTTGAGAAACAAATTCACCCAAATGTGCACTGTATCTATCTGCGTAAAATTCTGTAAAATACTGTGCCGTGATACCGGTCTGTAAATACAGTGCTTTATTAAATAATTGACTGGAAAAAAGGAAAGAAGTCCTCAAATTCCACTCCGGAACATTAAGGGGTTTAAAATCAATAGCTCCATCATGCGACACTTGTTGGTACTGGGCGGTGTTGAACAAGGTAAATTTCCAAAAATCCAGTTGTTGTGAAAAACGTAATTTGAGATAACCCACCGTCCCTTTGTACTGCTCCGGAGTAACGACCAACTCCTCTTCTTTTTTGATATCGTCACTAACTTCTTCAGGCCCGAGACGGCTGTCTGGTAGGAGGTTTTTAAAATAGGTGTAATTATTTAATACTTCGTATTTTCCCTCTATTGTTGCCCACTTGGGATAGGCAAAAGTGAAATTGAGCGTATTGATCAATTGATTTTTAAAATCAGGATTATGCCAATTGTATTCAGTAAAGTTGCTTCTATTTAGAAAGAAATTAAAATTAGGAGTTTGCGATCTCAAACTAAGCTTGACTTTGGTGGAAATTCCATTTTTAAAATCTCTACTGATGGCACCAGAAATGAATTGACTGGCATAGGCCTTAAATGCAGAGAAATACCCTTCCCCTTTAAAATCAAATTTTAAAAAATGTTTTTTCCAATAGGCAGAAAGTGCTATCTGATTAGCTTGGATTTCGGTAGGGGTAGGTCCGTAATCATATGGCTCATCAGGATTTTTAGTGTTTTCAGGCAAACTTATCCTATAATCCCAATGAATCAGTCGTAAACCTGCTTTGAGCTCTCCCAAGTTCTTTTCTCGAAGAATAGCATAAAACTCATTGTCCATAGTATCCAATGAATTTCGTATTCCAAAAACAGCATTTCTTAAGACATTTCCAAAAAAGGAATTTCTACTTGAATTGTCAAAAATAAAATGTTTACCCTCAAAGTTGAATTTATGTCCAACTGTAATTGCTTTTGGCTTTTCATAATTTTTCATTTTGTCATTTCCCCCCAACTTGACATCATACTGATGATCCAAATAATAGCGCCTGCCGATAAGCGTGTTATTAGTATTGGCATTGTTGGTCAATCGGGATCGATCCAAAAAACCATCGTATTCTAATTCGTCAACTGCTTTTTCAAAATAATATACACTGAGTGAATCCAACCCGCCATTAGCTTGATTTTCAAGGCGTTGAGCTGTAAAGTGAGATCGCTGACGATAACGGTAATTCTTGGAGGTATACTGGGAGGTAAAGCGTAGATTGGTTCCACCTCCAAGGGTATTAATGTAATTTCCTAAAGAGCGAAAGGCTTTGTGGGCCAGGGTGATATTGAGACGAGGTGAAGTGTTTACCGTAATTAAGGCATCTAACAACTGTCCTTGTTCAAAAACAGTTTTAAAAAACATCTCTGTCAGGGGAGATGGCACCTCATAATATCCAACTTCATCCTCTTCAATGTATCCATAATGCTTTGCCCGAGCACCTATGTCGGGGATTAGTTTTTGATCCTGGAAATCATATCCCAGTTTATTGAATGTCTCACCAACATTCGCAAAAGGAAGCAATTCAAAATAATCTTTTCGTAAATAATTAAAATGATAGTCTTTGTTGATTGTCAATGTAGTATCTAGGTGTGTTTCTGTGCCATCGGAAAAATAGATTTTATAATCCTCTATGGTAATCTCCTCCATTTCCCTAATCGGTTTTTGCGCGATCTCTCTCGCTTTTCGTAATCGGAGATTATATTGAGTTCTTTGAAGGGAAAAGGAGTCCAGTAACTGAATGATCAATGAATTGGATATAAACCTACTGTCATGGTCCAGCCCGATGTCTTTCATGTATTTGAATCGGGGGTTGAGATTTTCGGCAAGAGAGTCCACTGGTTTTGGAAGGGTATCTAAGACAATATTTTTTAAAATTATCGGTTCAGGGAGCCTAAAAGACAAAAACAAAAGTGAGTCTCTACGACTGATTATTTTTTCTTCCTCAACACCTAAACTATCAATTGCCACAGAGAGACTGTCACTGGCCTCCTCAAAAACCACAGAAAAGCCAGAAACCTCAAGGGTATTTTTTGTTTCATCAGTCAGATCTTCAATGTCCTGATTTTCTTGCGCATGTGTCTTGTAGAGAACCATAAGCAAAAAAACAAGGAGGAGTCGCTTCATTAAAATGAATTTGATGCGAAGTTAAAATAATTGTACTTAATTTAGGTTCACTAATCAAACGATTATAAGGGTTGTGCTCACTAGACAAATTACATCAAAAACAGAAGCAGGGACAGACGAGGCAGGGAGGGGTTGTCTGGCTGGTCCTGTCACAGCAGCTGCGGTGATCTTGCCACCCAATTTTGATTTGCATCAGTTGAACGATTCAAAAAAACTGACCGAAAAACAACGCTATGATCTCCGACCCCAAATTCAGGCTAAAGCCATAGCTTTTTCCTACGCCCATGTGTACCCCAAAGAAATAGATCAAATCAATATTCTAAATGCCAGTATAAAGGCCATGCATTTGGCATTGTCACGATTGACTTTACCCATTGATTTTATTGCAGTAGATGGCAATCAGTTTCACGCTTTTGAAAAAATCCCGTATGAATGTGTAACCAAAGGAGATGGCAAATACCAGAACATAGCCGCAGCCTCAGTTTTAGCCAAAACCTACCGAGACGATTACATGAGAAAAATACATGAAAAATTTCCCCAATACTACTGGAATCAAAACAAGGGTTATCCCACCAAAGTCCATCGTGCAGCCATTGCAAAAAATGGAGCTACAACCCATCATCGCAAATCTTTTCAATTACTCCCAAAACAATTTGAACTCAACATTTGATCTTTGCCATCAGGTGTTGAAAAGTCAGTTGAATTTAATCTCACCATTTCCACAAAATTGAAGGCTTGATTTAATATTTTTGGTGTTGATGATAAAAAGAATTATTCCCTTTATTTCGCTTTGGCTTTTCTTTGCTTGTACATCAAAGAATCAGAAAGAAATCAGTCTGGTTGAATTGGTTCCTCAGAACGCTAGCTTTGTTGCACAGATCAATGACAGCATTTCACTGAAAAGCTCAATGGAGTTGTCAAAAATATTCTCATTGAACAGCGATTTAAAAAAAACTGTTCAAAATATCATCCCCAAAAATTCCTCTCCCCCCTGGGTGATATTTTTTACCCCTGTCGGAAAAAACGATAATGTAGTAAGTCTGATTGTAAAAAGCGATCCAAATGATAGCTTATTGAATTATGAAAAGACCTTTGTATATAGTAACAAAACCATTGGTGTCCTCAATCAAGGAGGGCAAACTTTATACACCACTGATCTAGATCAGCTGAAAATGTGGTCCCAATCACAACTTGTGATTGAGAACAGTATTCGGAATTTTGAACAACAAAAGCGAGGAATTGTGAATCCAGATTTTTATAAATTGGCCGAAAGCATGGATGAAGATTTGGCGGTTAATTTCTTAATTCACCCCTCCTCGAGCCCAATAATCCAATCTTTTTTTCCAAAGACACCCCTATTTCCCGACACTGGAAGAGGTTGGATTGAATTGGGGATGGAGGTTTCAGAAAATGCCATCAGCCTGAATGGAGTTGGCTTTCTCAACGATTCGATCCCAGATGGTTTAATCTTGATTAAAAATATCAAACCCCAAAAGCTATCGCTTCCCCAAATCGTTCCTGAAAACTTTAGCAGTTATCTAGGTTTTCCAATTGACAATATGCAACAGCTGGAGGACAATTTTAAACGCTTCAGCAGGCGGGTGAATTTACCCATCAACAAAACCAATTTTTCCACACTGAACAATCTTAATGAAGTTGCTTGGATTGTTACCACAGGTGAAAAATCTATTGCCTTTCAAATTGATAATATCGAAGATAACTTTCCTGATTTTCTTTCTATGGAATATGAAGCCAAAAAATTCCGTGCTTTCTCCTATTATCCCGCTAGAATCCCTCCCAATCTACAAGTATTGATTAATGTTTTTGGCGATAAAATCGACCCCAAATGGGGCTGCTGGCATGAAAATCTGCTGATCATGAGTGAGACAGAGTCGGGGTTGAAAAATATTCTGGGAAGTTATCTAGATCGAAATACATTGGATCGACTTCCTGAATTCAAAAACTTACAGGAAAAACTTGCTGATGAAAATTCTTTCTTATGGATCGGCAACACCAAAAACCTTGTCAAATACTGGCAGCAAAATAAAGCCCCTCAAAACATTAAAAATTTATCATTTAAAGCATTTCCACTAAGTGCTTTTCAGGGCTTGGCAGAGGACGACTTTACCCACTTATTTTTCAGTCTTGAAAAAAACCTGTCATCAAAAATTAAAGTCGGGGTAAAAAATGCCTACACTCTAGAACTCAACAAACCTTCTATCATTCCACCCCAATGGTTTAAAAATCATAGAAACAAAGGTATGGACGTTGTGGTTCAGGATAGTGAAAACGTACTTTACCTGTTTTCCAATACCGGAAAATTGTATTGGAAAAAACAGCTATCTGGTAAAATCATTGGAAAAATTAGAGAGGTCGATCTCTATAAAAACAACCGTTGGCAACTGGCTTTTAGAACTGCCGACCGATTAATGATATTGGACCGCAATGGAAAAATCGTTAAACCATTCAACATCAAACTTCCCAAAAGCACCAATCCTCTCCCCCTTTCTATTTTTGATTACGACAACAACCGCAATTATCGTTTTTTGATTGCTCAGGATCGATCCCTTATAATGTACAATAACAGAGGTAAACCGCTAAGTGGATTTAGCCTCAAAAAAGTCAATGCTAACATTATGGCATCCCCAAAACACATTCGTCTACAAAGTAAGGATTACATTTTAATTCCTATGGAGAACTACACCCTAAAAATAGTTTCCCGAACCGGAAAAGACCGTGTCAAAGTCAAAGGTAAAATCGCCTTTTCAGACAATGAAATTTTTTCCTATCTCAATACTTTTTGTACAACCGATCAAGGTGGCAATTTAATCCAGGTAGATACCAAAGGGAATAAAGTCTCCTCTCCATTACAATTGACTGCGGGTCATCAGATAGATGCAACCACCAAAACACTAGTCACTCTCTCCGAAAACGTACTCAACATCAAGGGCATCCCCGTCAAACTCCCTTATGGAGAATATACCCCCCCCAAGATATTTTACCTTAACAACACCCTATATTTCAGTACAACAGAGACCGGTAGCCAAAAAGTATATTTGTTCTACAGCAATGGCGAGGCAGTGGAAGGGTTTCCGGTATACGGAAAATCAGCAGTCGATCTATCTAATAGTGACAAGGACAAGGCGCTGGAAATGGTTGTTGCAACAGATGACAATAGTATTTTGATCTATGATATCAATTGATAATCTCCGCCTGAAATACTTCTTTAAAGTGTTTTAAAAGTTTGTCCTTTACCTCTTGCTCATTCATTTGCTCCTTTAATTCATTGGCTAGAGAGGTAACGCCTTTTCCTTGTATTCCACAAGGAATTATATAATCGAAATAAGACAAGTCAGTGTTCACGTTGAAGGCAAATCCATGCATGGTTACCCATCGGCTAGCTCTTACACCCATAGCACATATTTTTCTAGCAGAAGCAGTATTCAAATCTAACCACACCCCTGTTTCCCCGTCACTTCGTGCTCCATCGATCCCAAAGTCTGCCAAGGTTTTGATGATAACCTCCTCCAAGGAACGCAAGTAGCGATGGATATCGGTAAAAAAATTATCCAAATCCAAAAGCGGGTAGCCAACTATCTGTCCTGGACCGTGGAAAGTTATATCACCTCCACGATTGGTTTTATAAAAAGAGATTCCTTTAGTTGCCAGTTCTTTTTCATTTAAAAGCAAGTGCTCCATTTTTCCGCTTTTGCCTATTGTAAAAACCGGAGGATGGGTCACAAAAAACAGATGATTATCTGTAGGAAAAGGGTGTTCGAGTTTTCGGTTTTCTCTTTTACTGGCAATGATATGAGAAAAATATTCCTCTTGTCTTTGCCAAGCCCTCTGATAGGAGAGTAAACCCCAGTCTGCAACTTTTACATTTTTGTTTTTCATGCTTCCCAACGCTCTGGATTGTTCAAAATTACCAATGCCGCAATTACTCCGGGTACCCAACCACACAAGGTCAACAAAAAGACAATAACAATCGAGCCACAGCCCTGGTCTATCACAGCTAAAGGAGGAAAAAGAATAGATAAAAGTACACGCCAAAAACTCAAAATACTACGATTTTGTCAAAGATAGGAAATTTGATTACTGATTACTTTAGACTGATTATCTTTGCAAAAATGAATTTGCTTCATGGCGCAACTTTCAGAGCAAGAACAAGTAAGAAGAGAAAAGCTACAAGCACTCCGCAGATTGGGAATCAATCCCTACCCAGCCGCTTTATATCCGGTAGATTCAAATACTAAAACCATCAAAGAGAACTATAATGAAGGTAAAACCGTCACCATAGCTGGGCGATTGATGTCACGTCGAATTCAAGGCAAAGCCAGTTTTGCTGAATTGCAAGACAGCCAAGGGAGAATTCAGGTCTATTTCAACAGAGACGAAATTTGCCCTGATGAAGACAAATCCACTTACAATGAGATCTATAAAAAATTGTTGGATATTGGAGATATTATCGGTATTGAAGGAGAATTATTTACCACTCAGGTGGGAGAAAAAACAGTCCTTGTTAAAAAATTTACGCTACTTAATAAAACATTGCGTCCCCTACCCCTCCCCAAAACCGACAACGATGGAAATGTGTATGATGAATTCAACGACCCCGAACTGCGTTACCGGCAGCGCTATGTGGATTTGATCGTCAATCCTAAGGTAAAAGACACTTTTGTTAAACGGACCAAGATCACCAACAGCATTCGAGAATTTTTTAACAACAAAGGCTATCTGGAAGTCGAGACACCCATATTGCAGCCCATCCCGGGAGGTGCAGCGGCAAGGCCTTTCATCACCCACCACAACTCTCTGAATATTCCCCTATACCTAAGAATAGCCAATGAACTTTATCTCAAACGTTTGATCGTAGGAGGCTTTGATGGGGTCTATGAATTTTCCAAAGACTTTAGAAATGAAGGAATGGATCGCACCCACAACCCCGAATTTACCGTAATGGAATTATATGTTGCCTACAAAGACTACTTTTGGATGATGGAAACTACTGAGGCATTATTGGAAAAAGTTTTACTGGACACACAGGGTGTAACTGAAGTAACCCTAGGTGAAAAGCGAATTAATTTTAAAGCCCCCTACCCAAGAGTCCCTATTTTGGAAGCAATTAAAAGCCATACTGGAATTGATGTTTCGGAAATGGATGAAAATCAATTGAGAGAGACTGCAAAAAATTTGGGGTTGGACGTGGACGACACGATGGGAGAGGGCAAATTGATCGATGAAATCTTTGGAGAAAAATGCGAACACCACTTCATTCAGCCAACCTTTATCACAGATTATCCTAAATCTATGAGTCCTCTGACCAAAGAGCACCGCGACAATCCTAAATTAACGGAGCGTTTTGAATTGATGGTCAACGGAAAAGAGCTCGCCAATGCCTATTCTGAACTCAATGACCCCATTGACCAAAGAGAACGTTTTGAGACCCAGTTTGCTCTGGGTGAAAAAGGAGACGACGAAGCCATGTTTATCGATCAAGATTTTCTTCGGGCCTTGGAATACGGTATGCCACCCACCTCTGGAATAGGTATTGGTATTGACCGCTTGGTGATGCTGATGACTAACAATACTTCCATACAAGAAGTACTTTTCTTCCCTCAGATGAAACCTAAAGAAAAAGCTATTAACCTAACTGAAGAAGAAAAAATTATTTTGGATTTACTTAAAAATGAAAATCCAAGTGCCCTAATCACGTTAAAAGAGAAAAGTGGATTGAGCAACAAAAAATGGGATAAATCCATTAAAAGTTTGACCAAAAACAAGTTGGCCAAAGTATTCAAAGACGACAATGGGCTTCGAATGGAGTTAATTAATTGACTTATATGTTGGTATTATCTGTTTAAAAGGGTTTCCCACCAATCAACAAAAAGTTTAAATGCCCTCGAAAGGAAGTAGTAAATTTATTATTTCCATAAAGCCATTACCTTTTTTAAAGCAGTAATGGTTTTTTCGATATCCTCAAAAGACAAAGCATCATTTAGAAAATAACTTTCGAAAGCACTTGGAGGTAAATAAATACCTTCATTAAGCATTCCGTGAAAATATTTTTTAAAGGAATCATTATTTCCATCAGCAGCGGAATCTAAATCCACAACTTCTGAATCCGTAAAGTGCAACGAAATCATAGAACCCAAGCGGTTGATATGGAAGGGGATACCTTTTTTATCTAACACTTCCTGCATTCCCTGGTGTAGGGTTTCAGTTTTATTATCAAGACGCTCAAAAATTTCAGGGTTTTCATTTAATGTTTTAAGCATGGTAAATCCAGCTGCCATGGCCAAGGGGTTGCCACTTAATGTCCCGGCTTGATAGACAGGCCCTTCCGGAGCCAAATGACTCATAATTTCTTTTGGTGCCGCAAAGGCACCTACCGGAAGTCCACCCCCCAATACTTTTCCATAGGTACAAATATCAGCTTTTATTTGGAGTCGCTCTTGTGCTCCTCCTCTAGCCAATCTAAATCCAGTCATCACTTCATCAAAAATCAACAGTGTTTGATGGGTATCACAGAGTCTCCGCAGTCCCTCTATAAATCCAGCCTGTGGGGGGATACACCCCATATTACCTGCAACCGGTTCAATGATGATGGCCGCAATTTGTTGGGGATGTTGATCAAAGTGAAATGCAACACTTTCCAAATCATTGTACTTTGACAAAAGGGTATCTCTGGCTGTACCTTTGGTAACTCCAGGGCTGTTGGGGGCTCCAAAAGTTACAGCACCGCTGCCGGCTTGAATCAAAAAGGCGTCGGAATGACCGTGATAACATCCAGCAAATTTGATGATCTTTTCCCTTCCTGTATAGCCTCTGGCCAATCGTACTGCACTCATGCAGGCTTCTGTGCCAGAATTGACCATTCTTATCTTATCAATGTTGGGAACCATTTTTACCGCCAATTCTGCAATTTTAGTTTCCAATTCTGTGGGCATTCCATAGGAGGTCCCCCGATCTGCACTTGTTTTTATAGCTTCCAGAACGGGTTCAAAAGCATGGCCTAAAATCATGGGACCCCAACTTGAGATGTAGTCAATCAGTCGGTTCCCATCTTCATCATACAGGTAGGCACCTTTAGCTTTCTCTACAAAAATAGGGGTTCCACCTACGGCCTTAAAGGCTCGGACGGGTGAATTCACCCCACCTGGAATCACCTTTTGGGCGGACTGAAAAAGGCTACTGCTTCTTTGGTATCGCATTTTTATTGTAATTAGGGGATGATTAAATTTTGACCTAAAAATATGGTGTTGTTTTCTATTTTGTTTTTCTGAACAAGTAGTTGTAATTCAACTTTATATTTTTTGGAAATAGAATAGAGGGTATCGCCTTTTTGTACTTGATGTATTTTATGGTCAGAGATTGTTGTGATGCTTTCTGTTTCTTCTTTTGTCTTTCTTTTTTTAAGATCGTAACGATCCAAACGGTAACGCTCAATCAAGTTGATTAGTTTGTCGGGATATTTGGGGTCAGTGGCATAGCCCGCTTTCTTAAGTCCTTTAGCCCAAGCTTTATAATCTCTTTTATTAAGTTCGAAAAGGAAATCGTATCGCGAACGAGTGGTCAAAAACAAGGAGTGATCCCGATAGGAGTTGCGAGGGTCTTTATAAACCCTGAAACATTCTCCTTTTTCGTCGTCGTCGTGATAGATCCGTTTACCCCGCCATTCTTTATGACATTTTATACCAAAATGATTGTTGGCTTGGGTAGCCAGTCTGCTGTTTCCCATTCCAGATTCAAGTATACCTTGCGCTAGAGTTATACTAGCGGGGATGTCGTAGGTTTTCATCTCCT
>CACNDW010000015.1 GCA_902619315.1 uncultured Bacteroidota bacterium | reverse complement strand
TTGACACTTCAGGAAATTGAAACTGAGGCGGAGCTTATTCCGTTACTTACCCCTGAAGACGAGGAAGCATTACGAAATGAGGAATTGCCAACAGAGGTAGCCATCCTCCCACTCAGAAATACGGTCCTTTTTCCAGGAGTGGTTATCCCCATAACCGTTGGAAGAGACAAATCGATTCAATTAATCAAAGATGCTAACAAATCTGACAAAATTATTGGGGTCGTTGCTCAAAAGGATCAGAATATCGAAAACCCCTCACCATCTGATTTATTTTCACTAGGAACGGTTGCACAAATACTTCGTGTTCTTAAAATGCCAGATGGAAATACCACAGTTATAATTCAGGGTAAAAGAAGGTTTGAAATACAAAGCATTAACACACTAGAGCCATATTTAAAGGCTTCAATTAAGCCAGTTAAGGAAACTTTTCCTTCTAAAGACAATTCAGAGTTTAAAGCTATTATTGATTCTATAAAGGATATGTCTTTAAAGATTATTCATGAAAATCCGAACATTCCTTCAGAGGCATCTTTTGCTATAAAGAATATTCATAGTCATGTCTTTTTGATCAATTTTGTTTCTTCCAACATGAATCTATCTGCTGAGGAGAAGCAAAGGGTATTATCCATCTTAGATCTTCAAGAGAGTGCAATTGAATGTTTAAAATTGATGAATGTTGAATACCAAAAATTAGAATTAAAGAATGATATTCAATCCAGGGTGAGGACAGACTTGGATCAACAACAAAGAGAATATTATCTAAATCAGCAGATGAAAACCATCCAAGAGGAGCTGGGAGTGGTTTCCTTTGAGCAAGAGGTTGAAGAAATGCGTTTACGCTCCCAAGAAAAAAAATGGGATAAAGCTGTTGGTGCACGATTTGAAAAAGAGTTGACTAAGTTACAGCGTATGAATCCCCAAGTGGCTGAGTATTCTGTCCAAAGAAATTATTTGGATCTTTTTCTTGATCTGCCATGGAACGAATTTTCAGAGGATAAATTTGACTTAATTAAAGCACAAAAGATACTAGACCGAGATCATTTTGGTTTGGAGGATGTCAAAAAGCGAATTATTGAGTATTTGGCTGTTTTAAAATTACGTAATGATATGAAGTCTCCTATCTTGTGTTTGTTTGGCCCCCCCGGTGTTGGTAAGACCTCATTAGGAAAATCAATCGCTGAGGCTTTGGGACGGTCATATGTCAGAATTTCTCTAGGGGGTATGCGTGACGAAGCCGAAATCAGGGGTCATCGTAAAACATACATTGGTGCCCTTCCTGGCCGTATAATTCAAAGTTTAAAAAAAGCTGGTAAATCAAATCCTGTTTTTGTTTTGGATGAAATTGACAAGGTCAGTACTGGTTTACAAGGGGATCCTGCTGCTGCACTACTTGAGGTGTTAGATCCCGAACAAAACACTTCCTTTTATGATAATTTTCTAGAGATGGGATATGATCTATCTAAAGTCATGTTTATTGCTACCGCCAACAGCATGTCACCCATCCATCCTGCCCTTCGGGATCGAATGGAAATTATTAATATTTCAGGTTACACTCTGGAAGAAAAGTCTGCCATTGCTAAAAGACATCTACTGCCCAAACAGCTCACGGAACATGGTTTAAAAAATAAACAATTGACCCTAACCAAATCAATATTGGATAAAATGGTAGAGGGATATACACGAGAGTCAGGAGTTAGAGGACTTGAGAAACAGGTAGCAAAGGTAGTTCGCTATGCTGCCAAGTCAATTGCAATGGATGAGGATTACAAAATTAGTCCTACACCAGAGGATTTGGTTGAAATTTTGGGGCCTGAAAAGGTACACCGTGAGATTTATGAAAACAATCACGTGGCTGGAGTAGTAACAGGTTTAGCCTGGACTTCAGTGGGTGGAGATATTCTTTTTATTGAGTCTGCAATTTCGGATGGAAAAGGGTTGCTTACAATTACTGGAAACTTGGGTAAGGTTATGAAAGAGTCAGCTACTATTGCCATGGAGTTTATTAAATCCAATAAAGTCTTTTTGGGTCTGGAACATTTTGTTTTCGAAAATTATAATGTTCATATACATGTTCCAGAGGGGGCCACACCAAAAGACGGACCCAGTGCAGGAATTACAATGCTCACTTCATTAGTATCACTTTTCACCCAAAAAAGGGTAAAAAATAAACTTGCGATGACAGGTGAAATTACCCTCAGGGGAAAAATTTTGCCTGTGGGAGGAATAAAAGAGAAGATACTAGCCGCAAAAAGATCTAAAATCAAAGAAATTATTTTGTGCAAAGACAACAAAAAGGATATTGATCAAATCAATGAAAAATATTTGAATGGTTTAACATTCCACTATGTCAGAGAAATGAGAGAAGTACTGGATATTGCAATACTTTCAAAAAAAGTACTTCATCCGAAAAAATTTAAAAACCATAGTCCTTGAATTCAAATAAAGTTATAGCCATTGATGGTTATGCCTCTACAGGGAAAAGCACTTTGGCCAAAATGCTTTCCATACATTATAATTTAACTTTTATAGATTCAGGTGCTTTGTATAGGGCGGTCACACATTTTGCACTGGAAGGAGGCTTTTTAAAAGACAACTATTTTGATCAAGTAGCTCTAGAGAGTGCACTTAAAAATCTAACCCTCAAATTCGAGTCCGATAAACGATTTTTATTTTTAAATGGAGAAAACATTTCCAATAAAATTAGACTTCCAAGAGTATCTGATCATGTCAGTAGTATAGCTGCATTGCCTATTGTCAGAAAGTTTTTACTTCATCAACAGCGTCAAATGGTAAATGAAAACGGTTTGGTGATGGATGGAAGAGATATTGGGACAATAGTTTTTCCCAACGCAGACCATAAATTCTTTTTTACTGCTCGCCCTGAGGTAAGGGCGCGACGACGCTATGAGGAACTCATGAACCAGGGTCATGAAATTACATTTGATGAAGTTTTGAGTAATCTAATTCACCGAGATAAAATTGACACAGGAAGAGATATTGCACCACTTCTAAAAGCAAATGATGCTCTTGAAATTGACACTTCTAAGGTTACCATAGATGAAGTATTTGATTGTTTGGTGGAAAAAATAGATTCTAAATAAATTCTTAAATGTTTGTTAATAAGGATATTCATGTTAAATTTGCCAACTCTTAAATTGTAAGGGAAATAATAGGGTAATTAAAATAATATTAACATCTTCTGTTGATTCGATTAAATTTCCCGATCGACAGAATACAAATCTTCTTACAGCCATGGCTGAAAAAAAAACTACTTCAACAAAAAATAAGACAACTCCTAAAGTTGAATCACCCAAAAAAGTGGCCACAAAAAAAACCACTGCAGTAAAGAAAACCACTGCAGCCAAGAAAACCACTACGGCCAAGAAAACCACTGCTGCCAAGAAAACCCCTAGTGCTAAAAAGCCTGCTACAACCAAAAAAGTTAAAGAAGAAAAGTTTGACATTGATGATAGAATTGTTTCCGAAGAGGCCGTTGTTACCTCTCCAAAAGCAGAGATACTCCCTGCCAAATCAAAAGCTACTGTTGCTGAGGAGAAAGATGAGTTCTTAGATAATTTTAATTGGCACAACTATCAAGAGGGTATTGATGTAATTGAAGATAAGCAGTTGAAAGAATTTGAGGCCTTAGTTGCTGAAAATTTTGTTGACACCGCTGATGAGGATGTGTTGGATGGGACAATAGTTCACCTGACCGATAGAGAGGCAATTATTGATATTAACGCTAAATCTGAGGGTGTAATTTCTCTTAACGAATTCAGATACAACCCCAATCTTAAAGTTGGAGACAAGGTTGAGGTAATTGTAGATACCCGTGAAGATAAAACAGGACAACTTATTTTATCTCACAGAAAAGCTCGAGTAATTAAGGCATGGGATCGTGTAAACACTGCCCATGACAATGGAGAAGTTGTTAATGGTTTTGTAAAATGTCGGACAAAAGGTGGAATGATTGTTGACGTGTTTGGAATCGAAGCTTTTTTACCTGGATCTCAAATTGATGTAAAGCCCATTAGAGATTACGACCAATATGTAGACAAAACCATGGAATTCAAAGTAGTTAAAATCAATCATGAGTTCAAAAATGTTGTCGTATCTCATAAAGCATTGATTGAGGCTGATTTAGAGGAACAAAAGAAGGAGATTATAGGTCAGCTTGAGAAAGGACAAGTATTGGAGGGTACGGTCAAAAATATTACCTCATACGGAGTTTTCGTAGATCTTGGAGGTGTTGATGGATTGATTCACATTACAGATTTGTCTTGGAGTCGAATCAACCATCCAAACGAAATACTGGAATTGGATCAAAAACTCAATGTTGTAATTCTGGACTTTGATGATGATAAGTCAAGAATTCAATTAGGTTTAAAGCAACTGAGCGCACATCCTTGGGATCGACTCAGCGAGGAGCTTAATGAAGGAGATCAAGTTAAAGGAAAAGTAGTTGTGCTTGCAGACTATGGTGCCTTTATTGAAATAGAAGAAGGAGTAGAAGGGTTGATTCATGTTTCTGAGATGTCTTGGTCAACTCACTTGAGGTCTGCTCAAGATTTTGTTAATGTTGGTGACGAAGTAGATGCTGTTTTACTTAGTTTAGATCGCGAGACCCGAAAAATGTCTTTGGGCATCAAACAACTTACTCCCGATCCATGGACTGATATAACTACTAAATATCCAGTAAATTCAAAACACAAAGGAATTGTACGAAATTTTACAAATTTTGGTGTATTTATTGAATTGGAAGAAGGAGTGGATGGATTGGTTTATATCTCTGACTTGTCTTGGACAAAGAAAGTGAAGCACCCCTCAGAACTATTAACCTTAGGCGATGAGATAGAAGTCATGGTATTAGAACTTGACGTTGAAGGTAGAAAATTAAGCCTTGGTCACAAGCAAACTAAAGATAATCCATGGGATAATTACGCTAATGAGTTCGCTTTGGATTCTATTCACAAAACTGCTTTAAGCGAAATTGTTGACAAAGGTGCAACCATTAAATTTAACGATGATGTAATTGCATTTGTACCACAAAGACACATGGAAAAAGAAGACGGTTCTAAACTAACCAGAGGCGAAGAAGCCGACTTTAAGATTATTGAATTCAATAAAGAGTTCAAGCGTGTTGTAGCCTCTCACACTAACATATTTAGAGATAAAGAAAAGCAAAATTTTAATAGAGCTGCAAAGAAAGTCAAAGAAACAAATTCTGAAAAAACCACATTGGGGGATTTGGACGCTTTGGTCGATTTAAAGGAGAAAATGAAAGACAAAAACTAATATATTTTACTATTTAATTATCAAAACCCTTCTTTTAGAAGGGTTTTTTTATTCTATGGATTCATTAAAAAATGATATTTTTGTGCTATCAAAAGTTCCTAATGTCTCTCAGAGTACTTCTGTCTCACAAAAAAATAGAGATCATTCTCAAACGACTGGCTAGCCAGTTGATTGAAAAATTCAATGATTTTGATAAAGTAGTTTTAGTTGGTTTACAGCCTAGGGGGATCCACTTGCTTCACCGTTTGGTTGAACTGTTGGAAAATAATTACGGACTTAATAAAGTTATATACGGTAAACTAGATATTACTTTTTTTAGAGACGATTTCAGACGATTTGATAAAACCCTATCGCCATCATCATCAGAAATGGAGGTGGCTATAGAGGGTAAATCTGTTGTTATCATTGACGATGTTCTCTATACAGGAAGAAGTATTAGAGCTGCATTGACTGCATTAGATAATTATGGTCGCCCCAAAGATATTCAGTTATTGGTATTGATTGACCGAAGATTTAGTCGAGATCTACCAATTCAACCTGACTATACAGGGGCACAAGTCGACGCTTTGGAAGGAGACAAGGTTAGGGTTCAATGGAAAGAACTATCAAAAGAAGATACCGTTTTCATTGAAAATAAATAAAATATGGAACAGCTAAGTGTCAATCATTTATTAGGTATCAAGTACCTTAAAAAAGAGGATATTCAGTTGATTTTCAAAACTGCTGACCATTTTAAAGAAGTTATAAACCGTCCTATAAAAAAAGTACCCAGCTTAAGAGATATAACAATTGCCAATTTATTTTTCGAAAACAGTACCCGTACTAAGCTTTCCTTTGAGTTGGCGGAAAAAAGATTGAGTGCTGATGTAATCAACTTCTCTGCCTCTCAATCCTCTGTTAAAAAAGGAGAAACTTTGATAGATACAGTCAACAATATTTTGGCAATGAAAGTTGATTTAATAGTCATGAGACACCCTTATCCAGGAGCAGCTTTGTTTCTCTCCAAAAACGTTGATGCTTGCATCATCAATGCCGGTGACGGCACCCACGAGCACCCTTCTCAAGCTCTTCTAGACGCTTACTCTCTCAAAGAAAAATTGGGTGAGTTAAAAGGGAAAAAAATTGCTATTGTGGGAGATATTCTCCACTCAAGAGTAGCTTTATCAAATATTTATGCCTTAAAAATTTTGGGTGCTGAGTTACAGGTATGTGGTCCTAAATCATTGATTCCAAAGCATATTGAATCACTTGGAGTGAAAATGAGTACTGACTTAATGCAAACTCTTAAATGGTGCGATGCTGTTAATATGCTTAGGATTCAGAATGAAAGAATGAATCTAAAATATTTTCCATCTACTAGGGAATATGCTCAACTATATGGTCTAGACGCTAAAAAAATTACAAAGCTCAAAAAGGAAATCTTATTGTTACACCCAGGACCGATTAATAGGGGTGTGGAAATAACCTCCGATGTGGCAGATTCCAAAAATGCTATCATTTTGGACCAAGTTGAGAATGGTGTTGCCATAAGAATGGCGATTATCTACTTACTTGTAGCCAAACTCAATATTTCGTCCACATGACTTCAAAAAACAAAGACTCACACTTATACATAAAATTTGAAAAAACAGACCGAACATTAGATATTGATCTTTTACCTCTCAAATTTAGTTCAGATTTAATTCTTGATTTATCATCTTTGGAAACCATGGACAAAGCTTATTTTTCCTCACTCAACCAAATCAACCAGAAAATTATTAATGCTGGATTTTGTTTCGTTATCGTATTAAAAGACTCAGTACCGATTATAAGTACTGAGTCATTAAACTTTGTCCCCACACTTATCGAGGCAGAGGATTACTTAAAGATGGAACAAATTCAAAGAGACTTAGGGACTTAGCTATGAAACTTAACATTTTAGGCTGTCATTCTGCAACACCAACAGAAAACACCCACACTACTTCCCAAGTTTTGGAGATCAAAGACCATCTTTTTTTAATTGATTGCGGTGAAGGTACCCAGAATCAACTTCGGCACCAGAAAATTAGGTTTTCAAGAATTAAGCATATATTTATATCCCACCTGCATGGAGATCACTTTTATGGCTTGATTGGTTTGATCAGTACCTTCAGACTGCTGGGAAGGACAGCCGATCTTAATATTTACGGACCTAAAGGAATAAAGGATGTAATCACACTCCAGCTAAAATTAGCCAACTCTTGGACCAATTACAATTTATTTTTTCATGAATTGGAAAAGAATAATTCAGAACTTATTTTCGATGATGAATTAATTTCTGTTCATACTATACCTCTCGATCATCGTATTTATACAAATGGGTTTTTGTTCAAGGAAAAGCCTGGTTTGAGGAGATTGGACAAGGTTAAATTAAGAAACTATAATATCCCCCATTATGATTTTCATAATCTTAAACTCGGACGGGATTTGGTATTAGAGGATGGTACTGAACTTAAAAACGAAATGGTCTCTCACGATCCAAACCCAATCAAAAGTTATGCATTCTGCAGTGACACTGCCTATAATGAATCTTTAGTTCAATTGATCAAGGGCGTAGATTTACTCTATCATGAAGCTACCTTCCTGGATTCACACGAAAATTTGGCTCAAAAAACCAAACACAGCACGGCAGCACAAGCAGCAAAAATTGCCAAATTATCAGATGTAAAACGCCTTGTTTTAGGTCATTTCTCGTCCCGTTACCAGGATAAAAATAGATTTTTGGAGGAAGCAACTCCCTTTTTCAATGATGTTGAATTGGCTGCAGATGGTAAAATATTTGATATTTAGTCTGAGGGATTAATAGTAAATTTGTTCTATGAGTAATAGAGATATGAAACCTAAGCTGTCAGATTTACGAAAATCATATGAAAAGGGAACATTGGATTTTAGTCATGTCTCGAACAATCCCTTACACCTTTTTCAAAAATGGTTTTTTGAGGCCGAAGAGACTGATGCTATTGATGAGGCAAATGCAATGAGTCTTACAACATTAGGTGATGATGGTTTTCCCCGTGCAAGGGTTGTATTACTAAAAGATTTTTCTGAAGAGGGGTTTGTTTTTTTTACTAACTATAATAGTGAAAAAGGCAAATCTATATTGAACCACTCAAAAGTTGGATTATCATTTTATTGGCCCAGCCTGGAACGGCAAATCATAATTAAAGGAGAGGCTGAAAAATTGTTAGCAGAAAAATCTGATCAATATTTTGATTCACGTCCAAGGGGAAGCCAAATAGGAGCTCATGTTTCACCTCAAAGTGAAGTTATCCCCGACCGAAAATTTTTGGAAGATCTGCAAACTTCTTTTGAGAAAAAGTTTAAAAATATTAAAATCCCTCGTCCTGATCATTGGGGTGGAATATTAGTGCGACCCTACGAAATTGAGTTTTGGCAAGGTAGACCCAACCGCTTGCATGACAGAATTTGTTGTTATTTTGACGGTATAGACTGGAAATCAAAACGTTTAGCTCCCTAATTTATGAAAGAACTTGTCATTTTAAGGCACGCTAAATCAAATAGAACTTACATGGTAAATGACATTAACAGACCCCTATCCCAGTCAGGAATTGAAAGAATCCAAATAAAATCCTATCAAAAGAGAGATTTTTTTATTGATGCAGAGGTTATTATCTCAAGTCCAGCGATCAGAGCCTTACACACTGCCGTTATTGTGATTCGAGAATTAGGAATTTCAATGGAAAAATTGATTATTGATGAGCAACTTTATACTTTCTCTGGCTTTAGTATAATAGACTATGTTTATGCTTTGGATGAACGTTGGAGCAAGGTAGTTTTGGTTGGACATAATCCTGCGTTTACCGAGGTGATCAATCATTTTTCAGATGTAAGCATCAATCAACTTAAGACTTCCGGATTTGCAAAGATTTCTTTTAATGAAGATAAATGGAGCAATTTATTTAAGGGAGAAGTAGTATTGAGTCAAAAAAAGAAAGATTAATAGATATGAGCGCAACTCCCAAATATATAAATAGAGAAATCAGTTGGCTCGATTTTAATGCTCGTGTTTTACAAGAGTCTAATGATAAAAATGTGCCATTGATAGAACGACTCCGTTTTTTGGGAATCTTCTCAAACAATTTGGACGAATTTTTCCAGGTTCGATATGCCACTGTAAAAAGAATTGCACAATCCAGTAAAACTGGCAAAAGAGTCTTTGCAGGGAGAAGTGCTGAGGCCTTACTCAAGGAAATCACCAAAAGAGTAATTGAGCTTCAGGATGAAAGTTTGAAAATTCTAAATGGTATTTATAGTGAGTTGGAGCGTGAAAATATTTTTTTTATTGATCATAATGAAGTAAAACCAGAACATGAAGACTTCTTAAAAAATTATTTCATACAAAATGTAAACCCGGCTCTAGTAACAATCATTTTGTCCCAAAACCGTGATCAAGATTTGTCTGCTAATAAGGCCTTTTTGATCGTAACCATGACCTTGGAAGAAGCGTCAGAAGACCAAAATATTTATGCGCTAATCGAGATTCCCAAAGATGCTAAAAGATTTGTGGTATTACCAAAGAAGAATGATGGAAAACAGTACATAATGATGCTTGATGATTTGATTCGCTACCATTTTCATATGATCTTCAGCTTTTTCAACTATAAAAACATTCAGGCGCACATGGTGAAAATTACCCGTGATGCCGAATTAGATCTAGAAGAAGATGTATCCATTAGTTATGTTGAAAAAATAACCCTCAGTGTAAAAGATCGTATGATTAGCGATCCCGTTAGATTGGTTTATGACAAAGAAATTCCTGGGTCAACCTTGACATTTGTTATGGAAAAACTTAAGATTGCCTCAACAGACAGTCTCATTCCCGGCGGAAAGTATCATCAGCGAAGGGACTACATGGGCTTTCCAAGCTTAGATCGTCGGGATTTATTGTACACTTCTTTTCCCCCACTTCCAATACCAGGCCTCAGTTTGGAGGAAAACATATTGGATGCGATTGACAAAAAAGATTATTTGCTTTATGCTCCATATCAGGACTTTTCATATGTAATCAAATTTCTACGAGAAGCAGCATTAGATCCCAAGGTCAAGTCAATTAAAATAACTATCTACCGCTTATCCAAGGTTTCACATATTGCCAGTGCACTCATCAATGCCGCAAAAAATGGAAAAAAAGTACTTGTTCAAATCGAACTACAGGCGCGATTTGATGAGGAAAATAATATCAATTTTGCAGAACAACTTGAGGCAGCTGGAGTTCAATTGATTTTTGGAATTCCTGGACTAAAAGTCCACTCCAAAATTTGTGTTATAGAGAGGGAACACGGCAATAAAAACCGTCGTTACGGTTTTGTCAGTACTGGAAATTTTAACGAATCTACTGCCAAAGTCTACACAGATTACACTTTATTTACCAGTAATCAAAAAATACTTAAAGAGGTAAATAAAGTATTTAATTTCCTTGAGGTGAGTTATAAAATCAAAAAATATAAACACCTTATTGTATCCCCTCACTATACTACTTCTTTAATATCAAAATTGATTGACAATGAAATTCAAAATCACAACAAAGGACTTCCCTCAGGTATTTCACTCAAACTAAATAATATTACAAATTACCCTCTTGTTGATAAACTCTATCAGGCCAGTCAGGCTGGGGTCAAAATTAAAATGATTGTCAGGGGTATCTGTTGTTTGGTGCCTGGAATAAAAGGTTTGAGTGAAAATATCACTGTGATAAGTGTGGTTGATAAGTTTTTGGAGCATCCTCGTGTACTCATTTTTGAGAATGCAGGAGAAAAAAAAATATACTTATCTTCCGCCGATTTTATGACACGTAATATCGAAAATAGGGTTGAAGTTGCCTGCCCTGTTTATGACGACGAATTACAACGACAAATCTTAGATACGTTTGAACTTTCTTGGAAAGATAATATCAAGGCCAGAGTTGTCAATCAAAATCCACAAAATAAAATGGTAATACCTCAATCGGGTCAAGTTACACAACGCTCCCAATGGACAACATACGCTTACTTTAAAAATAAACTGAAACCATAGAATTGAAGATTAAAAAATATGCTGCAATTGACATTGGATCCAATGCTATGCGAGTATTGATTTCAAATGTTATTGAAACTAAAGAAGGGGTTAGCTTTCAGAAAAATGCTTTGGTTAGGGCACCCATACGTTTGGGAGAGGATTCTTTTACCCTTGGTGAAATTTCCAAAAAAAGTCTAAAGCGAATGGTCAATGCAATGAAAGCATTCAAACTATTGATGAAAGTCCACGGAGTTTCTTATTATCAAGCATTCGCTACCTCTGCATTAAGAGAGGCGAATAATAGTAGAAATGTTGTTGAGTTGGTAAAAAAAAAGTCAGGCATCAAAATTGAAATTATTGATGGAAGGAAAGAGGCAGAAATTATTTCCAACAGTAAAATATCTGACTATTTAAATTCTCAAAAAACTTTTCTTTTTGTTGATGTTGGTGGTGGTAGTACCGAGTTCACATTTATAAATGAAGGAAAACGTGTTTGCTCAAAGTCTTTCAAAATTGGTACGGTAAGATTTATTAATAATTTAGTTGATGACAGGGTATGGGATGCTATAAGAAATTGGATCATCAAAAATGCTAGACCATACCGTAAAATAACATTAATGGGTTCTGGCGGAAACATCAACAAACTATTTAAATTATCCAATATTAGGGAGGGAAAACCTTTATCCATAATCAAGCTCAATCAAATTTTTTTGGAGTTAAATTCACTCAGTTATGAAGAGCGAATTGTAAAGTTTCAGCTTAACCCTGATCGCGCTGATGTAATTATCCCTGCGGCAAGAATTTACCTAAAAGCTTTAGAGTGGAGTGGAGGGCAAAAAATCTATGTTCCAAGGTTTGGACTATCAGATGGTATGATAAAGTTCATGTACAATAACAAACCCAACAAAATCTAACCGTGCATGGTCTTCTTTTTGCCCATTTGGACCATCAATTTAGCCTCAAATTCCAACAAAAGGTTCCATTTTTTATTAACTATTTTTTCATCTTGGCCGTATTTACGGGCCAGTTTTAGAAATAGAGTATAGTGGTGTGCTTCGCTGATCATAAGTTTTTTGTAAAATTTTTGAAGATCCTTATCGTCAATTGATTCAGATAACAATCTAAAGCGCTCACAGCTTCTAGCTTCTATCATTGCAGCATAGAGTAATTGATGTACCAATTGATCCATTCTACTTCCACCATTAGGAAAGAACTGCCGCAAATCCCTTACATATTGATCTTTACGTTCTCTTCCCAAGACCCAGCCTCTTTTACGAATTTTTTGATGAACCATTTCGAAATGACTCAATTCTTCTTGTGCCAGAGCTATCATGGCTTCAACCAATTCGCTTTCTTCAGGATATCTGATAATGAGAGAAATCGCAGTACTTGCCGCTTTTTGTTCACAAAAAGCGTGATCGGTCAATATTTCATGAATATTTTTTTCAACGATTTTTACCCAGCGCGGGTCTGTAGGAAGTTTGAGTCCAAGCATGTCTGTATTTTAAAGATCTAAATCAAATTCATTTTTTAGTACCTCTATTTGAGGGTTTATTTTGATTAGATATTCGTATTTTTCCTTAACACCATAAACATATTCTTCATCTTTAGCGGTTTCTACTTCTATTTCAAAAGTAATTTTGTAATTATTCAAAGCTAAATTGAGATGGGAGAGAAGGGCTGGTAGTTCTTTTGTTAATTCAACCTTACTAAGTGAGCTGGTTGTTTTTAATAAGATTTTATTATTCGATAAGAGTTTTGGTTGGCTCATTTCTAGTAGGGCTGCGATGTTATTTTCCCCCAGATTATTTTTTTCTTCTGTATAGGCTTTCCAAAGCGATGATAGTGTCTCTTGGGTGAATTTATCTTCTGCATCATTAACATTAGTTTTCTTAAAGGATGATCTTCTTTCTACTTCTTTCTTTAATACTATACTGGATAGAGACAAACTAGAAACTCCTCTACTTATGGAAGGTTTTTCAATTTTAATTTTAGGTGGGGAAAAAGCTTCTTTTTTTTCTGTTTTAGATGCTATGGTCTTCGCTCGATTTTCTTTTTTGGTGGTATTTTTAAGATCATTACCCTTAACCAACCCATTTTGTGGGGTTGATACTTTAAGGTTAGTCCTTTTGAAATGGCTTACCGGGATGATAAATTGGTTTACTTTTCCCCGAAATGGAGAGAGGCTATTTGCATGAGACATAATTCAATCAACAATCTTTTGTTTTTTGCATTTCTATAATCGAGTTCACATTTACTGGCTAAATCAATTGCATTTAACAGCAAGGGTAGTGCAGCCTTGGCTGTTTGCTCCTTAAACTTTTCTTCCGTACTGCTACTTACTTCGAGTAAATGAAGGGTTTTATTCTCTTTACTAACCATTAAATTCCTGAAATGCTTTCCCAGTCCAATAATGAATTGTAATTCATCAAATCCCTTTTGGAGCAATTCATCAAAGGCTAATAAAAGTGAAGGGATATTGTGGTTTAAAACCAATTCTGTAACTAAAAAAAAGGTGTCATGATCCAGTATATTTAGATTTTCAGATACTGATTTTACAGTCAGGCTTCGGTTGGTAAAACTTACCATGCGGTCATAAATAGTTAGTGCATCTCTGAGTGCACCATCTGCTTTTTGGGCGATCAAATCCAAGGACTCATCGTCAAACTCTATTTTTTGATCTTTGGCTATTGTTTCTAGGTGTGCTTTACAATCCTTTACACTAATTCTTTTAAAATCATAGGTTTGACATCGAGATAGTATTGTTGGAATGATTTTTTGTTTCTCTGTAGTGGCCAGGATAAAAATAACATGTTTTGGGGGTTCTTCTAGTGTTTTTAGAAAGGCATTAAAAGCCCCAATAGATAGCATATGTACCTCATCAATTATATAAATCTTGTGGGTACCTACTTGTGGAGGAATTCTTACTTGCTCATTCAAGCTCCTTATATCGTCTACAGAATTATTTGACGCGGCATCAAGCTCAAAAATATTAAAAGCGAAATCCTCATTTGAATCGTTTATGTCTTGACTGTTTATTTTTTTGGCCAGAATTCGAGCACAGGAGGTTTTGCCTACCCCTCGAGGTCCACAAAATAGTAGGGCTTGAGCCAATTGATTCTTTTCTATGGCGTTTTCCAATGTCTCCGTAATATTCTTTTGGCCTACTACTTCCTGAAAAGTTTGAGGACGATATTTTAGTGCTGAGACAGTGTAAGTTTCCATATTGAGTTGTCGATAAACAAAGATAAAAATTGATAAATGTCCATGTAAAGGTGATCAAATAATTTCATCCTAAATTATCAACAAAAGACTAACTTTGCAATCGGCAGGCTGTCTTATTGCTCTTGTATTCAAGAGAGGAAAGTCCGGACACCACAGAGCAGTATAGCGGGTAACGCCCGTCGTTCGTCTAAGCGAATAGGACTAGTGCAACAGAAAGAAAGTACAGTTAGGCTGTAGTGAAATCAGGTAAACTCTATATGGTGCAACGCCAAGTATGATTGCGTTTAAGGGCGGCTCGTCTGATGCAGTTGGGTAGGCGGCTAGAATGTAGCAGTAATGCTTCATCCAGATAAATAATAAGACTCGACAGAATCCGGCTTACAGGCCTGCCTTTTTTATTCTTCAAAAAAGCTGAATGCGTTGCTGCCGTATCCTCTAGATTGGCTAAACCAAGAGTGTTGTTCAAAGTCAATCTGATCACTGTGTTCTATTATCAATATTCCTCGTCGTTTTAAAATATGTTTATCAAAAACAGTATCAATAACCTCTATATATTGTAGGAATCCCCAATTATAAGGAGGGTCTGCAAAAATTATATCGAATTGCGTTTTTACTGAAGATAAATACTTCTTGGTATCCATCTGAGTCACCTGAATTTTTAATTTTAGGGACTCAGATGTCATACGGATAAAATCAATACAATTTTTGTTCTGGTCTACGGCGGTGATATTATTCACACCACGTGAACCAAACTCATAACTGATACTTCCTGTACCAGAAAAAAGGTCTAAAACAGAAGTATTTTTCAAATCATATTTATGCTGTAGGATATTGAATAATCCTTCTTTCGACCTATCTGTAGTGGGTCGAACTGGTAGTTTTTTTGGTGCTACGAGTCTTCTGCCTTTATGAGTACCTGAAATGATTCTCATCAGTCAAAAAGATTAATGAAATAAGGTGCAGGGTGTTCTTGTTCGTCAAACATCTCAAAGTTGGATTGATCCGCAAAAATTATTTTTTGATGATATGGAGCCAAGGCTTCATAATATTTTTTATAACGGGCGTACTTACCAAAAAATACAATACTAAAGGTTTCTGGAGATAATGACAATTCCTCGGCAACAGCAAACACAAAATAAAGAAAACCGTCCTCATTTTTATAGGGGTAGGTATTGAAAAGTAATAGTTCTCGGCCTTTAAATACCAAAATATCAAATTGTTCGTCTTGCAAGTGAAGGTTCATTACTATTGAATCACCCTCATTTGTTTTCGGGACACTAAGATCGTAAAGAATTTGGGAGTAATGGGTGAAGCTAATGTCTTTAAAATAATGCTGTAAGGTGGTTTCTTTCTCCTTGTCAAAGGGGTACAGGATTTTGATCTCATTGTCTTGTGTTTTTTTTTCAGCAATGCTCCAGCTCTCCTCAAAAGATATATTATAGTTGAGGTAAGTTCTCTTTTGGGCAGGGTTATATAGTGATTTAGGTACAAAAGTTGCCCTATGATCAAAGTGAACCGCTTTGATTTTTTTACTATCGAGAAAAGAATTAGATTTCAGTATAGCTTGAAAGCTTTTTCCCAGGTCGATACTGATTTTTTCAAATTTAAAAAATGGTCTGGCATTGGATGTACAAAAAGAAAATCCATCCTTAAAAATTTGGATGGATAGTTCTTTATCTTTTAAAGGATTTTTATTGAACGGCATCGAATATAGTGGGCCAGTTTCCGTTAGTACTTACTTCGGTGAGGGAGCCCAATATTATCGAAGGACCATTGACTCCATCGACGGAAACGGTCTCGTTTTCAATTTTTATCAAATCTTTATCCTGATCAAAGAGAATCACGTCCTTGGCAACTTTTACTTCAAAAACTGGTGCTCTATATCCATTCTTGTCAATTATATCAGCATTGATATCGAATTTTGCTTCGACTCCTTCAACAGGAACATCTGCAAATTTCTTGTAGGCGTTAGAATTTTTGAATAAGGAATCTTTTACAGGAACAAATCCCAAGGTGTCAATTACAACAACCTCTCTGAGCATATCAATCCTATACGTACGGTCGTATTCCATATACGACGAATCTCTTTTTTCAATTAAGGTGAAAATTCCAGTATCAATAAATTTCACCAAGCTATCAAAATTGTTACTGAAGACTCCTTTAACGTCTTTGTGGGCAATTTGGGCTTTACGAATCAATTTTAATTTATTGATGACTAAAGCATAACGCTCATTTTTCTTTTTATTAAAGTTAATTGGCCCATTGATTGAATCATAGATTTTGTAACTGAAAAATATGGCAAGTATCCACAGGGCAGCTTGAATCCCTAATCTCATGGCTTATTGTTTTTCATTCAAACAAAACTACAATTTTTTTTGAATCGTAAAAGTTTTATAAATGATTTATCTTGTAGAAAATATCCCATATGTTAAACCAGTCTTTTCAGAGCATTCTAATAGAAAAGTTCAGGTTTCAACCAACGGCTTCTCAAGCGATTGGTTTTGAAAAAATCTCTCACTTTATATCTAATGGATCGAAGGGCTCAATTTTAATAATCAAGGGATTCGCAGGAACTGGAAAAACAACACTGATAGGTCATTTGGTTCGGCAATTGTCTCATATTAAAAAGAAATCCGTTTTATTGGCTCCGACGGGACGTGCAGCTAAAGTATTATCCACTTATGCAGGAAAGAGTGCATTAACTATCCATAAGAAAATATATTTTCCCAAAGTCGATATTGGGGGAGCTGGGATTAAGTTTGCTTTAAAAGAAAATAAACATGTTCATACAGTATTCATAGTTGATGAGTCGTCTATGATTGGAGATGATCGACAGCAAAGTAAACTCTTTGAAAATGGTTCTTTACTTCATGACCTGGTTCACTATGTCTCGAATGGTAAGAATTGTAAGTTGATTTTTGTAGGGGATACCGCCCAACTTCCTCCAGTCAATATAGGGCTTAGCCCTGCACTTGATGAAAATGAGTTAATTGCTCAGTTTAATACAGATGTTCACAGTATTACACTCGAAGATGTGGTTCGTCAAAAAGCTGAATCTGGTATATTGTTCAATGCTACAAGAATCCGGAAATTGCTCATGGAAGATCAATTCGATGGATTTAAATTCCAATTGGACAGATTTAATGATATACAATGCATCATTGAAGGCAATGAGTTTTTGGAATTCCTCAACAATGCTCTGGAAGAGGATGGTATTGACCAAACGGTCTTGATTGTTCGTTCGAACAAAAGGGCCAATCTATACAATAGAAGTATAAGAGAACATATCCTTTTTTTGGAATCTGAACTTTCTGTAGGTGACCAACTGATGGTGGTAAAAAATAATTATTTCTGGCTGGGTGCCGATTCTGAACCCGGATTTATCGCCAATGGTGATGTAATTCGTATTAACCGTATAAATAAATATGTGGATCGTTATGATATGAAATTTGCCGAAGTGAGTGTTCAAATGGTCGATTATCCTGATGAACCTGAATTCGATACCGTTCTTTTACTGGAAACATTGACCAGTGAGAGCGCCAATTTGAGCTTCGAAAAGTCTCAATTGCTGTACCAAAAGATTTCATTGGATAACGCCCATGAAAAATCCAAATATAAGCGTTTTCTTAAGGTCAAAACCGATCCGTATTTTAACGCCTTGCAGGTAAAATATTCCTATGCAATTACTTGTCACAAGTCACAAGGGGGGCAATGGAAAAATGTTTTTTTGGAAAAACCTTATCTCCCCGACGGGCATAACAGGGACTATTTTAGATGGTTGTATACCGCAATGACACGTGCAAAAGAAAAATTATTTTTGATCGGTTTTGGTAAGGAGTATTTTTAATTTTTTTATAGTAAAAAACTTCAAATCTTATCTCAATTATTAAAATTTGTCCTTTCTTTTGTAATGATGAAAATAGTTTCGATTATACCAGCGCGTTATGATTCTTCGCGCTTTCCTGGTAAGCTTATGCAGCAGCTGGGTGAAAAAACCGTTATTTTAAGAACCTATCAAAATGTTATGGCTACTGGTCTTTTTGACGAGGTTGTGGTGGCTACGGATAGTGATTTAATTTTTAAGGAAATTTTTGACAACGGAGGGCGTGCCATTATGACCCGTAAAGATCATGAATGTGGCAGTGACCGCATTGCTGAAGCTATTTCGGGAATGGATGCCGATGTGGTCATAAATGTTCAAGGTGACGAACCTTTTGTAGATCGTGAAAGCCTAAAAAAGCTAATTGAAGTCTTTGAGGAAGATTCCCAAAAAGAAATCGCATTGGCTTCTTTGATGACACCTTTGCTCGAAAAGGAGGAGGTCACAAATCCTAGTGTAGTTAAAGTAATTGTGGATTTAAAACACTTTGCGCTATATTTTTCCCGGTCACCAATTCCCTTTGATCGGGATAATAAAAAAAACCATACTTTTTTTAAACATGTTGGGGTTTATGCTTTTAGAAAGCAAGCTTTAATCGAATTTAGTAGCCAGGAGATTACTCCTCTGGAATCTGCCGAAAAAATTGAGTGCATACGCTTCCTCGAGCATGGAAAAAAAATCAAAATGGTCCTCACCCACAATTTAAATTTTGAAATCGATACTCCACGAGACCTCGATCGCGCGAAAATTTATCTAGATAAATTGAATTCAAAATGATTTCGTGGTTGGCTAAGATTGTATTTTTTCACCTTATGGGTTGGAAGATAGAGGGAGAATTTCCCTTTTTGAAAAAGTTTATCATAGCCGTCTACCCACATACCCAGAATATGGACTTTGTCATAGGAGTTTTGACACGTTCGGTGCTGAATGAAAAGATAAGCTATGTGGGAAAACAAGAATTGTTTAATCCTTTAATGGGTTGGTTTTTTCGTGCCTTAGGAGGCACTCCTGTCAATCGAAATTCTAATGAAAATAAAGTGTCAGCCATAGCGAAAATTTTTAATGAGAAGGACACATTTCGAATGGCAATCGCTCCTGAGGGAACTCGAAAAAAAGTTGATCAGTGGAAAACAGGCTTTTACTATATTGCATTAGAAGCAGAGATACCTGTATTATTAGTTCATTTTAACTATCCCCACAAAAAGGTATCTTTTTTAAGACTGTTTTATCCAACAGGAGATATCGATAATGACATTAAAGAAATGAAAGCTTATTTCAAAAGAGCTGAGTAGGATTGATCGGGGCTGATTTAACTCTGTCTTTTTAATTGTTTTCTCACAAACAACAATTAGTTTTGTGCACATCTCATTGGTGAGGCTCTCTGTTAATAATATATTTATGAATCTTTTATTATAATGTCTATTCTTGTATGTCCATGTCGTGGTAAACGTTTTGTACATCACCGTCTTCCTCTATTTTTTCGATCAGTTCGAGTACTTCCTCCTGCTGGTCCGCTGGTAGTTGTTTACTGGTCTTTGGAATGCGATCAAACCCAGAGGAGAGTATTTTTATGGATCGACTTTCAAATTCTTTTTGAATGGCCCCAAAGTTTTCAAAGGGGGCGAAGAGCAATATCCCATCTTCATCTTCAAATACTTCTTCCACTCCAAAGTCGATAAATTCCAATTCTAATTCTTCAATATCGACACCTTCAGCTGGGATTCTAAAATTGCAACTTCGGTCAAACATAAACTCCACGGAGCCTGAGGTGCCAAAGTTGCCATTACATTTATTAAAATAACTCCTGACGTTGGCAACTGTCCGGTTATTGTTGTCGGTTGCAGTTTCGACCAATATAGCTATCCCATGAGGAGCATAGCCTTCAAACAGGACTTCTTTGTAGTTTTCGGTGTTTTTATCTGATGCTTTTTTGATGGCACGTTCGACATTGTCCTTGGGCATGTTAGCGGCCTTGGCATTTTGTATGACAGCTCGAAGTCGAGAGTTGTTATCAGGATCCGGCCCCCCATCTTTTACTGCCATAACAATATCTTTACCAATGCGGGTAAAGGTTTTAGCCATGGCTGACCATCTTTTCATTTTTCTGGCTTTTCGAAATTCAAAGGCTCTTCCCATTATATTTACTGGTTGTTGATCACAAAGATAAAAACTATTAAAAGTCCTTTTTGATCAATGTCAAATCGTCCAAAATTTCTGTGTAGGAAAACAGAAGGTTTTTGGGCAATTTATTTTCTTTTGCTAAAACAGCCAAGTAGCGCATCTGATTGGTGGTATACACCTGTTTGTATAGGGCTTTTCGCTGGTATCTCTTTTGAATGATTAATTTGATAAAATCAAAATGATGGATCAAATCAATACTGCCTAAATGAAAAATCCCTGTCAGTTTTTGATTGATAATGTAATGTATTTGTTGACTGAGTTTGATGTCATTATTGACATTGATGATGGTATTGGGGAATACTTCGATGGGTTGGTTTGTATAAATGGCATTATCCAACTCCTGAATTCTGGGAGAATGACTTCCAAAGACCATAGGGAGACGTGCCAAAACAAATTTGGCCGAGGGGAGGCGCAAGAGCTCGTTTTCGATTTTGATTTTTAATCGACCGTAGATACTTTGTGATAGGGTCTTGTCGTATTCGTAAGAAGGGAAATGTTCGAAGGTGTCGAACACATTGGCAGAGGAAAGAAAGAATAACCTGCAATTAGATCGATCAATCAGATTAATTAAAAACTCATGGGTTTCGATCAAGCCCTCAAAAGTTCCCCTCAAGGCGGATATGATGAGTTTTGGTTTGACTTCTTTGATAATGCGCTCCAGTCCACCCTCCTCCATATCAAAATGAAAGAAATGATGGTTTTGGCCAAAGCCCTTTTTGGTAAAATAGGTACCAAAAGTATCATAATAGGAATTTAACTCCTTGTAGAGGGTGTTTCCTATGAACCCACTGGCGCCAAGAATCAAGATCCTTTTCATCTTATTAAATGTCCATCATGAGGGTTTAACAAAGGGAAGTTTTACAACCGTAGCCGACACAAATTTTCCTCTAATCTCTACGAATAATTTTTTTCCGGGTTTGGAAAAATCGGTTTTGACATAACCCAAACCGATGCCTTTGTTGAGGGAGGGAGACTGGGTTCCTGAGGTAACTCTGCCAATGAGATTTTCGTCAGAGTCATAAAGAAGATATCCTGAACGAGGTATGCCTCTTTCATCAATTTGAAAACCTACGAGTTTTTCTGGTGTGCCCTCTTGCATTGATCTTTGGTGGAGTCCTGCATTCAAAAAACCAGTAAGTGGTTTAGAGACCCATCCTAGTCCTGCGCTTATGGGAGAGCTTTGGTCGTCGATTTCATTTCCATAGAGACAATAACCCATCTCTAAACGTAGCGTGTCTCTTGCGGCTAAACCCACTGGTAATATGCCAAAATGCGCACCAGCCTCCATTACAGCCCTCCATATTTTTTCAGCCTGGGCAACATCAAAATAGATTTCAATTCCTCCAGCACCGGTGTAGCCTGTGGTTGCAACCAATACGTTTTTGACCCCTGCAAAAGTGGTGGTGGTATGGCTGTAGTAGGACATTTGATCGATTTGGGCATTACAAATGGACTGCATAGCAGTAATAGCTTTGGGGCCTTGAATGGCCAATAAAGCTGTTTTTTCTGATTTATTTTCGAGCTTTGCCTTAAATTTTTGATTCTGTTTTATGATATGATTCCAGTCTTTTTCAATATTGGAAGCATTTACCACTAGCAAGTATTTTTCACCATGGAGTTGGTAAACTATCAGGTCGTCGACCACTCCGCCTTCATAATTTGGCATGTAATTGTATTGTGCTTTTCCGGGAATGAGTTTGGAAATATCATTACTGCAAACGAACTGCAATAAGTCAAAGGCATTTGGTCCTTCCACCCAAAATTCTCCCATGTGAGAAACATCAAATACACCCACCTTGTTTCTTATTGCCAAATGCTCTTCTTTGACTCCGCTATATTGTATGGGCATCTGATACCCCCCGAAAAGAGATATTTTGGCACCTAAATTGGTGTGAATGTCATAAAATGGGGTTTTCTTCATGGAGTTCTTTGAACAAAAATATTACTTTTAAGTCATAAGTGAATAGAATCAATAATCTAAAACCCCTTAAAATGGTCCATAACAAATTCTCATAGCGGGAATTTATAAAGCCCTAAAAATCCTTCAACAAAAGAAAATTATTAAATATAATCTAGGAAACTAAAATTTACATACATGAAAAATATTATTTTATTGACTGTTTTATTCTCTTTCTTTTTTGGAAATGGTCAAAAATCAAAATTATCTTCCGAACATTATCAAAATGTAAGGAAGGCCTTCCGTCAAAAGATGCCGGACAACAGTGTCGCAGTTCTATTCAGTGCACCGATAAGAAATCGCGCCAATGATGTGGATTACATTTATCATCAAGATCCCAATTTTTTCTATTTGACTGGATGGCATCAGCCGCATTCTGTTTTGATGATCTATAAAAATCCTCAATCAGACAGCGATGGGGTTTATTACGAAAAGATTTATGTTCCGGAACGCGATAATTATATGGAAATGTGGAATGGAAAAAGATACGATTTGGAACAGGTAAAACAGCTGGGCTATGAGCGGGTTGCCGAGCGCCTTGATTTCAAGAATGATTGCGATGACTTGGGTAGTTTCGATCAGGTTTTGATGTTTGAGTTTAAAAACGACATTCGAAATCAAAATACCTATGTTTTTAAAGACAATATTCGCTTTAAAGTGGACGACCCCCATGACTTATTTGATCTCAAGGCGACTTTTAGAGAAGCCATCAATTTTCCCAATAATTTCAACCGTTTGGCCCATAAGGCATACCAAAGAATTATGGAAGCAGACCAGGAGAGTCTTGAGAAGATAAAGGAAGAGGTTGAGTACTTGGTAAAGCGCGACAGTTTGTTGATGGAAGATGAAATCATCAGAGATTTTCTTAAAGAACCTGACCAGGATTTTTACAGAGAAGTCAAGAGAAAAACTGCTTTTGCCCTACAGAATTACAATTTTGATTTGGAAACCCTACCCATCATTATGAGAGATATGAGAGAGATCAAAACAAAAAATGAAATAGATCTCTTAAAAAAAGCAGTTGCAATTTCTGTAGTGGGACAAATTGAAGTGATGAAAGCGATGCATCCTGATATGGGTGAAAGAGAGATTCAAGGTATCCATGAGTTTGTGTATCGCAAATACGGGGCTGCCGATGAGGGTTACCCCTCTATAGTAGGGGCAGGTGAAAACAGTTGTGTTTTGCACTATATCGAAAATGACAAAGAAGAGATTAACAATCAGTTGGTTTTGATGGACTTGGGTGCAGAGTTTTTCGGTTATACGGCCGATGTTACCCGAACTATTCCTGCCAACGGAGCATTCAGTCCTGAGCAAAAAGCTTTGTATCAAATTGTTTACGACTCACAGGAAGTGGCCATAAGTGGTTCTCAGGTGGGAAATACTTTTAGATCGATTTACCTATCGTCCTATGATATTATAGCTAAGGGATTAATTCAATTGGGGATCATCAGCGAGGCCTCTGAGGCCAGAAAATATTATCCGCATGGTCTTTCGCACCACATTGGGCTGGACGTTCATGACCCTGGAAATTATCAGGATTTGGAGGCGGATATGGTCATTACAATAGAACCTGGTATTTACATTCCGGAAAACAGCCCCTGTGACCCAAAATGGTGGAATATTGGTATCCGTATCGAAGATGATGTCTTGATCACCAATGATGGCCCGGTCAACTTGTCGGCTGGAGCACCTCGGGATTGGAAAGATATTGAAGAGTTGATGAAGGAAGAGAGCGCTTTGAAGGATTTTATTTTACCGGAAATCAATAGTCTAGTCCAGTAAATAAGCTTTGAGTTCACTGTAATCCTTTATGGGAACACTGACTTTTTCTTTAGATAGGGTATCCTTGAGCCTTTCAGGTATTGCAACTTCCACTTTAAGGGTTTTATTTACCGATTCGAAAAATTTGACAGGATGGGCGGTTTCCAGGAAAACTCCGTAAAGATCCTCTTTTTGTTGGTTCAAATATTCTTTTAGCCCCAAATAACCTACGGCACCATGCGGATCAGCAATATAGTTTTTGAGGTCGTAAATTTCCTTTAAGGCCTTTCTGGTTTGTTGATCTGTATAACGATAGCCAGAAAGATATTTTTTCATTTTTACTGCGTCGTTATTGAATATTTTTTGAATTCTGATGAAGTTACTTGGGTTACCCACATCCATGGCGTTGGAGATGGTTTGGATAGTTGGCATGGGATTATAAGTACCCGTTTCCAAATAACGCGGAACAGCGTCATTTACATTGGTACTTGCAACAAAGTGATCTATAGGTAATCCCATTTGCTGTCCCATGATACCGGCACAGATATTTCCAAAGTTTCCGCTGGGAACCGAAAAAACCAATCTTTTATTTTTGCTTTTAAGCGCCCTGAAGGCTATAAAATAATAGAACATCTGGGGTAGCCACCGAGCGACATTTATAGAGTTGGCAGAGGTAAGGTTTAAACTGGATAAACCCGAGTCCAAAAAAGCGGTTTTAACCATTTCTTGACAATCGTCAAATACACCGTCAACCTCAAAAGCAGTGATGTTATGTCCAAGAGTGGTCAGCTGTTTTTCTTGAATTTCACTGACTTTACCCTTAGGATAAAAGATAAAAACATTGATACCCTCAACACCAAGAAAACCATTGGCAACTGCTCCTCCTGTATCCCCGGAGGTAGCGACCAAGACGTTTATTTTCTCATTACTGTCCTGGTTTAGGTATCCTAAAGATCGTGCCATAAATCGCGCTCCAACATCTTTAAATGCGAGGGTTGGACCCTGAAATAATTCCAAGGCAGCAATATTTTCATTAATATCAATAATTGGGAAGTCAAAATCCAATGTCTCTGTTACAATCTCCATCAGTTTTTCTTTCAAAATTTTATTCCCAACATAGGGTTTGATAACCCGGTATGCCATTTCGGGAATACTCAATTTTTCGATGCCATCAAAAAAACTTCGGGGGAGTTGGGGGATGGTTTCAGGAAAATATAGACCTCTGTCTGGCGCTAAACCTCTCTTTACTGCATTGTGAAAAAGTGTACTTTTTGAGTTGTAGTTGAGACTGATGTATTTCATTAATTGGGTAAAATTTTGATTCCTTGATCGTTGATTTTAGATAGGTGTATTTCAAAATCTATACCTATTGGTGAAATTATTTCATCAATGGCCTTAGAAACTTTTTGGGCAGTTTTCATTCCTTTAGTCAGGGCATAAACTGATGGACCGGAACCCGAGATTCCAAAACCCAATGCACCTGCACTTATTGAGGCTTTTTTGAGAGAATCGAATTCTGGGATCAATAGTGATCGCATGGGTTCTATAATTTCATCCTTTAAGCTTCTGGACATCAACCCGTAATCTTCATTGTACAAGGCAGAGACGAAAGCCCCTAAATTTGCCCATTGTTTTATGGCTTTTTCCATGGTAACGTTTTTTTTGATAATTTCACGTGCGTGCATGGTTTTTAATTCAATCTTGGGATGTAATATCACGGCAGTCAACTCCTTGGGTGTAGGCAGCTGGATCACATCGATAGGATCAATAGATCTTACCAAAGTTATCCCTCCCATAAGGACGGGAGCCACATTGTCTGCATGTGCCGATCCACTTGCCAGAGCTTCGCCCTCCATTGCAAAAGCAATTAATTCATGAGCTGTAAAAGGTTTGCCCAGTAATTCATTGATACCAAAAACAGCCCCTGCAGCACTTGCAGCACTGCTTCCAATACCACTACCGGCTTTGATGTTTTTGTAAATTTCTATTTCAAACCCTGCTTTTTGCGGATGGGCTTTGAGCATGGCTTCCGCGGCTGAGCCAGCAACATTTTTTTTCACATCCAGCGGGAGGCTTTGACCTACGATTTTGGTAATTTTTAAGCCTGAGGATTCTGTTCTTCTAATTACCATTTCGTCGCCCACAGGCTCGAGACAAAATCCCAATACATCAAACCCACAAGATACATTGGCCACACTGGCAGGAGCAAAAATCTTAACTTGATCCATAATTATTGCTTTCCAATTCTGATTATATCGGC
>CACNDW010000014.1 GCA_902619315.1 uncultured Bacteroidota bacterium | reverse complement strand
AAAGAATCAATTGGCGGTATCTATCGTTTTTTAATTTTTTTACTATAGATACTCCAAACATAAATCCCAAAATAACAGCTGGAATTAAACTCAAACTAATTTGAAATGATGCCAGGTTGATGGTACCCCAAGACCAGATATGAAAGGGTACTTTAAAGAGATTAATGATAAAAAATAACCAAGCCGCAGTTCCGATAAATTCATTTTTAGGCAATTTGATGGCCAAAAAATAGATGTTGGAGAAGACACCTGCCAAGTTCCCTACCATGGTTGTAAACCCTGCCATCATCCCCATCAAAGCGGCAAAACTCAAATGGTTAGGTATTTTTATTTCTTTCTTTCGTTCCCAATAATACATCATCGCCACACTGATGAGAATGATGACGGCCATGCCAGACTTAAAAAAATCTTCCGGCAGATCTTTACCCAAAACCACCCCTACCAAAACCCCCGCTACCATCCAAGGTAAAAGTTTGATAAGATAGACCCACTTTACATGTCGCTTGTAATAGATCACCGCCAATATATCTCCGCAGATCAGCAAAGGCATTAATATTCCCGTTGATTCTTTGGCACCGTAAACCAGTGCCAATCCCGTAACGATCAGTATAGCAAACCCTTTGATACCTGACTTGGCAATACCTAGTATTAAGGCTGCGCTAAAGGCGATCATAAAAGCAAGACTCAGATAGGGAACAGTAG
Organism: uncultured Bacteroidota bacterium; assembly: GCA_902619315.1. Taxonomy (GTDB): domain Bacteria; phylum Bacteroidota; class Bacteroidia; order Flavobacteriales; family Flavobacteriaceae; genus UBA8316. The sequence goes on along the minus strand of CACNDW010000014.1, from coordinate 29,670 downwards.
TTTGCAGTAGCAATGGATTGAGAAATTGTCTTAGTAGTCCGTAAAGCTATAGAATTAATTTCTTTTACCCCACAAAGAGGTTGATCTTTGGTAAAATTTTATTTTGAGTTGGTACAAGTCTGTTTTATTCCGTTATAAGTACTTTGGTAAAATCCTTAAATAACAATAATTTAGATGCTTAATCAGCTTTTTTATTGTTGAATACGCCTGCACCACTTAATTTCATTTTTATTACATTTAGTCAAACCATTCAATGGAATTAATATGGAAAAATCAAATACCAGACTATTGTCTCTTGATATACTGAGGGGACTGACCATCGTATTGATGATCATTGTCAACGACCCGGGTTCGTGGAGTCATGTTTATACTCCTCTATTGCATGCCAATTGGAACGGTTTGACACCCACAGATTATGTTTTCCCAGCTTTTATATTTATCGTAGGAGTCTCAATCGTCTTGTCATTGACCAAGCAAAGTGAAAAAGGACTGAGTAAAAAACAACTGGTTCAGAAAATACTGTTTCGGAGTATAAAAATTTATTTGGTAGGACTTTTTTTATGGCTGTGGCCATCTTTTGATTTTGAACGAATTCGCTGGGTGGGCGTGTTGCCCCGTATTGCATTGGTCTTTGTGGTCTGTGCTTTACTTTTTCTATTCACCAAAAGAAAGACTCAATTGATCATCGCTATTGTAATTCTGGTGGTTTACTGGTTGGTAATGATGTACCTTCCGGTACCTGGAATCGGTATACCCGATTTGAGTGAACCCGGAAAAAACTGGGCCAATTATCTGGATCAAAATTATTTACCCGGTTATCTATGGAAAAAAACCTGGGATCCCGAGGGTATTCTTAGTTCCTTTCCAGCTATGGTGACTGGACTGCTAGGGATGATGGCAGGGTTTATTTTGATTTCCAACGTCGAATTTAAAGACAAGCTTTTACGATTATTCCTTTTGGCGACCACCTTACTCATTTGTGGTGACATTGCGCAATATTTTATGCCGCTTAACAAGAGTATTTGGAGCAGTTCCTTTGTACTTATAACTGGGGGGATCAGTTGTTTGCTTTTGGCTTGTTTTGTCTATTGGGTGGATATCAAAGGTCATGACTCCAAATTTAAATTTTTACGTGTTTTTGGAGTGAATGCCATTTTTGCCTACACTCTGGCCGGTATTTTCTATACCCTTTTCTACAGCAAAAAACTCTGGGGCATCTCCCTCAGTGCAATATTTATGGAGCATGCCATTACCATAGGAGTAGCACCAAAATTAGCCTCTTTACTCTATGCCTTATTTTATGTTTTTGTAATTTGGATTCCTACATACCAGTTGTTCAAAAGAAAAATATTCATTAAACTTTAATGATAAAATCTCACACCTATGAATCGAACTTTTTCAGCTTGGTTTTATTTGTATATTTGGCGAACTAAACCAATGTAGTGAAAAATAAAAACACCTATTGGAAAACTAATTTGAAGTATTTAGTTATCCTTTTATCCATATGGTTTTCCGTTTCCTTTGGGTTCGGTATCCTTATGGTAGATCAACTCAATCAAATTCAAATGGCTGGTTTCAAGCTTGGCTTCTGGTTTGCCCAACAAGGCGCTATTTACCTTTTTGTGATCTTGATTTTTGTTTACATCTACTTGATGAATCGATTAGATCAAAAATTTAAAAACAAAGTTTAATGGAATTACAATATTGGATTTGGATTGCTGTTGGACTTAGTTTTACATTATATATTGCAATTGCAATTATTTCGAGGGCTTCCTCTACTGGAGAGTTTTACATTGCAGGTAAGGGAGTACCACCTATTGCCAATGGAATGGCCACAGCTGCCGACTGGATGTCTGCCGCCTCGTTTATTTCCATGGCTGGGATAATCTCTTTTAATGGTTATGACGGGTCAGTTTATTTGATGGGTTGGACTGGAGGTTATGTTTTATTGGCACTTTTGTTGGCACCTTATTTAAGAAAATTTGGAAAATTCACCGTTCCCGATTTTATCGGTGATCGTTATTATTCTAATGTAGCGCGAGGGGTGGCTGTTTTTTGTGCCTTGATTGTATCATTTACCTACATCGCTGGACAAATGCGTGGGGTAGGTGTGGTTTTTTCTCGCTACTTGGAGGTTGACATTACTACCGGTGTGCTTATTGGTATGTTAATTGTTCTTTTCTATGCTGTATTGGGGGGGATGAAAGGAATAACCTACACTCAAGTTGCCCAGTATTGTGTTCTGATCTTTGCCTTTATGTTGCCTGCTATTTTTATCTCTTTGATGGTGACTGGTAATGCCATTCCCCAAATTGGTTTTGGTTCGTCAGGAAGTGATGGGGTTTATTTGCTAGATAAATTAGATGGTTTACACCGTGAACTTGGATTCCACGAATATACTTCCGGTAAAAAATCAACTCTAGATGTTTTTCTCATCACCGCTGCTTTGATGGTAGGAACAGCAGGATTGCCGCATGTTATCGTTCGTTTTTTTACGGTAAAAAAAGTGAGCGATGCCAGAAAATCCGCAGGTTGGGCTTTACTATTCATCGCCATTTTGTATACTACGGCTCCTGCAGTAGCAGTTTTTTCGAGAACCAATTTGATCGAAACCGTAAGCAATAAAGCCTACGCCTCTTTACCAGAATGGTTTAACAAATGGGAGGCTACAGGACTTATTACCTACGAAGACAAAAATCAGGACGGTATGGTTCAATATCTGGCCGATCCAAAGATTAATGAATTGAAAGTCGATGCAGATATAATGGTATTGGCCAACCCTGAGATTGCTGATTTGCCTAATTGGGTGATTGCCATTATGGCAGCAGGTGCTCTTGCTGCAGCACTTTCTACAGCTGCGGGACTTTTGCTTGTAATTTCTTCATCTGTTTCCCATGACTTGATCAAAAAAATGATCAAACCCGATGTGAGTGAAAAAGGAGAGTTGATCGCCGCCCGCTTATCTGCCGTTGGCGCTGTGATGTTAGCAGCTTATTTTGGTATTAATCCACCAGGCTTTGTAGCAGCCACAGTAGCATTGGCTTTTGGTCTGGCAGCCGCTTCCTTCTTTCCAGCTATTGTGATGGGGATTTTTAGTAAGAGAATGAATAAAGAGGGAGCTGTTGCAGGAATGGTGGTAGGAATACTTTTAATGTTATTTTATATGACTAAATTCAAATTTGGATGGTTTGGTGGTGGAACAGAAAAAGACTGGTGGTTTGGAATATCGCCCGAGGGATTTGGTTCTTTTGCCATGATGGTTAACTTTATAGTGTCTATAACCATTTCTAATTTTACCCCGGAACCCGACACTGAAATCCAAAAATTAGTTGAAAACATCAGAAATCCAGATGAAGATTAAAAGTATTTATAAAATTAAAAACCTTTTTCTTCTGACCATACTGATTGGTTTTAAAAGTATTTCAGCCCAAGAAAAAAAACCGCTTGACAAAATTAATGTTACAGAAGTCTTAATGCATTTGGATTGGCCAAAAATGAACTATTTTGATGACCAAAACAAAGTTGTAGATCCTGTGATAAATGATGGTCGTGTAGTATTTATGGGAAACTCTATCACTCAAGGGTGGTCGCAATACATGCCTGAGATGTTTGACAACCAAAACTATATTAACAGGGGAATAGGCGGTCAAACAACTCCCCAAATGCTTTTGCGTTTTAGACAGGACGTGATCGCACACCGACCAAAAGTAGTTGTTATTCTGGCTGGAACAAATGACATAGCAGGTAATACTCCGTTGAAGGATTTGGAGACCGTTGCAGGACATCTGTTTTCGATGGCCGAGCTGGCTCTTGCGCATGACATCAAAGTGATATTATGTTCTGTAATTCCTGCTGCAGACTATCCATGGAGAAAGGGTAAAAATCCTCAAACTAAAATACCTCAGCTTAATCAAATTATCCAAAACTACTGTATTGAAAATGATATTTACTACCTGGATTACTTCACAGTGATGACTAATGAAAAAAATGGTTTGATCAAAAGCTATGGCTACGATGGTGTTCATCCAAATGAGGAGGGTTATAGGGTTATGTCCTTATTGGTTGAGAAGGCCATAGACCAATTACTTGAGCGATAATTTTATTGGCTAAAAAGCAAATTTTGAACCCGAAGCTACTACTTTTTGAATGATTTTTAAATCAGAAATGGGTTCACCATTAGTTGTTTTATCAAGCCCCTTAGCGGATAGATGTATTTCATTAAAACCTTCTTTAAAAAAAACCTCACAATTTTGATCATTTATCCCCCCGCCTGGCATTATCACCAGTTCGTCATTTGCTATTTTTAGAAGTTCAACCAACAAAGCTAATCCCTTTGTTGCTATAATTTGTTGCCCAGAGGTTAAGACACGATTAAATCCCAGATCCATTATTTTTTTTAAAGATTTCCTTGGTTGAACTACATTATCAAAGGCCCGATGAAAAGTCAAGTCCAACGGATATGCCATTTTAACCCATTTTTTTAAAAGATTTAGGGGAAGTGAATTGTCATCGTTTAGAGCGCCAATAACAATTCCCTGAGCTCCTGATAACTTTACCATTTCAATTTGAGCTAATATCGTTTGCCTCTCCTTTGCAGTATAGACAAAGTTCCCCCGCCTAGGACGAATCAAAACGTGAATAGGAGTGGAAGAATAATTTAATACGTATTCAAGAAATTTTGGAGTGGGGGTCAATCCACCACTTAATAAATTTTCACAAAGCTCCAATCGCGACCCCCCCCCATTAATGGCATTGTATAGGGAAGGTTTAGAAGTACAACAGATTTCAATTATCAAGAAAAAGATTTTTATTTTTAATAATGTAAGTTTAAAACAATTTGATTGTTTTCTATTGTTTCAAACTATTATTTTTGATCAATCTTTAATTAAATACACCTATATTTATAAGTGACTAACAATACTTTATAACCTTACCAATTAATGAAACAGGAAAAAATTTTATATCAGTTTCCAGGGGCTTATGAGGAATGCCGATTTGAAAAACTCCATAATGTTACTTTCGATTCGTCTTTTTTAGGCTCTCAAGCAGTAGCTGATGAAATAGCTTCACTTATAAAAGAAAAACAAGCTAGTGGATTGCCCTGTGTTTTGGGACTGGCTACGGGCTCTTCTCCTATTAGTGTATATAATCAGTTAATAAAACTTCATCGGGAGGAAGGTTTAAGTTTTAAAAACGTTATCACCTTCAATCTTGATGAATATTATGGTCTAGAACCCAAAGACATCAACAGTTATAATTTTTTTATGCGTGAAAACCTTTTTAATCACATTGACATTCCTTTAGAAAACATCAACATTCCTTCTGGGATCATTGAACCCATGAAAGTAAGGGACTACTGTAAAGCCTATGAAAAAAAGATAGCTGATTTAGGAGGACTCGATTTCCAGTTGTTAGGGATTGGAAGAACTGGGCATGTCGGTTTCAATGAGCCAGGTTCAAATATCAACTCTCAAACCCGTTTGGTTTCATTAGACCATCTTACGCGATATGATGCTGCAGGGGCTTTTCATGGTATTGAAAATGTTCCCAGTAAAGCCATCACAATGGGGATTAAAACCATTCTTTCAGCTAAGCGTATTGTCCTTTTAGCATGGGGAATCAATAAAAGTGAAATTATATATAAAGCAGTAGAGGGTTCAATAACTCCAAATATTCCTACTACATACCTTCAAGAACATAAGAACACTACCTTGGTGTTGGACCACCAGTCAGCATCGGGATTGACCAGAATTAAAACACCTTGGATTACTGGAAACTTTGATTGGAGTGAGCTTTCCAATCAATGTAAAGCAGTTTATTGGTTATGTGAAAAAACTGATAAATCAATTTTAAAATTAACAGAGGAGGATTACAATCAGAATGGAATGTCTGAGCTTTTGATCTCAGAGGGAAACTATTACGATCTCAACATCAAAATGTTCAATCGTTTACAAAATACCATTACAGGTTGGCCAGGAGGTAAACCCAATGCCGATGACAGCAATCGACCAGAACGTGCCTTGCCTAAGAAAAAAAGATCTATTATTTTCAGTCCCCATCCCGATGACGATGTCATATCAATGGGAGGCACTTTTGATCGGTTGGTTACCCAAGGCCATGAAGTACATGTGGCCTACCAAACCTCTGGAAACATTGCTGTATCTGATGACGAAGCACTAAAGTATATTGAGGTAGATTCTGACATAAGCGATGATAACTCATTATATGAAGAATTGAAAAACGAGTTGCTTCACAAAGAAAAAAACAACGTTGACTCTTTGGCTTTGAGAAAGTTAAAAGGAACTATCAGAAAAAGAGAGTCTCTTGCAGCAACCCGATACATAGGAATCCCTGACAATCAAGTCCACTTCCTAAACCTCCCTTTTTATGAAAGTGGTAAAATAAAAAAAAATGAACCTACACAAGAGGATATTGACATTACCTACCAATTGATAGAAATTGTAAAACCACACCAAATCTTTGCGGCTGGTGATCTGGCTGATCCACACGGAACCCACCGTATTTGCTTGAATATTCTATTTGATTCTATAAGCCAATTAAAGTCAAAGTCTTTTATGAAGGATTGTTGGGTATGGCTATACAGAGGAGCATGGCAAGAGTTTGAAGTACACGAAATCGAGATGGCCGTTCCTATGAGTCCAGACCAAGTTTTACGAAAGCGTAAAGCGATATTTTATCACCAATCTCAGAAGGACAGCGTTATGTTTCAGGGCAGTGACGACCGTGAATTTTGGGTACGGGCTGAGGACAGAAACCGCTTGAGTGCAAAACGTTATAGAGACCTGGGTCTATCTGATTATCAGGCGATTGAGTTATTTCAACGTTACTATTTTTAAATATTAACCTTTTTTTGGATATAATGGAAAATCAAAAAAATTGATGTAGTGGTCGCAGGATCTGCAACCGCAAGGGTTATGATAACAAAAGTTTTGGCTGATCCTTTACTAAAAGTAGTTATGGTAGACTTCCGTTATCAGGGAAAATATCTCAACGCTCATCTTTAAATTAAACATGATAAATTTTAACTAGTTTCGGTTTGCGAAATGTGTTAAACGAAATATATGCAACGAAATTGGTATATTAGATTAAAATGCTAAATTACTTGAATAAACTTCAAATACCATGAATAGAAAACATTTTCTCTCACTTACTGGAGTTTCAACATTAGGGTTGGTTTCTCCAGCCTCAATATTTTCAAGTAAGGTTGTCACAAAAAATAAAATCTCTCTGGCTCAGTGGTCTATGAACAAATCTTTTTTCTCTGGGAATAAAGATCCATATGATTTTGCAATTCATGCCGCCGCTATGGGATTTGATGGAATAGAGTATGTCAATCAATTTTATTTTGATCAACTCAAAAACGGAACCATTTCAAGTAAAAAGGTGGGTAGTTTAGCCAAAACTCTCAACTCTAGAGCAAAAGACAACAACATTTCCAATGTTTTGATTATGGTAGATGAAGAAGGTAACCTTGCAGACTCTTCTTCAAAGGTAATCAAAAGAAGTATAGAACAACATAAAAAGTGGGTTGAATTGGCTGCCGAGCTCAGTTGTCATTCTATTCGAGTTAACCTGGCTGGAGAAAAAAATCCCGAAAGATGGATAAATAAGTCAGTAGAGGGTTTGACTGGGTTATGTGAATTTTCTAAAACCATGGGGATCAACATTATCGTGGAAAATCATGGCGGACTGTCTTCGAATGGATCCTTGTTAGCACAAGTAATGGAAAAAACCAATTTGGACAATTGTGGAACGCTTCCGGATTTTGGGAATTTTTGCATCGCAAATACTTGGGGGAGTGACCCAAGTTGCAAAGAATGGTATGACATGTACAAAGGGGTTTCAGAATTGATGCCTTATGCTAAAGCTGTAAGTGCCAAAACTTATGATTTTGATGATGATGGAAATGAAACCAAAATCAATTATGCCAAAATGCTCAATATTATTAATCAGAACAATTATAAAGGATTTATTGGAGTAGAATATGAGGGAATTCGCCTGAGCGAAAAAGACGGTATTTTGGCAACCAAAAAATTGATTCAGCGCTTTATATAAACCTTATATGTTTAAGTTTTTTAGTAAAGTATTTTTTGTATCAGGTTTTATCCTAATTACTATGAATGCTTGTATTCCTCCCCAACCAATCTTTAGTTTAGATAAGACTCCTCTCATTCCACTTCCAACATTAGTAACTCCATCTGATGAAGTTTTACAGCTTAATGCCATTAAATTTGTCAGGATTTACGACGCAGATAAACAACTCATACCCATAGCGAAAAATTTTATAAGTTATTGGAAAACTATCACCCAACATGAGTTACTAATCACTCATGGACAAACGAATGATGATCATTCTATAACCCTCAAAATCGACGAGGATTTTAATCCTAATCCAGAAGCATACAAAATAGAGATACTTAAGGACAAAATTGATTTGGTTGCGAAAACTGCTCAAGGTATTTTTAGAGGTGTAAAAACTCTTGAGCAAATGTTGTTTCTAGGTAAACTTGAAGGTAAAACCAATTTCTTATCGCTACAGGGTGGCGAAATTTACGACGAACCAAGTTTTGCCTACAGAGGAGCAATGCTGGATGTTGCACGGCATTTCTTTTCAGTGAAAGATGTTAAAAGATACATTGATCTTTTGAGTAATTATAAAATTAATTTCCTACATCTTCACCTTTCGGACGACCAGGGTTGGAGAATCGAGATTAGGTCTTGGCCAAAGCTTACCGAAATTGGTGGGCAAACTGAAGTAGGAGGAGGTGATGGAGGATTTTATACTCAAGAAGATTACATGGAGATTATAAAATACGCGTCCGACCGATACATTACTATTGTTCCCGAAATTGATCTTCCTGGTCATACCAATGCAGCTTTAGCCTCATACGCAGAACTAAACTGTAATGGTAAAGCTAAAGATCTTTACACAGGTATTGAAGTAGGATTTTCAACTCTGTGTGTTGACAAGGAGGTTACCTATTTTTTTGTTGAGGATGTAATTAGAGAAATCAGTGAAATTTCACCTGGTCCTTATTTTCATATTGGAGGCGACGAGTCCCATGTTACTCCCCAAGACGACTTTAATCGTTTTATGGATCGTACCCTGGCTATCGTAAAAAAATACAACAAAACCCCCATGGGATGGTATGAACTAATTACTGCAGATATTCCAGAAGAGACACTTCTTCAATATTGGGCCAAAACTGAAGATTTTTCAAAAGTGATTCCCAAAAAATCTAAGATACTTATCTCAGCCTCTTCTTACTGCTATTTGGACATGAAGTACGATAGTTTAACTCCTTTAGGTTTGAATTGGGCGGGATATTTACCCGTTAAAAAAGCCTATGACTGGGACCCTCGTTCGCTAGTATCCGATTTGGATTCGGAACAAATAATTGGCTTGGAAGCCCCTTTGTGGAGTGAAACTTTAGAGGAGTTTGATGATATTGCCTTTATGGCTTTCCCAAGGATTTTGGGTTATGCCGAAATAGGATGGACTGATGTTAGTAAAAGAAATTGGAGGGATTTTTCCCATAGATTATCTTCACATGGACAAATTTTTGATGCATTAGAAGTCAAATATTATTCATCAAAAGAAATAGATTGGAAGTGAATTATTAAATATAATTTCAAGATCTGTGAATTATAGAACTTTGACTTTCAGATTTCTCCATTTCACTTTGATGCCTCCACCATCATGGATTTGAAGAGCAATAGAACCCTTGCCGCCACCTATTTTTTCATCCGTAAAAGAAACCATTTTAGTTCCGTTGATCCAGGTAGTAACTTTATCCCCCACAACTTTAATTTTCATACGATTCCAATCCCCCATTTTTAGAGCCTTATCTTTTTCTGGATTGGGTTTAATTAACCACCCCCTACCATAGGATTCGTAGATGCCACCACTGTTATTTGCTGGAGGAGCAACCTCCACTTGCCATCCACTAATTTTGGTTCCTTCTAATGTTGAGCGAAAAAAGACACCACTATTTCCGTTTGCATCCTGTTTGAATTCTAATGTAAGTATAAAGTCATTGTAATATTTTTCGGTAGAGAGATAACCGTATTTTTCATCGGGTCCACTCTCACATACCAATAAACTATCTTCAACATACCAAAGTTCGGTTCCGTGGATTGTCCATCCAGTTAAATCTTTTCCGTTAAAAAGTGTGGTTTTTTGTCCATATCCACATATAGTAATCATTAGGAATAAAAGAGAGATGCTTCTGTTTTTCATTGTGATAGAAATTAAATAAACAATTTAACTAAATTTATGGAACTTAAAATTTTGTTTCTGTTACGAAAAAGCATAATTATTATGTCTAATAATCCTATAGTTTTTAGAATGAAAAAAATATCGAGGAATCTGATTTTTTATCAAGTTTTGTCATATTAATAGAAATTTACCAGACATAGTATATAAACCAGTAAATTTCAATTGTAGCGAGAGGGAGACTTGAACTCCCGACCTCCGGGTTATGAATCCGACGCTCTAACCGGCTGAGCTACCTCGCCATCTTCGATGCGCAAATATAAAATTATAATTTTTAGTGAGGCTTTGAACTTTAAAAAAAATAACCTCATATAGTGGCACCTAAACTTTTTTATATATATTGATCGAAAAATTGCCTTGATGAGTAAAAAAACCTTCTTTTCTGTAGAGTATGATTTTCAAGCCTCACCCCAATTGTTGTTTCAATACCTTTCTACACCCTCTGGTTTGTCCGAATGGTTTGCTGACAATGTGAATTCTAGAGGTGAAAACTTCGTCTTTATTTGGGATGATACAGAAGAAAAGGCAAAGTTGATTCAAAATAAGTCTAACGAAAGAATTCGATTTCAGTGGGACACTGGTGAGGATGACGATTCGGATTATTATTTTGAGTTTAAGATTGAGGTAGATGAGATCACCAAGGATGTTTCCTTGGTTGTATCTGATTTTGCTGATGAAGATGAATTAGATGAATCCAAACTGCTCTGGGACAGCTTGATTTCTGATCTAAAACAGGTTCTGGGTTCTGCCTAAATCTCTTTCCATGATTAATTTTAATGGTAAATGCTATTCTAGCTTTAGAGCCGTTCCAGAAGAATTACTGAGTTGCCTTACATCTATACCAATACATTCACATGAAATGCTTCTAATTAAGGGTAGAATAATCCTATTAGAGGCCCATTATTTTTCAATCATGGCAGCCCTTAGAAGATTTAGAGTAGAAATTCCAATGCACTTCACTTTAGATTTTATCAGGGAGCAAAGCTATCAACTGAATAACTCCTATAAAAAAAATAATGAAATTCAGATTTTGAGCCTTAAGTTTTTTAGGATTAAACAACCCACAAATAAGTCACCAGTCAGTCCGATTTGTTTTTTAATGCAAATGGGTGAATCTTCTTTAGACCCTATAAATATAGAATTGACTCTTTACAAAGATCACTATATTTTTGCCAATGATTATTCTAATCTTATCCAAACTAATAAACCTTTACGCGAATTAGGCAAAGTATTTGCCTACGAAAATGGATTTGGAGCGGCATTTCTTGTTAATAACCACAAAAGATTGGTAGAGAGCACCCACGGTGCTGTATTTTTGATCAACCCTGACGGTATTCACACTCCATCTCTATTTGAGGGAACGGCTAATACGGTTCTTCGCTCTTCTTTTATCGAATTTCTCAAAAAGGAGATTAAAATTCAGGAAATTGAAACCAAAATTGCTATTTATTCAATTCAGCAAGCTCAAGAAGTTTTTTTGATTTCTTCATCCCATGGATTTATTCACGTCACGCAATTCAGAAAGAAGAAATTCGAAACAGAAAAGTCGGTTTCCCTACGAAAACAATTTTTCCATTACTTGAATCGTTAGTTGTGATATGGATTTTCAGGGGTATTAGACCATATCAAATACTTGCCTCCCAGGGCTTTCATTTGATTTTTCCATAAGCTTTCCGTTTTGTGGGATAAAATTTTAGCTTGAAAAGAGTTTTCAACTACTACCCAAGAATTAGCTCCAATTTCTTGTCGTAATTGATCACTTGACCAGCCCGAATAGCCCAAAAAGAATCGGATGTCCTTGGTGCTTAAAATACCATCATTTACTAATGCTAATACCTTTTCAAAATCACCACCCCAAAATAGTTTATTGTCTACCTTTATACTACCTGGGATTAAATGTCCAGCATTGTGGATAAAAAACAAGTTGTCTTGTTCTACGGGCCCACCGTTATAAAGTGGAAATCTCATTTTAATCTCAGGTAAAACATCTTTGATTTCATAGCTTAGGGGTTTATTTAGAATGAACCCCAGAAAACCAGACTCTTTTTTTTCAACCATGATCACTATGGATCTGTGAAAATTTTGATCCCCGAATACTGATGGCTCTGCAATAAGTAATTTCCCCGATTCCATTTATTTTATTTGTGTAGGTTTTACTTAAATAATTTAGTTAATTATTGTTTAAATCCCAAAAAAAAAGCCTCCCAAAGGGAAGCTTTTATAGTTTTTGGTTTTGATGTTTAGTTTACAGAGCCTGATAATTCAGCACCAGCTTTGAATTTAACAACATTTTTGGCTGCAATCTTGATGGTGGCTCCAGTTTGTGGGTTTCTACCGTCTCTAGCAGCTCTTCTTGAAACTGACCAAGAACCAAATCCAACTAGGGAAACGCGTCCTCCTCCTTTGAGTGTTTTACCGACACTACCAATTAATGATTCTAACGCTGCTTTTGCAGCTGCTTTGGAGATGCCAGCATCAGCTGCCATAGCATCAATTAATTCTGATTTGTTCATAATCTTATAGGTTTATTATTACATTCACAAATTTATACCGTTTCCCACAAGTCCAATACAAAATCAGGTTAAATACCTATTATTGTTAATAAAAACCACTATTTGTTGATAATAGGTTGGCTTTGAACTCAAGAAACTTGTACTTTATCAGAAAATCGGTTACCATTTAACAAATCAATGGCGTTCATTTGTTTTTTGTTTGGAAACTGCAAAATGATACAATTTAAAAATCCTGTTGCATGAGTGATCAGAATTTTATGATCCTTTATTATGACTTTTTTAGGATCAAAGGGATGATTTTCCTTTATCACTTCTGCCTTGAAGATTTTGATTATTGAATTTTTATCGTCTTCGATCCAATTAAACTTTGCCCCAGGGTATGGAGACAAACCCCTTATTTTTGCTTGAATTACGTCAAGAGGTTGTTCCCAGTCTATAAAAATATTTTCTTTATTAAGTTTTGGAGCCGCTTTTTCGGACCCTTTCTCTTCTTGTTTTTGTGGAGTGATAGACCCCTTAAGGATACCTCTGATTGTATTGCAAATCAGTTCGCTTCCTTTTTTAGCCAATTTATCATGTAGGCTTCCGGCTGTATCTTGTGTCTCGATATCAACTTTTTCCTGTAATAGAATTGCCCCGCTGTCAATCTCTTCATTAATAAAAAAAGTGGTTACGCCACTGTACTTTTCTTGGTTTATAATAGACCAATTGATCGGAGCAGCTCCCCTGTAATTGGGAAGTAGTGATGCATGAAGGTTAAAGGTTCCTAGGGATGGAATGGACCAAACCTCTCTGGGTAACATTCTAAAAGCAACTACGACCATCAAGTCGGGTTCCAGTTCATTCAATTTTTTTAAAAATTTAGGAGCTTTGAGGTTTGCAGGCTGTAGCACAGGGATATTTTTTGTTTCAACAAAATGTTTTACTGCAGAAGACTTAATTTTTCTTCCTCGACCAGCAGGGCGGTCGGGTGCAGTTACTACAGCTACTACATTGAATTTTTCTTTAACGACTTTCTCCAAACACGATACAGCGAATGGAGGAGTGCCAAAAAAAATTATTTTTTTACTCATTTTAGGTAAAACTTACTCATTTCATACAATCAGATTATTTACTTCTTCTTCATATTATGCAAAACTATCATAATGGAATCATTTTATGTTATTAATTGTACACCTATTTGACATGCTATCTGCGCCTTTTTTTAGATTTGATTTGATTTCCAATCTCACCTTTGCAAATAGATTATTATTTTTTGCAGCTTTTTGCAGAACATTGTAGACAATTAACTGTCTTCTTTTCTCCAAAATATAAAAGAATTTTATTGCGCTTACATTTGAATTCTTCAAAGGCATAGTCAAGCATAAATTTAATCTTATTTGCTCTTAATTTATTGTGTGCATTGGTTCTTTTGAGAAGGGGATTAAGGGTGTAATCATCTTCTCTTGGAAGTTTCCAGTAGAGTTTGATGTCGGTAATTGACTGTTTATGTTCAATAATATTTTCTTTTTCCATCAAGCTCAGTTGTTTTTTAATTTCATCTAAATCCAAGCTCAATAGGTCTAAAATTTTTCCTAGATTAATTTGATTCTCTTTACTGAATATTTCTTCGTAATTACGCATCAAAAATTGAAGTATTCTGGCTGCATCATCTCCTTTTGTTACTCTCTCAATTGCTTCTGCTGGACTGCATTTGATTTTTAAATGTGTGTGTTTCTCATGCATGTATTGCAACTCCAAAACACCCTCTCTCTCCAGTATTCCAAAACAATGCTGTACCTTTTTGGGGTGAAACTGATAAACATCACAAAAGCTTTTGAAGTTAAGTTTGTAGTCCCCTCCCTTCCCTTCACCATAGGCAATTTGAAGGTAGTTACAAAGCTTTTTATAAAATTGTTTCACATATTTTGAGTCAGGAAGATGACTTAAAAATTGATTTTCTAATCGGTCTTTATCTGAAGAGTGAACCAAAAGAATAGCTTTTGAAGGTCGTCCATCTCTTCCTGCTCTTCCTGTTTCTTGATAATATGACTCCATACTTTCAGGCATGATCATGTGTACAACTTTTCTTACGTTGCTTTTGTTAATTCCCATTCCAAAAGCATTAGTTGCCACCATAACGGGATAAATATTATTTTTCCAATTATTATAAATTTGTTTTTTTTGCCTGACTTCCACTCCACCGTGATAAAAACCCGCTTTCAGTCCCCAGCTTTGGATTTCTTTAGCGATATGTTCGGTTTTAAATCTTGATCGACAATAGATAATAACTGATTCATTTGGTGATTTGATCAATAAACTTTTTAGAGTAGCCATTTTGTCCTCTGCATGGAGTACATTATAGTAAATATTTTTTCTTTCAAAAGAAGTACTAAAGATTTTGGGTTGGATCAAACCCAATGAGGCTCTTATGTCTTTTAACACTTTTGGAGTTGCTGTTGCCGTTAGAGCCATAATGGGGGTCTGGGGAAACAGGGGCCTTAATTTTTTTATAAGCCTATAGGCAGGTCTGAAATCATGTCCCCATTCTGATATACAATGTGCTTCATCGACTGCTATGCCCATTATTGGCAATTTTTCTATTTGGCTAAGGAATTCATAACTGGTGAGTCTTTCTGGAGAAAAATAAATTATTTTGAAATTACCGTTACGGGCATTTTCTAATTGTCGATAAAGATCATTTTTGCCTCCAATACTTTCAAAAAACATTGATTTAATTCCACGTTGGTTGAGTTGATTTACCTGATCTTGCATTAGTGATACCAGAGGGGAGATCACTATGGTTTGTCCCTGGTTTAGTAATGCAGGCAATTGATAACAAACTGACTTTCCTCCCCCGGTGGGCAACAAAACTATACTGTCTTTACCTTGAAGATAATGATCAATAACCTCTTCTTGTAAGGGTCTAAAGGTGTTTTTTTTCCAGTATCGCTCTAAATAGTCAAGCTTTTTCTGCATGATCCAAATACTCGAGTAAGGTTGAGATTCTTACTTCCGGGCTTTGAAAGGGAACTTCAACGATGGGAATGTTATATTTTTGGTAGGTCTTTTTGATGTAAAAATATATTTTTTGAGCTTCCTGAAAACCCTCCTTTCGTTCATTATCTTTGATATAAATCGACTTCCGGGGAGGGAGGAGCACGGCCAAATCATAAGGAAATCCAGAAAGGTCAAATTTACTGGTATCATAAGTAACCCCAAGGCAATCCATGTAAGCCAATACATCATGTAATCCTCTATCAAAAAAAACATATGATTTCTGTGTTTTGCTCGAGCTTAGTTTTGAATTTTTATACTGTTCTTTTCTGCCGTACCAAACTTCCTTACTAAATTCAAGAGGTTGTGATTTAAAAAAATTATTTTGTCCCTGTTTTTGAGCCCTTTTAATAATGGTTCTCGAAAATTCATCCATACATTCATACCCCTTAACTCGTAACAAATTGACCAAGGTAGTTTTTCCACTTCCTGGCCCCCCGCTAATCACAATTTTTTTATTTTTAAATTGATGCATATGTGATTCTAATATAACGGAGATATCAATTATATTTGTGCAAAATAATATTCCTTGATGAATTCAAAGGAAAAACCTGATGATTTTTACGAACGATTTCGAGAAAAATTGGAGAAATCGCAAAACTGGCCGGGTCTCTACATGTTTAAATTCATTACTAATTCGAATAGTAATCAGATCAATAGACTAAAGGATTTGTTTAACAATCCCACTGAAGGGGTTTCCTTGGTCAATTCCTCAAAAAAAAAGTATCAAAGCCTGACTATAACTATTGAAATGAAATCCCCTCGTGAAGTAATTGCTATTTATAAAAAAGCATCAGAATTTCAAGGGGTTATCATTTTGTAATTAATTATGGATTTAAACAGCTGATTATATAGATTTTAGTAAATTGCAACAACCCAACTTCGCTTAAGACAAATTTTTCCCTTAATGGAAACTTTACAATACAACACGAAAAGAACCCAATTGGTCATACCTGAGTATGGCAGACACGTGCAATTGATGATCAATCAAATCATGGAAACCCAAAACCGTGAAGAGCGCAATAAAATGGCTAAAGCAGTCATTGGTATTATGGGTAATATGAACCCTCATCTGCGGGATGTTCCTGATTTTCAGCACAAACTGTGGGATCAACTTTTTATAATGTCCAACTTTGAGTTGGATGTTGATAGTCCTTATGAAAAACCTCAAAAAGAGGTTTTAGAACAGAAACCCGATCGCCTAACATACCCACAAAGAAACCCAAAATATCGATTTTATGGTAACAACATCAAAAGTATGATCAACGTTGCGGTGAACTGGGAAGATGGAGATCTTAAAAATGCCCTTGTATATAACATTGCCAATCACATGAAAAAGTGTTTTTTAAATTGGAATAAAGATACGGTTCAGGATGAAGTTATTCTTAATCACTTAGTTGAATTGTCCGATAATAAACTCAAAGTTAAAGAAGAGGATCTCCCATTAACTGATGCTTCCGAGTTTCTTAAAATTAGATCAAAAAATGGCAATGGTTCAAAAAATAATCATAAACAAAGGAACAAAAGAAATAACGGTCGTAAAAGATATTAATTCGTAGCTTTCATGGGAAGTTTTCAGATCGAAGGAGGTCATCGTCTAAAAGGTAAGATCACTCCACAAGGTGCAAAAAATGAAGCATTGCAAATTTTGTGTGCAGTTTTGCTAACTGAAGAAACTGTTACTATTTCCAATATTCCTAATATTATTGACATCAATAAACTAATTGAATTGCTTCATAAAATGGGAGTCAGTGTAGCCCAACTTGAGAAAGGAAAGTATGCCTTTACAGCCAATAATGTAAATCTTAATTTTCTGGAAAGTCAACAATACAAAACCGATGCAAAACAGTTAAGAGGATCGGTGATGCTTTTAGGTCCAATGTTATCAAAATTTGGGAAGGGATCAATCCCACGCCCTGGAGGAGACAAGATTGGGAGAAGAAGGTTAGATACTCATTTCGAAGCATTTAAGCTACTGGGTGCTAATTTTATCTTCAATAGAGAAGATTATTTTTACACAGTAACTGCTGATCAACTTCATGGACGAGATATTTTGTTGGAGGAGGCTTCAGTAACAGGGACTGCTAATGTTGTAATGGCTGCCGTTCTAGCCCGAGGTACAACCACCATATACAATGCTGCTTGTGAACCCTATTTGCAACAGCTATGTAAAATGTTGAATAGAATGGGAGCCAAAATATCTGGTATAGGCTCTAATCTTCTTACCATTGAGGGGGTTACCAATTTATCTGGAACAGAACACAGGATACTGCCTGACATGGTTGAAATAGGTAGTTGGATTGGACTGGCAGCGATGACCAAAAGTGAGATTACCATACAAAATGTAAGTTGGGATGATTTGGGTCAAATTCCCAATGTGTTTTCAAAACTAGGTATACAACTTGAAAGAATAGGAGATAATATTTTTATCCCATCTCACGAGGATGGCTACGAGATTGAAAGCTATATAGACGGTTCGATACTAACCGTTGCTGACGCACCATGGCCTGGTTTCACTCCCGACCTACTCAGTATTGTTCTGGTCGTAGCTACTCAAGCTCGTGGAAGTGTACTGATTCATCAAAAAATGTTCGAAAGTCGACTGTTTTTTGTAGATAAACTGATTGACATGGGCGCCAAAATCATTTTGTGTGACCCACACCGTGCCACTGTGATTGGCCATGACTTTAGATCGCAACTAAAAGCTACCGTGATGACGTCTCCCGATATCAGAGCAGGTATTTCTCTATTGATTGCTGCGCTATCGGCAAAAGGCACCAGTACCATCCACAACATCGAGCAAATCGATCGCGGTTATGAAAATATCGATGATCGTTTAAAAGCCATAGGTGCAAATATCTATCGATTAAAAACCTAAATCCCATGAAAGGCCCCATCCTATTTTTTCTTTTAATTGCCTACAACTTACAAGCCCAATTCATAACTGGTAAGGTATTGGACGCGGAAAACCGCCAACCTTTGCCCTTTGTCAATATTGGTGTTTTAAATAAAAATTTGGGTACGGTATCCAATGAATACGGGGACTTTTTATTAGAACTCAATCCAGAATTCCTGTTGGACACTTTGCGCTTTTCGATGATTGGTTTTGGAAGAAAAGATTTTATAGTTCAAGATTATTTGGAACAAGAAAAGGCAGAAAATATCATTTTCTTGAATGAAGAAGTCCTTTTACTCGAAGAGGTTACTGTAGTTAGAAAAAAAAACAAAAAATACAAGCGTAAGATTTTAGGAAATAAAACCGAATCTAAAACTTTGGTTGGTGGTTTTACCTCAAATGTCTTGGGAAACGAAATTGGTTTTATCTGTAGGATTAGAAAAAGTCCCACTTTTGTTGAGGCTTTCAATTTATCCATTGCTAAAAATACATACGGTAGCGTTCGTTTCCGACTCAATTTTTACAGTCTCAAACAAGGAGTACCAAATCAAAATCTATTGGATGAGACGATTATGATCCTGACTGATATCGAATCAGGTAACGTTAGCCTTGACCTCAAACCCTATGATATTGTAATGGAGGACGATTTTTTGGTTTCCATCGAGTGGATTGAAGATTTGGGTTCTGGAGAATTATTGTTTTCTGCGGGATTTTTTGGTTCCAACCTCTATGCACGTGCTACCAGTCAAGGCACATGGACTCAGATGGGGGTAGCAGCATATGGTATGAATGTAGAGGTTATTTATTGACAAAATTATGTGTTCCCCAATTAGCGCTTAGAAATTTTGTTGTTATTAATTCCTCTTTGACGGCTACATTTAAAACGGTCTACTTCGATTCCCCGCTGTTTGAGATGCTTGGTTTTTCGGCCCTGAACTCTGGTACGCCACATTTTAAAGCTGCTGGTCTTCATTTCCCTGCGCATTATTCGAATAACTTCTTCTTCCTTTAGCCCAAACTGTATTTCAATGGCATCAAAGGGAGTCCTGTCCTCCCAGGCCATTTCAATGATACGGTCTATCTGTTCAGGTCTCAGGTCAATCTGTTTTTTCATGTTGATTGTTCTCAGGTGATTCTAATGATATTTTTTGGGTGTTTTAACCCATTAAACTGTTTCGGTCTGCCAAAGTATGTTTTGCCAAAATTCTCTTCCCTTCTTTCCTTACTGGGGCACTTTTAGATAAAGGCCAAAGCGAGCTAGTAGCATGTTTCCTTGCCTTTTTTAAATCAATAATAGGGTGGGGGTAACTAATTCCGGATTCAAAACTGTAAACACCGGCTTCAATTGGTGTGATTTCCCAGGGGGTATGAATCATTTCCTTTGGGAGCATTTTCAACTCTGGTAACCACTGTTTTACGAATTGCCCATTGGGGTCGTGTTCTTGACCATTTTTGACAGGGTTGTATATTCTCAGCATATTGATACCCGTGACGCCGGCCTGCATTTGCAGTTGGGGGTAGTGAATGCCGGGCTCAAAATCTAAAAATTGTCTGGCTAGGAAATGTGCACAAGCCTGCCAAGGTTGCCATAGGTGATGGGTGAAAAATGATACCACTAGGGAACGCATTCTAAAATTCAAATAGCCGGTTTCGACCAAACAACGCATTGCGGCATCAACAAGAGGGACACCAGTTTGTCCGGTTTCCCATGCTTTAACATATTCTTCGTTAAGGGGTTTGTCCAGTTTTTGGTAACCTTTGTTAATGCTTTCAAACTCCATGGAACACTCCATTTCAAATTTTTGAATAAAGTGAGATTGCCACCGTAATCGTGAACCAAAAGCTTTCAATGCAAAGCTTCTATTGCCATTTATTGACTCATATTCTGTTCTTTGTAAAACTTGACGCATCGAAAGGTTCCCAAAGGCCAGATATGGTGAGAGCCGACTACAACTCCTTCGTGATAGGTCCGGTTTGGAAATGTGTTTTTGGTAATTCCGATAGCGTTCTTTAAAAAAAGAATTGAGATACCTCAACGCATTTTCACTCCCTCCCATTTGACGTTTGGGATGGGTTTTCACCTCCAACTCCATAGTTGGTATTTCATTTTCCAGTTGATTTATTGCCCTTTTTGTAATGAGTAGGCCCTTTTTAAGAGGTGTAGGAATGATGGTTTCATTCATCAAAGCATCCCATTTTCTTAACCAGTTCACTCTGTTTTTTATCCCCCTAAAGACACCTTGTTGAAGGTGCTCCTCAAATGAGATGAGACTTTCATCGCACCATTGACAAAGCTCACGGTCCCTCTTGAAAGTGGTCATTACACCTGTCTCTTGATGGGCCCAAATTTTTTCGATTCGGTATACTTTTGAAATAGATTCAAGTACTTTAGTTAATTTCCCTCTTACACAGAGAACCTTGCTGTTGTATGACTTCAATTGGTCATTCAATGTTTTGATCGATTGCTTGATAAAGTCAAAATGCCTGGGGCTATAGTGAGGGTCCTTAAAAATTATGTCCTCAAAAACATAGAGTAGCAGAACCCTACGTTTTGACAACAGCGCATTTCGAAGAGGGGGATGATCCTCCAGTCGTAAATCCCTCTTTAACCAAACAATATGAATGGGTTCACGATCAGAATTCATCGGGATTTTCTATTATAGACAATGCTCTGTTTTTTATCTCTTCCTTTTCCAGTTCAGGAATTTTATCCAATAGCCTCAGCATCATGGCCATACGATTGTTTTTGCTGAAATGTTCCTTTTTGTCGTCCAAAAAGTTCCAATATAAGCTATTAAATGGACAGGCGTTTTTACCAATCCTTTTGCTCCGGTCATACTGACATTCCTCACAGTAATTACTCATTTTGTGAATGTAGGAGCCAGATGAAACATATGGCTTTGTGGCCACTATACCTCCATCTGCCCATTGGCTCATGCCGCGCGTATTGGGTAACTGCACCCATTCTATTGCATCGGCATAGATGCCCAAATACCAAGCATCTACCTCATCGGGGTGGCACTGAATCAACAGGGCAAAATTCCCGGTTATCATCAATCGCTGTATGTGGTGTGCATAGGCAGTTTCTAAAGAATCTGTAATACTTTCTTTTAGACAATTCATTTTGGTTTTTCCGGTCCAATAGAAGTCAGGGAGTTGATTGAAATTTTCCAGTTTGTTATGGGTTTTGTATTCCGGCATTTCGCGCCAATATATACCCCTCATATATTCTCGCCACCCCAGTATTTGTCTGACAAAACCTTCAACTTGTGAGAGATCAATGCGCTCTTGATTCATTTGGTAGTATTTGATGACTGCACCCATTACCTCGAGAGGGTGAAGGATTTTAGTGTTAAGGGCAAATGAAATCCTCGAGTGAAAAAGATTGCGTTCATCTGTATGCATGGCATCTTGGTAGTCTCCAAAATGAACCAATAGGTTTTCACAGAAATAGTCCAGTTGCTCTATAGCCTCTTCTCGATTGGCTGGATAAAGGTAGCTTTCGACATCGTATTTACCTATGTAGTTAATCCCGGCTTTAATAACAGACTCATAGACTATTTGATTTCCCTGATTTTTCGTTTTGTAGGCTAGGGGAATAGCTGGATTTCCTTTCCATTTTTTACGGTTGTTTTTATCAAAATTCCATTTCCCCCCCAAAGGTTGTCCTTGTAACATCAAAAGATCGTATTTCTTTCGCATGTTGCGGTAGAAGAACTCCATAATAAGTTGTTTTTTCCCTTCAAAAAAAGATTTTAATTCCTCTCTAGTGGTTAAAAAATGTTCTGTATCGAAACTTTTTGAGGGTATATTGATGTTTTTACATATAGACTTTAGTTGTTCATCCAAACGGTACTCATCTGGCAGTTGATATTCAAATTTTCCAATGTCTTTTTCGCTAATAAGGTATTTGATGTTATCCTCAAGTGATTTTTTTGAGGTATTGCTGTTAATATCAAAATAGAGTACTTGGTGTCCTTGATTTTGAAGATCTGAGGCAAAGGCCCGCATGGCAGAAAAGAAGGCTACTAATTTTTGAATGTGATGAACCACATAATCCACTTCCTGAAACAATTCGTAAAGGACGTATATGGTGTTATCGTCTTGCTTTTCAAACCAAGAGTGCTTCAAATTCAGTTGATCTCCCAGTATAAGTCTTAGTGTAATCAAAATAAGGTTTTTTGAAGCCAGAGGTTCTGGAATTTTCTATTGGGATCATATCGCTCAGCTTGCCATTGAACATCAAATTTTCGGTCTCGGGGGTCATTTCCCACTCCAGAAACATACATCCAGTTTCCATAATTGCTGTGGACATCGTAGTCTAACAAAAGCGATTCAAAATAGGCTGCTCCGATCCTCCAATCCATTTTCATCTCCTTGGCAAAATAACTAGCCACATTTTGTCGCCCGCGATTACTCATCCATCCGGAATGTTTGAGTTCTATCATGTTTGCATTTACAAAAGGTTCCGGGGTTAACCCATCGGCCCATTGTCTGAATCTTTCCAGCTCTGAGCTCCAAAGATAATCTCTCTCTAAAATCCCACCAATTTTGAAAATTTTATTTCCGTGTTTCAGAGAAATATATTTAAAATAATCCCTCCAGATCAATTCAAAAATCAGCCAATAGGTTGATTGGTTTTTTTGAATTTCTTTTTCATAGCGTTTGATTTCCCAATAGATGGTTTTTGGCGATAAGCTACCATTGGCTAACCAAGGGGAGAATTTAGAGCTATAATCAGTTCCCAGGAGTCCATTTCGGGTATTTTTATAAAACGATAACTTTTTGTTTTTCCAAAAATACTCCTCCAATCGTTCCAATGCTGCTGTTGTTCCTCCCGAAAAAGGAAAAGCAGACCTTGGATCATTTTCTATGGGAGGAAGCCCTAAATCGGCTAATGTGGGAACTTTATCATTAATCTCAATTAGGTTGGATGTGCCCAAGCTGGTAGGGTTGGGGAGTGATGGCCGCAACTGAACTTTTTTTTCACAAACTTTTCTGAAAGTACTGAAGACTTCAGGTACTTGTGGTCGACTGAAAGGTAAATCACTAGGGTGAAAAAGAAATTGTTCATAATGTCTGTTCCAGATGATGTTGGAATCAATCTGAGCTAATACGGCCTTTTCTTCTTTTTTTTCTTCTTCAGTCCATTCGTGTTGTAGGTAAATTTCTTTCACCTTATATTTTTTGATCCATTCAGGGAGTGCCTTATCTGGAGTCTTTGTGTCGATAATCAAGGAAATATTTAACGATTTCAGTGCCTGTTTTAAAGCTTGTATACTTTCAATTATGAATTGGGCTCTAAAACGGTCTGTTTTTTTGAAACCCCACCGATGGGTATAGTAGTGCTTTGGGTTGAAAGTGTAGAAAGCAACGACCCTATAGCCACTTTCTACGGCCTTTCTCAGTCCAAGATGATCCAAAGTTCTCAGGTCATTTCTGTACCAAACTAAAGCTGAGATTTCTGATTTTGACATTTTTTACTGCAGTATTTTACATTTTCCCAATCACGTTCCCATTTTTTTCTCCAAGAAAATGGGCGTCCGCATTGCCAACAGAATTTAGTGGGCAGGTTCCTTTTTTTTACAGCTTTCATGCAGGGGTAAGTGCATATTTATATTCTTTTAAGCACCGTTCTCTTGCAAATTTGTGTTCTACTATGGGTTCGGGGTAAGTGAGTTTATTTATGTCTTTAACCCATCGATTGATATACTTGAGATCTTTGTCAAATTTTTTGACTTGCTCATGGGGATTGAAGATTCTGAAGTAGGGTGCAGCATCCACACCGCAACCCGCGACCCACTGCCAGTTTCCTAAATTACTTGATTTTTCGTAATCAAATAGCTTTTCTGCAAAATAAGCCTCTCCCCATCTCCAGTCGATTAGGAGGTGCTTGCACAAAAAACTGGAAACTAACATCCTAACGCGATTGTGCATAAAACCTGTTTGATTGAGTTGTCTCATCCCTGCATCTACAAGTGGATAACCTGTCTTTCCTTGACACCATTTTTCGAATTCTTCTTCATTATTTCGGTATTCAATTCGATCGTATTGCTTTTTAAAACATTGATTTTCTGTGTAGGGAAAATGCCAAAGGATTTGCATAAAAAATTCCCTCCAGATTAGTTCCTTTAAAAATGTTGTATTTTTTCTTTCAGCACTTTTTGCGACAAATTTTCTGATACTTTGGGTTCCAAAGCGCAAGTGGACACCCAAACGAGAGGTGCCGTCATTAGAGGGAAAATTTCGAGTTGCCTCATATTGATCAACCAGATCTTCGTTAAACTCAAAACCTTTAGGGACCATCTTCGAAATCTCAAAACCCATTTCATCTAAAGATATTTGAGGGAGTGGTTTTTCGTTGTAAAGGTTATTTAAATGATCTTCGGAGGGATATTGTTTTATCCCCTCTTCATTGAACTTGGTCATCCACTTTCTGGAGTAGGGAGTGTAGACCACATAAGGGTTTCCATCGTCCTTGACCACTTCATTTTTTTCATAAATGACCTGATCTTTGTAGGTGACAAAGTTGATTTTTTCTTGTTTTAAGAGTTTTCTAATTTCTTCATCACGTTTGATTGCATAAGTTTCGTAATCATGGTTGGTAATGACTTTTTCGATGGGAAATTCTCGAATGATTTTTTTAAAAATAGCCTTGGGGGTGCCCCGATAAATTCCGACCGAGCATCTGTTCCTCTTCATAGCGTTATTGATGCCACCCAAGGCATTATCAATGAAAGTTAATCTGTGATCATTCTTTGGTAATTTATCTATGATTTCTGTGTCATAAATAAAAATCGGGATAACCTTATTGGTACCTTTTAATGCTTTATAAAGCCCTTTATTGTCATCTAACCTAAGGTCTCTTCTAAACCAAAAAATTGTAAACTTTTCTTTCACATTTAACTTTTTATACTTCCTATTCCACCGTCAATAGTTATAGTTTGCGCTGTCATCCAACTGCTTTGATCGCCCAATAAAAATGCAACCATTCGAGCAATTTCATCAGAACTTCCGATCCTTTGCAAGGGATGTCTTGCCTCAGCATTACTTTTTTTGGTGTCGTTGTTAAGAAATTTTTCAGCTAAAGGAGTATCTACCAATGAAGGGGCCAAAACATTAAATCTGATTTTGGGAGCCAGTTCTGCTGCCAAGGAACGGGATAATCCTTCCAAAGCCCCTTTCGCTGTGGCGACCGAAGAGTGAAAAGGCATACCCGTTTGCACAGCCACTGTGCTAAAAAACACAACACTGGTGGGTACTTCACTATTTTGTAATCGACCCAAAACAGCTTGTAGGGTCTTTATCGCCCCCATCACATTAATTGAAAAATCTCTGGTGAAGACTTCAGGTCTCAAACCTTTAAACGGTCTTAAGTTGATCGTTCCTGGGCAATAGACTAAGCCATGTAAAGTTTCCGGTAGTTTTGCGACGTCTAATTCACCATTTTCCGCATCGTAAGGTATGAATTCGACCGATAGTCCATTAAGTGCTTCATTGGATCGGTTAGCCACAATAAGATTATGGTCGGACTGTAATTGTTTTACCAATGATAAGCCTATGCCCGAACTTCCTCCTACAATCAATATATTTTTTCTCATCTTAGCTTTTGTATTCTCCAAACAATTCTACCAATTTTTTTTGTCGGTAATTAAATATTTCTTTTAGTTTAGGTTGGACTATAATGGGGTGAACTATTTGACCCAATATCCCAAAAGGAATTTTATAATCAATTATATCCTCCATCTCAATTCCATTTTCTATGGGACGAATAAAATGTTTGTGATGCCACAAGGCATAGGGGCCAAACCTCTGTTCGTCAACAAAATACTCCCCTTCTTTAACATGTGTGATCTCTGTTACCCACTGGGTTGGAATACCCATTATTGGGGTGACAATATACTTGATGATCTGTCCTGGATACATTTTTTTCTCGTCACCTCCCAGTATTTCAAAACCCATATAATCTGGGGTAATGATCTTTAGGTTTTTGGGGTCACTGAGGAAATACCATGCCTTCTCCATACTGATGGGCAAATTTTGAACCTCGTGTAATCGATATAACTTCATAATGAAATTCAAATTCAAAGATAATAATTGTTTAATGATTTTTAAAAAATATTAAACAAAATTTAATCATTTTAAAAAAAAACTTTCATTTAAACGATGTTGTTTACATTTGAAAAAAATAAATTAATGAGACTTACTAATTACTTTTTGCTTTTAAATTTTATTTGTTTTGAAGCTTTTGGTCAGGTAAACACCCCTCCTGCGAGCCCAAGAGCGAAAATTTCCCAGCAATTGGGACTAACCCAAGTTGAAGTGGACTACTCACGTCCCTCTGCAAGAGGAAGAGACATTATGGGAGGTTTGGTTCGTTATGGGGATATCTGGAGAACAGGGGCCAATAAAAACACCACCGTTTCTTTTTCAGATGCTGTGGAGGTTGCTGGTAAACCCCTAGCCGGAGGGAAATACGCTTTGTATACCCGTCCCTCTACTGATCAATGGGAGGTTTATTTTTACAAGAAAAACAATATGGGGAACGCTTCCAGTAATTGGGAAGTAGATCAGGTAGCACTTACTGTAGTTGCTCAACCGGTTTATTTTGAGCCCATGGTAGAGACTTTTACAATTTCTTTTTCTGATTTAAATAGTAACGGTGGCACACTTAATCTGATATGGGAACATACTCTGGTTCCGATTTCATTAAAAGTTCCAACTGAAACCAAAGCGTTGGAGAGTATCAAAAAAACCTTATCAGATAAGCCTAAAGCAGGGGATTATTATCAAGCGGCGGTATATTATCTCGAAGAAAACAAGGACTTGAAAGAAGCCCAAAAATGGATGGAAAAAGCATTGGAAATGCGCAAAAACCCCGCCTATTGGATGTACCGTCAATATGGCCTGATATTGGCAAAAAGAAATGATAAAAAAGCTGCACTAAAAGCCATTAAAACGTCATTGGAACTGGCAGAAAAAGCAGGAAACAAAGATTATGTCATTATGAACAAGGCATCTATTAACGAATGGAATAAATAGTTTTTCTTAATGATAGAGATCAGCCCCTCAGTATAGGAGGGGTTTTTTATTTAATAATTCAGATTTAATCAATCGTTAAAATTGAATTTATTTTGCAAATTTTGATAAGGATACTTAAAATTAAATTATTCTATTTCTTAAAGATATATTGAATTATAACAGCGATCATAATGGTAAGTACAGCCCCAATTACGTTGAGCCATAGGAAGCTTACCCATGCTTGGCTATGGACAATCAATACAATGATTTCAGTCAAAATAGCCGCATAGAATACTCCATTAGCCTTAATGTTTTTTAAAAATATGGCGATCAGAAAAATACCCAATATTGTTCCGTAAAAGAGGGAGCCGATGATGTTGATCAATTGGATCAGATTTTCAAAAAGATTCCCCACTAGGGCAAATGAAATGGCAATGGCACCCCAAAGCAGGGTGAATCTTTTTCCTGCCCATACGTAATGCCTTTCGTTTCCTGTTCCATTGAAACGTTTATATAAGTCAACCACCGTTGTTGCAGAGAGGGCATTGATCTCAGAGGCAGCCGAGCTCATCGCAGCCGATAGGATCACCGCTAACAGCAGTCCGATTAAGCCTTGTGGCAGGTAATTTAAAATAAAATAGATAAAGA
The DNA here is from genome assembly GCA_902619315.1 of uncultured Bacteroidota bacterium. Classification (GTDB taxonomy): domain Bacteria; phylum Bacteroidota; class Bacteroidia; order Flavobacteriales; family Flavobacteriaceae; genus UBA8316. The sequence continues at coordinate 1,259 of CACNDW010000014.1, read as the reverse complement.
CATAGTCCTTGTCATTGGATTCGACTTGAGGTTGGTTGACTTCGATGATTTTTTTGGCCTCGTCCCGGTTCCTTTGGGCTTGTTTTTCCAATTGGAGGTATTTGGCCTGGGAGCTTACATTAGAGAAAAAATCTTTTTTTTGGAGTTGTTTTTGTTTTTCTTGGAAAATGATGTCGTTGGCTATTTCAAGGGCTTCAAACTTATTACCTCCGGGTGTGGATTTTACTTTTTCAACCGCATAAGGGTTGAAATGGAGTGGTGCCTTTTCGAATTGGAAAAAGACAAAGACCAAGACCCCGATCAGTAGTATAAAAAACTGCATAGGGATTTTTAAAAACCCATTCATAATCAAACCCCTTTGACTTTCGGCCAGTGATTTTCCGGAGAGGTAGCGTTGCACCTGGCTTTGATCCGTGCCGAAGTAGGACAGAGCCAAAAACAGCCCTCCTGTGATTCCGCTCCAAAAGGTATAACGATTGTTGGGGTCTACACTGAAGTCGAGGACATTCATTTTATCATTTAATCCCGCCAATCGAAGGGCATTGGAGAAAGAAAGCGTTTCGGGGAGCCCTTTTACAATAAAAATAAAGGCGGCTATCATACCTGAGAAGATGATGAACATCTGTTGTTTTTGGGTTATATTAACAGCCTGCGTACCACCGATCAGGGTATAAAATACTACCAACAAACCAATGACGACTACCAGTAGTTTAAGATTCCAGCCTAATACTACGCTCAAAATGATGGCCGGGGCGTAGATTGTGATCCCGGCTGCTAAGCCCCTTTGAATGAGGAACAAAATCGCAGTTAGAGTACGGGTTTTAAGGTCAAAACGTTTTTCCAAAAACTCGTAGGCTGTATAGACTTTTAGTTTATGATATACGGGCAAGAAAAACAAGCAGATGATCACCATGGCAAAAGGTAATCCAAAATAAAATTGTACAAATCCCATCCCATCATTAAATGCTTGTCCAGGGGTAGACAAAAAGGTAATGGCACTGGCTTGTGTGGCCATAACAGATAGCCCAACGGTAAACCATGAAGCCTGATTTCCACCCATAATATAGTCTTTGATGTTTTTGTGAGCGTTGTTCTTCCAAACTCCATAAACAACAATAAACGTCAAGGTGAGGCCCAATACCGCCCAGTCGATTAGTTCCATTAACTAAAATTTTTCATAAACATGTAGAAAAAGTACCAATAAAACAATTGTGTCAAAAGCAGTATCCAATATACCTTAGATAGTTCTTTTTTCATGG
>CACNDW010000013.1 GCA_902619315.1 uncultured Bacteroidota bacterium | reverse complement strand
TGTAATGGGTTTTTCAGGTATTCCTCTAAAACCGTCAACTATTTTGGTCTTTAGTATTGCATTTGGAATTTCGGTAGATGATACTATACATTTCCTGGCCAAGTATAGACAAGAATTAATCGCAAACAATGGGAAAGTCAAAGCTGCAGTTTATATTTCATTGAGAGAGACAGCAGTAAGCATGTTTTATACTTCAATTGTATTATTCTTTGGATTTGCTGTATTTATGAGTTCAAATTTTGGAGGTACTGTTGCACTAGGTGGACTGGTTTCTGTAACCCTTCTTTTTGCCATGCTAGCTAATTTGATCCTTCTTCCTTCACTACTGCTTTCAATAGATGATGCACATAGTAATGAAAAGTTATTATAAGTATGAAAAATGAAATTGGTTTCTCTGACCAGTCAAAAAAACCCAAAATCTTTTATGTAAATAAACCTATCTTTGCGCTGAATATTTTATCACGATGAAATACCCTCAATTAGCGGAATTATTGAATCAACCCCAAAAACACAATACCGTAGTTGTCAGGGGTTGGGTAAGAACATTTCGCGCCAACCGTTTTATTGCACTCAATGATGGTTCCACGATTGAAAACCTTCAATGTGTTGTAGATTTTGAAAAAGCTGATGAAAACCTTCTAAAAAAAATCAATACAGGTGCTGCGATTGAAATTTCGGGAAAACTAGTTAAGAGCATGGGTAAGGGTCAATCACTGGAAGTATTAGTCGATTCGATTACGATTCTGGGTGAAGCCGATCCAGATATATATCCCATTCAACCAAAAAAACATAGTTTTGAATTCTTAAGAGAAAAAGCACACCTAAGGGTAAGGACAGTAACTATTAGTGCTGTAATGCGGATTCGATCTGCACTTTCTTTTGCCATACATCAATTTTTTCAAGAAAAGGGTTTTTATTATATCCATACTCCAATCATCACTGGTAGCGATGCCGAAGGAGCTGGAGAAATGTTCCGAGTATCAGTTCTAGATCCTAAAAAACCCCCGACAGGTCCCGATGGTAGAGTAGATTTCAAACAAGACTTTTTTGGAAAAGAAACAAACCTTACTGTCTCTGGACAACTCGAAGCAGAAACTTATGCTCAAGGGTTGGGTAATGTATATACTTTTGGACCAACATTTAGAGCAGAAAATTCAAACACCTCGCGACACTTGGCTGAGTTTTGGATGATTGAGCCAGAAATGGCTTTCTACGAGTTGGAGGACAATATGGCCTTGGCTGAGGAATTTATCAAGTTCACACTTGATTATATCTTGAAAAATTGTGATAAAGATTTAGCTTTTCTCAACCACCGTTTTGCTGATGAAGAAAAATCAAAGCCACAAAATCAAAGGAGTGCAATGGGCTTAGTTGAAAAAATAAAATTTGTGATCGAAAATAAATTTAAGAGGGTTTCCTATACTGAAGCTATCGATATCCTAAAAAACTCCAAACCCAACAAGAAGAAAAAATTCGACTATTTGATCGAGGAATGGGGAACCGATTTACAAAGTGAGCACGAACGTTATTTGGTTGAAAAACACTTCAAAGCACCTGTAATTCTGTTCGATTATCCTGCGAAAATTAAAGCCTTTTACATGCGGATGAATGAAGATCAAAAGACTGTTCGAGCAATGGATATTCTCTTTCCTGGCATAGGTGAAATTGTAGGAGGGTCGCAAAGAGAAGAGCGACTGGATGTATTGGAAAAGAGAATTGAAGAACTTGGAATTGACGCTGAAGAGCTATGGTGGTATCTTGACTTAAGACGCTATGGAAGTGTACCTCATAGTGGATTTGGACTTGGATTTGAACGTTTGGTCCTATTTGCTACCGGCATGTCCAACATCAGAGATGTCATTCCCTTTCCACGAACACCACAAAACGCTACGTTTTAATTTTTTTCAGCTGTCTTGACTTTTTTTATCTTTATGAAAGCTATCTCATAATATGTTAAAACAACAGCTCCAAACCAAGCTCTCTCAAAAACTGTCACCTCAACAAATTCAGTTGATGAAGCTGATTCAATTGTCTACTTTAGACCTAGAACAGCGCATTCAGTCTGAAATTGGAGAAAATCCAGCACTTGAAAAAGGGAAAGAGTTAAATGATAGTGAATTAGAAATCAATGATCCCTATGATGATTATCAGAATGATCAAAAAATAGATACCGAAGATATCGATATTGACACCTATTTGAGTGACGATGAGGTGCCTAACTATAAAATACAATCCAACAATCAATCGAGTGATGATGAAAATAGAGAAATTCCTTTTTCAGGGGGGACTAGTTTTCACGAATACCTGGAAAGTCAATTACAAAATTTAATTCTCTCAGCAGAAGAACGTCCTATCGCTGAATTTCTTATTGGCAGTATAGATAATAGCGGCTATCTAAGAAGATCTGAGGAGGATATATTAGACGATTTGGCTTTTACTCAAAATATAATTGTGCAAAGGGAAGACCTCAAACAAATCCTCAGAAAAATTCAATCAATGGATCCTCCAGGAGTAGGTGCAAGGTCCCTTCAAGAATGCCTATCTCTGCAGTTGGCACGAAAAGAAAAGATTCGCCCAGAGGTAGAACTCGCCCGTCAAATCATTGATACTGCCTTCGACGAATTTTCAAGAAAACACTACCTCAAACTACAAGATCGATTCAACTTAACTGAAGCTGAATTACGTAATATTTTTGATGAAATTGCCAAGTTAAATCCCAAACCCGGTGGTGCTCTCTCACATAGTGCACAAAACAATCACATAGTACCGGATTTCATTTTAACCATTGAAAATGGAACTCTTAAAGTAACATTGAACAGAAGAAATGCTCCTGAATTAAGAATTTCTAAAAATTATAAGGAAATGCTTTCTGGTTATGCTCAAGCTCCAAGTAAAAATAAATCTCAACAAGAAGCAGTACTTTTTATCAAACAAAAACTAGATGCAGCCAAATGGTTTATCGACGCCATCGAACAGAGGTATCAAACGCTTTTCCTCACCATAAATGCAATCGTAGACTACCAAAGTCATTATTTTTTGACAGGAGACGAACAAAAGTTAAAACCTATGATTTTAAAAGATATTGCCGACAAGATAGATTTGGATATTTCAACAATCTCGAGAGTAGCCAATAGCAAATACATAGATACTCCCTATGGAGTAAAGCTTTTAAAAAGTCTTTTTTCTGAAGGAATGAAAAACATTGAGGGAGAAGATGTTTCAACAATTGAAATCAAAAAAATTCTGGAGAATCTAATATATAATGAAAATAAAAAAAACCCCTTGGCTGATCAAGCGCTGTCTGCATTGCTCAAGGATAAGGGTTACAAAGTAGCAAGGAGAACCGTTGCAAAGTACAGGGAACAAATGGACATCCCAGTAGCTAGACTCAGAAAATCAATCTAATCAAAGAATATAAAAAATTAATCCAAGCTTGATGGTTTGAAGATGTGGATATTTTCCATTTGAAAACTTTACCTCAGATTGATAAATAGAATTTAAGTCGTGTTCAAAATATATATTCCAAGTATTATATCCCATACCAAGAAAGACTACAGTATTGTTATTTTTAATAAAGTCACTTTGGAGGGATTTTCCGAAAAAAGGCCTATAATTTTCGCCGAAATTATACATAAATTTCATCCCGCCATAAACACGCCAAAAATCAGTCCGGTCTGGAGTAGATGTCCTTACTCGAAACGATAGTGGTATGACAAGTGAGGAATAAGTCTGACTGTTCTCGTCATCACCTTTGATAGAAAAAATTATCTGATCATTATCAGAAACTAAATTAAGATTAGAAATCAGTCGGTTATATGCATATCCAATACCTAACCCTATTGCTATTCTTCCATTATAATTTAATGGAATGTCCCTCACAAAACCAACTTGGAAATTGTTTGAAAAACCATTTTGTTTGAAACCATTGATGTTTTCCTTTTGTAGTTGTAGTCCGAAACTAATGTAAAACTGGTCTTCCCTATATTTTGTTGATAGGCTATCTCGCTGGGCTAAAGCTTTGTATGCAAACAATAAAAAGCTTACAAGAAATAAAAAACGAATTAACATTTTTACTACTATTTACCACTAAAATAAAAACTCAAACTATGGTAAAAAAAAAGTGCCACAGAGGCATCTTTAATTTTTTATAAAAAATTAATTAATATTTTGTGAGTAATCTCCGACACGAGTGGTATAATTAATTTTCAAAGCATTAACTTTTCTGAGTTCTTGCTTAATATCGGAAATCAAACCCATCTTGGTATCACCATCTACTTTTAGTGCAGTAGTCAAAACATTTTGCAATTCCTGACGTTTTGAGGCACGTTCTGAAAGGACGAATGCTCCTACTTCAGCAACGGTTGCAAATTTATCATTTAGCTGAATACGGGGTTGGGTCCCGTATTTGTCTGTATAGCGACTAGAAGGTTCTCCAGCGTATATATACATCACTCTGTCTTTCTTATCCAACTTCTGAATTTGATCCGCAGCAGGCAATTGATTTTTGACCATTAAAGTACTATCTCTCATTACTGTAGCTACCATAAAAAAGAAAAGTAACATGAAAACAATATCAGGCAACGATGCCGTTGAGATGGCAGGTAAATCTCCTCCTTTTTTCTTTTTAAATTTTGACATTACTAAATTTTTATTTGGTTTTACTTGGCTCTGCTTCAGAAAGCTTTTGGGGAAACAATAGTTTTACCTCGGAAAGCTTAGGTTTTAATCTTTCCTTTTCTTCTGGAGAAGTTCTTGGATCTGAGTACTTTTTATTGGCTGTAACAAATGACATACCCTCATTAGGAAACAACCTTAAAAACTCTCGATCTCTAAGTTCGTTGTATGCAGCGACCAATTCATTTTGAACAGCAATATAAACTTTGTAAGATGTCTCTCTGTCATTTTTTAATGAAATGATTGCTTTGTCAGGGTTGTCTGATGATTTTGAATCACGAGCACCTTGACAGTAATCACAAGCCTCTTCTCCCTCTCCACCACCATTGTCGAGAAACTCAACAGCTAAAGCACGCAAATCTGAAATATCTATTAATTCTTCTTCAGCCAACAATTGATTGTTTTTGTTTACAACCACAGTAAATATATTTTTCTCCTTTATGATTGGTGGGTCTTCAATTTCGTCAATTGGTGGTAGCTTTCTGTTAAGGCCACTGTCAGTTTCAATTGTTGTTGTAACCAAAAAGAAAATCAAAAGTAAAAAGGCAATATCTGCCATTGACCCTGCATTAACCTCCGGTGCAGATCTTTTGGCCATAGCTATTTATTTTTTAATGATTTTAGTTACACCTGAGAAAAACATCAAACTTATGGCGACTAACGCTAATATATAAAATGTCCTAATACCAGTACCTACCCATTTTGAGGCATTAGCAGACAACACATCACCATCCTTCAAAGGAGTTTCAACACCATCCGATAGGACATAGGAGATGGCAATAACTACCAAAAACATTCCAACTGACAAGGCGGCTTTCTTCAATTTGGCAGAGTCAGAGAACAATCCTAAAAATGTGAAAATTAATGTTACAGATATGGTTATTAGCAGTACAATTCGGGCCAATTCCACTAGAGGGGAAACAGTGCTAAAATCTCCCATTGTAGCAGCCATTTTAATATCATCATCACCTGTGCCTATTATTCTCAATAAGAAAAATGCAGCAAGTACGCCTATAATTGCACTAATTATTTTTGTTATGTTCTGAATTTTCATAATTGACAATTATTTTTTCTGAGCGACTAATATATCAATTAAGTTGATAGAGGCATCTTCCATGTCATTTACAATGCTATCTATCTTAGCGACAATGTAGTTGTAAAATACTTGAAGGATAATCGCCACGATTAAACCAAATACAGTAGTCAAGAGGGCTACTTTAATACCTCCTGCAACTAATGATGGTTGCATATCACCGGCAGCTTCTATTTTATCAAAAGCTTGAATCATTCCAATCACTGTACCCATGAAACCAAGCATTGGAGCCAAGGCAATAAATAAAGAAATCCAAGAGACATTCTTTTCTAATTGCCCCATTTGAACACCTCCGTAAGCAACAACTGCTTTCTCAGCGCTTTCAACACCTTCATTGACACGGTCAAGGCCTTGATAGAATATAGATGCTACAGGCCCTTTTGTGTTTCTGCAAAGTTCTTTGGCAGCCTCTACTCCACCTGAGGATAGGGCTTCCTCAACTCCTGTTGTCAATTTTTGGGAATTGGTTGTCGCCAAATTAAGATAGATGATACGCTCAATAGAAATGGCAAGTCCAAGAATTAAACAAATTAAAACGATTCCCATAAATCCTGGGCCTCCCTCGATAAATCTTTTCTTAAGTTCTTGCGTAAAAGAGGCCTCGGCAGGAGCTGAAACTTCTTCCTCCACAGCTTCTGACTCTCCCATTTCAGGAGTCTCCTGAATCATAGAGTCTTCCTCAACAGTTTCTCCCTGTTGTTCAGTATCTTGAATGGTTGAATTTAAAAATGTTGTAGCATATAACAAAGATTGGGTCATTAACATCCCAACAAGGCTTAGGGCAAAAAATAGTTTTCTCATTTGATCAAAGTTTTATTCTATTCGATAATTTTTTAAAGATAAAAAAAAATACATATTAAAGCATTTTTTTTGCATAGACTAACTCTTTGATTTACAAAAATAAGTTTATCTTGAATATAACACATAAATTACAACGTTTATAGTAAAGAGGTTTAATTAATCTAGCCTGACTAAATATTGAAAAATCAAATTTAATGTAACTCACAATCAATATCTTAAACTATATATTAATAACCATAAAATGTTACGATTTTTTGAATACTTATAAAATCTTTTTATTGACTTTATGTTTAGTTTTATTTTATTGCTCTAAAGAGGGAACAAATAAAAGTGGATCCATCCGTTTTTTAGACAATAATTTTAAAGATAAAACCATAATTGTTGCTGGGTCAACAATTATTGATGGTGCAGTTTTATGGATTAACGATAAAAAAATCAAGCTAATTGGTGATGCCTTAGAGGCTACTGGATTGTTTTATTACAATGAAAAAATATACGTTACAGGTTGGCAATATGGTGGAAATGGAAGTATCTGGACAATGAACAAGGATGGTTCTGATCAAACTCATATTGAGCTAGAGGGTAAATTATCAGAAGGACAAAGAATCCTTGTTCATCATGGTGATATATATGTTGGAGGTTATTTTGATCAAGGTTCCTGTTATTGGAAAAATGGAAACAAAACCAACCTAACAATTAATGCAGACTCTATGAGTTGGGGTATTGCTATTGATTCTAGTAATAATATTTATAATGCTGGATATTATATGAAATCCCATTCTTTAATTCCCTCCTTTTGGAAAAATAGTAAAAGAACAAACCTCAGCAGGCCAAGACACGGCGATGGTGAGGCTAAATACATCGAAATTATTGGGAATAAAAAGATAATTGCTGGCACTGTAATGGTACCAAATAACTTTCTTGGCTACATAACTAAACCTGCCTACTGGATAAATGGATCAAGATCTACTTGTCAAATAGGATCTATTAACGAAGGATGGCAAAATAGTGAGGTATTTGATATGTTTGTCGACAGTCAGGATAACATTTTTTTAGCAGGATTCTCTCAAGATATGGACTATGAGTATCCAACTTATTGGAAAAATTGTGAGAAAAAAGTTCTTCAAAATGGTGAAGTTTCTGGTGTGATAAGAAGTATTGCTGTTGTCAATGGTAAAGTGATTTCAGCTGGAACTCAATCTTATTTTCCCGGAATACCTTGTCTTTGGATTGAAGATGAACAATTTATTTACGATGAAGAATTAGAAGGCGAAGTTTGGGACATGTTGGTGATCGAAAATTGATTTAGATTATCGATTATAAAGTATACTGTCAGAGTACAAGTTATTAGAGAATTAAAAGGCCTAATCTAAAATGAAAGACCACAATAGCATTAATAAACTTATTTGTATAAGTTGTGATAAAGAAATTGATTTTATATGGTCAAGTGGAATATATAATAATAGTTCATTTGCAAGGTTTTGTATTGACTGCAGAAACCAATTAATGGAGGATTTATATAAATAAAAAACCCTCCCGTTAAGGAGGGTAATAAAAATTAACCTAGCAAGAATAGCCGTGTGTCGAGTTAGTAATCGTAATTAATGATTAAAATTTTCTCTCCAAACCAAGTTAATTTGTAAATGCTTCCGTATCCGATCTGATTAGTTGATAGCCTCATTTCAGAAGTATTAATTTTATAAATTGTTACTGTTTAAAATCAACTAATTCTAGAATTAAGCCACCGTGAATTTTTCTTGAAGCAATTCCGTGCTTGGTCATCATTTTATCCACAAAAGAGGGTTTAGGATTTGTTAAATTTTTTGGTGGATTTGGGTTAAACCTTTCAAAAATAATATGGCTAACTGGCTGATATGCGTTATCACTTCTAGAGTTAATTCGATTCAAATACCATGCAAGTCTTTGGCCTTTCAAAATACTTTCATTGTGACGAGTTTTAAACCATTTGGTTTCAAAATTTTCATAATCCTCATTAAGCTCCTCAACACCTAATATTAAAGCTTTATCACCAATTTTTAATTCGCCAACGTCTATAGTTGCATCAACTGTTTCAATTGTGTAGCGAGTTGTTTTTTCTCTTAAATTACCAATTTTTAAAAGTCTTGTAATCTCAGAACTTTTCATTTTGTTATAGTTAGCCTTTCGAATAAAAGCCTGAGATTCCTTTCGAGTGGAACCAATTCCCCAGCCTTTACTCATTTGAATACTATCAGTGTAGATATTAAAAATTATATATTCACACCAAGGATTACTACTATTTGGGGGCCATTTTACTCCCTCCTCAGCAGGTATAACTTTAAATAAAAACCATCCAGCTTTATTGCCCATAGCATGTATTTTCTCATGCACATTTGACCACATTTTCTCTAATTTAAGGTAGTCATTTTCAACACCTTCTTTTAAGGTAATTTCCTCCATTACTCCAATTTGTGAGAAGCCCGTTTTCAGGACAAAAAAAGTAATAAATACATATAATATTTTTTTCATTTTTAATAGTTTGTGTTTAATTTTTGATTGTAAATAAATCATTGTTTTTGATTGTGTGAAAATTATCTCTCAGACAAAACCAATTCAAGAACTTCTTGCCTTACATAATCTCGCATTGAGCTTAGCTTTTCCATTCTTTCAATTCCGCTTTTATTTGGTTTTGCCGTTTTAATTCTCCTACTATAGTAGTCATTCATAGAGTTATAAAAAGATGCAATTATATAATCACTATCATCTTCACTTGGAGAGACTATTTTATGAACCCCCCAGCTCTTTATGTAATTACTTTTCTTTACTAATGGTGAAATTTCATTTATTAGTGTGTTTTCTAGGTCATACCATTTTCCAGCTTTGGCGTCAATAAAATTTAGAATTGCTATTTTAGGTGGGGTTCCGCTTGAGGGGACAAAACCACCTTTAAATACAGTTTGAATAAATTTTGAACCCAAAACCATCTTTCTTCTGTTTTTTCTAACCATTTGAAGCTCAGATTCCGAGAACATTTTTTTTGGATTACCCATTCTTAATGGCTTGTTAATTTCTTGAAGGTGCGCGAAAACAAAAATAGTTTCACTTCTATCCATATCATTTTTTTGCAATCTCCACATGTCCCAAGCTATTTTATCTCCAGAGTCAATTCTTGCTTTATGAATTTTGGAATAATAATTTTTTTCATCTTCTATAAATTGATTTGCATATTCAGACTTTACTTTAAAATAATGTAAACCAACATAAAATTCACCTTGAGCGGTTACATATGTAATTGATAGTAATAGGATTAATAATATTTTATTTTTCATTTTATATAATTTATGGTTATAACAATTTATATAGACTAAAGCAAATTAGAACATTTCTAAATAATATTTTTTAGAGAATTAACTTTAAAGTAAAAATTGCATTACATCAATGATGATTTAGAAATTTAGCTTACTATTTTTTGAATAATATTCATTTGATGCGCTAAAAATAATGAGCTTATAATTAAGATTTTAAACCCAAAATTGGATAAAAAAACCCTCCCGTTGAGGAGGGTAAAAGTCAACTCTCAGTCTCGGATATGAAATTTACTTGCAGTTGTATTATTGCAGAGAGGAAGGGATTCGAACCCTCGATTCCGCGATAACGGAATACACACTTTCCAGGCGTGCGCCTTCGACCACTCGGCCACCTCTCTATTAATTTTAAAACCGATGCTAATTAACAAAAAAAATAAAAGCTTTTAGTTTTTTTATTAACAAAGATCAGCCCTTTCAGATTATAGCAAATTAAGTCTGGAAATATTTTACCTTTTAAAAACAGAAAGTGCATTTTGAGAAGTTATCTCAGCCAAATCCTTTTCACTCCTTTGATGGATCTCCGCTAGTTTTCTTAGAATATAAATTAGATACTCACTTTGATTACGCTTACCTCTATAAGGAACAGGAGCCAAATAAGGGGCATCTGTCTCCAAAACGATGTGATCGATGGGAATTTGATCTAAAAATCTATTGATTTTCCCATTCTTAAATGTGATAACTCCTCCAATACCCAATTTTAGATTCAGACTTATGGCCCTATCTGCTTGTTCTTTAGTTCCAGTAAAACAATGGAAAATCCCCGATAAATGATTCCCCCTATAGCCTTCCAAAACCTCAAAAACCTGATCAAAAGCATCACGACAATGAATAACAATAGGCAATCCTTTATCTTTTGCCCATTGAATCTGGAGATTAAAGGCATCTTGTTGTTTTTTTAAATAGGTTTTATCCCAGTATAGATCAATTCCGATCTCTCCTACAGCAACAAAATCATGTTTTGTAAGGTATTTCTCAACATGTTTAAGTTCGTCTAAATAATTTTCCTTAACATGTGTAGGATGTAAACCCATCATCAAACGAATTCGATTTGGGTATTTTTTTTCCAAATCCAACATCCTTTCTGTATATGAACTGTCGATAGCGGGGAGGTAAAAACGATCTACCCCCAGTTCAATAGCTTTTTTTATTACTTGATCTCTATCTTGGTCGAAAGCCTCTAAATAAAGATGGATATGGGTGTCAATAAGTTTCATTAGCCATAAAATTAAGGTTTCGTTTTTTTACATTTGTAAAAATTCTACTCTTTGTTTAAAAATATTCCTCCCTTGCGAATCAAACTGAAATTGACCAAAACCAGACATTTGATTTGCCAATCCCGAATCAATGGTGTCAAAGCAGTGCTACTGATTGATACGGGTGCGTCCACGAGTTGCATTGCACATGCCGAAAAAAAAACCTTCAACATAGAAGAAAAAGGAGAACCTTTTGAGGCATCGGGTGCTGGAAAAGACAAAGTCAAAGCTGTAATGGGTCATCAATGTGATTTGATTTTGGGAAGACATGCTATAGGAAAACACGCCTTTGTTTTGTTAGACATGCAACACATAAATGCAACTTTGATGAATGAAAACGTTAAACCGATCAATGGAATCCTGGGTGCTGATTTTCTAAAGAAAAATCAAGCCATTATTGATTACAAAAACAAAGTACTGAACTTATAATTCTAATGCCTTATTAACGTCATTTTCCATCAAGAATTCTTCAGGACTTTCCAACGCTTCTTTAACTGCCACTAAAAATCCTACCGACTCCTTACCATCGATAATACGATGATCATAGGACAAAGCTAGGTACATCATGGGACGAATTTTCACTTCGCCGTTGATGGCTACAGGACGTTCTATAATATTGTGCATTCCTAAAATACCTGATTGGGGTGGATTAATGATCGGTGTAGACAACATTGAACCAAAAACCCCTCCATTGGAGATGGTAAAAGTTCCACCTGTCATGTCATCAACCGTGATCTGTCCTTCTCTAGCACGAATAGCGAGTCGTTTGATTTCATGCTCGATTTCTCTAAAAGATAAATTTTCAGCACCTCTCAAAACAGGAACCATCAAACCTTTAGGACCTGATACAGCAACACTGATGTCGCAGTAATCGTATGATATTTTATAATCTCCGTCAATCATAGAATTAACATCGGGATACATTTTTAATGCTCTCACTACTGCTTTAGTGAAAAAGCTCATGAATCCCAGGTTTACCTCATGCTTTTCAGCAAAAGTTTCCTTGTACTTTTTTCTAAGAGCAAAAATAGTACCCATGTCAGCCTCGTTGAAAGTGGTCAACATTGCAGTTTCATTTTTAACGGCAACGAGTCTCTCGGCTACTTTTCTACGCAACATGGAAAGCTTCTCTCGTTCCTCCCCTCTTATACTGCCTGCAGGTACTGTACCCATGGAAGGTACTGCCTCGAGGGCATCTTTCTTAGTAATTCTTCCATTCTTTCCCGTGCCTAAAATACTTTCCAAGTCCATTCCTTTCTCAGCAATGATTTTTTTAGCAGAAGGCGAAGGGGTACCAGCAGCATAATTTTGATTGGCGACAGGACCAGACTGAGGAGCTGCAGCTTCAGCAGCAGGTGCTTCCACGAGTGAGGGAGTGCTTTGTCCCATTTTGGGTTTACCCTCTGTATTGATAAGACAAACCACCTGACCAACCTCAACAGCATCTCCTTCCTCTGCTTTGAGGGTAATTGTTCCACTAACTTCGGCAGGCAAATCTAGGGTAGCCTTGTCAGAATCAACTTCTGCAATGGCTTGGTCTTTCTCGACATAGTCGCCATCAGCAACCAGCCATTGAGCAATTTCAACCTCTGTTATAGACTCCCCAGGTGAGGGAACTTTCATCTCTAAAATCATAGTTTATGACGATTTACTTTTATTTCTAATAAAATTATCCAACGTAGGATCAAAAACATAGTCGATCACTTGTTGATGTCTGTTTTTAAATCTAACGGAACTTCCTGCCGCAGGGGAACCATAATACCTTCTGGTAGCAGGTCGCATTTGTTGAGCTTCAGGTAAATGGAGCAACAAATAGCCCCAAGCTCCCATATTTCGGGGTTCCTCTTGGGCCCAAACTATATCCTGTAAGTTGGGATATCGCTGGATTTGGGATTGAATTTCCTCGTGGGGCAATGGAAATAATTGTTCCAGCCTGACAATGGCCACGTCCATTCTATCTTTATTCGATCTGGCATCGATCAAATCATAATAGAATTTCCCACAACAAAAAATAAGTGTTTTGACTTGTTTTTCTGTCACCTCATTGTCGGATATTACACTTTTAAAGGCTCCAGATGTCAGCTCTTCAACTCTGGAAACAGCCCTGGGATGACGCAATAAGCTTTTGGGAGTAAACACAATCAAAGGCTTTCTAAAATTAACCTTCATTTGTCTTCTCAGTAAATGAAAAAAGTTGGCGGGAGTGGTACAATTGGCGACAAACATATTGTCTTTGGCACACAATTGTAAATATCGCTCCATTCGAGCCGAGGAGTGTTCAGCACCTTGTCCTTCATAGCCATGAGGCAAAAGCATTACGATCCCATTTTGAGTTTTCCACTTGTCCTCTGCTGCAGAAATGTATTGGTCAATCATGATCTGGGCACCATTGGAAAAATCTCCGAATTGCGCCTCCCAAATTGTTAGACAGTTTGGGCTGGCCATTGCATAACCATAATCGAATCCTAAAACACCGTATTCTGAAAGAAAGGAATTGAAAACATTAAATTTTCCCTGGTTTTCTGGGTCAATAAGGTTGAGTAAGATGACTTCTTCCTCAGAAGATTCTGCCTTGAGCACAGCATGTCTATGAGAGAAAGTTCCTCTTTCAACATCTTGACCGGAGAGTCTGACATTGTAACCCTCAAGAAGAAGCGTACCATAGGCAAGTAATTCGCCCATGGCCCAATCCAGCTTATCAGTTTTGAAAAACATTTTGTTTCGCTCTGCAATCAGACGCTCAATTTTTCTTAAAAACTTCTTATCCGGAGGAACATTAGTAATGGTTTTGGCTACTGTAGTAAGTACTTCCAAATCGATAGCTGTTGACAGCTCAGGATGCATTCCTTTTTCATCTACTCTCTCATAACCTGTCCATTCGTCTTCCATAAATGGAGTAATTACAGTGGTTTCCTCGGTACGTGATACTTGGAGATTTTGCTCCAACTTGGATTTGTAATCCTCCTCTTGCTTTTTAACATAATTGGCATCGATGATGCCCTGAGAAATCAATTTTTCAGCATAGATATCTCTTGGATTTTTGTGCGCCGCAATAATCTTGTATAGCTTGGGTTGGGTAAATCTTGGCTCATCACCTTCGTTATGTCCATATTTTCGGTATCCCAACAGATCGATAAAAACATCTGCATTGAAATGCATCCTATAGTCCAGTGCAAAAAGCACGGAGTGTACAACAGCTTCAACATCATCGGCATTGACATGCATAACGGGTGATAAAGTAACTTTTCCCACATCGGTACAGTAGGTACTTGATCGGGCATCGAGATAATTGGTGGTAAACCCTATTTGATTATTGATCACTATATGAATGGTTCCTCCGGTGGAATAACCTTTCAATCTGGCCATTTGTATAATTTCGTAGGCAATCCCTTGTCCTGCAATAGCGGCATCCCCATGAACGATAATGGGTAAAACTTTTGAGGTGTCACCATTGAATTTATTATCAAGTTTAGCCCGCGTAATTCCCTCTACCACCGCCCCTACTGTTTCTAAATGGGAGGGGTTGGGTGCTAAATTGATATTGATCTTCCTTCCGTCATTGTTGGGGTCAATCTTTGCAGTCCAACCCATATGATACTTAACATCTCCATCAAAGACCACCTCATCGTAGTCTTTTCCATCAAACTCGCTAAAAATATCTTTTGGGGATTTTCCGAATATATTGGTTAAGGTATTGAGTCTTCCTCTATGGGCCATACCCATAATAAACTCCTCAACTCCTTTGGCGTCGGCGGCCATGACAAGAGCATCTAATGCTGGAATAACCGACTCTCCTCCTTCCAAGGAAAATCGTTTTTGTCCCACGTATTTGGTATGTAGAAAATTTTCGAAGCTAACGGCTTGATTTAATTTGTTAAGTATGTCTTTTTTTTGCTCCGGACTAAAATCCGGATGATTTTGATTTTGGTGTAATCGATCCTTAATCCAATCTTTTTTCTCCACATTCCTGACATACATGTATTCAACACCGATAGAATCACAGTAGGTACTTTGCAGATGTTCTATGATGGCGGACAATGTGCTGGGTCCTATACCTACAATAGATCCGGCATTGAATACAGTAGATAAATCGCCTTGGGATAATCCAAAGTTTTCTACCTCCAAATTGGGACTGTAAGTTCTTCTATTACGAACGGGATTGGTTTTGGTAAATAGGTGACCACGAGTGCGGTAACCCTCAATTAGCTTTACCACCTGAAATTCTTTTTTGACCGACTCGGGTACTTCCACCTCTGCAACCTCTGCAGACCACTCCCCGTGCTCCATCCCAAAATCAAAACCCTGAAAGAATGCTCTCCAGCTAGGTTCTACAGCATCCGGATTTTGTAGGTATTGGTCGTATAATTCAGCAAAATAGGCGGTGTGAGCCGAATTTAAAAATGAATATTTGTCCATTAAATAATATTACCACTAATCCTTAAAACAAAATTACAATTTTTGCCCAAAGAGGTTCGATTTTGTCTGTAAAACAATCCAATTCTTATTAAATTTGTGTTGGATCGGTGTCGATGACGGTGTTGTTTTTAGTTTAAAAATCAAGGTTGTTTGTACAGCCATCCCTTTCAAAATTTGATTTTATACATGTTTGCTTTAATTGATTGTAATAATTTTTACGCTTCTTGCGAACGAGTTTTCCAACCTCAGTATGAGGGTAAGGCAGTGGTTATTCTTTCCAATAATGACGGTTGTGTGATTGCCAGGAGCAATGAAGCCAAAGCCCTGGGAATTCCTATGGGAGCTCCTGCCTTTAAATTTCGGAACAAATTCAAAAAGCACAACATCAAAGTTTTTTCTTCCAACTATCCCCTTTATGGAGACATGAGCCATCGGGTAATGAAAATCTTGGAAACCTACACCCCCAATATCGAAATTTACAGCATAGACGAAGCCTTTTTAAAGTTCGAAGGCTTTGATTATTTTGATCTCCGTACAACTGGTTTAAAAATGCGTAAACAAGTAATGCGTTGGACTGGAATCCCTATTTCGGTAGGGCTGGCCCCTTCTAAAGCCTTGGCCAAAATCGCCAATAAAATTGCCAAAAAATTTGACGAAAGAACCCAGGGAGTTTACTGTATAGACAGTGACAAAAAACGACTGAAAGCACTGAAGTGGACTCCCGTAGAAGATATTTGGGGCGTTGGCAGGCAACACGCCAAAAGACTCCAGGCCATAGGCGTAACAACCGCCTTGGATTTTGTGAATTTGCCCGACGAATGGGTCAAAAAACAAATGAGTATACTGGGACTGCGATTGAAAAGAGATCTGGAAGGTGTTCCCTGCACGCAATTGGAAGAAGTAACACCAGCAAAGAAATCCATTGCTGTTACGCGAAGTTTTAAAGATATACTCACTATATATAGTAATCTTGAAGAGCGCATTACCACATATACACTCCTAGGAGCTGAAAAACTACGAAAGCAAAAAAGCTGTGCTACTGCTCTCCATGTCTTTGTGAGAAGCAATCCCTTTGATCCCAATGCCGCACAATACCGCAATGGTTGTACACTAACCCTGCCCCATGCCACAGACTCCAACTTTGTGTTGAATCGTTACGCATTGATGGGGTTGAGGAGTATTTTCAAACCGGGAATTGAATACAAAAAAGCAGGGGTGATACTGTTGGGACTGAAACCTTCAGCTTCGAGACAAATTACCTTGTTCGAACAAGATACGTCAAAACACACGGCACTGATGCAAACCATAGACAAAATTCACCGCCGTTATGGACCACACCGAATGAAACTGGCCAGTCAGGATTTAAAACAAACCTGGAAAATGAAACAAGAGCATCTTTCAAATCGATTTACCACAGAAATCTACGAAATCATCAGAGTGAAATGAGTGATAAAGAAGATAAAATCATATTCTTTCAACCGGATCAAGAATTGGGAAAATCCTCCTTTTTGGTACAAGAGGGTATTTCGGCAGGTTTCCCTTCTCCTGCAGACGATTTTAAGGAGTTACGGATCAGTATTGACCGTGAGGTGGTCAAAAACGAGGAGGCTACTTTCTACGCCCGGGTATCGGGAGAGTCAATGCAAGGTGCAGGACTGGACGATGGGGATTTGTTGGTGATCGACCGCAGCTTGGAACCTCAAGACAACAAAATAGCCGTTTGCTTTATAGATGGGGAGTTTACCGTAAAAAGACTAAAAATGGAAGAGGACTGTGTCTATCTGATGCCCGAAAATTCGAAATACGAGCCCATTAAAGTGACCGAAGACAATGAATTAATCATCTGGGGGATGGTGACTTACGTGGTTAAAAAAGTTTAGATTACAGTCTTTCAAAAATTCCAGCAATGCCTTGTCCACCTCCAACACAAGCGGTGACCATTCCGTATTTTTGATTGCGGCGTTGCATCTCGTTCAACAGTTGAATAGTCAATTTAGCTCCTGTACAACCTAGGGGATGGCCCATGGCTATGGCTCCTCCATTAACATTAACCGTATCAGGATCCAGCCCAGCTTCTTGGATGACAGCCAGGGCTTGTGCGGCAAACGCCTCGTTAAGTTCTATTTGCTCAATATCAGACAATTGCAGCCCCACTTGTTGCAACGCTTTGGGAATGGCTTCACAAGGCCCAATACCCATGTAGAGTGGATGGACCCCTCCAACGGAACAGGCAGCCATTCTAGCTTGGGGTTCTAATCCCAATTCTTTTACTTTTTCTTCACTCATCACCAGTGTAAAGGCAGCACCATCAGAAGTTTGTGAGGCATTTCCGGCCGTGATAATACCACCTTGTTTGAAAACAGCCCTTAATTTGGACAAGCCCTCGATGGTGGTATCCCTCCTGACACCTTCATCGACCGAAACGGTATGGGAATTGCTTACTTTTTTTCCGTCTTCGACATATACATCTTCCACAGTAATGGGTACAATTTCATCTTCAAAATAGCCCTGATCTATTGCATTAGCTGCTTTTTGGTGAGATTTAAAAGAGAAAGTGTCGGCCGCTTCACGACTGATATTAAATTTTTCGGCTACTGCCTCTGCAGTCGCTCCCATACTGACGTGGTAATTGATATTTTCCATATTAGCTTTGTAGCTAGGAGACAATTTATAACCAGTCATGGGAATCAAACTCATACTCTCTGTACCTCCGGCAATATAAATCTGTCCCATGCCTGATTTAATTTTGGCCACTGCAATGGCGATGGCTTCCAATCCAGAGGCACAATAACGATTAATGGTAATTCCTGGTACTTCTATTCCCAAAGCTCTGGCGGATATGAGCCGACCTAGCTGAAGACCCTGTTCTCCCTCGGGATTGGCACAGCCAACAATTACATCATCAATAGTGGTTGGGTCCAAACCTGGGACTTGACCGACTAAATGTTTTAAAACATCAACCGCCATATCGTCTGACCGATAGTTTTTGAACCCTCCTTTTTTGGCTTTTGCTACTGCAGTTCTGTATCCTTTTACTATATATGCTTCCATATGTCTTAGTTTCTCAAGGGCTTGTTATTCATTAATAAGTACTGTATTCTATCTAAGGTTTTTTGATTTCCCAATAAGCTCATAAAGGCTTCGCGTTCGATATCGAGCAAATATTGTTCACTCACCTTTTGTGGACTTGTCAAATCACCACCACACATGGCATAAGCCAACTTTCGGGCGATTACTTCATCGTACTCAGACATAAATTTACCCAAGCGGTATTCGTTGATAGCAGAGTAAAGTACCCCCAATCCCGACCGGCCCAATACTTCTATATCTTGTCTCGGTGAGGGTGGTATATAATCTTTGGCAAGCTCCAATACTTTCGCTTTCGCCAAGCCAATGTTTCTTTGGACGTTGTGGGAAATGGTATCACGATTTTCCAAAAGATAATGCAAATCGAAAGCTTCGGAGGCCGAAGTGGAAACGGCTGCTGTTGCTATGGATTTAAAGTGGTCGATCAACATGGGCATTTGGACATCTCCTTCATAAAAACAGTCTGAGACCCTGAGGGCAAATTCTTTAGTTCCTCCACCTCCAGGGATGAGACCTACCCCTACTTCGACGAGTCCGATGTAGGATTCTGAGGCAGATACCGCAGCATCACAATGCATGGTGATTTCACATCCTCCCCCAAACACATAACCCTGAGTGGCAACCACCACTGGGATTTTCGAGGTTCTTATTCGCATGTTGATAGATTGAAAATCGGCCACCATTTGATCCAGTGTGTCAAATTGTTTTTGCATGGCAAACATACCAATGTTCATTAGATTTGCACCTACACTAAATTGTTTGGCATTGTTACCAATCACTATGCCGTTCCAGCCTTCGTTTTCTGCGATATCAATGGATTCGGCAATGGCTTTTCCAATCCCTTCGCCTATGGAGTTACTTTTACTTTGAAATTCCAAACACATCACTCCATCTCCGATGTCATGAACAGCACATTCACTATTTTTAATGATGGGGGTATTTTGTCTGAAGCTTTCTAAGATAATGAAGGCATCTGATCCGGGGACTGTTTTGTAGTTCTGACTTTCGAGGTCAAAATATTTCTTTTCTCCGTTTTCGTATTTGTAAAATTGCTCGAAACCGGCTTTTTGCATTTGCTTGATCCAATCTGGGATTTTCTCACCTGCTGCCTGAATCATGTCCATTCCGTTCTGAAAGCCAATAAGATCCCAGTATTCAAAAGGACCAAAATCCCAAACATATCCTGCTCTCATGGCATCATCGACAGGGTAGTATTGATCCGAAATTTCGGGTACACGCTGGGCCGCATAGGCAAAAATAGCTGAGAAATAGTCCCTAAGAAAAAGGCTTTCTTTACCTTCCTCACCCACCAAAAATCGCATTCGCTTTTGCATATTTTCAATGCCTTTAGCTTTTATAAGTATAGGATTGTTTGGGCGATTACTGGGTTTGTATTCCAGTGTTTTGAGATCTAAGGCATAAATGATAGTTTTTCCGTTCTGGTCTTTTTGATCGGTTTTGTGATAAAAACCTTTTCCTGTTTTGTTGCCCAAAAAGTTGTTTCCCAACAGAAATTTCATAAATTCTGTTTCAGGAGCCTTTCCTAAGGATTCAAAAAAGGAATCATTCTTGACATTGTTGACCACAAACTGAGTGACTTTTTCACCTGTATCCAAACCTACTAAGTCTTGCAATCTGAAAGTTCCTGTATTGGGTCTTCCAATGAGCGCACCTGTTAAAGCATCAACTTCTTCAATGGAGAGGTCATATTTCTGAGTTAGATCAAATACTTTTACACCCGACATTACTCCAATTCTGTTGGCGATAAATGCAGGAGTGTCTTTACATAAAACAGTTTGTTTTCCCAAATTGACTTCGCCAAAGTGCATAAAGAAATCAACTAATTCAGCCCGAGTTTCGGCTATGGGAATTATCTCGAGTAACCTCAAGTATCTCGGCGGATTGAAAAAATGGGTTCCACAAAAATGTTTTTTAAAGTCCTCTGATCTTCCTTGAGACAACTGAGAAATAGGTATACTGGAAGTGTTAGAACTGACAATACTTCCTGGTTTTCTATATTTTTCGACTTTTTCGAAAATCAGTTGCTTAATGTCCAATCTTTCAACAACAACCTCTATAATCCAATCAACATCATTTATTTTTTTAAAGTCATCCTCTAGATTTCCGACCGATATTCTGCTGGCATATTCTTTTTTGTAGAGTGGTGCGGGTTTAGATTTGATGGCTTTGTTCAGAGCGTTTTGGGCTACACTATTTCTGTCGGTTTTTGTTTCTGATGGTTTTTGGGGCAAAATGTCCAGCATCAAAACTTCGAGTCCAACATTTGCCAATTGACATGCTATTCCAGAACCCATGACTCCGGAACCTAAAACGGCAACTTTTTTTATTCGATAGTGCATTGTTAGGTTTTTAGCAAATCTATTAAAAAATTATTATGCATGCATAATAATATTAAAAAAAATAGGATTAGATTTTGGTATTCTTCAAGTGCTAGATATTTACTTTACTTCCAACACAATGGTAAAAAATAATTTTAATTCTTTAATAAATTGAAACATAGTACCATTTAAAATAATCATTCCCTTGATAATTGGTGATTAATAAAAAATTGAGTGGGATTAATTTTTTTATACATTTGTTTAAAATCAATTTTATGAGTCATCAAAAAGTATTTGAACAGTTTAAAGAGAAAGCTGAAAATGCGAGTCCCTTGGGAGGTACACTAAAATTTATGGTCGATGAAAACGCTGTATTTATTGACGGAAATGGTGATCAAAATACTGTTTCTATGGATGACTTGGAAGCAGATTGTACCATAACTGTTTCCAAAGACGTTCTGGAGAAACTCAGGGATGGGGAACTTAACCCGATGATGGCAGTTATGGGAGGGCAAGTCAAAATCGACGGAGATATGGGCTTGGCTATGAAGGTCCAATCTTTGATGGGGTAATCCCCTGAATTTTTTCTCCATTATACGATTTATTTATCGCTTTTTTTATACTTTAGACCATAATGGATTTATCTAACGGAAAAGATACTTTGATAATACGAGCGGCTGATAAGTCAAAGCTTGTATATGCCATCTCAATTGCAAACAGTCTCATAAAATCAAAAGACTATCATAAAATAAGTGTTGACTTAGCTAATATTTGGAGAGTTTGTGGCTATTCCTCAAAAGAAAAGTTTGATAAATTATTCAAGCAACATAAGGGAATTACCCTTAATGAATATTGCAAAAAATTAAACCCCAGCTGCAAGTGTTGACTTTACCCTCAATAAAATTATTAGATTAATTCCTTGATAAAATATTATGCATGCATAATATTTTTTAATAACTTTGTCTGGTAGATTATTGATAGTTTTAATCAATTTATAGTCCTAGTTTTTATTAATTTGTTATACGACCATATAAATTTTTGACTTAAAAATCCTTTTATGAAAATTTTGGTATGCATCAGTCATGTTCCTGATACCACCTCTAAAATAAATTTTGTTGATGATGATAGAGCCTTTGACAAAAATGGCGTTCAATTCATCATCAACCCCAATGACGAATTTGGACTCACCCGAGCAGTTTGGTTTCAACAAAAAGAACAAGCAGAAGTAACTGTAATCACCGTTGGAGAGGCTAGTTGTGAACCCACACTAAGAAAGTGCTTGGCTATTGGAGCCAATAGGGCCTTTAGGATTAATCTGAACCCTACAGATGGTTTTCAGGTAGCGCAACAACTGAGTGCCCATTGCAAAGAAGAAAATTATGATTTAATCATTGCGGGAAGAGAGTCCATTGATTACAACGGTGCCATGGTTCCAGGGATGCTTTCTGCCCATATGGGTTATAATTTTGTAACCAATTGTATTGGGCTTGAAATAGAGGGCAGCACTGCCAAAGCCAAGCGAGAAATTGATGGAGGTATTGAATCCATTAGTTGTGAGCTTCCTTTAGTTATCGGCGCTCAAAAAGGTCTGGTAGAGGAAAAGGACTTGATCATTCCCAATATGAGAGGAATCATGCAAGCCCGACAAAAAAGTTTGACGGTTCTGCCTCCAGTGGATAGCCAGATCAAGTCTACTATTTCAAAATTTGAAAAACCTGCCCCCAGGGGAGCAGTCAAAATGGTGGATTCCGATCAAATTGACCAACTGATCGATTTGCTTCACAACGAAGCCAAAGTAATTTAGAAAAAAAAAATGGGTATTTTAATATATGCAGAATCCGAAAACGGAAAATTCAAGAAGTGTGCACTTGAACTGGCTTCTTATGGTAGGGCAATTGCTAACCAATTGGGTGTTGAATTGATTGCTGCCAGTTTCAACCACAGTGAATACCAAACGCTGGGAACCTATGGTGTTGAAAGGGTGATTCAGATCAGTGACCCCAAACTGGAAAAGTTCACCGCCGAGCGGTATGCCGCAAATCTGGCCTCAGTCGTAAAAGAAAATGGAGTAAAGCTGGTGCTTTTAAGTTCCAGTGCCAATGCAAAATACTTGGCCCCCTTGTTGGCTGTTTCTATATCGGCAGGCTACGCTTCCAATGTGGTTGGACTCCCTGAATCTATGGACCCCCTGAGTATAAAGCGATCTTGTTTTACGAATAAAGCATTTAATACTTGTGTTCTTGATAACGAATTGAATATTATTAGTTTATCTAATAATTCCTTTGGACTAAAAGAAGAGCCCAAAGAAATTATTTCTGAAACGAAGTCAGACGTCTCATCAGAAACTAATTTTGTATTAGAAAAGGTTGAAAGGGCCAGTGGTCAAATAACTATTGCCGATGCTGAAATTGTAGTATCTGGTGGTCGAGGCCTAAAGGGTCCTGAAAACTGGCATCTTATAGAAGATTTGGCTTCAACCTTGGGGGCAGCAACAGCATGTTCAAAACCTGTTTCTGATATGGGGTGGCGTCCCCATAGTGAACATGTAGGACAAACTGGGAAACCGGTTGCATCCAATTTGTATATTGCAATAGGTGTATCAGGTGCTATTCAACATTTGGCAGGGATCAATTCCTCAAAAGTTAAATTAGTGATCAATATTGACCCTGAGGCACCTTTTTTTAAAGCTGCGGACTACGGAGTAGTGGGAGATGCTTTTGAAGTTGTCCCAGAACTCATAGAAAAGTTAAAAGCCTTTAAGAATTCATAGCCCTGGAGGTTTAATATCCTCAATGGGCTTAATTTTCTGTATTTTTCTCCCAGTACTTTTCTTTGATGTGTAAAAATAATTGTCCCAAAATAAAAAAGTTTAAGCTCATTGAACCGAAGACAAAACTATTTAGTAGTCAATTTTCTTTCTCTGAGTTTTGCTCTTATTTCTTTCGCTCTGTTTTCAGAAATCTCATAGTTTCGCATCACATAGATGGCAAAAAGGGTTCCCACTATTGGAAGGACGGTATACACTACTCTTAACCAAAAAATTGCTCCTTCTGGTTGCTCTGATACATTAGGATCAAACCCTACCAATGACATGATCAAACCGCTTAACAGACCTGCAATTGCATATCCAAATTTTACCATAAGCCAATAAATAGCTCCAAATGTAGCCTCTTTTCTAGGTAAGCCATAGTTTAGTTCATCCAAATCACATACATCTGCAGTCATACTCATCATCAGGGTAAATAAACCTCCTATTCCAAATGAGAAAAATGGTAAAGCATACAGGAAGTAATGAGGTTTACCAGGGACAAATAAAAACCAAAAAAGAATATATCCTATAATGGAAATTCCTTGTGTAATAATAAATGATTTTTTCTTTCCAAAATTCTCAGACATTTTTGTCACAACGGGAATTACTAAAAATGTGGTCATCAAAGCCGCTATGCATCCATGAAGTGTTGGCCATATTCCAGCTTCTGAAGCATCCCCATTGAATAAGTAATAGACAATTATAAAAAAGGAAAAGGCAGCAATAGTATTAAATGAATTAAAAATTAAAAAAGTAGCTATGCATAATTTTCTAAAGGGTTTATTCTTCAATACATATTTAAAACCGGAAAAAATATCCCCAACATTTTGAGATAGATATTTAACTCCTAAAGGGGTCAGGTTTTTATCATTGAGGGTTGATTTACTTTTGACAAAAATAGCTGGAATAATGGCCAAAATGGTACAAATGACTCCGATAAAGATCGATACTTGTCTGGCCCCTTTATCAGCACTTTCGAACCAATCGGGATCATAAAAAATAACCCAAAACCATGGTGCAATTACCCAGGCCCACTGACCAATCCATTGAGCCACTGCCATAATTCGGGTTCGTTCGTGAAAATCACCACTCATCTCATAACCCATTGCAACATATGGTACGCTAAAAATGGTGATCCCCAAGTAAAAGAGAAAAGAAAAGCTGAGGAAATACCAAAAATTATAGATCGGCCCATTTACCTCATACATTTGCCACATTGCAATAAATGATGCCCCGGTAATCAATGCACCTATAAAAATGTATTGTCTCCTTCTACCCCATTTCGACTTGGTGTTATCCGAAATAAATCCCATAATAGGATCGGTAACAGCATCAAGAAATCTTGGCAAGAAAAAAATCAACCCCCATAAAAAAGGGGGAAATCCGAGATCTTGAACAAGGATAACCATGAATATTTGTAATGCTGCAGGAAACATTTGATTGGCTAACATCCCAAAACCAAAAGCTATCTTCTGGCCCATGGACACATTTTTCACTGTATTTTCATCCAATTCATTCATATATTCATTGAGGTGTTTGTTTTTTTAAATCAAAATTTTTGTATTGTTCCTTTAAAACATGGAACGACTCTTTTTTGTTCCGGTCGATATCAACAATCCCCCAATATTCTTCATTAGGACTCCCATCATAGGGAACTCCAGAACTGTTTGGTGCGAAACCGCCAATGTCTTGTTGATGAGGATTTCCTGCCTTCCACCATTCATCAGAAAAAGAGAATAGAGTCAGTCCGCTGATCAAGTGAGCATTCTGAAAGACAGCATCGACTATTTTGTAGTTGGCAACTGACTGGGCTTTTTGATTTTCGCCCTGGATAAAACCGTCACGATCAGTGGTCATGTAGCTGTCACTGCCCGCTTCAGAAAAATATAAAGGTTTATCACTCAATTCTTCCCATTGCTCAAACAACTCATTGGGGTTATCCCAACGGTATACATTTAAACCCCATAAATCAAGATCGTTGCAAATTGAAAAAGCCAAAGAATCTGGCAACTCACCATGTGCAGACGAAACTGGATGATTTCTATCGATTTGATGAATGGTTTTTGCGGCTTGATTTAAGATTACATACCATTTTTTAATGTCTCCATCAAACCATTCGGGGTGGTAATTATATTCGTTTCCTAATTCCCATAACAAAATGGCATTGTGATCTTTGTACTTTTCAACATAATTGATGTATGATTTGGTAATCAAATCATAATAACCTTGCTGGTCGTAACCTATACTAATGATAACTTTGATCCCCGCCGCCTCAATTTTATCTAAAACAGATTTTTCTTCAATAGGACTATATACTCTGAGTGTATTAATCCCTGCCTCAACCATCAATTTAAGATCAGTTTCCAAAGTGTTGAAATCTCTTTTTTCAGAGCCTTTGGGAACCGGATTATAACATATACCTTTAATAAAAAAAGGAGCATCGTCAACCCATATTTGTCTCCCTTTTATAAATATTTTTTTGGCAGAGGGATTACATCCAAGACTTGACCCTGTTAGGAAAGCTGAGATTAGTAAAAATATAATTTTGGTTAATTTCATTTTAATTTATTGAGTCGAGAAAAACAACGATTTTTTCATACTTACCCGATCTTCTGAATACTGCTTGACTTATTTTGAAATTGAGTTGTTTTCCTTTCAAATGGGTTACACTTCCATCCTTTGCATGGACTTCAATTACATTTTCATCAGATTTTTGATAGACCACGGGAACTTGACAAACAGTGAAAGCAATTGATTTTGGCACCAAATGTATTTCACTTTTTTTCTGGTGGATATTGATGAAATAAAATACTTGTTTATGACCCAAAAACTCCTCATTTCTAAGTAACTCGGGATCAAAACTCAGAATCCCTTCTTTGACCCTAACACCCAATTCTCCAGATCTGCTGAGGAGATCCTCCTTGACTTGTCCCGTCATACCGGGTTGCTGTACTCCCTTTCCCCTAGGCGTATGCGAATAGGGGTCAGTAGGAAAAGCACCGTACAACTCGGGGGATTTTTTTGGACCAATTCCGTTATAGATCTTATAATAATGATCTATCAATCGATCGATCCACTTTTTTGCTTCACCCAATTCAATGGCTTTTGAAACTACCTCATAATTGGCCAATAAGAGTTTGGATACCATGTGCCAGTAAATGGAGCCCAGCCCCTCATATCCAAAAAAAGTTCCAGATCTTCCAGTAAAGGATTTGTGATTAAAAACAGACTCATAAAGTGAAAAAAGGGATTCAGATTCTTTTACAACTAAACTTTCGTATTCACTTGGAAGCTGATTCAGAGCGCTTTTAAGAGCGTTAACGTTTTTAAGTGTTGAATTGAAATGAAATTTTCCTTTAACATCTTTAGAAATGATATCGACGTTGTTATTTTTTATAAGCTTTTGTAAAAACTTGCTGCTTTCAACTTTGGCTGCCGGTATGTTATTTTTTTGAAGAAAAATGGACAGATCTTTATCCGGATAGAGGATATAGCTGTTTTGATCTTCTCTGTAGAGTCTACTATTGCTTAGACTGTCCAAAAGTTCTACACTCTCCTGAGCTGAAAGAAAACCAGAACTTAATACAGCAACTTGACCCTCTAACATTTCGGATAGGTAGGAAATCGAAAAACGGTCATCGTATATAGTAATCAGATTATAGGCATGGAAAAGTTTATCCTTTCTTTTATTGGCTTTTATAGTGTGCTCAATAAAAGCATTGGTAACTGTTATAAAAGTATCCAATTCCTCTGTGGTTATTCTTTCCTTTTTATTTGAATGACCGTTGGTATAAATTATATTACGATAGTTACTTCCAGCCTTACCCAGGCTACAGAAGATTTTCTTACGATCTTGATCACATATAGCAGTCTTAAGTAGGGCCTTTTGATTGTCAAAAGCCTGAAACGTTTGAATAAAAAATTCATATAGCTCATGAGAAATGGCAAATTCGGATTGCTCCAATTGATTAATGAACCTTTTGAAAAAGGATAAAAATCTTCTCAGATAATAGAGGGTAACCATTGAAACACCATTACCCACCAGGGCATTATTAGCATCATTCCACTCAGGACGTTGAGTATTCATCCAGATTCCTGCCTCAGGAATAAAGTTTGAAATTTTTGCCAATAGGCTCACCAAAATCTTCTCAATTAAATTGACTTTATAAATCTTACCCTGAGCATCTTGAAGTAAGGCTCCATCAGCTCCGATTTGATTTTTACGGTTTTGAATATTTTCATTTGCCTCATAGTCAAAATCAATAGTATTTTTTGGATCTTTTAATATATTTTCCACCGTTTTAATCCTGTAAGGAACATTGGCAAAAACAAATATATCTTGATCAAGTATGTCATTGAGTTTGTTAGGAAAATAATTTTCGGAAAATTCTAAAAACTTGAGTAAATAAATTATTTGATGGTCTCCCCAATATCCGATATATGACCAAGGGTTTTTTGGCTCAATTATCTCCCAGTCAAAACCATCTTTAGTTAATCTATAGGGGTTGTAACCTTCAAAAGTAGATGCGTTTAAAAACTTATAAATCATCCCATCGATAAAAGCAGGATATGAATGCGCCAAGGCTTCCCAGTTTTGAAAAATATCCCTCCAGTTTCCTTCATAGTCAAGATTTTTTGATCCGTCAATTTCGCTTTTGGTGTTAATGGAAAACTTGTTCCAAGGTCGACTGGGATCTCCATGTCTTCGGCTGAATTTTAAAGGAAGGTATTCTTTTGCCAGTCTAATAAAGTCTTTATCGGTTTCTTGATTTATAATTGATTGGAGAACAGTCAAATCGAACTCTTCCTGGAGCTGACCAAGAAGATCTAATTTTTTTTGGTGCAATTCTTTGTTAGCTCCAAATAAATATTTAGAAAAATCATCTTTATTAATGGTGTAGTTATAATCGAAAATCCCTCCTCTCATAATATTGAAAAGTGTGTTGGAGAAATGCCGGGTATTCTTAGATCCATTGGCAGTCAATTGCAATCCATCAGCTGCTGCAACTAAACGAATTAATTCCGCGGATCCATACTGAATATCTTGATTGAGTTCATTGACTAAATTTTCTTTTTTGATCAAGCGCTCTCTGATCTGATTGATCTGGTTAATGGTCTGACTAACATCGGCCACTATCGTCCATTTTTTAGAAGATTTTGGTTCAAGTCTTAAGTGCGTGTTTAAGAAGTAAGCCCCTTTCTCAGCCCTGATATCCAATTCGTTTTCAACCGGTAGCCCTGATCTGAATTTGTCCAATTGTAGGGAAGACAATAGATATTTTGGATTTTCAAACCCTGATGACCAAACGGTATTCGCTTTTAGAGCTTCACTTGGCTCTGCTCGGTCTACAATCAAAGCTGATAGCGAGAAGATGCCCAAGCCCGTTTCAAGATCTAATTCATTCTTTTTATAAGCATCAGCTAAGTTACTACTATCCAATTGTAAGTCTACCTCGATGCCCCAAGGGAGAAGGTTTTGAATTCCATCTAGAACATCAATACTTATAGTTTCAAGACCTTGGCTGATCAACTCTACTTGTCTTACAAAACCAAAATGATCACTAGTTTTCCATGCGTATGAAAAAGTCAAATCAAGATCGTGATTAATTTCTTCAAAAATGATTTTGTTCCCCAAGTTGTTTTTATAAAGGTTTCTAGAAGTTTTAAATAGTCCTTCATGTCTTATGGAAAATGGTTCCCATAGATAGTTAGCACCGCCCTTTGAAACTATAAATATGGTTTTACTACCTGAATTCTCTGCCGATTCAACGATTTTATCATCCGTGTAATATGGAAACAATGCATTACTGCTATGTTTTCTTCCTGCGGTAAGGCCACCCGAAGACGAAATGAAAAGCCAATGGTTAGAGTTGCTGACCAAGCTCATAAAAAAAGGGCGCATTCTATCCACATTGGAGATTTTTTGAAAGTTTTCTCCCGCTATTAGTACTTCCTCTCCTTTTATAATTTTATTTGGATGTACCTTATAATTTTCAATAAATTTTATTTCTTCTAAGTTGATCATTCAACTAATATTTTTTTAAATCGGATCAGTTAGAGTAATCAAATCACTGACACCATAGATCTTCTGTATCGACCTGATCTAAACTAGACTTGGTCTTAAATGATTGTTTTAAAGTTATTATCTCTGGAAGAAAAATTCTTCCTTATAAAATTTTCACACACATATCCTCAAGGCTAATACTCCAGTCTTGAAGTGCCTTTATTTGTTCATAAGGCAAGAAGATTTTATAAGTCGTTAAATCCGTATGTTTTTTAACGGTATACCCTTACATAATCAATTTGCATAGAACTTTCATTGAAATCTGATGGAATTTCACCTCCTAGATCACCACCCATCGCCACATTTAAAATTATAAATTGAGGTTTATCATAAGGCCAATTTAGCTCGGTTTTGTCTTCAGGGTTATATGTGAAATACTCGATCCCATCAACAGAAAAGGTGATTTCAACAGGAGTCCAGTTTACAGCGTAAATGTGAAACTCACTAACTGAAGTTGGGACATCAACTTCTTTAAAGTGTATTGTATTTCCCGAGCTTGATTGATTATGAAGTGCAGCAGAAACCTTACTTTTATCCCAGCCCTTTTGCTCCATAATATCTATTTCTCCACACTTTGGCCAACCCACAGAGGTAATATTTGAACCTAGCATCCATAATGCAGGCCATGTGCCAGCAGCAGAAGGAAGTTTAGCCCTAATTTCAACTTTTCCATAGGTAAAACTGTATCTACCCTGAGATTTTAATCGAGCAGAGGTATAATTAGCCCCTTCAAAATTTTCTTTCTTTGCTGTTATAATTAGTAATCCATCCTCAACTTTTACATTATCTTCCAATGTTGTATAGTACTGTGATTCTCCATTTCCCCAACCATTGTTTGTTCCAATATCATAATCCCATTTCGAATCTAGTGGGCTACCTTCTGAAT
This sequence comes from uncultured Bacteroidota bacterium, assembly GCA_902619315.1. Taxonomy (GTDB): domain Bacteria; phylum Bacteroidota; class Bacteroidia; order Flavobacteriales; family Flavobacteriaceae; genus UBA8316. Next base: position 2,332 of record CACNDW010000013.1, on the reverse strand, counting down.
CAAATTCATCTGACCAAACAAGTTTTGTATTGCCCAGATATGCTCTATCTCCATTTACATCATTTATAATTTGTTGCATTTCAGTTAATGTAGTTGGTTCAGGAGAGGCGTTAGCAATAGCCACTTTATATTTATTTTGGTCCCCAATCAAGTTTTGTATTCCAGCGTTAGATAAGTCCTCTATGGAAGGGCTTCCATCAACTGGGCTTTTAGAATCAGCTACAATTTTTTCAATAAGTTCTCCCACGTAAGGGATATCTTGATCTTTGACACAAGATGTGAAAAAGAAAAAAAGACAGATACTTTTAAATGTTAGGTTGATATTTTCCATTCAATGTAGTGAGGTGATTGTCTGTGATACCATCAAAAAATTAAATCCAATGTAATTTCTATTTTAATTGTTTTTAATTAGTTTTAAAAAAACCCCACACAGTATAGTGTGGGGTTTCAAGATATTTAATTAATAAAAGTAAATGTTGTCAATATAGAATGTTTGTGTTCCATCTCCTCCATCAAAAATAATCTGTCCAATTTTACCATCGGCAGATAGAGTATTGAAATCACTAATTGGTATAACAACATTGGTCCAAGTTTCGGTTGGAGCAGCTTCAGTTACAGTTACCATTTGTTCTATGTTGGTAGCAGCTTCCCACTCACCATCAGATCCATAGTCTACTAATTTAAATTTAAGAGTAGAACCATTTGGTGTCCAGTAATCAAATGTTACATGTGTTACAGCAGCAATAGATATTCTTCCTGCAGCATCTCCACCAACATTATCAATTCCAACAAAGTTGAAGTTAACTAGTTTTTTTACCGCATTCCCTGCAATTGTCTCTTCTGTTGAAATAGTTGATTGTCCCCAGTTTGGCGCAAATGTTGAAGCAATATCAGTATATGCGTCACTGAAAATTGAGGTTACAGTTGAAGCATCAGCAGTTGGAGTTGCTGGAGCATCTTCAGGAGCTGTAACTACTGGACATCCGTCACCTGTACCTGAAACTGTTGGACATGCATCTAAGGCATCAATGATCCCATCACCATCTGTATCTGTTTGAGGAAGCTCTGCTCCAGAAGAGCCTTCTTTAGCCATTTTAAACCTCCAAAATACACCACCGTCAGCAATGACCTTTATGACAGTCAAGGTATTTCCATCTTCCGAAATAGAAACATCAGTATAAGTTATACTCTCGTCAGCAGTTGCACCAGAAGCATGTTCAACAGATTCGCCTATTTTGAACAACCCTAGGTATGCCCCTGCACCAGATATTCTAATTGTTTTGGCGTCTTCATCATACTCCCAAGTAGCTGAGCTATTGGAACCATTCCAAGGAGCTATGGGAGCAGCACAACCTTCAGGATCGTTACCGAATCCAGGCTCTACCCATGTTGTTTCACCTGGGATATTTTGAAAAGATCCGTCTGCGTTAAATACATATACGTCATCAAAAAGACAATCTCTTTTTACAACATCACCAAGCGCATTAGACCACCATGAAAAATCAGTTGATGATGGTCCAACTCCAAGAGCTCCACCCTCATGTAATAGTACCCATCTTCCTTCTAAAGGGGAAGGCGGTGGTGCAACATAAACTACAGTAACCTCTTGTGTTGCAGTGCCGTTATCAAATCCATACGCTGAAGCAGTAACGACAATTGTATATGTTCCGACAGTTTCAGGATATGTATATGATACGCCAGGTCCTGCTGTGGTTAAAATATCATCACTGGCAGATGTTCCAAAATCTATAGAATAAGATGTTCCCTCTGTAGAAGTAGGGGTTACCGTAATTACGTTTCCGTCTCCACTTACTTCAACTGTAAATGATACATTTGAAACTTGTGGTGTCTCTTCATCCGCATCTTTACTACACGAATAAACGATGCATAGCCCTAGAAGAGCGAGCATTCCTTTTTTTAGATAATTGTTCATTTTAAAATATTTAAAGTTAATTGACTATTTCCTTCTGATTATTCATAAATTATTTTCAAAAGATTTTTTAAACTAGTAACCAGGGTTTTGTCCCCAGGTATCAGTTGCGTTTGCTAAATTTAATTCTTCAAGAGGTATGGGAAACACCTCGTTTTTACCACTTGTATAATTGATTTTTCTTAATGTTTTTTCTTCCAATGATAAGTTCTCACCATCAATGGATGAGTTATATGATGAAAACGCTTCCTCTGCTTTTCCAGTTCTTACAAGATCAAAGAAACGATGTCCTTCACCAGCCAACTCCAATCGGCGTTCGTGATAAATTGCCTCTAACAAGTTGTTCTCACCATTGTAAGGATAGTTTCGTGAAATACCTCGAAAAGCTCTTTCTCTGACTTG
>CACNDW010000012.1 GCA_902619315.1 uncultured Bacteroidota bacterium | reverse complement strand
TGATATGAGATCTTTCTTTTGATTTTCTTTAAACTTTCCGAAATATAAGGGAACTTTTGGGGTATGATTATTGGAAAGGGGAAACTGATTTCCAAATCTGTCCAAATAAAATTGATCTTGCCCTTGTACCCTTAGAACTGCAATTTTTTCTAGAATATTTACTCCTAAAACTCCTTGATGAAAATGAAAAACCTCAGCTTTGTCTATATAAGGGTTATCTTCTAATAAGGATTCAAGCATATTCAAAACTAAACTATCTTTAGCCTTCCACGGAAGCACTCCTTTGTTTTGTATTAACAATTTATTAACGAGTGAGTCGCTTAGAAATCTGGCCCCATGGGATTCAAAATTGACTTCTATTTTACCAACCAAACGTTTGCTATTCCTAAAGTGTGCAAAAGCAGACATCAATATGATTAATATTAAAATCGTCATAAAAAAGATGTATTTTTTTAGTTGCATTTAGGCTGTTTTTTTTAGTTTTTGAATGTGATTTCCAATATCTCCTGCCCCCATTACCAATACTAAATCTGCTTCAGAATTGAGGATGGTAGAACGAAAAGCTTCTTTAGATATTTTTCTTTTTTTGTTGTGTTTTATCAGCTCTAACAATACATCTGAATTTACCCCAACTATGGGTTGTTCTCTGGCTGGATAAATATCCATTAAAACAATTTCATCAAATCTACTTAGGACATCCACAAACTCTCCCATAAAATCTTTTGTCCGCGAAAAAAGATGAGGTTGAAAAACCACCATATTTGTTTTATCAGGATAAAATTCTGAAATGGTCTTAAACACAGCATCTATCTCCCTTGGATGATGGGCATAATCGTCTATCACTATTTTATTCTCCAAAGAAAAAACCTCCATTCTACGTTGTATGCCTTTAAAGGTTGACAAGGCAGGTAAAACTTTATCCAAAGGGAACCCCCCCATATCTAAAATTGCTAACGCACCTATAGCATTGGATAGATTGTGCCGGCCCATTGCTCTGAGATAAATATTTTTATGGGTTTGGGTGGGGCTAACAAGATCAAAACGGTATCCTTGTCCCTCAACTCTGATGGCTTCTGCACGATAGCTGGCCTGATCCTCAAGAGCATAGCAGCAAGTCTCTTTATCTAAATCCTTGGCAACTAATACTTTATGTTTTACACGTTTAGAAAATTGATCGAATGCTTTCTTAATATTTTTATGATCGCCGTATATATCCAAATGATCCGCATCCATTGCTGTGATACAAGCATAATCTGGAAATAATTGTAAAAACGAACGATCATATTCATCGGCCTCTACAATCGAGTATTTCTTCCCTTTTTGTACCAGATTACTTTGGTACTCTATCATAATCCCTCCCAAGAAAGCTGTAAACTCCAAATTCAAATAAGCAAAATAATGGGTTAAAAAGGAGGCCGTAGTGGTTTTTCCGTGAGTACCAGCGATTGCAAAGACTACAGTTTCTTTAGTAATTTCACCCAACACAACTGCCCTCTTCTTGATTTTGTTTCCTTGTTCAATAAAGAAATTAAGTTGTGGATGATCTAAGGGCACCGCAGGAGTATAAACAATTTGGGTGTCCTCTTGACAAAAATCTTGAGGGATTTTATCTGGAGACTGATCGTGTAAAACAGATATGCCCAAATCAATCAATTGAGAAGTTATTGGGCTAGCGGTTTTGTCATAGCCCATAACTCTATTTCCAGTATCAAAAAGGTATTTGGCTAGCGCCGACATTCCTATGCCACCAATTCCCAAAAAATAGTATTTCTTTCCTTTTTGATTCATTTATAAAAGTGCTTCAATGAGATCTACAATTTTTCCAGTGGCATTGGGTTGTGCCAATGTTTTTAGGTTTTTTGACATTTCATTTCGTTTTTTGCGGTCTAACAACAGTTTAAAACAATTTGGGAAATTCAGGTCTAAGTCTTTTTCCGCAATCACTAGTGCTGCTCCTTTGTTGGCCAAAGCCATCGCATTTTTGTATTGGTGATTCTCAGCAACATTAGGTGATGGAACCAATAGAACTGGGCGAGCGGCAAAACAGAGTTCAGATAAGGTCGCAGCACCCGATCTAGAAATCACGATATCTGCCGCTGCATAAAGTTTATCAATTTCCGCAACAAATGACATAATTTTTACCCTCTCGGATTGGTGTTTTTTGTACTGGTCGTAATACAATGAACCGCATTGCCAAATCAATTGTAATCCTTGTTTTTTAAAAGTGTCAAGATGTGTTGCAATCAATTGGTTAATGCGTTTTGCTCCCAAGCTTCCACCCAAAACCACTAAAGTGGGTATGCCGGGAATTTGTTTAAAAAATGCCTTAGCCTTAGTGGGACTCAATTTGCCATCAGTTATTGATTTGCGGATAGGGTTACCGGTAAGATTCAACTTTTCTTTTGGGAAAAATCTTTCCAAACCTTCGTAGGCCACGGCAATGGTTTTTACGGTTTTGGACAAAAGTTTGTTGGTAATACCAGGATATGAATTTTGTTCCTGAATCAAGGTTGGTATTTTCAATACTCCGGCAATAAACAGCAGAGGTCCGCTGGCAAAACCACCAGTGCCTACAACTACATCAGGTTTGAATTTCAAAAGAATTAAAATGGATTTTAGCAGGCTCAAAACCAATTTTATAGGAAATATTAGATTTCTAATTGATAAAGACCTTTGAATACCATCAATCCAAAGACCAATAATTCTATATCCTGACTTTGGAACCTTATCCATTTCTATTCTACCCAATGCTCCAACAAATAAAATTTCTGCTGTGTTGTGGCGCGATTGGAATTCGTCTGCAATAGCAAGTGCAGGGTACAAGTGACCTCCAGTTCCTCCTCCCGATATGATGATTTTATAAGGTTTCACCTAAAATGATTAAAGGATTTTCGTTTTTGTCTTCAGTTTCCTGCAGAGTATTGGATTCAATTTTTTGTCCTGCACTTACACTAAGGATCATTCCGAATGCAATACATGTCATCCAAGCAGCCGTACCCCCACTACTGATCAAAGGAAGTGTTTGTCCCGTTACGGGAAATACTTGCAATGCAACCGCCATGTTTACAAACGCTTGCATTATTATGGGCAATCCCAATCCCAAAACCAATAGTTTTCCATAAACTGTATCGGATTTATGTGCAATGACAACAATTCTGAACAGCACTACCAGATATAATAAAATCAAAGCAGTTCCTCCTACCAATCCGAATTCTTCTACAATTATGGCATATATAAAATCAGACGAGCTCTGAGGTAAAAAGTTTTTCATCACACTTTTTCCCGCTCCTACTCCCAAAAAACCACCAGTAGCTATTGCAGTTTTGGCCCTTTCAATTTGGTAACTTCCGCCATTATCAACGCCACTGTTAAAGTTTTCTATCCTACTTATCCAAGTATCAATTCTGTTGGGAACCCAATCCGGATAGGCCTTAGCAATCAGTATAAACAAAAAAGCCATAAAAAGGCCCATGCTAAACATTCCTAGAAGGTACTTGATGGGATACCCTCCTAGAAAAACTAAGATAAGGACCATAAAAAACAACAAAACAGAAGTTGATAAATTGGCGGGCAAAATCAATAATATCACAATAAAAACAGGAATCCAAAGCTTTAGTATGGAGGATTTTAATCGATTTAACTCAGGGTTATCCTTGGACATCAAATGAGCTACATAAGCCAGAAGCACAATGGAAGCTAGAGTAGAGGTTTGAAAACTTAATCCAACGATTGGTATACTAATCCATCTATTGGCATTTGCACCAGCAATGAGATTTCCCTGAGTGGCGGTATAAATCAGTAACAAGATGATTAATGGCAGCGCCAATATGGAAATACCTTTAAAATAATGGTAAGGAATTTTGTGAAGGCTATACATTAAGGCAAAACCAAAAAGCAAAACGACAAAATGCTTTAACAAATGACTCCATGGTGTTCCTTGGCCAACAACATAGGTCAAATTAGAACTAGCACTGAAAACTGGAAGAAATGAAAAAACAGAAAGTAAAGCGATAGCTACCCAAAGTACCCTATCTCCAAGTATGATGTTCTTTATATTTTTCATTTTACTTTACTACAATTCTCTTACTGCTTGTTTAAATTGATTTCCTCGATCCTCATAATTTTCGAATAGGTCAAAACTAGCACATGCAGGCGAAAGCAAAACATTGTCATTTTTGTCAGCAATTTTTTTAGCAACCAAGACAGCTTCTTTCATAGACTGGGTCTCTAACATAATGTCAGTGATGGGCTCGAAAGCATTAATGATTTTTTGGTTGTCAATCCCTAAGCAAATAATTGCCTTTACTTTTTCTCTAACTAGTGGATAAAGGATTTGATAATCGTTGCCTTTGTCAACACCACCAACAATCCACACAGTTGGTGCAGTCATGCTTTCCAAAGCGAAATAGACAGCATTAACATTGGTCGCTTTTGAGTCGTTGATGTAGTGAATATTTTGAATCTTTAAGACTGGTTCCAATCGGTGAGGTGCTCCTTTAAAATTTAATAAACTCTCTCGAATGGTCTCCTTACTTACATCCAACAAATGGGCAACCGTTGAGGCAGCCATTGCATTTAAAAGATTGTGTCTTCCTTTTAAAGGAAATTCCATAGTATTAATCATAGTCTTGATTTTTTGAGTTTCTATTACGATACTATTGTTCTCTATATAGGTGGTATTTATATTTTTTTTTAAGCTGCTAAATTCATGGAGTGTGGCTTTGGTGTTGATGTTTTGAACGGCCCTACACAATTCAGGATCATCTCCATTAAAAAGTAAAAAATCTCGCATATTTTGGTTTTCATTGATTCTCATTTTTGATTTTAAATAGGCTGAAAAATCGCCATCATACCTATCCAAATGGTCTGGTGTAATGTTGGTAATAACTCCTATATGCGATGTAAAATTGACAATATAATCAAGTTGAAAACTGCTGATTTCCAAAACGTAAAATTGATATTTATTTTCAGCCACCTCTTTAGCAAAACTATTGCCAATGTTTCCCGCCAGTGCCACATCATATCCAGCATCATTTAAAATTTTATAAGTCATCATTGCAGTAGTAGTTTTACCGTTACTGCCGGTAATACCAATAAGAGTCGCACTGGTGTATTTTGAAGCAAATTCAATCTCAGAAATCACAGGAATATCTAACGATTTAAGAGATTGTAATATTGGACTCTTGGCAGGAATCCCTGGACTTTTCATTATGTATTGGGCATCCTTCATTTTAGATAGTGTGTGGGTCTCTTCCTCCCATTCAATTCCCAAACCATCTAAAGTATTTCTAGCAGATTTTGAAATGGTACCGTGATCGGAAACAAAAACCTTCCAACCTTGTTTTTTAGCCAGAAGGGCTGTTCCACATCCACTCTCCCCCGCACCCAAAATGACTATCTTATCAAGCATTATCTAATTTTTAGAGTTACAATGGACAATACCGCCAACAAGATTCCTATAATCCAAAATCGAGCAACGATCTTACTCTCATGTAGCCCAAGTTTTTGATAATGATGGTGTAATGGAGCCATTTTTAAAATCCTTTTGCCCACTCCGGTTTTTTTACGGGTGTACTTGAAGTAGCCCACTTGTACTATTACAGAAAGGTTTTCAACTAGAAAAACACCACAAAGCAGCGGAATCAAAAGCTCTTTTCTTACAATCAAGGCAATTACCGCAATGACTCCTCCTATTGTAAGGCTTCCAGTATCTCCCATAAATATAGTGGCTGGATAGGCATTAAACCACAGAAATCCTATTAACGCTCCTGAGAATGCTGCTACAAAAATCACCACCTCTCCTACATTAGGAATGTACATGATATTGAGGTAGTCCGAAAAAATCAAGTTTCCAGATACCCAAGCAAATATTCCCAATGCCAAAACCATAATTGCAGAGGAACCTGCTGCTAGACCATCGATTCCGTCGGTCAAATTGGCACCGTTAGATACAGCTACTATTATGAATACAACAATTGGAATGAAAATAATCCAGGTGTATTTTTTCAGATCAGGAGAAATCCAGCTCAATAAACTTGAATAGTCAAACGCATTATTTTTAAATAGGGGAATAGAGGTAAGGGTAGATTTTTTTTCAGGAGTAAAAATATCATTAATACTGGTTGCTTTTGCCAAATCTTGCTTTCTGATTTCCTCTTTTACGGTAACACCAGGATGAAAATATAAAACCGATCCAACCACTATTCCTAAAAGCAATTGCCCAGCAACTTTAAATTTTCCCTTAAGGCCATCTTTATCTTTTTTAAAAATCTTGATGTAATCATCGATTAAACCGATGGCTCCCATTGAAAGTGTGCTGATAATGAGAAGTTGGATATAAACGTTATCCAATTGAGCAAGGAGAAAAACAGGTATTAGTGTGGCCAAGATGATTATAATTCCACCCATAGTGGGAGTTCCTGCTTTTTCATTTTGTCCATCTAATCCCAAATCTCTTACAGATTCTCCAATCTGCTTTGCTTTCAGAAATCGAATAATGATCCTCCCATAAATTAATGTAAATGCAGAAGAAAGGATGATGGCCATAGAGGCCCTGAAAGACAGAAATTGAAAAAGGGTCGCTCCAGGAAATTGAAACTTTTGTTCTAAAAATTCGAATAAATAATACATCATGGGCTATGAAATTTTAGAAAATATATCTTGGGCAATTTTATAATCGTCAAAGGGGAACTTTTCGCCTTTTACCTCCTGGTATTTTTCGTGTCCTTTTCCGGCTATGAGCACAACATCTCCAGGTTGTGACAACTGATAAGCCGCTTTTATGGCCTCTTTTCGATGAGTTATACTAATCGTTTTCTTAAAATACACCGGGTCAACTCCCTCACTCATTTGTTCGATAATACTTTCCGGATCTTCATCACGGGGGTTATCAGATGTAAAAAGGACTTTTGTGCTAAATTCAGCCGCAATAGCTCCCATCACAGGTCTTTTTTCTTGATCTCTGTTACCTCCACAACCCACCACCGTGATTAAATTTTCATTTTGTGTTCTAATTTTGTTGATCGTTGTCAATACATTTCTAAGTGCATCGGGCGTATGGGCATAATCTACAACAACCATTATTTTATTTGGTGATTCAAAAGTTTGGAATCTTCCGGGAACATTCTTTAGTTGGCTTATAGATTTTAAACTATCCCATTTGTCATGTCCGAGTAGTTGAGTTGTTGCGTATACTGCAAGAATATTATAGGCGTTAAATTCACCCAGCATTTGCGTCCATATTTCGTTTTGATTAATTTTTAATAGCATACCTTTAAATTGGCTTTCCAATACCTCAGCCGAATAGTCTGCATAGCTATGCAAGGCATAGGTATAGATTTTAGCTTTACAATTCTGCACCATCACTTTGGCATTTTTATCGTCTGTGTTTACTAGTGCAAAAGCACTATTGTCAAGCCTGTCAAAAAGTATTTTTTTGGAATCTCGATAGGCCTTAAAGGTGCTATGATAATCCAAATGATCATGAGTGAGATTGGAAAAAATAGCGCCATGAAATTGGAGCCCTGTTACTCTTTTTTGGTCAATCCCATGAGATGAAACTTCCATAAAACAGTATTCAACCCCCTGTTCAACCATATCGCTGAGATGTTTATTTATTGTAAGCGGATCAGGGGTAGTATGAGTTGCCTTAAACTCACGGTCACTGTATTGGATCGCTACCGTAGATATAAGTCCTGCATTTAGTTTTTTGTTTTTAAAGAGATCAAATAACAATTTGGCAATAGATGTTTTTCCATTGGTACCGGTAATTCCGATAAGCTTTAATTGGGAGGAGGGATTGTCATAAAAATTGGCAGCTAGCCAGGCCAACGCCTCTCTGGCATCGTCAACCTTAATATATACAACCCCTTCTGCTAAAGTTTTAGGAAGGACCTCACAGATTATTGATTTGGCCCCAGAGGCTATCGATTGATCAATGAAATCATGTCCATCTACTTTGGCACCCTTAATAGCAACATACATGTTACCGAGTTTAATATTCCTTGAGTCAATTGAAATAAGATTGACATCTAGATCTGTGGAACCTGAAATTCCCTCGATCGCCACTTTGTATAATATTTCTTTTAACTTTCTCAAGACAGCTCTTTTAAAATAATTTTGTTGAAAAAAACATACCTTAAAGCCGACACTAATTTTTTGTAATTAACCTTTTCAGAAATTACACCTTGAAATGAAGCAAGTGATAAATTTCCATTTTCTGTTTTTATTATTTTCCCATTACCCAAAACAAGAGTTGTTCCAGTTGGCAGATTTTTATCTAATAATTTTACTATGCCTCTTAAATCAAATGATATGATGTTTATATCGCATTTAGATAATTCATAGGGGTCACAAAACTCGAAAAACACAATATTTTTTTCAAGACTCATATAAATTTTAAAATCTCGATTTGATAATGATTTGATTGTTTCAGATCTCTCTTGAGAATGAGAGATATTAATCAAAAAAACTAGGAGTATTACTAAAATTCTATTCATAGCTCTAAGGTGATTGTTTCATTGATTTGAAAACTTGCTCCAGCCTTTGGAGACTGTTTTCTGACTTTGCCTTTACCTTTGGTCTCCACTTTCAGCCCCATGGGTTCTAAGATTGATAAAGCTTCCATTAAAGTCATTCCTTTTAAATCGGGAATGATTCCCTTTGTTGTTATAATATTATTTTTAGTTGAGGACAATTGATGGACCTGATCTAATTGAATATGAATTGTTTTGGGCAAGTCATTGTGAATTTTTTTAGCAATTTTTTTAAATACCGGTGCCGCTACAGTTGAGCCGTAGTAACCCAATTTTTTATCAGGTTTATGAATGACTACTATACATGAATATTTGGGCTCATCAGCCGGAAAATACCCTACGAAAGTAGCCCTATATTGCACCTCTGAACCTTTCTTATTATAATCTACTTGAGAGGTACCTGTTTTACCAGCAAGACTAAGGTCTTTGTCTTTGATGTTGTGGGCAGTTCCCCATTTTTTATCCACCACATTGAACATCATTTTTTTTACTTTATCAACAGTAGACTTAGAACAGATAGAGGGATTCAATATGATCTTACCAAAAGTTTGATCTGGGCTTTGGCCAAAAGATTCGATTTTTTCAATAAATCTTGGCTTTACCATCTCTCCATTATTGGCAATGGCATTATAAAAAGTAAGAGTTTGGAGAGGGGTAAGTGAGACACCATAGCCATATGCCATCCAAGGTAAATCCAGTTTATCCCACTCCTCTTTATCATCGGGATGCGGAATTTTAGGCTTTCCTTCTCCATAAATAGGTAAACCTAAAGGCTTATTGATTCCCATATTATACAATCGATTGACAAACTTTTTAGGGTTTTTACCATAATTGTCATGGATGATTTTTACCATACCGGTATTGGAGGACACCTCAAAAACCTTAGCAGCAGTTATGTTTCCATAACCTCCTTTTTTGGAATCTCGAACTTTATACTTTCTAAAAAAGGTAAGTTCACCGGTACCTGTAGAGATTATTGTGTTTTCATCTACCACTTTATCCTCCAGGGCAGCAACCATGGCCATAAGCTTAAAGGTAGAACCTGGCTCATGAGCCTCGCCTACAGCATAATTGAGTTTTTCAAAGTAGGTGTCTACTTTTGTTTTACCCAAATTGGCAATTGCTTTTATCTTTCCAGTTTGAGTTTCCATAACAACTACAGTACCATGGTCTGCTTTGAACTTTTCCAGTTGTTCCAAAAGGGCACTGTGAGCAATGTCTTGAATGTTGATATTCATTGTAGTATGTACATTGTATCCCTCCGTAGGTTCTTTTTCATTGACATCATTGATGGGTTTCCATTGTCCCCCAGCTATTTTTTGCTTGAGCCGTTGACCGGCTTCCCCTTCAAGATATTGACTGAAAGCACCCTCCAATCCAACGCGTTTAAAACTACCTTTTTGTTCCGCTATGATCCTACCTACAGTCCTCTCAGCCATTTTTCCTAATGGGTGTTCTCTCATCATTTTATGTTCAATGATCAAACCACCCGAATATGAGGGACGCTTAAAAAGAGGTAGTTGTTTGATTTCTTTTTGCTTTGAATATGTAAGACCCCTTGCAATTAGTAAATACCTATTTTGATCCCTTACGGCTTTGTCGAGTTTTCTTGAAATGGATTTTTTTTGAACATTTAATATCTCAGATAAACCATCAACCAAACCCTTTTTATGCTTTAGATAGATTTCTTCGGAAGGAACTGCGGCATCCCACCTCACTTCGTAACGTGCCATTGATGTTGCCAAAATACTTCCGTCATCAGAAAAAATATTCCCCCTACTCGGCTGGAGAATGTCTTTCTTAAGGTTTCTTTTTAGTGCTATTTCTCGATATTTATCGCCTTCAGCAAACTGAATGTGAAACAGCTTGGCGATTAGCAAAAAAGAAAAAAGTATCAAACCAAAAGCAACCAAATAACTTCTATTCATTATATTTTTCTTTTTACTTTCCATTGTTAATTTTGTTTTACAATGATTTTAATTGGTGGGGATTTTGCGGGGCCAATGCCTAAGGGACCCAACTCTTTAATGATTTTAGTTTCCATTTTTAGATTCATCAAGACAGTTCGTTGTTCGACAAATTGGCTTTTTAACATTTTCAAATCATCACTCAATTGGGCAATATGAAAAATTTTCCTATCAGCAGCGTGACCGCTCGCAATCATTACAAGAGATAGGACTGATAAAAAAAGAATCACGCGCCAATTCTTAAACTCATTATCATTGACCAAAAAATCCATTTTCAATATTGATAACAATTTTTTCATATTCTCTCTGCAATTCTAAGTTTACCACTTCTGGCCCTATTGTTATCCATAGTTTCTTTTTTAGAAGGAGTCTGTAAATTCCCCACCTTTTTAAATGGAAGGTTTCTGTTGCCATAGAGATCTGATTCTACTTTACCTGCAAAATTGCCCTCTCTAATAAACACCTTCACCAATCGATCTTCCAAAGAATGATATGAGATACATGCTAATCTTCCTCCAATACTCAATAATTCAATAGATTGCTCCAAAAAGGATTTGATAACATCTAACTCTTTATTGACTTCAATTCTGACAGCTTGAAATACTTGTGCGATAAGTTTATTAAAAATATGCTTGGGCAACTTTGGAGTCAATAAGTTGACCAATCCATGTGTGGTCTCTATGGGGGTTTTTGATCTTTCTTTGACAATATGATCAGCCAATTTTTTTGCATTGCGTAACTCACCATAATTCTTGAAAATTTGATAGAGCTCCTGTGCACTGTATTCATTAATTACCTGCCGGGCAGTTAATCTACTTTCAGTATTCATCCTCATGTCCAATGGTCCTTTCAATCTAGTCGAAAAACCTCTTGATCCTTTTTCAAATTGGTAAGAAGAGACTCCAAAATCAGCTAGGATACCATCTACATTAGTGATGCCGTAAAATTTTAAATGCCTTTTGATTTGGGAGAAGTTTCCATAAATCAAATGGAATCTAACATCTGAGACGAAATTTTCTTGAGCAGCTTTATCCTGATCGAATGCAAATAGTTTTCCTCTGCTGGAAAGATTTTGAAGGATAGCTCTAGAATGACCACCCCCACCAAATGTAACATCGACATAAACCCCATCAGGATCGATTTTCAATCCCTGAATAGCCTCTTTTAGCATGACAGGTTTATGATAAATTATCTTCATTTTGATCTCCCATTACTTCCTCTGCTAAAGCAGCAAAATCTGTTGTTGCCTCGTCTATGGCTTTTTCATATAAGCCTTTATCCCAGATCTCCAATATGTTCACTACAGACGAAACAACTACTTCCTTGGAAATTTTGGCGTGGTTTGTTAAATCTTTCGGAATCAACAACCTTCCAGTTGTATCTATCTCCAACAATTTAACCCCAGCAGTAAATCGCCTGATAAAGTCGTTGTTTTTCTTATTAAAGCGATTGAGCTTATTTACTTTTTCCATCAATCCCTGCCATTGATCCAAGGGATACAGTTCTAAACAGGTGTTGAAAACTGCTCTTTTTAGAACAAAACTTTTATTAAGATGATTTGAAAGTTGTTTTTTCAAAGCAGCTGGGAGCATTATACGCCCCTTTGTGTCGGCCTTACACTCATATGAACCGATAAAATGCTGCATGATGTTTTAGGTTCAATTAAGTTCAAATATAAAGTAATTTTACCACTTTTTACCACTTTCTACCACATTGTTAATAAATTTTTCCATTTTACATCACCCAATAAAACCAGATGAAAAAAAAATTAAATTCAAATCATACAAGTGAATTGTATATCTTTGAAATTATTTACAAAAGATGCTTGAGAAACAGATTATTACCGAGGCTGAATACCGCTATATTGAATTGGGTGAAGGTAGCCCAGTCGTTATATTGCACGGTTTAATGGGAGGGCTAAGTAATTTTGAGGGTGTCATAAATTTTTTTCCTAATAAAGGATACAAAATTTTGGTTCCTGAATTACCAGTCTATGAACTGCCATTGATCAACTCTTCAGTCAAGTCTTTAGCTGAATTTTTAGATGACTTTTTGAACTTTAAAAGACTAAAAGATGTAATCCTTTTAGGTAATTCTTTAGGAGGTCATGTCGCTTTATTATACGCCAAGTGTCATCCCGATATTGTTAAAGGACTTATTATAACTGGAAGTTCGGGATTATATGAGAATGCAATGGGTGACGGCTATCCCAAACGAGGGGATTATGATTATATAAAAGCTAAAAGTGAAGAGGTCTTTTACGATCCCAAAGTTGCTACCAAAAAAATTGTTGATGAAGTATTTGAGTCTGTTAACGATCGTAACAAGCTTATTAGAACATTGGCCATTGCCAAGAGTGCTATTAGACACAATATGGCCAAGGATTTACCCAATATGAAAACCAGAACTGCAATTATTTGGGGGGCTCAAGATGGTGTTACACCACCCAATGTAGCAGAAGAATTTAACTCGCTACTTCCCAATTCAGATCTCTACTGGATTGACAAATGCGGTCACGCCCCGATGATGGAACATCCGGAGCGTTTCAACGAAATTATGTACTCCTGGATGGAGCGTTACAATCTTTAAATTTCTCCTATGAAGGTTGCCCATGCTAAGTTTGTGGTGAGCAACACCAAAGTAGATCAGTGCCCAAAGTCCAAAATACCAGAGTATGCCTTTATTGGTAGGTCAAATGTTGGAAAATCTTCATTGATCAATATGTTGTGTAACCAGAAGAAACTTGCTAAAACTTCCTCAAAACCTGGTAAAACACAATTGATCAACCATTTTCTGATAAACAAAAAGTGGTATTTGGTTGACCTGCCAGGTTATGGCTATGCTAAAGCCTCAAAAACAGAAAAAAAAACATTCCAAAAGTTTATTGTTAATTATTTCATTAAAAGAAAGGAATTGGTATCTGCTTTTTTGCTAATTGATATACGCCATAACCCCCAACCAATTGATTTAGATTTTTTACGATGGTTGGGAGAAAATCTTATTCCATTTTCCATCATTTTTACTAAAGTTGATAAAATCAAAGAAAAAGATATCGAAATTAAAGTGTCAGAATATCTAGACGCGCTTGCGAAAGATTGGGAACCCCTGCCTAAATATTTTATCACTTCCTCTGAAAAAAGGTTGGGTAGTGAACCCCTTTTAAGTTATATTCACGAAATCAATCAAAGTATTGAAAAGCTTTAATCGTCTTTTTTAAGTTTGTTTTTTTCTGCAAAAAAATCACAAAAATCCTTCATGGTCCCAGCCATCTTTTCGTCTTGAGTGGCACGAAAATATGTGTCACTCATTGTTAGTAATGTTTGATGAAAAAACATTTTCATTTGATCGACAGGCATCTCCTTGATCCATAAATCTATCCTAAGAGTCTCTTGATTTTTTCCATCCCAAAGAGCCAAAAGCATGGCTTGAGTTACCTCTTTATCTACACCTCCATCTGGGGCTGACCATAAAATTTTCTCAGGAATATTATTTTCATCTACAGTTATTTCTATACTTATTGGGCTTGTTTTCTTAGCCATTATCTTTTTGGTTTGTAATTTGATTTTAAGAAAAGAGTTTGAGCGGGAAGATTCAGCAGGTCACTGATCTTTGTATCTGGATAACGATGCATATAAGATCTAATAATTTGCCAACCCATCCATACTCCTATTCTTCCAGGTGATTGGTTATCAATTTCCAAATAAAACTTTGAAAAAGGAGCTGGATCTATAAATCTTTGTATCAAAGAGGGGTCTGTTTTGTACAATATTTGTTTTTGGATAAAATATTGCCACATATATACCTCATTCTCGATAACCCAATTGATTTGTTCGTTGGTATAACCCATTTTTTGCGCATCCGTAGATCTAGGTAAAACCAATTCTTTGAAATAAACCTGTTTTCCATGGTAAATCATTTGAGACAACAGAGATCTGTCCTTATTGGGAGGTATTTTATTAGCCGCATATTTACTGGCCACATGCGATGTCAGATACTCAATGTCCATTTCTTGACGAACGTATTTAGGTATGCCCTCATATAAATAGTGTTCTGATCCCAAATAGGTATCCAAAGAAATCAATAGAAGAGAATCGGTGTAAATGGTTTTACTTTGATAATCAACATTGTTTATAAGTCCAATGACCCTAGGGGTATTAGTTCCAGGAAAATAATATTTACAATATTTAAACAAATTCTCCAAATTGTCCTCAAGTTGAACCATTGAATTGAATTTCTCATCTACATTTTTCAATAACAAAAGTTGTAAACTATCATTTTGCCTTTTGATCCAAACACTGTCGTTAAACTTATCTGGAAAAAGAAAAGGGTAAGTGGTTTTCAATTCAGGAATATCCTCTGGTTTTGCCAAATGAAACTTCTTGTCAAAACGATCGATGGTCAACTCAACGGGGATCGAAAGAATCTCATTTTCCCTTGAATTAGTATCGTTGCAACTTATGAGAAACAAAAAAAATATTAATAAAATAAATTTTCGGTTAATTAGATAAATAATCGATCTCATTTAATTGGATTTATTTTAATTCCAATGTAACTTCGAAGTACAAATTTAAGTGGTCTTAATCTAATATAATGAAAACACCTGAAAAAGTAATCAGCCACATTGTGGATTGGTTAAATGATTATCTAAAAAAGTCTAAAATGAACGGTTTTGTTGTTGGTGTTTCCGGGGGGATTGACTCCGCGGTTACATCTACACTTTGCAGTCTTACAAATGCACCTGTTTTGTGTCTTGAAATGGGAATTCATCAAGACCTAAACCAAGTGTCAAGGGCCGAAAATCATATTGATTGGTTGGAAAGAAATTTTGACAACGTAAGCCATAATAGCATCTCTTTAACTAGAGTATTTGGCGAATTTGTAAGTGAATTACCTAAAACCGAAATGAGAGAGGAACAATTATTAAGTTTGGCGAACACTAGAGCTAGATTGAGAATGACTACATTATATTATTTTGCGGCATTGCACCGTTTTTTAGTTGCAGGAACTGGAAATAAAGTTGAGGACTTCGGCGTTGGTTTCTATACAAAATATGGAGACGGAGGAGTCGATCTGAGCCCCATTGCAGATTTGTTAAAATCTCAGGTTTATGAATTGGCCAAATACCTCCAAGTAATTGATGAGATACAAAAAGCTGCTCCTACTGACGGATTGTGGAGTGACAACCGATCCGATGAGGAACAAATAGGAGCCAGTTACAATGAACTAGAATGGGCGATGGAAGAGCTTGAGCAAAATCCCTCTCTTGAAGGATTAGACGAAAACCAAAGAGAAATTATAGAAATTTACAAAAGTTTCAACCATCAAAACCAACATAAAATGAACCCCATACCTGTATGTGAAATACCACCATCTCTTTTGATCTAGCTGTTCGAAAAAACAATTTGGTTTAAATAACCCGATGAAGTCTATTCGATATTATATTTTTTAGACTCTGATACATTTGGATTTCCTTAAGTAGATCTTGGTTAGACTGTTTGTCCTTTGTTCCCTTTTGGAGTTCGGTGATCTTTTGATCAATTAGGTATCGTCTCATGGAAAGAATTGTTTCACTTACTAGTCTTTCGACCTCACTTCCCCTAACTTTGACAAAAACATTTCTCTTTTCCCAATCGTGTAATTGATGTTGTTCCTCTTTCATGACAAGATCCGTAATGATTTCATTTTGGATCAAGTCGTCTGTTTGCATAATCTTTTCAAGGTTTAAATCTCCTTGATAACTTTGGTAAAATTCAATGAGTTTGTAGAAAATCTTTTTGAAAGTTTCATGACTAAGCTCAATTTCGTCTTGTTGAAGATCCAAAAAAATCTTTTCATATACTTTCGCAGATATCTTTTGTGTCTCCTCTATCAATTCCCCATCTTCGTTGGTAATTGAAATTGGTTCCTCGAAATTTAACTCTTGATTTCCGTAGGTCAATAAAATTGAAATGATCTGTCTTTCTAACTCAAAGATGCGCTCAACTTTAGCTTCTGAATCAGCTGTTTTCTTGATCAAAGCAACAGGTTCGCTAGGAATAAATTTCTTTGTTGATTTTTGATTGTTTTTTTGGTTTATTTGAGCCAAAGCTCTAAAAAGTACATCTTCAGAAATCTGCATTATTTCGGAACAACTCTGAATATATATCTCTTGCTTGATAGCATCAGGAATTTTATGAATACTCTCAACAATCTCACGGATGGTTTCGGCTTTGCTAATAGGGTTATTTTTTCCTTCATCAGATAGTAATGATGCTTTGAATTGGATAAAATCTTTGGAATGTTCTTCCAAAAAAATATTAATTTCTTGTAAGGAACGTGATTGGGCAAAACTGTCGGGGTCTTCTCCCTTTGGAAAAGCACAAACCCTTACATTCATACCTTGTTCCAAAATCAAATCAATCCCCCTAAGTGAGGCTCTTAATCCGGCAGCATCAGAATCATATAAAACAACAACATTAGAAGTCAAACGATTGATCATTCTAATTTGATCAACTGACAATGCAGTTCCCGAGGAAGAGACCACATTGGTTATCCCCGATTGATGCATTTGAATGACGTCGGTGTAGCCTTCAACCAAAAAACAAAGATCCTTTTTTGCAATGCTCTGCTTAGATTCAAAAATTCCATACAAGGCCTTACTTTTATTATAAATATCACTTTCAGGAGAATTGAGATACTTTGCTGTTTTGCTATTTTGAGATAATATCCTCGCACCAAAACCTTGAACTCTTCCAGACATACTTCGAATTGGAAAAATAACCCTTCCTCTGAATCGATCTACTTTTCTATCTTCATTAACTATAACTAAACCTGTTTTTTCTAAAAAATCTAATTTGAAGCCTTCATTTTCAGCCTTTTTACATAGTGCATCATATGATTCTGGAGAATAACCTAAAGAAAATTTTTTCAAGGTTTCGTCTTCGAAACCCCTTTCTTTGAAATAGGTCAAACCAATGGATTTTCCTTCCTGAGTTTCCCAAAGATTTTTTTCAAAAAAGTCAGCAGCGAATTGAGCAACTAAAAACATACTCTCTCTGGTATCTTTGATTTGCTTTTCCTCTGGACTTAACTCCGTTTCCTCAATTTCAATATTATATTTTTTAGCCAAATAACGGATAGCCTCAGGATAAGTAAAATATTCATGCTCCATCAAAAAAGCGATGACATTGCCCCCTTTTCCACTACTAAAATCTTTCCATATTTGTTTGGCAGGCGAGACCATAAAACTAGGTGTCCGCTCTTGCGTAAATGGACTTAAACCTTTGAAATTAGCTCCCGACTTTTTTAGAGTAATATATTCGCCGATTACCTCCTCCAATCGAGCAGTCTCATATACTTGGTCAATGGTACTTCTTGAAATCAAATCAAACGAAATATTTATATAAAAATAAAATTATATGAGGATTAGGCAAAACGTTGGAATCAAATTAAATTTTTGAGATCTAAATACTGCGTTCAATAACGTAGTTGACCATCAACTCCAAAGAATCTCGGTAGGTGTTTTTAGGAAATGTTTTGAGTAATTCAATAGCACGAGAACGAAAAAACTCCATTTTTTCATTTGCAAATTGAAGACCGCCAATTTCTTTGATTTTTTTGATCGCCTGACGAACTCTTTTTTTGTCTTTATTGTGGTTTTTAACTGTATTGATCAACCACTTTTTGTCAGAACGTTCCATTACGTTGAGGGCATGAATCAATGGCAAAGTCATTTTTTGTTCTTTAATGTCAATACCAGTGGGTTTGCCTATTTTCTTATCTGAATAATCAAATAAATCGTCTTTAATCTGAAAAGCCATCCCAAGAAGTTCGCCAAACTCGTGCATTTTTGCTACATTTTCATTTTCAGCATTAACAGACTTGGCACCCATTGCACAGCAAGCTGCAAGTAGGGTAGCTGTTTTTTTGCGTATAATTTTGTAATAAATCTCCTCTGAAATGTCAAGATTTCTTGACTTTTCGATCTGCAAAAGCTCTCCTTGACTCATTTCACGGACTGCAATAGAGATAATTTTGAGTAAATCAAAATCTTCATTTTCTATCGAAAGAAGCAATCCTTTAGAGAGCAAATAATCACCAACCAAAACCGCAATTTTGTTTTTCCAAAGGGCATTAATAGAAAAGAATCCCCTTCGTTTATTACTTTCATCTACTACGTCGTCATGGACCAATGTTGCCGTATGAATCAATTCGATTACCGCTGCCCCTCTGTAGGTTCGTTCATTTATTTTGCCGTTACCCAGCATTTTGGCTACCAGAAAAACAAACATTGGTCGCATTTGCTTCCCTTTTCTATTGACAATAAAATGGGTAATCCTATTTAGTAAAGGGACCTTAGAGGACATTGAGTTCTTGAACTTTTTTTCAAATAGTTCCATCTCCTCATAAATGGGTTTCTTAATACGCTCTACAACTTTCATTCCTTCGTAAAGATACCACTATTCATCAAGGTAGAACAATCTATACTAACATGTCTTTGTTGGCCAACTGGCCACAAGCTGCATCAATATCTTTTCCCCTTGATCTCCTAACAGTTACAGTAATTCTTTGGGCTTCCAAAGCTTTCACGTAGGCCTTGATTATATTCTTTTCAGCCTGGATGAATTGGTCATCTCCAATGGGATTGTATTCTATCAAATTCACTTTACAAGGAGAAATTTTGCAAAAATTAAGTAAAGCATTTATGTCTTCATCACTATCATTTATTCCCTTCCAAACTACATATTCATAGGTAACTACTTTTTCTGTTTTTTCATACCAATACTTGATGGCGTAAGCAAGATCGTTAAGGGGAAATTTTTCTGCAAAAGGCATCAATTTGGCTCTTACATTCTGTCGGGCACTGTGAAGTGAAACGGCCAAACCAAAACGTACTTGGTCGTCGGCCATTTTCATTATTATT
This sequence comes from uncultured Bacteroidota bacterium, assembly GCA_902619315.1. GTDB lineage: Bacteria > Bacteroidota > Bacteroidia > Flavobacteriales > Flavobacteriaceae > UBA8316. The sequence continues at coordinate 23,843 of CACNDW010000012.1, read as the reverse complement.
TTTGGGATTCCAGAGGTAGAAACTGTTACTCTCGAGGGTGACATACCCAAACCATTCTGATCAGTGATTTTCTCAATAGCATTGATCAAATTTTTGTAATTCATCAAAGGTTCTCCCATCCCCATAAATACAATGTTTGAAAGTGGCCTATCAAAATATAATCGGCTTTGCCTATCGATAGCAACAACCTGATCATAAATTTCATCAGCATTGAGATTTCGCATTCTTTTGATTTTGGCAGTAGCACAAAATTTACAATCTAAACTACACCCTACCTGAGAAGAAACACAAGCAGTGGTTCGAGTAGCAGTAGGAATAAGAACAGATTCAACAACTAAATTATCATACAGTTTAACTGCATTCTTGATGGTTCCATCATTGCTCTTTTGTTGATGATTTATATCAATGTGATTAATTACAAAATGTTTTTGTAATAGGGCCCTGTTTGATTTCGAGAGGTTAGTCATTCCCTCAAAACTGTGAATCCCCTTTTGCCAAAGCCATTGATAAACCTGATTTCCTCGAAAGGCTTGGACCTTATTATCAGTGAAAAAACACCTTAGTTCTTTAAGTGATAAGGACCGAATATCTTTTTTTGTAAAGGTTTTCATGAATACTGTCTTTCAACTATCCTACTCAAAGTATTCTTAATGCTTTTAAATAATGAGCATTGCATCACCGTAAGAATAAAAATTGTATTTCTTCTTGATTGCTTGATTGTAAGCTTCTTTTATGAATTCAACATCTGCGAATGCAGAAACCATCATCAACAAAGTTGATTTAGGCGTATGAAAATTCGTAATCATACAATTGGCAATAGAAAAATCATAAGGAGGGAAAATAAACTTATGAGTCCATCCCTGATAGGGGTTAAGAGTTCCAATAGAGGACACAGATGACTCTAAACCTCTCATAACCGTAGTGCCAACGGCACAGATTTTTCGATTTGTGCTTAATGCATTGTTAACAACATCAGAGGCATCTTGAGTGATTATCAACTCCTCAGAGTCCATCTTGTGCTTGGAGAGATCTTCAACCTCAACTGGACTAAAAGTTCCCAATCCAACGTGTAAAGTTAATTCGGCCAAATCAATTCCTTTTATTTGAAGTCTTTTAATAAGGTGTTTTGAAAAATGAAGTCCAGCTGTTGGGGCTGCTACGGCTCCCTCGTGTTTAGCATAAATAGTTTGATATCGCTGCTCATCCTCCTCTTCAATTGGACGTTTGATGTATTTAGGAAGTGGGGTTTGTCCCAATTCTTTAAGTTTAGATCGGAATTCACTGTAGGAACCATCAAAAAGGAACCGGAGTGTTCTTCCTCTTGAGGTGGTATTATCAATGACTTCTGCAACCAAACTGTCATCATTTCCAAAATAAAGTTTATTTCCAATTCTGATTTTTCTTGCAGGATCTACTAATACATCCCAAAGTCGTTGTTCATCATTGAGTTCTCTCAATAAAAAGACTTCGATTCTAGCTCCTGTTTTCTCTTTGTTACCAAAAAGTCTGGCAGGAAAAACTTTGGTGTTGTTCAATACCATTACATCCCCTTCATCGAAAAAATCGATTACATCCTTGAAAGTATGATGACTAATCGATTGATCAGCTCTATTGAGAACCATCAACCGAGATTCATCTCTTCCTGCTGAGGGTCTTTGTGCTAATAATGTACTAGGTAGGTCAAAATTAAAGTCTGATAATTTCACGGTTATTTTTTTTTGCCCTCCAAATATAGTCTCTCGGGGGGGGGCTTGTCAAGTAAAAGGCAATAAAAAACTAAATGATATTTTGGTTAAAGCCTATTTTCTGTAAATCGTCCCAAAAATCTGGATATGACTTTGATACTACCTTTGGATTATTAATATTTATAGGAACTCTTAATCCTAAAGGAGCGAAAGCCATTGCCATTCTATGATCGTTATATGTATCTATTAGAATATTTTCATTAATCTTACCTGTATTGAGAAGTTCAAGACTTCTGTCGGTAATTTTTACATTACCCCCCAGCTTTTCAATTTCAGTTTTTAGCGCAGTCAGCCTATTAGTCTCTTTGATTTTCAGGGTGTGTAAACCTGAAAGTTTACAATCAATATTAAGACCTAAGCAAGTAACTGCAATTGTTTGAGCTAAATCGGGAGTATTTTTAAGATTTAATGTTATAAAATTTGGGGGGTTAAAATCTGTAATTTTGGAAAGTATAATTTTTCCATTTGAATGAGTAGTTTTAACTCCAAATTTTTCGTAAATCTCAGTGAGTGCAGCATCACCTTGTTTACTTTCTTCAAAAAAACTCTTCAAAGAGATTTCACTTCTGTCCGCTAAAGCCACTATAGAATAGAAGTAAGAAGCTGAACTCCAGTCAGACTCAATTTTCCAATGATTTATATTTATACTGGAAGCAGACTTTATGGAAATTTGATTTCCATCAAAAGCTGTCTCAAAACCCAATTGATTCATTATACTTTGTGTCATTTTTATGTATGGAAATGAAGTAGTTTCACCTATCAAATCAATTTTCAATCCATTCTTCAGAGCGGGTGCAACCAGCATCAAAGCTGAAATATACTGACTGCTGATATTTGCAGGTAGTGATACTCGATTGATTGAAATTTCCTTTCCTCTGATAATCAATGGCGGAAAACCTGGTTCCTTTTCATAGGTTATATCAGCTCCCAAACTGTTCAATGCCTCTACCAAAAGTTTTATAGGGCGTTCTTGCATTCTATTTGATCCTGTCAAAACAATTTCTCGATGCGGTTGGATGGCAAAATAAGCTGTCAAAAAACGCATGGCAGTACCTGCATGATTAATATCTATGACATTTTTTTTACTTTTCAACCCCTCCAGAGTAACCTTAGAATCATCAGATTTGGAAAGGTTATGAATTTCAATTTGAGGGTATAACGCTTGAATGATTAGCAACCTGTTTGATTCACTCTTAGAACCAGTGATGGTGAGATCACCATTTGCCTCCTTATTAGAATTTTGAATTTTTAACTTCATGCAAACTAATTACTTCAACTTGTGATTGTTTTGATGACGGTCGTGATCTCTTTTCGATTTGATTTTCATTTTTTGATCAAAAGCTTTTTGCAGGTCAATACCTGTCTGATTGGCCAGGCACAATACAACAAAGATAACATCGGCAAGTTCCTCGCCTAGGTCTTTAACTTTGTCGCTCTCTTTTTCACTTTGCTCTCCATACCTTCTAGCAATGATTCGAGCAACTTCTCCAACTTCCTCGGTAAGTTGGGCCATATTAGTTAACTCATCAAAATATCGAACACCATGTTCTTTGATCCAGTTGTCGACAATTTTTTGTGCTTTTTTAAATTCCATTTGATGCGAATTTAAAACTTTCCCATTGGCGAAAAAAGCTCAAAATAAAAAATCATAATATTAAATTTATTTCATCCAAATTTTGAACGATTGGACAATGATCATGCATAGGTTCGTCATGTGAGTTGAAATGTATCGCTTGCATTCCAACATTTAATGCGCCTACAATATCTGCCCCAAGACTATCTCCTATCATCATAGAATTATTAGCAAGAGCATTAGTCTGGTCTAACGCATATTCAAAAATAATCGGGTGGGGTTTTTTGTAGCCTACTTTTTCGGATGTAAAAATATTATTAAAATATGATGACAAGCCTGAGTTATTTATTTTGTTATGTTGAACCAATTCGAAACCATTGGTAATTATATGGAGGTGATATTTAACTTTGAGTTTTTCCAAAAGGGAGATTGCTCCTTCAAAGAGGTTGGAAAAAGTCGAAAGGTGAAAAATATATTGATCGGAAATCGAATCGATCTTAGTGGGATCAAATGCAAAATCAATGACTTGGAAAGTTTTAATCAATCGTTTATGTCTAAGTTCTTTTTGAGAAATCTTGTCTTCCCGATACAACTTCCAGTAGTGATGGTTGATCCCTTCATAGGCTCCAAGAAAATCAACAAGGTTGAGATCGATTTTCAGTTCTCCAAAAACCTTCTCAAAAGCCAGGGCTGAATTTCTTTCAAAATCCCAAAGGGTGTGGTCCAAGTCGAAAAACACATCAGTAATCTGATTATTGTCTGGCATGATATTGAATATAATTAATGAATTGATCACGCCAGCTGTTTTTCAGCCTGTCAACATTGAAAATTGCATTTGAAAAAGAAACAGCGTACAAAGCCGATGAGGTAGGTAGGTTTTCATATAGTTCTATTAATTTTTTAAAGGCCTTTTGACTGGAAATCTTCATCAAACCTGACTCGTCTGCAACAACAGGGTGAATTTTTAATGAGGTTTGTAGATCGTTGTTTAAATCGTAAAAATAAAAGGGCACCGCAGTTGAGGCACGATAACCTATTTCCTCTGTATAGCCCATACTGAAATCTTTTTGAATTTCTTGTTCCAAAAGGTGATAATAACTCGAAGAGGCAGTCAAAAGTCCATAATTAAACCTTATAGAATCAATCTTTTTGATAATCAATTTTTTTAGTTGTTGGCATTCACGATACAAGTATTTGGATTGCTGTTGCGCTGCATAGGAAGCCAAAAGAGAAACATTATTCAAATCGGCCGTGTTTTTGATTAGCTTTCGAAAATTAAAGTTATAGACAGAAGCACCTTTATCGTAAAAATTATTTTTGGCAAAAAGAAAAAAATACAAAGGTGGATTTCCATTATCTTTAAAAAGGGCTTGCAATTCTTCAAAATTATTGTGTGGGTCCTTTCGCAAACCGAAGAGCACCAAATACTGCTCAATGATTGAGAAAAAATCCAATTGCCAAAGAGCACTCATGGTATCAGCAAGCTTTAGCAAGATGGATTTTTTTTGAAACTTATAAGGATTGACAACCGAGATGATGGGTTGAAATTTTGGTGTTTTCCAAGACACATGTGGCAACTCGGGAAAAAACTCATATAATTTATCCTTCAATCGCACTGCCCACAAATCCGCAACAGGCATTTCTAAAAAATTATTTTTTGAGGCCAAGCTTTGGTAGGCTAAGAAGGCACCCAACTCATTTTTTACCTGAGGGAGAAATTCCTCATATCGGCTTATAAGATAAAAGGAAGCCGCAAAAATATCATAAGGTAATTGAGATGGTTTACCCAGCTTAAAAAAAGCAGGAATGCCCGACCAATTGAATACCTCAATAGGGACTTCTTGTATACCCTGCTGGAAAAGCAAATCACCGGATCCGATAAAAAATTCATTTCCCAGAGGTTGGTGAGTATAGCTTAATTTAGGTCCAGAATGGGAAACAAATTTCTCAATGGTAGAAGTAAAATCAACAGGGAATTCAAGAACTCTGATGAAAATTTGCCTGAAAATATAGGTCAAACGAGGTGTAATTTTGTGAGAATAAACCAGTATCATTCAGATCAATTTTTCATCTTTAAAGCTAAAGTAACGCTTTTCAGAGACAATAAGATGATCGAAAATTAGAATGTCAAAAGTACTAGCAGCCTTGATGAATATATGGGTTATATTGTGATGTCGTGGACTCAGCTTTAGGTTTCTCAAAGGGGGTTATGGGGGAAAAATGATGGCTGTTATTCCAAATTCTGTTGAACTAAAGAAAAGGCTTTGGACCCCTATTCCTCTGTTTTCTTAGGGACAGCAATCAGGATATTACTTTTTAATTGTTAGATTTGTTTGGGGATCAAAATGGGTTTTTTAATCTTAATAAAGACAAAAATTATTACAGATTTTTAGTAGTGAGATAATTTGGATATTAGCGTTTGCCAATCCAATCCGCCATAATTCCCCGAACTCATCATCAACAAAACTTTTTGATGATAATCCAGTTCAAAAAGGTGGTCTTTAAGTTTTTGTGGTTCTTTAAAAACCGTCAATTCTGGTAGATTAAATGCCTTAATAATTTCTTCTGGACTGATTGGGGTTCTATTTTTAATTTTCAGAGCCTCAGGATCATAAAATACGATGGGTAAATCTGCTTTATCTAAGCTATTACGATAGTGGTCAATAAATGAAGGATTCAAACTACTGTAAGTATGCAATTCCAAACAAGCAACAAGCTTAAAATCAGGAAATTGATCCTTAACGGCCTTTGTGGTGGCTTTAACTTTACTCGGGGCATGGGCAAAGTCCTTAAAAAGGTAACTAGTCTTACCGTTAGCCAGAAGTTCAAGGCGTTTTGAAGCTCCTTTAAAAGTGCTAATTGCTTGAAAAAAATCGTCTTCATCAACACCCATCAATTGACAAATCCATTTCGCTCCAGAGAGGTTTGAAAGATTGTGCTTTCCAAATACTAACAGGGGGATCGGCCCCTCATCTGTCTCCAAATAAGTCACGCCCCCGGAAATCGAATGATCTAATATGGTGTAGGGCTCCTTTCTGATTGTGTTTGGGGTATACCCAGCCAATTTTCGTAAAGTTTCGTCATTTTCATTGAACACTAAAACCCCACCTGCGGTAATAGATTCGATAAAAATTTCAAATTGGAGGTTATAATCAGCTTCGGTTTTAAAAACATTTACATGATCCCATGCTATTCCACTGATCAATGCAATTTGAGGTTTATAATGATGGAATTTAGGCCTAGGATCAATAGGGGAAGACAGGTATTCATCTCCTTCAAGAATAATAAAATCGTTGTTATCAGACAAAAAAACTGAATTTTCAAAGCCCTCCAATTTAGCACCAATCATAAAGTCAACTGATTTTTGATGATAATTTAAAACGTGTAAAACCATAGCACATATGGTTGTTTTACCGTGACTGCCCCCAATCACCACCCTAGTTTTATTCCTGGCATAGTGGGCAATAAATTCGGGGTAGGAAAGAAGTGGCACACCCTTTTTTTGTGCAGCCAACAATTCGGGATTATTTTTTTTGGCATGCATTCCCACAATGACTGCATCGAGGTTTTTGTTTATTTTTTCAGGATACCAACCCATTTGTTCAGGACAAATTTCAGCTTTTTGCAACTGGGTTAAAGAAGGATCAAAAATTGTATCGTCACTTCCGGTGACCTGATGGCCATTTTTCTTCAAGGCGATCGCCAGGCTGTGCATGGCACTCCCTCCAATAGCTATAAAATGGTATTTATTCAAGTCTTAAATTTTTTAGAAATTCTAAACCCTCTTCAAAGTTAGAGTTAATCTCCAAGGCCTTTTGAATCGAAGCTTCAGCCTTTTCATACTCCTTCTTGTAAAGATAAATTTTAGAGCGATAATAATAGGCCCATTCCAAAGGATAATTGTCCTGAAACCCATAAGATTTCAAATAATGATCCAGAAAAAGTAATCCCAAATTGGATTCCATTTGGTATTGGGCTGACACCCTACCTAAATCGAAAATCAAATTCCTTCTTAGTTCTGAAACGCAATTTTCTGGATCTGGAAATATTTCTTTTAAGCTATGAAAAACCTCAGAATATTTTGATGCCGAAGCCTTAAAATCATTTCTGACCTGAAAAACATAGGCTTGCATCATCCCTCCCTCGATAGGGTCAATATCCTTCAATTCATTGGCTTTTTTTTCTGCAAAATCAATACTTCCTCCCAAAAGTGAAGGAATTTCGGCATGCAACTGAATCAATAAATTAAAAAAAACAACTCTATCGGGTGCCAATTCGTGGGCTTGCAGTACTGATTTTCGGGCTTTGACGACATAGGGAACCGAAAAAAACCTTGGAACCTCTAATGATTTTCGAGCTGCCGCTACGCCCAATTTAAAATAATTTTCGGCCTTAGGCGAGTTGACCAAAAGTTTTTCGTAATGGTAGATGGCAGTCTCCCAATCATTGAAATTATAGGATAATTCAGCAATGGATTTGATAATATCCTCATATTCTCGATTCGGGTGGTTTTTTAAAAGTTTTAATTCGTTTTTATAATTGGAATCATTTTCGAAATCATAAGACACAAATGGGGTTTTTTGTTGTGAATAGATCAACCAAGGAAAAATTAAAAGAAGAATTGTCCCTATTATTCTAGGCATGTGAGGCGTTTAGAATTTTCCAAATCATGTCTTTGAGGGGAAGTAAACCAGATTGATCCACAGCCGAGATCATACAATATGGAATTTCACCAAAGTTTTTCATCATTTCCTCAGCGTATTCTGATTTCAGTTCATCATCCAACAAATCACATTTTGAAAGTACAACAATGAATTCTTTATCCATCAATTCAGGATTGTAGGTTCTAAGTTCTTTAAATAAAATATCAAAGGATTTTTTCACATCAGGGGTATCAGAAGGGATCATAAAAAGTAAGATAGAGTTGCGTTCGATATGGCGAAGAAAATAGTGCCCTAGGCCTTTGCCCTCTGCTGCTCCTTGGATGATCCCAGGTATATCTGCCATTACAAAAGATTGTAGGTCTCGGTAGGGTACAATGCCTAAGTTAGGTTTTAAGGTCGTAAATTCATAATCTGCGATTTTGGGTTTGGCTGCTGTCAAAGCTGCCAACAGGGTAGATTTTCCTGCATTGGGAAAACCTACCAAGCCCACATCAGCAAGCACCTTAAGCTCTAAAGTAACATTTAGTTCATTCCCTGGTATTCCTGGCTGTGCATACCTTGGAGTTTGGTTGGTGGAAGACTTGAAATTCCAATTGCCCAATCCACCTTTTCCTCCTTCCAACAATATAAATTCTTGTTCAGGCTCAACAATCTCAAAAAGAACTGCTTCGGTCTCCGAATTTTTTACGACAGTTCCCAAGGGCACATCAATATAAACGTCTTTACCCTGCGCCCCAGTGCTTCTGTTTTTACTACCGTCTCCTCCATGACCCGCCATAAAATGTCTTGTATATTTGAAGGAATACAAAGTCCATAAATTGGGATTGGCCCGAATGAATATGTGTCCTCCTCGACCTCCATCCCCACCGTCGGGCCCTCCTTTGGTGATATATTTTTCGCGGTGTAAGTGAACTGAACCCTTGCCTCCTTTTCCTGATTTAAGGTTGAGTTTTACATAATCGACAAAATTTGATTCAGTCATTCCTTATAGCAAGCCATCAATCAGCAAAGTCAGTCTTTGCGTAATTTCTTCAATACTGCCAATACCGTTCACACTGTGGAATTTTCCTTGTGCTGAGTAAAAATCTCTTAGTGGGGCTGTTTTATTGTTATACTCTTCGAATCGATTCCTGATTTTTTTTTCATCCTGATCGTCTGTCCTACCACTGATTTTTCCTCTGTTGATCAAGCGATCTACCAAAACATCATCATCAGCTTCTAAGGCCAAAGTAGCACTAATGTGCATGGATTTTTCATTTAAAAAATCATCCAGTGCCTTAGCTTGTTTTGTTGTTCTGGGAAAACCGTCAAAAATAAAGCCCTTTGCCTCGGGGTTATTTTCGACCGAATCCTTAAGCATGTCGATCGTTAACTGATCAGGAACCAAGTCTCCTTTGTCTATATATGATTGCGCCAATTTTCCTAATGCTGTTTGATTTGAAATGTGATGTCTGAACAAATCTCCAGTAGAAATGTGAAACAATTGATATTTGGATTTTAAAAATTCTCCCTGGGTTCCTTTCCCCGATCCTGGTTTTCCAAAGAGTACTAGGTTGATCATCAAATAATATTTATAACAAAGATATCCAAATTGTATTGTTTTTTTCCAAGCATAAAACTTATGTGTATTTTTGTGAAAATTTCGCGATGAATTTTTTTTCGACTTCAAAAACGTTGGGAATACTTGGTGGAGGGCAATTGGGTAAGATGTTGCTTTACACGACCCGAAAATGGGACATCAAAACCAGCGTTTTGGATCCTAAAGAAAATGCCCCGGCAAGACTTGCCTGTGACTCTTTTACAAAAGGAGATTTAACTAATTTTCAAGCGGTATACGATTTTGGGAAAAAAGTCGATGTACTGACCATAGAAATAGAAAAGGTGAATGTCAAGGCACTCGAAAAATTAGCACAGGAAGGGGTAAAGGTTTATCCACAACCCCACGTGCTAAGAACGATTCAGAATAAATGTTTGCAAAAAAAGTTTTATGAGAGTCACAACATTCCTACTGCTTCCTTCGAGGAATTCGAAACCCTTGATCAAGTAAAAGAGGCCGTCATCAAGGGGGAATTATCTTTTCCCTTTGTATGGAAATCTGCCGAAATGGGCTATGATGGCTATGGAGTTTCCATTGTTCACTCCAATAAGGAAATCGAAAGCCTTAATATAGGTCCCTGCCTTATTGAGGAACTGGTTCACGTCGAAAAGGAATTATCTGTAATCGTTTGCAGTCGTCCCCAAGGCGAAATGGTTCATTATCCAGTGGTAGAGTCGGAGTTCCACCCCATGGCCAACCAAGTGGAGTATGTATTGTGTCCCGCCAGAATTCCCGGAGAAGTCGCTAAGAAAGCGGTTGAGGTTGCGTTAAAGACAGCAAAGGCCTATGGCCAAATTGGTCTTTTGGCAGTCGAGCTTTTTTTGACCTCTGAAGGGGATATCCTTGTCAACGAAGTGGCTCCACGCCCCCACAACACTGGACACTATAGTATTGAGGCTTCCTACACCTGTCAATTCGAACAACACATTCGCGCAGTCCTAGATTTACCTTTGGGAAAAACAGCCAGTAAAATCGCTGCAGTTATGGTTAACCTTGTAGGTAAAAAAGGATATGCAGGACCAGTGGTTTACAAAAATATCGACCAGATTTTGGGCATTAAAGGAGTTATTCCCCATATTTACGGAAAAAAGGATACACGTCCTTTCCGAAAAATGGGACATGTCACAATCATACACCCCAAAATAGACACCGCAAGAAAAATGGCGGCACAATTAAAAGAAACCTTATCAGTAATCAGCAAATAATATGGCTAAAGTAGGAATCATAATGGGCAGCGAATCGGACCTGCCGATCATGCAAGGAGCAATAGATATCCTCAAAGAATTTGAGATCGAAACAGAGGTAGACATCGTCTCCGCCCACCGCACTCCAGAGAAAATGATGGACTATGGGAATCAAGCCCACCAAAGAGGCCTTAAAGCAATCATAGCTGGAGCCGGAGGCGCCGCCCACCTGCCCGGAATGATTGCCGCATTGTCTCCCCTTCCCGTCATCGGTGTTCCTATAAAATCCATTAACTCCATTGACGGTTGGGATTCTGTTTTGTCAATACTACAAATGCCTGGAGGCGTACCCGTGGCAACTGTCGCCCTTAACGGTGCTAAAAATGCAGGCATATTGGCTGCTCAAATTGTTGGAACATCTGATCCCACAGTGCTCGATAAAGTCGCCCAATACAAAAAAGGTCTCAAAAATAAAGTCCTCAACAGCAGTAAAAAACTTAATCCTTAAGCTATTGGATAATCCATTACTAAAAGTATTTGATACTCCTCATCAATCCATCCCATTCAGTTCCATCCAACCAGAACATTTTATTCCGGCCTTAAAAGAAAACATCAATAATACATTGAGTGCAATTGATAAGGTGGCTTATCAAACCACCCCACCCACATTTGAGAACACTGTCGAGGCCCTTCAGAATGTGGGAGAACTACTGGAACGAAACAGTGCCATTTTATTCAACCTCAACAGTGCCGAAACTTCTGAAGCCATTCAACAAATAACCCAACAAGCATCGCCCTTGCTGACTCAATTCCAAAACGATGTCAGACTCAACCAACCATTGTTTGAACGCATCAAAAAAATCTACGAAAATCAAGACACAAAAAATCTTTCGACCGAACAACAAAGCCTTTTGGAAAAAGAATATATGAGTTTTGTTAGAAATGGTGCATTACTTAACGAGAATGAAAAAGAGTTGTTGCGGGAAATAGATACTGAAATGGCACAGCTAAGCCTCACTTTTGGTGAAAATGTTTTGGCCGATTCCAATGCTTTTGAGCTTCATGTAAATGAGGAGAAAGACTTGGAAGGTCTACCATATCAAATAAAGGAAATGGCGGCAGAATTAGCCCAATCCAAAAAAATAAAAGGTTGGGTGTTTACTCTGGATTATCCCAGTTATGTTCCACTAATGACCTATGCTGAAAACAGGGAACTACGAACTAAAATGAGTTTAGCATATGGCCGTCGAGGTTTTCAGGACAATGACCACAACAACACCTCTATCATACTCCGTTTGATCGAACTAAGAAAAAATAGAGCCAAATTACTGGGTTACGAATCCCATGCTGCTTTTGTATTGGAGGAACGCATGGCAGCTTCTGAAGAAAATGTAATTAACTTTTTAGAGGATTTATATGAAAAAGCTTATCCCGCCGCCCAAGCAGAGTGGAAAGAAATGGAAGATTTTGCTGCACAAAACCTAGGCCTCAATACTCTTGAAAAATGGGACACGGCTTATGTGTCAGAAAAATTCAAACAATCTCATTTGGAGCTTGACGAACAGGAACTCAAGCCCTACTTTCCGTTGGAAATGGCTAAAGCCGGTGTTTTTGATATTGCAAAAAAATTATATGGGTTGCGATTTGAAAAAAACAATGCCCTTGAAGGCTATCATCCTGATGTAGAAGTATTTGAAGTATTCAACCGTGAAGGTGATTTTTACGCCCTGCTATATACTGACTTTTTCCCACGGCCAGGAAAGAGAAACGGGGCATGGATGACCTCCTATCGTGGACAGAAAAAAGGACAAAGGCCTCATATTTCGATAGTTTGTAATTTTTCAAAACCTACAGCCAGCACACCCTCTCTACTGACTTTTCAGGAAGTTACTACCCTATTCCACGAGTTTGGCCATGCTCTCCATGGTATGTTGGCAAATACAACCTATGGAGGATTGAGCGGTACCAATGTGTTTTGGGATTTTGTGGAACTACCCAGCCAGATCATGGAAAACTGGTGTTATGAAAAACAGGCACTGGAGCTTTTTGCCAGACATTATCAGACTGGTGAACACATTCCTATGGATTTTATTGAAAAACTCAAAAAACTCGCCCACTTTCAACAAGGTTTACAAACCCTCAGACAGTTGGGTTTTGGATTTCTGGACCTGACCTATCACAGTAAAGATGCGACAGCCATCAAAGATGTCAAAGGCCATGAAAGTGCTATATTAAAAAGGGTGCAGTTTACAAAAGATCATCCGGAGAATTGCACAAGTACCTCATTTTCGCATATATTCCAAGGGGGCTATTCCGCTGGGTACTACAGTTACAAATGGGCAGAGGTACTGGATGCCGATGCTTTTGAATTGTTTTTGGAAAAAGGTATTTTTGATCATCAAACTGCAAAATCCTTTGAAGAAAACATACTTTCCAAAGGAGGTACAGAACACCCAATGACGCTTTATAAAAGATTTAGAGGTAAAGCACCTGATCCTAAAGCTTTACTTAAAAGAGCAGGACTGGTGCGATAGAATACTTTAGGCTTTTATAACAACAAAACCCTCTAAATGAAATGTTAAGGTGTTTCGAGGAGAAAACTTACTTACTATATTCTTTTGTATTTAATATTCCATCCGTACTTAATTATAAAGCTTTCGATCATAACCTTACTCCGATTCCCATTTGAGAAAACCGCCATCCAGGTCGTATATTTTTTGGAAGCCAAAAGAAACCATTACCTGAGCGGCATATAGGCTTCTCCTCCCCGACCGGCAGTATACCAAAAGGGTGTCGGATTTTGAAAATTTTTTTATTTCGGTGACAAAAGCTTCTGATTTGACATTAATATTTTTTGCTCCTCCGATATGACCTTCCTCATATTCCTCAGGAGTTCTGACATCAATAACAGTATAACCCATTTCTACCATGGCCTGATATTGTTGTTTTTCCAACACCTCTACTTTAGGGGGCTGGATGATCCAGAGAAGAACAAATAAAAATACACGCATATTAATTCGTCATGTATTTTAAAAATAACCATAATATTGGAATTCCCTCGACCCAAAAGCTACTAAAATACTTCGATTGTTCCGCTTCAGATTTTAATACAAATCCCATCAATAGGATGGCGATGCCCAAAACCAAAAAAAAATTTGAAGAAATAGAATGGTGTAATTCTAAAGAAACAAAAAGAAATAACAACAGACCTCCCAACCATCGAGTTGTTTTAATCCCTAGTATTTGGGGCCAAGTAGATAGGTTGGGGTCATCTAATTTCATGTCTCTAATTTCAAAAGGAAGGGTTGCCACTATTACAAAAATGTATCGCTGAAAAGCATAGGCCAGGGAAAATTCGGCTATACCTAGACCATAAATGGAAAGGGGTAAAAAAACAGTAGTCAACACCCAACTCAGTGCCACGAAATGAATTTTCAGACCCTTAAACCCCCTAAAATTCAATCTAAATCCCGGTAAAGGCAAACAATATAATAATACCAACAAAAGGGTAAAAAAAAGAATGATCCAAGAAGAAACGGGTAAGTAAAATCCTAACCCTTCGAAGAGAAAAATACCAAATGCACTAAATCCTATTAAAAATAGAAGCAACTTGATTATACTGTCGATTTCCTTCCATAAAAATCGGTGAAACTTGATAAAATTATAGGCCAAAAAAGGAGCCAAAAAAAAAATGAATTGATGTGAAAAATGAAAGGGAAGATCGAAATCCAATATGGTGATCTGGACTAGGGCCAAAACTGCCAATCCCACATGAAAATTAAATTTAATGTAGTTGTGAAAAAGTTTACTGATTCTAAACATCAGACAAAAATATCTGTAAACTGTTAATAAGTAAAACTATTGTTCAAAAAAATTGGAGAAATGAACCAAAGAAGGCATAAATGATGGTTATCTATCAACTAATTTTGTTTATAAAATTTTATTTATGCTGCCAAATAAATTTGCTACACGCCATATAGGCCCAAATGAAGATGAAATTTCAAAAATGTTATCGGCTCTGGAAATCGATTCGATCGAGGAGCTGCTGTCTCAAACCCTCCCCAAAGAAATCAGATTAAAACACCCCCTAGCCTTGCGTGAAGGGATCAGCGAGCACCGTTTTTTGAATGAATTGAGAGCACTTTCCGATGAAAACCAATTATTCGAAACTTATATCGGTATGGGCTACCACCCCACTATTACTCCAGCGGTCATACATCGAAATATACTTGAAAACCCAGGTTGGTATACTGCCTACACACCTTATCAAGCAGAAATTGCGCAGGGGAGATTAGAGGCCCTTTTTAACTTTCAAAGTATGGTTTGCGAGCTTACTGCAATGGAGTTAGCCAATGCGTCACTCTTAGATGAAGCAACAGCAGTTGCAGAAGCTATGACCTTGTGCTATGCAGTGAGGTCGACAGAGCAAAAAAAAGCAGGTGCTAATAAATTATTTGTGTCTCAAGACATACTTCCTCAGTCTTGGGCAGTTCTAAATACAAGAGCTACCCCACTAGGGATTGAGTTGGTACTGGGAGATATTTCAACCATAGACTTTGACACCTCCTTTTTTGGGGCCTTTTTCCAATATCCTGGTAAATACGGTGATATCATGGATTTACCCTTTGGTGTGAGTAAAGCCAAGGCTTTTGATCTAAAGACCATTGTGGCAGCGGATCTACTTAGCTTGACCATACTAGAAGCTCCCGGCACCTATGATGTAGATGTAGTAGTAGGCACCACACAACGATTTGGCATACCCTTGGGCTATGGTGGCCCACACGCGGCTTATTTTGCCACCAAAGCAAACTACAAAAGAAACATCCCTGGACGCATCATTGGGCAAAGCAAAGATCAGGATGGAGCCCCTGCACTGAGAATGGCGCTCCAAACCCGTGAACAACACATCAAAAGAGACCGTGCAACTTCAAATATCTGTACTGCTCAAGTTTTGCTAGCAGTAATGGCTGGGATGTATGCTGTCTATTACGGTCCTAAAGGCCTTAAAAAAATTGCCAAAAGAATACATTTAAACGCCGCCAAACTAGAAAAAAAATTGGTAGACCTGGGGCTCACCCAACTCAACCAATATTATTTTGACACCCTGAGAGTCAAAATCAATGCTGATGCCTTAAGGACTGTGGCAGAACAAAATGAAATCAATTTCAACTATATCGATGAAGAAACCGTCGGAATTGCTATAAATGAAACCACAGATGAGGTTTCTCTGTTGAAAATATTAAATGTATTTGAAGCAGTAGTCCATCAAAAAAACATTACCGGAAAAGTGAAGATCGAAAATCACCGTTATCCCGTCGAGCAGAAGAGGAGCAGCGCCTTTCTCACCGATAAGATTTTTAATTCTTTCCATTCTGAGACAGCAATGATGCGCTATATAAAAAGTCTTGAGCGTAAAGATCTGTCCTTAAACCACTCTATGATTTCTCTAGGTTCATGTACAATGAAACTCAATGCTGCTGCTGAAATGTTACCCCTGAGTTGGCCCAGATGGTCAAGTATTCACCCTTTTGTTCCGAAGGGGCAAGTGAAAGGTTATCACAAAATGCTTCATCGATTGGAAAACCAACTCAGTGAGATTACAGGCTTCCACTCCACATCTTTACAGCCTAACTCCGGTGCTCAGGGAGAATATTCAGGACTAATGGTCATCCGGGCTTATCATGAGTCAAGAAATGAGGCTTACCGAAATATTTGTTTGATTCCCTCCTCTGCCCACGGAACAAATCCCGCCTCTGCAGTAATGGCAGGAATGAAAGTAGTGGTAGTCAAAACTGATGAATTGGGTAACATCGATTGGGCTGATTTTTCAGAAAAAACAGAAGAACATCGCGATAATTTAGCAGCACTAATGATTACCTATCCCTCTACCCACGGTGTTTTTGAAGCAAATATTAAAGATATTAATGAAAAGATTCATGAATGTGGTGGACAAGTCTACATGGATGGTGCTAATATGAACGCACAGGTTGGACTGACCAGTCCTGCTGAAATTGGAGCGGATGTGTGCCACTTGAATTTGCACAAGACATTTGCCATTCCACACGGTGGGGGAGGTCCAGGTGTTGGTCCCATCTGTGTGGCATCACATCTTTCAGATTTCCTACCGCAGCATCCATTGGTCAAAACGGGAGGAAGTGCTTCAAAAGACAGTATTTCGGCGGCTCCCTGGGGATCAGCCCTGGCCTGTTTGATTTCCTATGGATACATCGAAATGCTAGGAGCGAGTGGATTGAAAAAAGCCACGGAAATAGCCATACTAAATGCCAACTATATCAGTAAGCGACTGGGGGGTGCTTATGATATCTTATACACTGGTGATCAAGGGAGAACAGCTCATGAATTGATCATTGACTGTCGTCCTTTTAAAAAGTATGATATTGAGGTGATAGATATTGCCAAACGACTCATGGATTATGGATTTCATGCACCTACTGTATCATTTCCCGTTGCTGGAACCATGATGATCGAACCCACAGAAAGCGAAAACTTGGATGAAATTGACCGATTCTGTGAGGCCATGATCTCCATTAGAATGGAGATCAACTCCGGAGATGAAGCCAGTATCGCGCTTCTAAAAAATGCACCTCACACACTATCGATGCTTACTGCAGATGAATGGAACTTCCCCTATTCGAGACAAAGAGCTGCTTACCCCCTTTCTTTTGTTATGGTAAACAAATTCTGGCCATCAGTTAGAAGGCTAGACGAAGCATTTGGAGATCGTAATTTAATTTGTAGCTGTACTTCCACAAAAGCTTACGCAAAAGCTTAATTGTCAGGGGTTTTAAGGATTTTTTTGTTTAAAATTATGTCTTTAGATTTCTTTTGGGTATCATACACTTTTTATCATTTCTGTCGATTATCCTCCATAAATAAGGTAGTATTGTAGGATAATTATGAGTTATAAAATTACAGGTAGCGGCTGTTATGTTCCAACTGTTGTTCAAAAAAACAATGCTTTCTTAGGCCTTTCCTTTTTAGATAATCACGGAACAAAATTCAATGAGAATAACGAAACCATCATTGATAAGTTCAACTCAATTACCGGAATTGAAGAACGAAAGTATATTAATTCCGAATTAAAAACGTCAGACATTGCTCATATAGCAGCTCAAAACGCGATTGAAGATGCAAACGTGGACCCTGAAACCATAGATTACATTATTCTTGCCCATAATTTTGGTGACATCAGTGGAGATAGTAAACAAATCGATATCCTACCCAGTTTAGCATCGAGAGTAAAGGCCAAACTTAAAATTAAAAATCCTAAATGCGTTGCATATGACATCTTGTTTGGGTGTCCGGGATGGGTCGAGGCCATGATCCAGGCTCATGCCTTCATCAAAGCAGGTATGGCCAAAAAGTGTTTGGTCGTAGGATCTGATGCTCTTTCTAGAGTAGTCGACCTTCATGATAGGGATTCTATGATTTATGCTGATGGAGCTGGGGCAACCATATTGGAGGAAACTACCGAAGAAGGTGGAATTTTGTCACACTGCACAATGACCTTTACAGCAGATAATGAGACTGATTTTATTTTTTATGGAAAATCATACAACAGGGAATGTTTTAAAGGTGATAAATTCATCAAAATGCAAGGTAGAAAGGTGTACGAGTTTGCCTTGAGTCATGTCCCAAAGGCCATGAAACAATGCCTCGATAAAGCCAATATAGATGTTGAAAATCTGAAAAAAATCTTTATCCATCAAGCTAATAAAAAAATGGATGAAGCCATAGTAAATAGATTTTTGAGACTCTACAATAAGCCTATGCGTGATGACATCCTTCCAATGAATATTGAGGAGTATGGTAACAGTTCTGTTGCAACTGTTCCTACATTATTTGATTTGGTTATCAAACAAAACTATAAAGGACATTCTTTGAGCAAAGGAGACATCATTCTTTTTTCCAGTGTGGGTGCGGGAATGAACATTAATGCTATCACCTATCAAATTTAAACTTCAGTTGTAATCTAAACTAAAGATTTCTTATGCTGAATTGTGTAAATTTGTTACGATGCTTTTTTTACAAGATATTGGTGCATACTTTATAATGCTTTCAAAAGTATTTAGACGCTTTACGCGTTGGAGTGTGTTAAAAGAACTTATCATTAGAGAAATTGATTCTCTTATCATAGGGTCGATTGGAATCGTTTCTTTTATCTCATTTTTTGTTGGAGGCGTTGTTGCCATTCAAACTGCACTAAACCTCACAAATCCTCTATTACCAAAAAATTTAATTGGTTTCGCAACCCGTCAATCAGTAATTTTAGAATTTGCTCCCACTTTTATCTCTGTAATCATGGCAGGAAAAGTAGGTTCGTTCATCACCTCAAGTCTAGGAACGATGAGGGTAACAGAGCAGATCGATGCCCTACAAGTTATGGGTATCAACACCTATAATTATCTGATTTTTCCAAAAATTGTCGCAATGCTATTCTACCCATTTGTAATTACCATTTCCATGTTTTTAGGAATTTTCGGGGGTTATATTGCCTCCATTTACGGTGGTTTTTGTTCCAGTGCCGACTTTATTGAGGGTATTCAATTGGAATTCATCCCATATCATGTAAGATATGCTTTTGTCAAGACAGGATTTTTTGCTTTTATACTGGCTACTGTTCCCTCCTTTCACGGCTATTTTCTCAAAGGAGGAGCCTTGGAAGTTGGTAAAGCCAGCACCACCTCTTTTGTTTGGACCAGTGTACTCATCATTGTAACCAATTACGTCATAACCCAATTATTACTTGCTTGATGATTGTAGTCGAAAAACTCAATAAATCGTTCAATGGCACAAATGTCTTAACCGACATTTCTAACCAATTTGAAAAAGGAAAGACCAATCTGATCATTGGACAGAGTGGGTCGGGAAAAACAGTACTGCTCAAATGTATACTAGGGCTGTATGGTATTGATAGTGGGAATATTTATTTCGAAAATCGCTCTCTTCAAAAAATGGACACCAAGGAAAGAAGTGTTTTAAGACAAGAAATGGGTATGGTTTTTCAGGGAAGTGCTCTATTTGACTCTATGACTGTAGAGGAGAATATCATGTTTCCTATGCGTATGTTAACCCAAAAAAGTTCCGAAGAAATGCTCTCAAGAGCCAATGAGGTAATCAACCGAGTCAACTTGATCAATGCCAACAAAAAACTTCCTTCAGAAATTTCTGGAGGAATGCAAAAAAGGGTAGCCATAGCAAGAGCCGTTGTAATGAACCCCAAGTACCTCTTTTGTGACGAACCCAATTCAGGATTGGATCCCAAAACCTCTACTTTGATCGATAACCTGATTCAGGAGATCACCAAAGAATATCAAATCACTACTGTCATCAATACACACGACATGAATTCGGTAATGGAAATTGGTGAAAAAGTATTGTTTTTGGAAAACGGTCGTAAAGGTTGGGAAGGATCTAATCTAGAGGTCTTTAAGACAGAAAATCAAAGTGTTGGTAATTTTATTTACTCCTCCAACCTATTTAAAAAAGTGAGAGAGGTCTATAAGGAAGAAAATTAATCTTCTCTTTGGTTAAATTTTTTTTGGGCATCAGCGGAAATGTCCTTTACATCTTGGTTTTTATTCATTGGACAAATCATCAACACCTCCTCGGTATCAACGATGATAAAATCCTCAAGACCCGAGATAACTACCTTTTTGTTGGAATCTGTTTTAACAAGGTTGCGGGCAGCAGTTTCCGAATATAATTTTGCACTCACCACTGCATTTTTCATAGCATCCTTGGGTTGACGATCATAAATTGATTTCCAACTACCTAAATCATCCCAATCAAAACGGGCAGGGATCAAAAAAATATGCTCCGACTTTTCCATTAAAGCATAATCCACCGAAATGTTTTCAGCAAGGGGATAGTTTTGCGCAATAAAAGCTTCCTCGGATGGAGTATTCAAAAGATCAAACCCTTTATGGAAAAGATCGAAAAGTAGGTGGGCATGGGTTTTGAACCCCTTCAAAACAGCAGTAGCAGACCAAACAAATATCCCCGAATTCCAGAAGTAATTTTGATCATCGATATAACGCTGAGCGATTGCTTTATCGGGCTTTTCAGTAAATTCGGTAACCTTTTTTATTTGGGAATCTTTTTGATCTTTATCGACCGCCACATAGCCAAAACCAGTGGCAGGAAAATCAGGTTGTATTCCAAAGGTGATCAGGTTTTTTTCATTGGCATGCTCCAAGGCCAGTTCCATATCCTCTTTAAATAGCTTTTCATCAATAATGATGTGATCACTTGGACAGATTACAATTTTGGCATCGGGATTGAGTTTTTTAATTTTCAAACTTGCCATCAATATACAGGGCGCTGTATTGCGGCGATACGGTTCACAAATCACTTGATCTGGGGATAATTTATCTCCCAATTGATCCAAAATAATTTTTTTATAACGACTTTGGGTTACGATAAAAATATTGGATGAAGGAATTAAATTTTCCAATCTTACAAAAGTGCCCTGCAAAAGTGAAATCCCCTCTCCGGTCATGTCTTGAAATTGCTTTGGGAAATCGGGAGTACTGGAGGGCCAAAATCGGGAACCGATTCCGCCAGCCATGATGATTGCAAAGTGATTTTTAGACATTTTATTCTATTTTGATAACCTGAGCATGAGGGCTAAAAAGGTAAAGTCTTTTTCCATCCACCTCTTTACACTCGTATCTTTTGGTTCGCTTTTTTCCTCTGACAAATCTTCTTCCATTATGAATTTCAAAAATCGACCCATTTTCTAATTCAAAAATATAGTTTTTTTCATTCTCAGGATCAAATTTATTAAGCACAACAGCCAACTGGGTATCAGTATCAGAGGAGGCCTTTGGATTCTGAAAGTGCAGCAGCAAAACCCTCAACAACTCTAGTGGAAAAATTTGCGGTACAAGAAAAGGTGATATAATTTCTCTGAAAACATGTTTCCACTCCTTTCCGTGGGGTTTGATCTTAGGGCCAAAATCTTTGTAAGCAATCAAGTGAGCTATTTCATGCAAGGTAGTGATCAAAAATCGATAAGGATTTGACATTTCATTGACTGTGATCTGGTGTCCTCCATTTGGCAAGGCTCTAAAATCTCCGTGTTTGGTAAACCGCTTTCGGGTAATGACAATCTTCACTTGCCACTGATTGAGGTATTCTGAAAGTTTAGGAAAGGAAGCTTTAGGCACAAAACTCTCAATGACGCTGATCGATTCAATCATCCTTAGCTATGGGGTTGATGAGGAAATTGGCAATACCTTTCCATTGTAAAACTGATGTCCATTTAAGGCAAAATCAATGATATATTCCCCAATTTGTGCTGCACTAACGGGGGCTTTATAACCAGGGAAAGCTTCTTCCAACATCTCTGTTTGCACTGCACCTAGAGCAAGTGCATTAAACGAGGGACCACTGTCTTTGAACTCCTCCGCCAAAAGCTCTGTTAATATAACCAAAGCTCCCTTGCTACTACTATAGGCCGATAGGCCCGGGAACTTTGCACTTCCTTGAACCCCGCCCATACTGGTGATATTCAGAACATGTCCTTTGGCATTCATCATGGGTATCATCAATCGAGTAAGGTTTGCTACAGCAAAAACATTGACCTTAAAAACGGCTTCAAAATCGGAGGAAGAAATTTTTAAAAATGGCTTATTGATCAAACTTCCTGCATTATTGATCAGTACATCAATAATTTTAAAAGAGCTGCTGATTTCTTTAACAAAATCAACTACTTCAGACTCAAGAGACAGGTCTACTGAAAAAGGGTAAACATCAGGTATACCCTTTAATGGCGATATGTTTCTGGAGAGGGCAATGGCCCTATGACCACTGGCAGCAGCTTGTTTACAGATCTCAAAGCCTACTCCCCTACTGGCACCTGTTACAAGAAAGGTTTTCATTCGTTTTAATTTTTTAAGGTCAGGTCAAGGTATTCCTGTACTAGGAAACTAAAAGTCGGATTGGGTTTTCAATATAAAGCCTAAGAGATTGTAAAAACTGTGCTCCAGTAACCCCATCAACCGTTCTATGATCACAAGCTAATGTGAGCTTCATGGTGTTCCCAACAAAGACTGCATCCTCTTTAACCACAGGTTTTTTCTCGATTGCGCCAACTGATAGAATGGCCGAATTGGGTTGATTGATGATAGAAGTAAACTCTTGTATGCCAAACATTCCTAAATTGGAAACCGTAAAGGTACTACCTTCCATTTCAGCAGGGGTCAATTTTTTATCTCTGGCCCTAATAGCATAATTTTTGACAGTCTCACCAATTTGTCTCAAATCCATATCATCGGTAAATTTGAGTACAGGAACTACTAATCCATCCTCAACAGCAACTGCAACACCCAAATGTACATGATGATTTTGAATCACCTTTTCTTCAAACCACTGAGAATTGACCTGAGGGTGCTCTTTCAAAGCAAGTGCAACAGCTTTAAGTACGATATCATTGAATGAAATTTTAGTATCTGGTAGGGTGTTGAATTGTTGTCTGAAAGCAATAGCATTATCCATATTCAATTCTACCCCTAAGTAGTAGTGGGGGGCAGAAAATTTAGAAGCAGAAAGTCTTTTAGCGATGGACTTTCTCATTGAACTGTTAGCCAATTCGGTTACGCTCTCCACACCTTTTGAACCCGAGGCAATTGTATATCCAACTGCTGAGCCTTTAAAATTTTCAATATCGCGTTTGATGATTCTTCCCCCATCTCCAGAGCCTTTGACTTGTTGAAGACTAATTCCTTTTTCTTCCGCCAATTTTTTGGCCAGAGGGGAAGCAATCAATCTTCCGTTGTAATTTTCGTTTGCCACTATCGGGGACTTAGCTAATGTTAAATCGGGCTTGGGAGTTTGCTTTTGCTCAGCTACCGCAGCTGAGACAACCTCAGCTTTGGGCTCCTCCGCTTGACTTACTGAGACGACACTACTGGCAATAGCTGCTTTTACTGCTTCGGGATCTGTCCCTTCTTTTCCTATGGCAGCCAAAACGGAATCTACCGCTGCAGTTTGTCCTTCATCAAGACCAATATAAAGTAAAGTTCCAGAGTAGAAGGATTCAAACTCCATGGTGGC
>CACNDW010000011.1 GCA_902619315.1 uncultured Bacteroidota bacterium | reverse complement strand
AATAATCTCACTTTTTTGAATTTAATTAAAGGTTCAGCCGTTTTACAATCTATGCGACTTGGTTCAACTTTTTTTGGAACTAGAGGACAGTTCAAAGCTGAAAATGCTGAGGTAAAAAAAAATAAAGTTATACTCAGTAAATCGGTCAAACATGGATATTTCCAGCCTTTTCCTGAGGATAAAATTCCCGGAGACGGCGTTTACAGTAAAATGCCACGTGAACTTAGAAGGTTGTCTGAACCTCAAGTGATTAATTATTTAATAACCATTACTTTTCTTGATAAAAGAGCTACGGTCGATTTTAAAGTGACAGGAACTGACAATGTATTGGTCTCTTTGGAAATGAACTTTAGAAAGGGAGGTAAATTCTCTGGCGTAATTACAGATAAAAATAGATCTGATTCATATTTCTTAAAGGAAGGCTATGGAGCCTACACCAAAGATGGAAGTGTTATTAATTTTGGACCTGGAAAAATTGAGCATCAATGGGGAACTATGAGAGGGATGAACGAAAAGCCTTATGGAAATACAG
This sequence comes from uncultured Bacteroidota bacterium, assembly GCA_902619315.1. Lineage (GTDB taxonomy): Bacteria > Bacteroidota > Bacteroidia > Flavobacteriales > Flavobacteriaceae > UBA8316. The sequence continues at coordinate 50,332 of CACNDW010000011.1, read as the reverse complement.
TATATATAAATGGGCATACTCCTTTTAAACATACTCTTGAAATATATTAAGTAAAATGTTATTTAATCTAAATTTTAATATTTCTTGGATTAATCTCAATAACAAATGAAAACTTCAAAAATCAAACTTTGTTATTCGGTAATTTCAATTTGTATATTTTTGATTTCATGTCAGAAATCTAGAGATAATGTTCCTCCTAATGTTTTAATTATTATTGCTGATGATCTTGGCTGGTCACAAATTGGATGTTATGGAAGTACTTTCTATGAAACTCCCAATATAGATAAATTATCAAAATTAGGAATTAGATTCTCAAATGCTTATAGCGCCGCATCTATCTGCTCTCCAACTCGAGCAGCAATTATGACAGGAAAATATCCTGCTAGATTAGATTTGACTGACTTTATACCAGGTAATTTTCCAAAAAATAAACCATTATTAACACCTGAGAATTGGCAAAAATTTTTACCATTAGATGAAATCACTATTGGTGAAAAAATGGAAGCTTCCGGTTATTATACTGGTTTTTTTGGTAAATGGCATTTGAGTGAGGAAAAACTTCCTCCGAAATCTTTGCCTCACAACCCTTCAAAGCAAGGTTTTAAGGAAACATTTGTGACATATAAACCCTCTGGCAAATTGATTAAAAAATGGCAAATTGAAAAAAAAGATTTCCATAATGTTGATACAATAACCAAAAGGGGGTTAGAGTTTATTGAACAAAATAAAAAGGGACCATTTTTACTTATTTTGTCTCATAATACAATTCATGACCCATTACTAGAAAATCAAAAATTAATTCAAAAATATCAAAATAAAAAAGGCTCAGAAAAAAAGGAAAATAATCCTATAATTGGTGCCATGATTGAAACATTAGATTTATCTGTTGGTCAAATTGTTAAAAGGCTTAAAAAACTAAAACTATTCGACAATACTTTATTAATTTTTTGTTCAGATAATGGAGGAAAACAAAAGTACGCCTTACAAAAACCATTTAAAAAAGGTAAAGGATGGCTTTATGAGGGCGGTATTAGAGTACCACTTATAATATCATGGCCGAGGAGAATCAGAAATTCCTTTGTTTCTGAACAGATGACCAGCTCAATTGATTTTTTACCCACGATACTAAATGTCACAAATTCTGGTTTAAATGATAAAAGTTTTTACGATGGAAGAGATATAAGTCAAGTTTTTTATAATAAAAGCAATTTAATAAACCGAGATGAGCTTTATTGGCATTATCCGCATTATCATAGCGGGTCAGGTATGGAACCTGCAAGTGCAATTCGTTGGAAAGATTATAAACTTATTCAGTGGCACGAGGCAACAATACTAAATCAAGAAAGGCAAATAGAATTATACAATTTAAAATTAGATCCTGGAGAGAATAATGATTTATCACAAATTGAACCTGAAATTGCTATTCTAATGAAAAATAAACTAAAAAATTGGATTAAAGAGGTTGACGCTAAGATGCCTAAAGTAAATAGAGAAAATTATTGAAGGTTTAATTTTGAGAAGTTTTTAATAGAAGATGCTTAGTTTAAAAAACTTCCAAAGAATTTTTAATTTTGTAAAATTAAATCTTTAGAAATGTGTTCATGTAATTGTAGAGCTTGTATTAAAGAGCAAAATTGTTCAGAATGTATTTGTGAACCATGTTCATGCTCTAACTGCAACTGTTAAGGCATTGTTCGTATTTCATTAGCCTATTTGTTAGATACAATATGAAATTTAGTTGCAATTATATTCTTGCTTAGTTAAAGTTTTCTTTTAACCATTCTGCTACTTTTGAATTTATTTTATCATATCCCCTTAAATATTAATCTTCTCACAGAAGTTCTGGATTCAATTGATTTAGAAAAAAGTCTATAGTGTAAATTAGCATTCGACTGATATTAAAAAATAGCTTCTTTGAAAACAACTAAAAATTTTTTTAAATATTTATTCATTCTTGTTCTCTCGATTCCAATTGTGCTATACATTTTGGTTAACATTTTTGCTGGGGCGGGTAGAAAAATGGATCAGCCAATCGATCTTGGAAACCTTGAAATTCCAAAAGAGCGTAAATTTTATTTTCATAGTAATTCTGGTCTAAAGCAAAAAATTCTCGATGGCTGGACATCAAAAACTCCAAAAGATTGGAAGCAGGACGAGAAAGTTAATTTTAAAAATTCACGTATTGTAATAAGTTGTCTATTAGAAGGAAAAAGGGTGGAGGAAATGAATAGATATTTAATGAATCAAAAAGCAGTGGGTCACCCTGGATCACCCTGGTTGCTCTATCCTCTTGGTGACTACGATTTTACAGTCATGGCATTTACAGCTCTACTATATCTTTTTGGGGAAAGCCCTGAAATATTGTACCCTGAGACAAGAGACCACCTCTTGAAAAACATCTTGACAATAGATGGGAGTAAATTCAGAAGAAATGTAGGCTTTATGTTTATAGAGGATTCTGAAAATCATATTTTAATGACTGAAAGTTCGCGTTTTTTAAAAAACCAATGGCTTAGAAATCATGGAAATACTGATCCTAAATATGATAACAATACAAATGGTGTTGCCCAAAAGTTGAAGCTTTTTTTAGAGGAAATAGAAACTTATGGATTTTATGAATTTAACTCTGCACCCTATCTAGGTTATACATATTGTGCATTGTTGAATTTATATGATTTTTCTTCTGGGGACATTAAATATCTTTCAGGAAAATTATTGGATCGTCTCAATTGGCAGTATGCCTTAAGTAGTTTCAACTTTAAACATTTTCCTCCTAACAGAAGAAGGTTTGGTAAAAACTTTAAGACCAATATTGATTCAGATTACCATACGGTGATGCTGAAGGTTTGGGCAAGCCTCTATGACGATTCATTGTTAGTAGATATATCCCGAGGACAACATCATGCCCTTTGGGCAACTTTTTCCTCATATAAGCCTGCAGATAAAGTGATGAAATGGATTTTAAACAAACCTAAGCCGTATTTTGTTAAAATGGGTCATGGATACAATTCTTGTCCAGAAATTATATCAGGAGATAAGGATTATTTAATATCAGCTGGTGGTGCAAATCAAGGCAGACGTTCTTTAATTGTTGCCAAACCTATAACTCTTTTTTTAAATGACAGTTCATCTGATTTGGGGGAAACTTTTCATATGTTTGGTCCAGGAGATAATTTTGTAGATTGGAACAATACGGGGGTTTACCAAGACTTTGCATGTACTTCTGGTAAAGTTCATATCCCAGAGGGTAAAAGAGCTGTAATATCGTCGGCTAATTGGCAAATATTTTACATTTCAGAGGGAGTTTTTCTGGCTATCTACTCGAAAAAGGAATTAGGTTTAATGGCAATTGTCCGTTCTAAATCGGAAAAGAATGTATTAGAAAAAATAATTGAAAATAACAGAGATGAAAAACAATTAAACAAACTTTTTTATCATCCTAATGGGGATAAAATTGAGTATGATCTGGAATCCCCTAAGGATCAATGGGTGATTACAAGCGTTAATGATATTGGAATGGATAGAGATTTTTCAAAATGGGCTTTCTTTGAAAATCCTTCTTTAATTCAGTAAAACAAACAAAAAAAGGCTTACAATTTCTTGCAAACCCCTGTGGGTGTTGAGGGATTCTAAGCCCCGACTTCTAACAGTGTTAATGAAGCGTTTATACTCCTGGCAGTCAATTGGGCCAAAACATAATACTCAACTGCTAAACCTTTTTGTGTGATGTTCATATTCCTAAACAAAAAAAATGTATCACATATTTACTAAGATTCAGGATGAGAAAATAGTACAAATAAGAAACCCTCCCGTTAAGGAGGGCCAAAACAAAACAATTATTAACTAACTATATATCAATTATAACCCGATTTGAAATCAAAAGACCCTCCTTTGAATATCACAAACATTTGTTAAAGAAAAAACCCTCCTTAATAGGAGGTTTTTTTATTGCACTTATTCATAATATTGAATCTTAGTTAATATATATTACATTTATTATTATTTGTACTTAAATGAAAAAGCTAATACTTCTTTTAGGGTGTTTTATACTTTTTTTAAGTTTTAATTTGAGTCTATTCTCTCAAGAAAAATTTTTTAAAAATCCGAAAAATACTTTTTTAATTAGCACAGATCTTCATATCCACACTGTTTTTTCAGACGGTTTTGTATGGCCCAATTTAAGGGTTGATGAGGCATTGAGAGAGGGATTAGATCTAATTTCAATAACTGATCATCTTGAGTATCAACCGCATAAAGGCGATATACTAAATCCAGATAAAAATAGGTCATTTGAAATTGCTAAAAAATTTGCCCAAGGTAAAGAATTAAATGTGGTGCTCGGGGCAGAAATTACTAGATCTATGCCTCCAGGACATTTAAACGCTGTTTTTATTACTGATGCTAATTTACTACTTCACAAAGATTCAATTTCAGGTATTATTGAAGCTAACAAGCAAAACGCATTCGTTTTTATGAATCATCCTAACTGGTGGCCAGGAAGACCAAGTGGAATTGCTAGGTTAGAGCCGATTCATGAAGAGTTGATTAAAAAGAAGTTTATTCATGGGATTGAAGTCGTAAACGTTGGTTTATCAATTGAAGCCCTTGAAATTGCGATTGAAAATAATCTTACTATTTTGGGAACATCGGACGTACATGGTATAGCGACTTGGGAATTTGAGCAGTATGGAGGACACAGACCAATTACATTTGTTTTAAGCGAAGGTAATGATTTAACAAGTATTAAAAATGGATTATTTGAGGGTAAAACAATGGTTTGGTATAAAGACTTAATAATTGGAAAGCAAGAAAATTTATTACCAGTAATAGATTCAAATTTAGAATTTTCTCAACCAACATATATTGAAAACACCAAAATAGCTTTAGTAAATCTATCAAATTTATCTTCTATTCCACTTGTACTCAATTATAATGGAAAATTCACTTTACATGAAGATGACAAAATATTTATTATTCCTCCTAGAGGATCAAAAGAAATTAAGATTAAAACTATTGAATTACTTAAAAAAATAAATATGAATTTTGAAATTTTTAATGCAATTATTGGAAAAGATCAATACCTGAGGTTTTCCAAAACATTAAATTTTGAATAATTTTCTAGATTCGATGTTGTGGGTAAGCCCAAAAAATCCCTCCCATTAAGGAGGGTCAAAGTCAACCTAAACAGTATTAATATTTTAATCTAATAATTAAAATGGGCTCTATTGGTTTCATCTTTTTCAAAGGCCAAAAAATATTTCAATTTTTCATCTAAATTATAAACAGGTAAGATTTTGATATGACATAAATATAGCTCACCATTTTTCCTGTAGTTTACAATAGAGCCACTAAAAGTATGGTTTAAAGCTAATTCATTGTTAAGTTGAGTTTTTACAGCCGTAGAGGTCTTTTCTCCCTGAAGAAAAGAGGGTTTTTTCCCAACAGCAAAGTTTTTTGTATACCCAGTCATATCTTTAAATCCATCACTTACCCAAACAATTTTGTGGGCTTCATCTGAAAGTACTAATGCATCATAATCATAATTATAGATCTTAGACTCTAATTCGGAAGAAAAACAATTTTTAAAATACTTTTCAATTTTAGACAAATCCTTTTTTCTTCTAAAACCTCTGACCAATTCATTATAATTTTCAATATGGTAATTAAAGCTCAATAGTGGTGATGTGATTTTTTTATTTTTTTTCACTTTAATAATATTAATTGTCCTATCCTAGATGAGGGCATAAGCAGTAGGAGCTATTTATCAAATTTAATCTTTGATATCCTAAAAAGCTAATAGTTAATAATAAATATAAATTATAGAGGTATAAGACCTAGCTTTCTAACATTTAAATAAATCATAAAAATAATCCCCAACTAAGTTGAATTGTAAATGCTTGCGTAGCTACTTTGATTAACCCCCAAAAAAATTCGAGAGTATTTTGAAAATATAAAAAAGGGCTTACAATTTCTTGCAAACCCTTGTGGGTGTTATAAGATTCGAACTTATGACTTCTACCCTGTCAAGGTAGCGCTCTAAACCAACTGAGCTAAACACCCGTTTAGAATATAAAATTAATCAATCAACTAAGAGTACAAAAGTAAATAGCTTTTCTTGTTTGGATAAAGTTTGTCTTTAGCTCAAATATGGATTTTTCAATAATCACAATGAAAAGTTAAATTATTATCACCAAATCAATTAAAATGATTTTTTTTCAAATTTAATTTTATTAGATTTTTCAGTTTATTGAGAATTATTCAATTTCAATCTATCTATTTAAAGATTTGAAAAAATCTTTGGAATTATTTTATATATGTCATAAAAACGTTTATGTAAAGGAATTTTATTTTTTTAAATCTAAAAAAGCTCAATATTTTTGAATTGTGATTAGGTATTGAAACACATAAATGTCAAATACTTAGTTTAGTTAATTTAATTGTTTGGTTTTTTTTATTATTTCGTTAATTGGGCGGTTCTTCTTCTAACCGCCCAATTTTTTTTGAGCATTTTTGATATCAATAATTATCTTTACTTAATATGTTGAATGAATATGTTTAACAAAATTTTAATTCTAGGTTTCGTTATCTGCATAATACTTCTGATCTTTATTGTTGATACTAATGATAATATTAAAGATGCTGACGCATGTTTGTGTACGGAAATATTGAGTAATGAAACTTTTCTGAAGAATATAAATAAAATGCCATCAGTGAAAAATTGTAAGAATAAATTCAATGATTTTGAAAGTGCCCACCTCAGATGCATAAAATCATTAAATTTTGATAATCCTGAAATAAAAACGGATTCTTTAAAATCAACATAAATTAATTGTTTGGTTATTTATTTTAGACCCTTCTATACAGAAAATAAATTATGAAAGAGAGATTAAAGAAACTAAGTTTCCTCCTGATATTGATTCCCCTTGGGATTATCATTCGATTTGTTGATCAAAAAGTAACTGAAGATGGTTTTTTATCTACCAATGCGATTTCAGATCATTACCTTTTTGTTACGGGCTTAGTCATTATTGTTATTAGTTTATTGGCTGCAATATTATATTTTGATAAACAATCTAATCCTTAAATGATCTAAATGCAACATTTCAACACAAATGATATCCAAGGTTTTTCAAAAATCTATCGTCTTAACCTTATTAACAGCATTACAGGTTATAAATCCGCCAATTTGATCGGTACAAGATCCAACTCTGGCGAAGAAAATGTTGCCATTTTCAGTTCCATCACTCATCTGGGGAGCAATCCCGCCCTACTTCATTTTACATTACGGCCAAATACAGTTCCACGTGACACCTACAAAAATATTAAAGAAAATAAAGTCTTTACGGTAAACCATGTCACATTGAGACAAATAGAGCAAGCTCACCATACAAGTGCTAAATACGATGAAAACATTTCGGAGTTTGATCAAACCCAATTGGAATCAGATTACAGACTAGATTGGCAAGCTCCATTTGTAAAAGGTTCACCTATTTGCTTGGGATGTCGTTACCTCAACGAATATCTCATAAAAGAAAACGGTTGTGTCCTGATTATAGGTTCCATAGAGCATATTTTTATTAAGGATCAGCTACTTCAAAAGGATGGCTGGGTAAAACTAGAATCTGGAGAAGTGGTTGCAATTAATGGGCTTGATGGATATGCCCTGCCCCAGTTGCAAAAAAGACTGGAATATGCCCGACCCAAAGAAATCATAAAAAAAAGATAAACCTCACGATGGATTTTATCAATTATGAAATCATACAATATGCCGAAAGCCATTCACAAAAGGAATCCGAACTGCTAAAAGCTCTCCAAAAGGAAACCCATCAAAAAATATTACAACCAAGGATGATTAGTGGTCATTTACAGGGCAGATTTTTAAGTTTGATCTCCCATTTGACTCGACCAGAAAAAATACTTGAAGTAGGTACTTATACTGGCTATGCTACGCTTTGCCTTGCTGAAGGATTATTAGAAAATGGCTCCATTCACACCATCGAAATCAACGAGGAGTTGTATGATTTTCAAAAAAAATATTTTGACAAGAGTAGCTATAAAAAGCAAATCTTTTGTCATTACGGTGATGCAAAAAAAATTATTCCTGAACTTGATTTAAATTTTGATTTGGTATTTATCGATGCAGACAAGCCCAACTACAGTTATTATTTTGACCTTATCCTTCCTAAATTAAATTCGGGTGGAATAATAATTGCTGATAATGTTTTATGGAGTGGTAAAGTACTTAACAAAAACCCTTCAAATAAAGAATTAGATACTTTAGGACTCAAAAATTTTAACGCAAAGGTGATGGCAGAGAAAAAAGTAGAAAACATGCTTATTCCTCTTAGAGACGGTCTTATGATTTGTAGAAAAATCTAAAGGTCTCTTTTGATTGAATCAGTCAATTCATCAAAGTCCTCTTTCACCTTATCCACTTGATTTTTTATTCCTTTACCCGCATCACCAGCAGGGTTTTTTGTATCAACAGATTTTTGAATTTCTGTTTTAATTTCATTAGTAGCATTCCTCACCTGATTAACACCCTTGGCCAATGTTCTTGCAATAGAAGGGATTTTATCAGCACCAAAAATAAGCAGTACAACAAAAAATATAAATACAATTTCAGCACCGCTAATAAAAAGAAACATAGGTTATTTTTTACAAAGATATAAGGTAGAGCATTAAAATATGAAAATCTACAATAAAATGATGATCATCCCAATATATTTAGTTTTTCATCCTAGCTTTAAATTTATCGAACTCTGACATTTGCTGTTCCTTGGGCCAACTGTTATTCGTAAGGTCAACATCTGCAGTCTCAAAATCGGGATCAATCTCAACACCTATGATTTCCTTATCAGTTGCAACAACCTTTTTAACTTCATTATCGTTCTTTCTCCATACTTGGACTGGATATTTGACTCGTTCTGTAGAACCATCATCATAGGTATAATCTACAATAATTGGCATTACCAAACCTCCGGGTTTTTCGAAAGTGATCTCGTAAAAGTTTTTTGGAATTTTAATAGTAGAATTCAATTCATTAGAATTTTGATCCATATAAGATTTAAGATCCATCGAGTGATCAATTGGGCTCCCAGATTTGTACTCTGATTTGAAATCTTCGTCATCTTCTACCATTGTATAAACCACCGGCGGTAAATCAGCCTGAGTCATACCATAATTTTTGAGCATTTCAATGACCTCCATACTAGGTTCATCACTAACAAAAAATTGATTGACCGATTTGACCCCAATATCTACATAGTCAGTGGTATAAAACCATCCTCTCCAAAACCAATCTAAGTCTACGGCAGACGCATCTTCCATGGTTCTAAAAAAATCAGCAGGAGTAGGGTGTTTAAACATCCACCTTTGAGAATAGGTTTTAAAAGCGTGATCGAATAAATCTTTACCCATCACAGTTTCCCTCAAAATATTTAGAGCAGTTGCGGGTTTTCCATAAGCATTGGGCCCCAATTGATAAACATTTTCAGGATTGGACATAATAGGAGCTAAGAAGCTCTGATCGCCAGACATGTAATTAACAATAGCTTTTGGCTCTCCCCTTCTCGATGGATATTTTTCCAAACCATCAATTGAATTAGGATGTGTTTTAGCAAACTCCTGCTCAGTAAGATATTGCATAAAAGTATCTAAACCCTCATCCATCCAACCCCATTGACGCTCATCAGAGTTGACGATCATTGGAAAAAAATTGTGACCAATTTCGTGGATGATCACGCTGATCATACCAAACTTTACAGAATCTGAGTAAGATCCATCCTCATCGGGTCTCCCATAATTCCAACAAATCATAGGATACTCCATCCCTTGGTTTTTAGCATGAACTGACACCGCTTTTGGATAAGGATAATCAAATGTATGTTTGGAATAGGTCTTAAGGGTTTGAACTACTGCTTTGGTGGAATACTCCTCCCATAGAGGGTTACCTTCTTTGGGGTAAAGGGATACTGCCATTACGTTTTTCCCCCCCAATTTGACAGCCATCATTTCCCAAATAAATTTTCTTGAGGTTGCAAATCCAAAATCCCGAACGTTTTCAGCTTTAAATTCCCAGGTTTTTTTCTTTTTTGAAAAGCTCCTTTCTCTCATTATGGCATCCTCTTCAGTAACAATTATTACGGGTTTATCGAATGAATTCTGTGCCTGACGATACCTTTTGAATTCCTCACGAGAGAGGACTTCCTTTGGATTTTGTAATTGGCCAGTTGCCTCAACCACATGATCGGATGGCACTGTTAATCTGACCGTAAAATCTCCAAAGTTAAGAGCAAACTCTCCATTACCCCAAAACTGATGATTTTGCCATCCCTCTACATCATTGTATACGGCTAATCTTGGATAGAACTGAGCGATTACATAGGCACGGTTGCCATCTTCTGGAAATAACTCATATCCAGAACGACCTCGTTTATCTACATGGTTGTTAATATTGTACCACCACTTAATTGAAAATTTGAATTGGGATCCACTTTTTAATGGCTGTGGTAAGTCCACACGCATCATAGTCATGTTTATAGTATATCTTAATAGCGCACCATTAGCGTCTTTTACCCAATCAATATTAAATCCTCCATCAAAAGGTTCTTTAAAAAATGTATTGACAAATGTTTCCACTCGAAGAATGGGCTCCGCACCCTCACCATTTTTTTTCCAATGCAGGGGCATCTTTTTTACGAATATTTTGATCCAACTGAATCCACAAATAACTCAATTCATCAGGAGAATTATTTGTGTAGGTAATTTCTTCCTCTCCGTAAATTTTTTTGTTCTCATCATCCAACTCAATGTCCATTATATAATCTACTTTTTGTTGGTAATAGTCTCTTCCTGGAGCACCAGAAGCTGTTCTGTAACTGTTGGGCGTAGACAATTCCTCTTTTAGCTGTTTGAATTTATTGGTATTGGAATGACCTGCACTTGAAATAGAGTCTATTGAAACTTGTGCTACCAATGGGACCTGGATAAATAAAAGATATAAAAAAAGGGTGTTAATTTTGGTGGTAGTCATAGAGTAATTAATTTGAATTGAATATTTTAATGCAATATATTACTTAATCTGTAAATTATGGGCGTCAAAAAAATCCTTTGGGATTTCAAAAATAGATTTTGAGGAAACTGCCAAAAAACTTTTCCTTTTGGAAGCGAACTTAAAGTGAATGATGTTTTTTTGATCTGGTAAATAATCAAAGAAAATGGTGTTTTTAATACTCAATGAGGAATGAATTGAATCCATTTTCAGTTCCATGTAAGCTATCAAAACATCATTCTTATAAACTTTCCCCAAAAATTCAAAATCAATAGTTTTTTCGTGAGCTTTGAAAGTTATATTTTTTCTTAAATAATCTTCAACTAAAATGTCAATCTCCTGCTGACTTACCTCTGGTATCAGTTTTGTTTTTTCATGCCCATTTTGCTGAAGAACCGATTCAAAATCATCAAGGAAAACTTGGGTTGTGATCTGTAAAGATTTTTCATCGGGTACAAATCGTATAGAGGTAGTTGAAACATAAAAATTGTGTAATGAAACTGCCCCCAATAAATAAATGAAGAAACCCAAAAACAACTTGGTCATTTCTCATTTAATTTATCAATATACTTTTGGCTCTCAGAGATCAAATAGTCAATCAATTGAAACTGTTGACCTGTTTTGAGTAATTGTTGCGAAGGTAAATTTTTATCGATATGTTCTAAAAAACCTGTTACCTGATCATTTTTCAGGGCAAGGTCGTTAACAAAAAATTCATCCCTAAAAACATAGGTCAGTATTTCACTGGGTTTTAATTTTTGTTTCTCCTCCTGAGACTTATTGCTAACAGCTTTTGCTATCAATTTTGCAATATTGATGATATTGAGTCCGTTCCTGAGTTGTCCCTGAGTGACTATGGTATTTTCTAATTTTGTCGATTTATCTCTGTTGTAATCATATGATTCAAACTCCTCTTCCTTGAGGTCGAGAAACTTTTCCGTATTTTCCGGTGTTACCACAACTTCTTCCAGAGCATTAATTTTTTCATTGACTGTGATGATCAATCTGTTTTTTTTCAATATTTCGGGGGTTATTTCAACGGTTCTAATCAAGTACTGAACTGAGGAGAAAACAACTTCGTCTCCCAAAGCTACAGGAATTTCGAAAGCACCCTCTGCATCAGTTATAGTATTTAGTTGGGCTGTATTGTTAACCACATTGGCAGCGACAACATTGTGGTTCCTGTAAATCAATTGACCCTTGATGAGTTTGCGTTCTTGACCCATGACCATTAGGGGCAACAAAAAAAGGAGTAAGAGATTTTTTTTCATCCTTTCAAAGATAATAAGCTAATCAGTTCAAATGATTTTAAAACTTGATAAAATTAGACATCAGTCATCATTTGTTTTTTAGACTCCCGGAAATTAGTGTAATTTAATGGAATAAATTTAAAGACAAAAGCCTCATAACTTGATCATTGTCTTTGAAATCGTATCAATAAATTATTGATCATGAATCGATTAGAGTTTATCAAAGCAAGTTTTGCCATTGTTGGCTTAAGCCAACTTAAACCCGATAAAAGCATGAATACTGACCCACATTTACTCATAGGAAAGGGAAATCCAAGGCTTGTAGGAAAAAATTACGCTTTGCTTCCGGAGGCAGACAAAGCTTTCCAAGAGATGTCTGCTTCTGCCCAAAAGCAAGGGATCACAATTAAAGTGGTTTCGTCATATCGTTCTTTTGAAAAACAAAAAAATATTTGGAACAATAAATTTTTAAGGTTTAAAAGTCAAGGCATGGATGATAAAGCAGCCATTGATAAAATCATCGAATACTCCACACTTCCAGGTACTTCACGCCATCACTGGGGTACTGATGTTGATATCATTGATGCAGGGCCTCCCGAGGAGGGTGATGTTTTGCTTCCCCAAAAATTTCACGATAATGGACCCTACAATACGTTAAGGCAATGGATGGAAACCCATGCAAAAGACTATGGCTTCCTTCTTCCTTATAACAAGGACGAAAATAGAACTGGTTTTAAATATGAACCTTGGCATTACAGCTACGCACCTAAATCTATACCCATGCTGAATCAGTACCTCGAGCTCGACCACAGGGAATTGATCTTATCGTCGGATTTGAATGGAGCAGATGGATTAGATCAAGAATTTTTGGAATCATACATCAAAACCCATGTCATGGGTATTGAACCCTCTTTGCTCTAAGTTATCTAACAAAAACAGGGGATAAAGGAGATTCAGTGTGTTCCTCACTGTAGGCATATCCGCCATAATCAAAACCCAATAGCGTTTTGGCTGTTACATTTTCCTTATCCAGTAAATAACGCACCATCATTCCTCTAGCTTTCTTGGCGTAGAAAGAGATCATCTTTAGGTTGCCATTTTTAAAATCCTTAAACTGTGGAGTGATCACCTCTGTCTTCAGAACTTTTGCGTCAATGGCCGAGAAATACTCGTTGCTGGCCAAATTCACAAACAGCTCGTTTTCCTGCAATTCGTCATTGATGAAAGTGGTGATTTTTTGCTTCCAAAAGTCATATAAATTCTTGTTTTTACCGATTGGAAATTTGGTACCCATCTCTAATCTGTAGGGTTGAATTAAATCCAATGGTTTCAAAACACCATAGAGCCCCGACAATATTCTGAGGCTGTTTTGGAGTGCATTAATTTTTTCCAGGGGAAGCGTGTATACATCCAATCCTGAATATACGTCCCCATCAAAAGTATAAACGGCAGGTCGGGCATTCTCATTGTTAAAGGGTGTTTTGAAATTTTGATTCCTTTCCCAGTTCAAGTCTCCGAGTTTTTCTGAAATTTTCATCAATTGCGAAAGTTCGCCCGGGGTTTTTTCCTTCAATAGTTCGTTAATGCACTTAGCCTCTGAAAGAAAACAAGGATTTGAATTTTGTTCGGTAGGCAAATTTGAGTCAAAATTGAGCGATTTTGCCGGTGAAATGACCATTTTCATATTCGAGTTTTTTTCAAATTTATAAGGAATTCGTTTGAAAACCAATTCAAAAGAATTGTCTGGGCTGATAAAAGAATCAGAAATGCTTATGTTGGGCGTAATTTCTCCATTTGTCAATGGTTATTTCCATATCCTCCGGTAAAGGAGCCTCAAAATCCATCCATTTTTTTTGGGAAGGGTGCTCAAACCCCAGGGTTTTGGCATGAAGAGCTTGGCGCGGCAGTAGCGTAAAACAATTTTGAACAAATTGTTTATACTTGGAAAAAGTGGTTCCCTTGAGTATGTTATCTCCCCCATAACGGGCGTCATTAAACAAAGTATGACCTATGGATTTCATATGAGCACGAATTTGATGCGTCCGACCGGTCTCTAAAATGCAATCTATAAGGGTAACATAACCAAACCTTTCGATTACACTATAGTGGGTAATGGCCATTTTACCAGAAATGGCGTCGGGAAAAACAGTCATTTGAAGTCTATTTTGGGGGTGCCTACCAATGTGTCCCTCTATGGTTCCCTTATCTTCTTTGACATCTCCCCATACCAAAGCAACGTACTTTCTTGAGGAGGTTTTATCTTGAAATTGTCTGGACAAATCGGCCATTGACTGATCGGTTTTGGCCACAACCAATAGGCCGCTGGTGTCTTTGTCAATCCTATGAACCAAACCTGGTCGATTGCTAGAATTTAGGGGTAACTCAACGAAATGATGTAACAACCCATTAATCAAAGTTCCATTGTAATTTCCATGTCCGGGATGAACCACCATCCCCGCTTTTTTATTGACCACAATAAGATCATTATCCTCGTATACAATATCTAAATCGATGGCCTCGGGAATCAATAAGTTTTCATGAGGAGGGTGGTGGAACAATACTTTAACATGATCGCCTCCTTTCACCCTGTGATTCGATTTCACGGTGATATCATTAACTTTTATGGCTCCGGATTTTGCAGCTTGTTGAATTTTATTTCGTGTTGCATTTTGAACCCGATTCATCAGAAACTTGTCTACCCTCAATGGTTCTTGACCTATATCAGCATGAAAAGCATAGTGTTCATACAATTGATCATCCTTAATATCAGTTCCTAATTTAGGTTTAGTTTCTTTTCCCATTCCCCAATACCAAATCTATTTCTGAGGTTTTTTGTAATAATGTTCCCGCCTCGATTCGCTCACCCTTGTAGCGCATTTCCAAAACCATATCTTTACCTATGTTGTCTCTGTAGCTGATTTCTCCAATGGAAAAACCGACCGACAACAAGGTAACCTCAGCATTTCGTCGTGTGATCTGAACCAAATCAGGAACGCTGATCCTGCTGTAGCCAGATGGATTCAGTGTAATATAAATTTTACGGTTCTTTTTTACCAATTTTCCTGGACCTGGTTGATGTTCTATCACGCTTAGTGAAGGATAATTAGGGTTAAATTTTGAGGAGTCAATGATTTCATATCTTAGGTTTTTGTCTTCTATGATTTGTGTTAAGTTAATTATATTTATTCCGCTTAGATCGGGAACTTTTTGATGTTTATTGTGAAAGGTTATGTACTTTAAAAAAATTAGGCTTAAAAACACTAAAAATGTACCCGCCAAAAAGGCAAGGGATAATTGAATGATAAACGTTTTACTGAAAAGAAACCTAAAAAAACTCATCCTGTAAATTAAATCCCAAAGATAATAAATCAATACTCTAAAGAATTAATTTTAAATACAATACCTTTGATTAAAGCTTATTTATGAGTAAAAAAGTAGTTGGAATCGCCATGGGAGGGTACTCCTCTGAGCGAGAAATTTCTATTGAAAGCGGAAACGCTGTTTACAAAGCTTTACCCCAATCTCGTTGGGATTGCTATAGAATAGTGGTCGATAAAGACCTCTGGACTGTTATTGATAATCAAGAAAAACAATACCCCCTCAACTTGGAAAATTTATCATTCAAAATGGACAATAAAAATGTTCATTTCGATATGGTTTTCAATGCAATTCATGGAGCCCCAGGAGAGGATGGACAATTGGCTAAAAAATTGGACCAACTGTATATACCTCATACAAGCTGCAGTGAAAAAATTGCCGCATTAACTTTTAATAAAAGAGATTGTCTAGAAAAAGTTAAAGAATGGGGGATTCCAGTGGCAAAATCATTCACTTATGACCTGGGAGATCCATTGGATGTCGACTCGGTTATAAATAAGGTTGGTTTGCCATGTTTTGTCAAACCCAATCGATCCGGAAGCAGTTACGGTGTTGTAAAAGTATATGAAAAAAAAGACTTAAAGGAAGCAATCCAAACTGCCCTCAAGGAGGATGTACAATTGATCATCGAGGCGAATTTAGTTGGGATGGAAATATCTGTAGGAGCATATAGGTTGAACGATCAAGTAACTGTTTTACCAATTACAGAGATCATTTCGGAAAACGATTTTTTTGACTATGATGCAAAATACAATGGTAAATCTCAAGAAATTACTCCAGCCCGACTAGATGAAACAACAATCAATGAGATTCATAGTATAGTTAAAAAACTATTCCAACAGTTGGAACTCCAAGGAGTTTGCAGGAGCGAATTCATCATTGTGGAGGGTAGTCCCCATTTGTTGGAGATAAATACAATTCCCGGTTTGACTCCTGCCAGTCTTATACCTCAACAAGTTAGTGCTGCAGGGATTGAATTGGCAAAATTTTTCGAATCCTTACTATTAAAAAATAACTCTAATAGAGGTTGTCAAAACAGTCAATTAACTTAGTTTTAAACGAATCAAAAAATGCACTAATTTAGTTTAATGAAACGTGCTGTTTTTCCAGGATCCTTTGACCCCATAACTTTGGGACATTTGGATATATTAGAGCGAAGTATTCCGCTTTTTGATGAAATAATAATTGGGGTAGGATCAAACTCCGAAAAAAAATATATGTTTCCAATCAGTAAAAGAATGGCTTTCATTGAAGAAACTTTTTCAGAGTATAAAAGTATTTCAGTAACTAAATATCAGGGATTAACCATTGAATTTTGTAAAAAAGTACAAGCCAATTTTATCATCAGAGGTTTGAGAAATCCTGCTGATTTTGAATTTGAAAAGGCCATTGCCCACACCAATAGAAAGTTGTCTGGAATTGAAACGGTTTTTCTCCTCACTTCGGCCAAAACATCTTTTATAAGTAGCAGTATAGTTAGGGAGGTTATATCCAATCGAGGAGATTATACTCAGTTGGTTCCCCCCACTGTAAGACTCTGATTAGATCAGTTCAATCTCTTTCAAAAGTAATTTGATGTTTTGGTAGGCATTTTCCATCAAATCAGGAACCTCATCCTTAGATTTCCACTCGGCCCGAAAAATCCCTTCATCCAACTGAGGCTTCAAAATTCCATCGTAGGAAGTAGTCATTAAATACCAATATGTTTTCTTTAACTTATACTTGCCGTTTCTGGAAAAAAGATGAAAGGTATGGTTGAGTTTCTTTTTTACAATCAAATCCTTTACTCCCGTTTCCTCCATAACCTCTCTGACTGCTCCATCTATCAAAAATTCTTTTTTTTCAACTTTTCCCTTAGGTAAGTCCCATTTGTCATTTCTGAAAATAAATAAAACCTTCCCGCTTTGATGTTCTACAAGACCTCCGGCTGCCTCAACCAATGAAAAGATTTTCAACATGTGTTTCCATAACTTATTCTCCTTGGAATGATATAAATAAACACCTTTTGTTTTTTTTGATTTCAAAGCAGAAATGATTTGGTTTTGGTCACTATATTTTATGTAGAAAAAGGGAGTTTCATCATTATGATCTAGTATTTGGGTTGTAAGTAAAACAAATTTTCTATTGAAAAAAACTTTATACATTTACGTATGATTTATAGTCAAGATACGGCCCAACAAACAGCTAAATCCCTGTTACAAATTAATGCAATTAAATTGAATCCTAAAAATCCATTTACTTGGGCCAGTGGATGGAGGTCTCCAATATACTGTGATAATAGGGTAGTACTTTCTTATCCTGATACGAGAAGTTTTTTGGCTCAAAAAATAGCCGAACAAGCTCAACAACTTTACAATAAAGATTATGTAGTAGCTGGAGTTGCCACCGGTGCTATTGGAATCGGCGTACTAGTCGCTGATATTCTCAATGCTCCATTCATATATGTAAGACCACGGCCTAAGTCACATGGTAGACAAAATCAAATCGAAGGACAGCTTAAATCTGATCAGAAAGTGTTGGTAATAGAGGATTTAATCTCCACAGGGAAGAGCAGTCTAAATGCCGTAAATGCCCTCAAAAAAGCGGGGGTTGAGGTATTAGGAATGTTAGGGCTATTTGATTATGGATTTGATTTGGCCAGAGAAAATTTCAAAGCGGAGAAAATTCAACTTTATACTTTGAGTGATTATAATAATTTGATAATTGAAGCCGAACAATCCAACTACATCAAAGCTGAGGAAATATCGCTACTGAAATCATGGAGAGTCTCTCCTTCCAAATGGCAGCCATACTAGTATATCATTTCAATGGTCCCGTGGGCATAGTTAAAAACCTCTCCTGAGGTTTTTCGAATCCGCAATAATCCATTTTCAGTAACTCCTAAGATAACACCTTGAAATTTTTCATTATGTTTTTTAAAAGTTGAGATTTTTCCTTTTTGAAAAAGTAAATCCTCATACTCAAACCTTAATGATAAGGAACCCTCGTTTGAGAGTCTGTCTAAGTAAACCTCTAAAGAAACCAAAATACTACTAAAGACGTCAGCAATTTCTATCTTATATCCCGTTTTTTGAAATAGGGAACTTGCGTTAGGAAGGCACTCAAAATACTCTTGATTGATATTGACACCAATACCAATAATAGACGCTTTAATGAAGTTTCCTTTAATTATGTTTTCAATCAAAACACCTCCTATTTTACTATTACCTGACAAAATGTCGTTAGGCCATTTTAACTTTAAATCAAGATCCTCAAATTCAAGCAACGCGTTTGCAATACTCAGAGTGATTGCACAATTGATCGCAAAAGCCTCTTTAATTGTCAGCTTTGTAAAACACTTAAATAAGCTGAATGTAAGGTTTTTCTTTGGTTCTGTCTGCCAATGCTTATTCCTTTGCCCCCTACCTTGAGTTTGATTTCTAACCCACACCAAATCTCCATCAGAGCAATCACCTGTGTTAAATCTTTCCTTCAACCAGTCGTTTGATGATTCAGTGGCATCAAGTTTGATTATATTGAAATAGCTCATGGTTTAGAACGATATGAATTTAAAATGTAATAAATTTGTGTAAAACTAGAATTTTTTAATGTTAAAATCGAGGTCTACTGAGGATTCCCTAATTTCGAACATAGTTTACGGTATAGAAAATGTTAAGGGATTAGACGTAAGTATTTTGGATCTCAGGGATATTGAAAATACCGTTTGTAGGTATTTTGTTGTTTGCACTGGAAGTTCAAATACTCACGTAAGTGCGATCGTTAGTGCCATTAAAAAAACGGTTAGTAAAGAGTTGAAAGAGAAACCTTATCATACCGAAGGTAATGAGAACTCTGAATGGGTTTTGATTGATTATATTAATGTTGTTGTTCATGTTTTTCAAAAACAAATCAGAGAATATTACAATATTGAAGAACTCTGGGGTGATGCTAAAACCACAAAAGTTGCATCAAATTATTAATTGATTATGAAAGAAGGAAAAGGAAATAATAACAATTTGAAATTTAGTCCTTATTGGATATATGGTGTCGTTATCACTATATTATTGGTTATGAGTATGTTTGGTGGCGATAGTAGCTGGCAATCAATCAGTAAAACGAATATTTCGGATTTTGAGCGATTTCTTAATGACGGCGATGTCGAGGAAATTATTGTCGTCAATCAAAAACTTGCAAGAGTTACTCTTAGTAGCTATGGTTTGGAGAAAAGCACTCATAAAAAAGTCAAATCAAAAAATATCTTAGGTCAAGAAAACACTGGTGGTCCCCACTATGAATTTGAAGTTGGGAATCTGGAGCTTTTTCAGCGAAAACTTGAGGAAGCGGAAGGCAATGGCATACAGTTTAGATATGAGTTTATGACGGTTGAAAATCGTTGGATGGATGTAATCCTTGGTTTCCTCCCCATAATAGTTATTATTGGAATCTGGATATTTCTTATGCGAAGAATGTCCGGTGGGGGAGCAGGTGGACCAGGTGGCCAAATTTTTAGTATCGGTAAATCAAAGGCAAAACTTTTTGACCAAAATACTGAGGTCAAAACCACTTTCAAGGATGTTGCTGGTTTGGAGGGTGCAAAGGAGGAAATACAAGAGATTGTAGATTTTCTTAAAAATCCAAAAAAATATACAGTATTAGGTGGAAAAATTCCAAAAGGTGCGCTACTTGTTGGTTCTCCCGGAACAGGTAAAACCCTTCTAGCTAAAGCCGTGGCTGGAGAGGCAAAAGTTCCTTTCTTCTCTCTGTCAGGGTCAGATTTTGTTGAAATGTTTGTTGGGGTAGGTGCTTCTAGGGTAAGAGACTTATTTAAACAAGCCAAAGACAAATCGCCATCAATAATTTTTATCGACGAAATTGATGCTATTGGACGTGCAAGAGGAAAAAATAATTTTACTGGCTCAAACGACGAGAGAGAAAACACCCTAAACCAATTGCTAACAGAAATGGATGGTTTTGGGACCAATACCAATGTAATTGTTTTGGCTGCTACTAACCGTGCAGATGTCTTGGATAAGGCTTTAATGCGTGCAGGAAGATTCGACAGACAGATATATGTTGACCTACCAGACTTGAATGAAAGACGTGAAATTTTTAAGGTTCATCTCAAACCCCTGAAATACATTAAAACTTTGGATATAGATTTTTTAGCTAAACAGACTCCTGGTTTTTCAGGTGCCGACATTGCCAATGTTTGTAACGAATCAGCACTGATTGCTGCAAGAAAAAATAAAAAATCAGTAGGTAAGCAGGATTTTCTGGACGCGGTAGATCGTATTGTTGGGGGGCTAGAAAAGAAAAATAAAATTGTCACTCCAGATGAAAAGAAAACCATCGCATTTCACGAAGCGGGGCACGCAATTGTCAGTTGGTTACTTGAACATGCTGCTCCTTTGGTAAAAGTGACGATTGTTCCAAGAGGTCAGTCTCTTGGTGCCGCTTGGTATTTGCCTGAAGAGAGAATGATAGTTAGAACTGAACAGATGCTCGACGAAATGTGTGCAGCTCTAGGTGGAAGGGCTGCAGAAAAAATCATGTTTGATAAAATTTCTACTGGAGCGTTAAGTGATTTAGAAAAAGTCACCCGACAGGCTCGGGCTATGGTATCTGTATACGGCTTAAATGATACCTTGGGAAATATTACCTATCATGATTCTACTGGACAGATGGAAAATAGTTTTACAAAACCTTACTCTGAGAAAACAGCGCAAGTAATTGACAAGGAAATTTCAGATATCATTGAAATGCAGTACAAAAGGGCATGTGATCTTTTGAAAAAAAATAAAAAAAAGTTGATTCAACTCGCCGAAAGATTGTTGGAGAAAGAGGTGATTTTTAAAGATGATCTTTTTAATATTCTTGGGGAGAGACCGTTTAATGTGAAACCCAACAGAAAACAAGAAGGTGAAGAAGGGGTCCAGCTAGCTGTCAATTAAAAATCGTGAGTCTCTGGAATAAACTCTTCGGTAGAAATAAAAAAAACCCAGACTTTGAGGCCACCAGTCCATACCTCCCTGAAAAGAAAAATGAAATTGAAATCATTTTTGCCGAAAAATTCACTAAAAAAGGAGGCAAATTTATCTACAGTGAGGATGTAAAATCTACTGACGAGTTTTTCAAACTAATATTAGAGGAAAATCGTTGGTCACAACAAGACATCCTTTGTTTTGACCCCCAACTGAACCAAAGATTTGGACTGGAAACCCTAGCCGATCATTTTAATCCTCAAGATTTTAAGGTCCTGCTTATCGGATGTGAATATTTAATTGCCAACAAAGGCACAGTGCTCATTTGCCACCACCAACTCAAAGATTTTAAACTCGAATCACTGCCGGATTTCTTTATCGTATATTCCGGATTGGACAACTTTGTAAACGATGTCAGCGAAGGCATGAGCAATCTCAAAAATAAGTATGCCGATCAACTGCCCACCAACATTACCACATTGAATGTGAAAAACTCAAAGGATGAAAATAATTTTTTATCGTATGGGAATAGTGCCAAAAACCTATATTTAATTCTTCAAGAGTCTTGATTAATGAGGGAATTGTACATTAGAGGTATTTCAGGGATTTTATATGTAGCTTTGATACTAGGATCTGTCCTCTATGATCAGTTGATCTTTACACTGGTGATTCTAATCTTTTCTGGTTTGGCGATGTTTGAATTCCAACGTTTGGTTAATCACAAAAGTTACATGCCAATTGCATTGGTGATACTTTTGGTCTATAATTTTTATCAATCAAATATTGACACTCCCGAATTACATTATCCCTTGATAAGTGTCATTATGGCGCATACTTTTTTGATGTATTGGCTATTTAGCGACAAAGCAATTCAATTGGGTTATCTTTCTAAAACCTTACTTACTATATTCTATATGGGTATGGGATGCTTTTTCATCATTGTGTTGGGAGGAAATGCAGATCAGTTTCAACCCAAAAACATTTTGTTATTTTTTGTATTGATTTGGGCCAATAATTCTTTTGCTTATTTGGTGGGCAGAAAACTAGGTAAAAAACCTCTTTTTCCTAGTGTATCACCCAAAAAGACTTGGGAAGGTTTTATTGGAGGACTCATTTTCACTTTTATTACAGCCTATATTTTTCAAAATTTCTATCCTGAGCAATCCATAGGGTCATACATTACGGTAACCTTCCTAATGAGTGTTTTGGCGACCTTTGGTGATTTGATCCAATCCCAATTCAAACGATACGCAAAGGTCAAAGACAGCGGGTCTTTAATTCCCGGACACGGAGGTTTTTTTGATCGTATGGACAGTGCTATTTTTGTAGCACCTTGGTTTTACTTACTACTCAATTTCAATGAATATGTTTCATAAAGAAGGTTTTAAAATAATCATCAATACTTTTTTACTATGTGCGGCCATTGCCTTATTGGCAGAGTATCGGATCGATCATTTTTGGATACAAAAATCACTGCAAATCTTAAGTGTGGTTATTTTGGTATTGGTACTTCAATTTTTCAGAAATCCTAAAAGAGTAACTCCTCTCAACGAGAGGTACATCATCTCACCGGTCGATGGAAAAGTAGTAATAGTTGAGGAGGTTTACGAAAAAGAGTATTTTAAAGACAAACGTGTGCAGGTCTCTATTTTTATGTCTCCACTAAATGTACATGTCACACGCTATGCAATCTGTGGATCAGTTGTGTTTAGCAAATACCACCCAGGAAAATACTTGGTGGCTTGGCATCCCAAGTCCTCCGTGTTAAATGAAAGAACCACCGTTGTGGTCGAAAACAAGTCAGTAGGACAGATCCTTTACCGGCAAATTGCAGGAGCCGTTGCCCGTCGTATCGTAAACTATGCCAAAGTGGGAGATCAGGCAGTACAAGGTGCAGATGCCGGATTTATAAAATTTGGTTCCAGAGTAGATCTGTTTTTGCCAATAGGGATGAAGATCAATGTTCAAAAAGATCAGATCGTAAAAGGTGGAGTGGATTGTATCGCCGAAGTCTGATTAGAGTTGGCTCAATCTTTTTTCCAAAAGTAAAATTTTCTCCTGAGCGTCTAATGCTTTTTTACGTTCTAATTGGATTACTTTTTCAGGGGCATTGGAAACAAAACGTTCATTAGATAACTTTTTTTCAACAGATTTCAGAAAACCCTTGGCGTACTCCAGTTCTTGCGTCAGTTTTTTGCGTTCCTCCTCCGGGTCAACTGCTTGATTTAGAGGAATAAAAAACTCGGATTGCCCGACTCTAAATGACCCTAAGGTCTGGTTATCTTCTCGGAAGATATTCTCAACGGATTGGAGCTGAGCCAGTTTTTGAATGACATCAGGGTAAGGAATTTGTGTCTCAGAGATCAAAATCAATGGTTCTTTGAATCCGATATTTTTTTCCTTTCTAAAGTTTCTAATGCCCGCCACGATTTGTTTGACCATTTCAAAATCTTCAATGCAGTATTGATCAGTGGACTGGGCCTTGGGCCAATCAGAAACCACCAAAGCCTCCCCTGTGCGCCGCTCACAGATAAAATGCCAAATTTCTTCAGTGATAAATGGCATAAAGGGATGGAGCAGCCTGAGGTTGTTCTCAAACAAAACTTTTACTTCAGCAAGTGTATCTCTGTCTATGGGATCCCCATAGTTTGGTTTGACCATTTCCAAAAACCACGGACAAAAATCATCCCAAATCAATTTGTACAGACTCATCAGAGCATCAGAGATTCTGTACTTACTGTAATGATCGTTTATGGTATTCAGGGTCTGATAAAAGAGGTTTTTGTACCATTGAATGGCGGCCTTATTGAGTGCTGGCATTTTTTGGTTTTCATTCACCTCCCAACCATCTACTAAACGGTAGGCATTCCAGATTTTGTTGGCAAAATTCTTGCCTTGCTGACAAAGGCTTTCATCAAACAAAAGATCATTTCCGGCAGCAGAACTTAGCATCAGCCCTACCCTGACAGCATCGGCACCAAATTCTTCTATCAAAGCAAGAGCATCAGGTGAATTACCCAATTGTTTGGACATTTTTCTGCCTTGTTTGTCTCGAACCAATCCAGTCAAATAAACATTCGAAAAAGGTTTTTCCTCTCGCAATTCATATCCCGACATGATCATCCTAGCGACCCAAAAAAACAAAATATCTGGACCTGTGACCAAATCCTGTGTGGGATAATAATAATTAATCTCAGGATTGTCAGGCTCCAGTACCCCGTTAAAAACCGAAATTGGCCACAGCCAAGAAGAGAACCAAGTGTCCAATACGTCTTCGTCTTGACGCAAATCAGAGAGTTTTAGTGTAGAGTCTCCAGAGGCGGCCTTGGCCAGCTCAAGAGCAGTTTCTTTGTCTTTGGCAACAACATACTGTGAATTGTCCTTGCCGTAGTAGTAAGCAGGAATTTGCTGACCCCACCACAACTGTCTGGAAATATTCCAATCGCGAATATTTTCCATCCAATGGCGATAGGTGTTTTTAAACTTTTCAGGTACCAATCTCACTTCTTTACTATCCAAAACTGCTGCCATCGCAGGTTGTACCAAACCCTCCATTTTAAGAAACCACTGATCCGACAGTCGAGGTTCGATCACGGCTTTTGTTCGTTCGGATGTCCCCACCTTGTGGCGGTGGTTTTCCTTTTTGACCAATTGACCGGATGCCTCCAATGCCTTGGCTATTTTTTTTCGGGCCACAAAACGATCCATACCTTCAAATTCCAAACCATGATGGTTTAGGGTAGCATCATCATTAAAAATATCAATGACTTTCAATTGGTGTTTTTCACCAATTGCTTTATCATTAAGATCGTGGGCAGGGGTCACCTTAAGACAACCTGTACCAAATTCCATATCCACATATTCGTCTTCGATGACGGGAATCTTTCGATTGGCAATTGGAACGATTAACTGTTTTCCTTTTAAAGCAGCATAACGTTCGTCCTCAGGGTGAATACAAACTGCCGTATCCCCCAAAAGGGTTTCTGGTCGGGTGGTGGCGATGATTACTTTTTTATCACTGCCTACCACATCATAGGCGATATGGTACAGTTGACCATCACGCTCTTCGTAAATCACTTCCTCATCAGAAAGGGTGGTCTTTGCTTCGGGATCCCAGTTAACCATTCTGTAACCCCTGTAAATGAACCCTTTATCGTAAAGTCTAACAAAAGTGTCAATCACTGAAGCAGACATATCCTCGTCCAAAGTGAATTTAGTTCGTTTCCAATCACAAGAACAGCCCAGTTTTTTGAGTTGTTCCAAGATCACACCTCCATACTCATGGGTCCAGTCCCAAGCATATTCCAAAAAAGCTTCGCGGGTCAGTGTCGATTTTTCGATGCCTTGTTCTTTGAGTCGAGCCACAACTTTAGCCTCTGTAGCAATAGAGGCGTGATCAGTACCGGGAACCCAGCAGGCATTGTATCCTTGCATTCTGGCACGTCGAATGATGATGTCTTGTAGCGTATTGTTTAACATGTGTCCCATATGCAGAACCCCTGTGACATTGGGAGGAGGAATAACTATGGTGTAGGGTTCTCTATCGTCCAGAGTTGATGAAAAATAATCTTTCTCCAACCAATAGGTGTACCATTTATGTT
This sequence comes from uncultured Bacteroidota bacterium, assembly GCA_902619315.1. GTDB lineage: Bacteria > Bacteroidota > Bacteroidia > Flavobacteriales > Flavobacteriaceae > UBA8316. The sequence goes on along the minus strand of CACNDW010000011.1, from coordinate 24,090 downwards.
CAACGTTTTGGAAAACAAACTTAGATGGGATCTGCATGAATCTTGGTCAGCCTTTAGAGTACTCGACAAAAGTAAGCACCCTTTTGGGATTATAAAAACCCTGTCGGTTTTGGTTTTCTTTTTAAAATTGTAAATTTATAGAATTGAATTGATAACAATGAGAAAACCAATTCTTTTTATTTTATTTATTTTTGCTTCATTGGCACTAACTGCACAAGTTTCAGGGCCCATGATAAACTTTGAAATTGAAACCATTGATTATGGGGAAATTTCCAAAGGCAGCGATGGGTTTCGAACTTTCATCTTTGAAAATACCGGAAATGCTCCTTTAGAAATTCAGGGGGTCAGATCCAGTTGTGGCTGTACTATCCCAAAAAAACCCAAAGGCCCAATTGCTCCTGGAGATAAAGGAGAAATAACAGTCAAGTATGATACCAATCGCGTTGGGGTATTTAGAAAAACCATTACCGTAAACACTAATGTCTCCTCCAAAGCTATCATTGCATTGAAGATAAAGGGTAATGTATTAGCCAATTAAATTTTTCTAAAAAACGTTTACCAATTAATTTTTAACCCTCATTTGAGAATGAGGAGTTTTTTTTGAATATTTGCAATCACAAATTTTAAGATGTTAAAAATCTCTAAAAAGGGGTTGGAATTACCTTCCTCTCCCATTAGAAAGCTTATAGCCTACGCAGATGAAGCCAAATCAAGAGGGGTGGAGGTTTTGCATCTTAATATTGGGCAACCAGATATTGAGGCACCCAAGGAGGCCATGGATATTGTACAAAATCATGGCTTGAAATTACTATCATATGGATCGTCCCAGGGTGATTTGTCTTATCGTAGAAAACTTTGCCAATACTACCAAAATCATGACATATCAATAAAACCAGATGATATAATCGTAACTACTGGTGCAAGTGAAGCTTTGTCTTTTACCCTCAATGTAATTTGTGATGCAGGGGATCAAATCATTATTCCAGAACCTTTTTATGCCAATTATAATGGATTTGCAGCTGCCAATAGTGTTGAAGTAATCCCGGTAGTTTCTTTTTTTGAAAACCAATTTGAATTACCTCCCTTAGAAAAACTAGAAGAGCGCATCACTGACAGAACCAGGGCCATTCTGATTTGCAATCCCAGTAATCCAACAGGTTATCTATACAGTGAAAAGGAAGTCGAAGACTTAGTTGATCTTGCGGTTAAACATGATATTTATATCATTGTTGACGAAGTTTACCGCGAATTTATCTACACTGATAATTCTCATTTCTCAATTCTAAAATCTGAAAAAGCAAGTCAACATGCGGTGATGATCGACTCCGTTTCCAAGCGATATAGCCTATGTGGAGCAAGAGTAGGGTGTATTATATCCAAAAACAAAACATTAATGTCCACCGCACTAAAATTTGCTCACCTTCGTTTGTCTCCTCCTACCCTGGGATTAATGGCCAGTGAAGCTGCTATTTCTGCACCACCCTCCTATCTCAAGGGTGTGAAAAGAGCTTACGAAAAAAGAAAAGACGTTACTATCGCCGCCCTAAAAAAAATAGAAGGTGTTAAAGTATCAAGTCCCATGGGGGCATTCTATTGTATTGTCAAACTTCCCGTTGAAAGTGCAGAGGACTTTTCTAAATTTTTACTTACCGATTTTGAAGACCAAGGACAAACCGTCATGTTTGCCCCTGCTGCAGGTTTTTACTCCTCTCCTGAACTCGGAAAAGATCAAGTTAGATTGGCTTTTGTACTGCAAAGCAACAAACTCAAACGTGCTGCTGAAATTTTAGAAAAAGCTTTGACAGCCTACAATAATTTATAGGCATTTTTCTATATTACCGTATGGTTTTGAATTTTCAAAAAGATACTTCGCTACTCCCATACAATACGTTTGGCATTGATGTAAAATCCAAGCATTTTATCGATGTTGAATCTATTGAAGAGTTACAAGCAGTTTTAAATCAAAATCAACTAGAGAACTTATTGGTTTTGGGGGGAGGAAGTAACTTATTACTAACTAAAGATTTTGAGGGGCTTACACTAAGAATTCAAAACCGTGGAATAGAAATCGTAGAGCAAGATGATCGAAAGGCAAGGGTCAAAGTTGCTGCTGGAGAAAACTGGCATGATTTTGTTCTATGGTGTTTGGAAAATGATTTGGGAGGAGTAGAAAATTTAGCACTAATTCCAGGCAATGTGGGTGCTGCTCCCATACAGAATATTGGTGCGTATGGGGTGGAGCTTCGGGAAGTTTTTGAAAGTTGTGAAGCCATTTCTATTGATACTGGTAAAGTGAAAATTTTCAAAAAGGACGAATGTAATTTTGGCTACAGGAACTCCATTTTTAAAAATACCCTGAAAGGGAAATACATAATTTTCTCCGTTCAATTCAATCTGAAGAAACCACCACATGCATTAAATATCTCATACAAAGGATTGTCTGAAAAACTGGAGGGAAAAATTCCCAACATAGAAAGTATCGCACAAGCGGTGATCGAAATTAGATCTTCCAAATTGCCAGATCCTAAAAAAATTGGGAACTGTGGTAGTTTTTTTAAAAACCCTGTCATTCCCCTAATCAAATTTAATGATTTGAAGCTGCAATATCCAGATATACCTCATTATCCGGACCAATTTGATAAAATCAAAATTCCAGCTGCCTGGTTGATCGATACATTGGGCTATAAAGGTTATAGGAATCAAGAAGCGGGAGTCCACCCCAATCAGGCCCTTGTTCTAGTGAACTATGGAAATGCAACAGGTGCTGAGATCAAAAAGCTGGCCCAACAGATCAGAAACAAGGTTAAGGAAAAATTTGCAATCAACTTGGAATTTGAAGTCAATATCCTTTAATTCTATTCCTTATTCTTGGAGTCAATGAAAATGGTTACAGGGCCATCATTGATTAAACTAATCTTCATATCAGCACCGAAGACCCCTCTGGCCACTCTATTACCCAAACTTTCCTCGGCCAGTAGCAGAAATTTTTCATATAATGGGATTGCAATTTGGTGGCTAGCTGCACGAATGTAACTTGGTCGATTACCTTTTTTGGTCGCTGCCATCAAGGTAAACTGACTTATAACCATCAATTCTCCCTTAACATCAAGCAAAGAAAGGTTCATAACTTGTTTTTCATCATTGAAAATTCTCAAATGAAGGAGTTTATTAACTAACCACTCTAGATCGTTTGTGTCGTCCTCATTTTCTATCCCCAAAAATACAAGCAGACCTTGACCAATGAAATCTATCAAATCACCTTCTATTTTTACTTTAGCTTTCCTGACCCTTTGAATTAAAATTCTCATAAGTCATCGGTATAAAATATCATCCTCCAACAATTGTAAATATGACTTATATCTACTATAGGCAATCTCTCCCTTTCCGAGGGCTTTTTTAACTGCACATTGAGGCTCATTGATATGCATACAGTTGTTAAATTTACATTCCTTATCCAATGTTGAAAATTCAACAAAGTAACCTGATAATTCTTCCTTTCGAATGTCAAATACCCCAAAACCCCTAATGCCTGGAGTATCAATGAGCTTAGCACCTCCATCCAAATCGAACATTTCAGCATATGTAGTGGTATGTTGTCCTTGTTCGTGTTGTACAGAAATATTGGCGGTTTTCAAATCTAAACTAGGTGATAGCGTATTAATTAGAGTAGACTTTCCAACACCACTATGACCTGAGAACATGCTTACCTTTTCAGCCATTATGTTTTGAATTTTACCTAATGTATTTATATCGGTTGCCACAACCTCATGACAGTCATAACCTATTTTTTCATAGACTTCTTTTAGAGAACGCATCTCGATCAATTCATGCGAATTATATTGATCTATCTTATTGAATAACAAAACTGTTTTGATCTCATAGGCTTTTGCAGTGACCAAAAAACGATCAATAAAAGCGGGAAAAGTAGTGGGTGTTTTTAGGGTAATCATTAAAAAGACCTGATCAATATTGGCAGCAATTATTTGTATTTGTTTTGAAAGGTTAACCGATTTTCTCACGATATAGTTCTGACGTACTTCGATGTCTGTAATCACTCCCGTTTTTTCTTCACTATTAGGATCGATAATAAAAAGTACCTTATCTCCCACAGCAATTGGGTTGGTGCTTTTAATCGCCTTTACACGGAATTTACCCTTGATTCTACAAACGTAAAAATGGCCTTCGGATTCAACACGATAATGGCTTCCAGTTGAACAATAAACTATCCCTTTTTTTATCATTTATACAAAGAAACAACAAAAATTTTTTCCTTTACTCCTCAGATCTCAAGCTATTGGAATTGCTATCTTTGTTAAAAAATTGAATGACCCAAAAAGTAATGTTAATGATTTTGGATGGATGGGGTTTTGCTCCCAATCCTGAAGTTTCTGCAGTAGATTTAGCTCAAACTCCGAATATTGATGCTTTGTTTAAAAAATATTCACATGCATCGCTTATGACTGATGGAGAAAATGTAGGCCTACCGAATGGACAAATGGGAAATAGCGAAGTGGGGCATATGAACTTGGGAGCTGGAAGAATTGTTTACCAAGATTTGGTTAAGATATCAAAAGCCATTGAAGACAAAAGTATTGAAACGAATACTGTTTTAGTTGATGCCTTCACATACGCTCAAACAGAAGGAAAAAACATTCATTTTTTAGGACTTCTTTCTGATGGGGGTGTGCACTCACATTTGGATCACTTGGAGGGTCTTTTAGATATGACAACAAAATACAATTGTCCAGGAGTTTTTGTCCACGGTTTTACGGATGGACGTGACGTTGATCCTAGATCCGGTGTGAGCTACATTGAAAAATTATCTCAAAAGCTTAAAAGTACTAATTCAAAATTGGCATCCATTACAGGACGCTACTTTGCTATGGATCGTGACAAAAGGTGGGAAAGGGTTAAGAAAGCTTATGATGCGCTTGTTAATGGTCAAGGTAACCCAAGCAGGAGTCTAATTGATAGTGTTCATGCCAGCTACAATGTAGGTATTACTGATGAGTTTATCGAACCTATTGTTGCTATTAATAAAAATGGCCAGCCTTTGGGAAAAATTGCCCAGGGTGATGTAGTGATCTTTTTCAATTTCCGTACCGATCGTGGTCGCCAATTGACTGAGGCGCTTTCACAATTCGCTTTTCCAGATCATGATATGAAACCACTGGATTTACATTATGTTACATTGACGAATTACGATAAAACTTTTAAAAATGTCAATGTTATTTTTGAAAAAGAAGATTTGAAAAATACATTGGGTGAAACTCTTTCAAAAGCAGGCAAATCCCAAATTAGAATAGCTGAAACCGAAAAATATCCTCATGTGACATTTTTCTTAAACGGGGGAAGGGAAGAACCTTTTAAGGGAGAAGAGCGAATCATGTGTCCCTCACCCAAGGTTGCTACTTATGACCTCCAACCCGAAATGAGTGCTTTTTATGTAAGAGATGCCATTTTACCTAAGATCAAAGAAAAACAGCCAGATTTTATCTGTTTGAATTTTGCTAATCCTGATATGGTAGGACACACGGGAAATCTAAAAGCCGCAATAAAAGCCTGCGAAACCGTGGATCAATGTGCAGGTGACATTATAGATGTTGCCTTGGAAAACCAATACAAAATCATTGTTATTTCCGACCATGGTAATTGTGAAACAATGATCAACGCAGATGGATCACCAAATACAGCTCATACAACTAATCCTGTGCCATTAATTCTAGTCGATCGAGAAATTATTCCCATATGTAATGGTGTATTAGGTGACATTGCTCCTACAATTTTAAAACTGATGTCCATTGAAATCCCTAACGCAATGACAGGAAATCCGCTGGTCTAAAAATCGTTATCCCCAAATACCCACTATATGAAAAATATTTTTTTTACTGGCCTAATTATATTTCTGACGGGCTGTAGCTCAAAGCAGCAAAAGCCCCTTGAAATTAGCTCCGTTAAAGCCACTAGTGGTGAAATGATTCTCTTAGGCAAGATCAACAAGGCTAATTTGCAAGTCTCTCCCCTCACTCCCTGGTTCAATCAAGATTACCAAAGAATATCTATCGACACCAAATGGATAGAAAGTGTTAAGCCTCATATTAAAGGACTCAGTGTTAAAATATTTATGGGTACTTGGTGTGAAGACAGCCAAAGAGAGATTCCCCACTTCTTTAAGTTACTCGAATCCTTGGAATTTGATCGAAATCATATCGAAATGTATGCCATGTCCGAAGAAAAAAGCACTCCCGAAAATTTTGAGAAGGGATGGGAAATATTCAATATACCTACTATTATTTTTTTAAAAAATGGAATCGAAATCAATAGATTTGTTGAGTTTCCCAAAATCAGTCTCGAATCTGATATTATAAAAATCATTAAAAGGGAGGACTACTCCCATTCGTATAAGTAGCTCATGGTTAAGATCAAAAGCTTAGAGGAAATCGAGTTGATGCGCGAAAGTGCACAAATCGTGTCCAAAACCTTGGGCATGCTTGCAAAGGAAATCAAGCCCGGGGTAACAACTATTCATTTGGATCAACTGGCAGAAAGTTTTATTCGTGATCATAGAGCTGAACCCGGTTTTTTGGGTTTATACGACTTCCCTAATACCCTTTGTGTAAGTCCCAACGAGCAGGTTGTTCATGGTATCCCCAATGACCAACCTCTTCTTGAAGGGGACATCCTGTCTGTTGACTGCGGAGTACTAAAAAACGGATTTTACGGAGATCACGCTTATACTTTCGAGATAGGAGAAGTGACTGAAGCAACAAAAAAACTGCTGGAAGTTACCAAAAAATCACTTTATATTGGTATGGAAGCCTTCAGTTACGGTAACCGAGTTGGCGATATAGGACACGCCATTCAAACTTATATAAAATCTTTTGACTATGGTGTAGTGAGGGAGTTGGTAGGTCACGGATTGGGTAAATCAATGCATGAACCCCCCGAAATTCCAAATTATGGTAAAAGGGGTCGAGGAAAAAAATTCATCAACGGCATGGTCATTGCCATTGAACCCATGATCAATCTAGACACCAAAAATATTCGCCATTTTAGTGATGGTTGGACCATCAAAACCGCAGACAATCTACCAAGCGCTCATTTTGAACACAATGTTGCTTTGATTAATGGAAAACCGCAACTGCTCTCCACATTTGATTATATCTACGAAGCTCTAGGGATTAAATCCGATGAAGAAATTCCCTTTAAAAGTTACCTATAAGGCATGAAGTGGATCTTGCGTTTTTTTTCTCGATCTTTTTTGATTCGTATGAGTATATTTTTTCGACCACTGATGCGAATTTATTTTGGAGGTAATAAATTCATTGATCCTATTGATGGTTCTGGTTACCGTAAGTTTTTAGCTTATGGTTATGGCAAGACTTTTCGTCACAATGCTCTTTGTCCTGGGACTCTTTCTCTGGAAAGACATCGTTTACTATGGCTTTATTTGGAAAGGGAAACATATTTTTTAAAACAAAAACTCAAGGTTTTACATGTTGCTCCGGAACAGGTTTTTTATAAAAAATTTAAACAATTTCTCCATTGGGATTATACCACAACCGATCTCTATTCCCCTTTGGCTGAGGTTGTTGCGGATATTTGTGATTTACCTTTCCAAGACAATCAATACGATTTGATCCTCTGTAATCACGTATTGGAACACATTCCCAAAGATCTTAAAGCAATGGCTGAATTATATCGTGTCCTAAAAAAAGGAGGTACACTGATTGCCCAAGTCCCTATTAGTGAAGAAAGACCAAACACATTTCAAGATGACAGTATTACTGATCCTAATGAACGCAACAAAGTTTTTGGACAATACGATCATGTGAGGATTTATGGACAAGACTACTATCATAGGCTTGAGTCAGTAGGATTCTCCACTGAGAGGATTTTTCTCCAGCGCCATCTCACTAAAGAAGAAATCAGGAGATATGGACTACCTAAAAAAGAAAAAATTCCTGTGATGCACAAGCAGAAATGATTTTTTTTACAATCTCAGCAAAATGGAAAATCAATTTAATTTCAGATTTAGAATTAAAAAAATTGACTACCAGTTTTCAGATTTTACTGACTTTATTTTCCGCTCTTCGTCAATAACTGTCCAAAGGGCTTCAAGCTGAGGATGCCTTTCTACTAGGGCCTTTCCCTTTTCAAGAGGCATCACCATGAGTGCAGTGGCCCATGCATCTGCAGTCATACAATTAGGAGCTTTGACTGAGGTGCTTAGAATATTTGTTCTAAAAGCTGACCCATTGAGAGGATTTACGGAATGAACAAATCTTACATTAGAAACTGGATCTAATCGATATTTACGGTAATTACCCGAACTAGCTAAGGCCTCATTTTTAAGAGATATGGTCTGTAAAAACTTGCGTTGTTCCCACTGAAGTGGGTCATCAATGCCAATTTTCCAGGGTTTTGTGGTTTTAGGACTATTTCCTTTTGCGACGATTTCACCTCCGATCTCAACCATAAAGTTCAAGCTACCTGACTTTAGGAGAAAATTTCCCACAATATCTACAGTATAACCTTTGGCCAAGGCATTAAAATCTATATAAATATCAGGGGATTCCTTTTTTATGGTTTGATCTTGATTGAGTTTTATTTTTTGCCAACCTGTAAGTGATAGCAAACTATCTTTTTGTTGATGATTTAAATCATTAATCGCTTTGCCTGGTCCAAATCCGTAGGCATTAACCAAAGCCCCAACGGTAGGATCAAAGTAACCGCCCGTAGCTTTCCAAACTTCTGTAGCTTTTTCAAAAACAGCTTTAAAATGGTAGTCCACCACCACGGTGGTGTCCCCCCTATTGATCTTTGAAATATCGGATTGAGGTAAATAGGTAGAAAGGGATTTGTTGATTACATTAAGAATTGAATCAATTCCTGTTTGCACTTTATCAACTGAGGCATCAGCTACGTACTGAACGTTATAAGTAGTTCCCAAAGCAAAACCCTGCAATTGTTTTGCTTTTGTAGGAATATAATTACATGAAAAAATGACCCAACAAAAGACCAGACTATTCCATAATCTGTAACCCATCGAAATTGACTGCATAGCTATCGTTTTTCGTTAAAGTCATTTCATAGTCATGTGCATTAGCAAAACCAACTCCTGCAAAGTAGGTAGTGGCTTTGTATTTGATGCCATGATTTATGACTCGTTCCATCATTTGAGAATCAAATTTTTTGGGATTGTCGGGGTACAAAAAACCTCTAACAACAATAAAATGAAGTTTTTGGTCTTTAAGACACACAAACTGAGGGTCTTTTTTCAGTTGAGAGTTAACGGCCAAAAAATCATATCCTTCCTTAGATAAGTAATCTCCCACCTCTTTCATTGCCAATTGATGAATCTCTGATTCTTTAAGCATTAGCCTCCAAAATCATCAAAACGGATGTTCTCAGGTGGTATACCAAAGTCTTCGGCCATCTTTTCTACCGCCTGGTTCATCAATGGTGGCCCACAGAAATAGACCTCAATATCTTCAGGAGCTTCATGGTGATTTAGGTAGTTATCAATCACACATTGATGAACAAAACCTTTGAATCCGTCACCATCCCCGTCCAAGCCCTCCTTAACTTTCCAGTTGTCTTCTTCCATTGGTTCAGACAAAGCAACGTAAAATTTAAAATTATTAAAATCATTTTCTAGGGCTTTAAAATGATCCAAGTAGAAAAGTTCTCTTTTTGAACGACCCCCATACCAAAAAGTAACTTTCCTTCCGGTTTTAAGGGTTCTAAAGAGTTCGTATAAATGAGAGCGCATTGGAGCCATTCCTGCACCTCCTCCAACATAAAGCATTTCGGCCTCAGAATGATTAATAAAAAATTCTCCATAAGGTCCTGAAATTGTGACCTTTTCTCCTGCTTTTTTTGAAAAAATATAGGATGATGCCACTCCTGGGTTAACATCCATCCAGTCATTTTTGTTACGATTCCAAGGAGGAGTAGCGATTCTTACATTAAGCATGATTTCACGTCCCTCTGCAGGAAATGATGCCATAGAATAAGCCCGTTCAACAGTTTCAGGGTTTTTCATTACCAAGGGCCAAAGATTAAATTTATCCCATTCCAACTTGAACTTTTCAGGTTCACCTGGATGTTCGTCAGGGTGAGCAGAAATATCGATGTCGCTGTACTTTACTTCACATTTAGGGATTTCAATCTGAATATACCCTCCTGCCTTATAATCCATTGCCTCAGGTATTTCAACTACAAATTCTTTAATAAAAGAGGCAACATTCCAGTTTCTAACAACAGTAGCTTCCCATTTTTTGATTCCAAACACCTCTTCGGGTACTTGGATCACCATATTTTGTTTTACTTTAACCTGACAGCCCAGCCGCCATCCTTCTGCAATTTCTTTTCTGGTAAAATGAGGTACTTCGGTAGGAAGAATTTCCCCACCTCCTTCCAGAACCTTACACTTACATTGTATACAAGTCCCTCCTCCTCCACAAGCAGAGGGCAAAAATATTTTATTATTACCCAAGGTAGTTAGTAGAGTACTTCCTGAGGAAACCTCAACATCATTATCACTATTGATCAATAAACTTACCGGCCCAGAAGGCAATAGTTTTGCCTTGGCTCCAAGTAGCATTCCAACCAAGACAAAGGTAACAACCAAAAAAACCAAAATACTCGCAACGATAACTGAATAATCCATCTTTTATTTCCTATAATTTAATACCCATAAAACTCATAAAACCCAATGCCATCAAACCTGTTATAATAAAGGTAATACCCAATCCACGAAGTGGTGCAGGAACATTTGAATAAATAATCTTCTCTCTAATAGCTGCGATGGCCAAAATGGCTAACAACCAACCAATTCCAGAGCCTAATCCATATATTACGGATTCTGATACTCCAGAAAAATCTTTTTGCTGCATAAACAAAGAACCTCCCAATATGGCACAGTTCACCGCGATTAAGGGGAGGAAAATCCCTAAGGCTCCATATAAAGCAGGGGCAAATTTTTCCACAATCATTTCAACCAATTGAACCATAGAAGCAATAACAGCAATGAACATGATAAAGCTCAAAAAACTTAAATCAATCTCTGCATAGGAAGGGTCCAACCATTGTAAAGCCCCTGGGCGCAAAAGGTATGTGTCCAACAAGAAATTGATAGGAACTGTGATGGATAATACAAAAATAACTGCAAAACCAAGTCCAACAGCGGTTTTTACGGTTTTGGAAACCGCTAAATAAGAACACATTCCCAAGAAATAGGCGAAGATCATATTCTCAATAAAAATACTTTTTACAAATAGGTTGATGTATCCTTCCATAGCCTAGTTTTTTTCGATGAGTTTTCTATTGCGTGCTCTTTGGATCCAGATAAATACACCAACAGTAATCAAAGCCATTGGCGATAATAACATCAGTCCATTGTTTTCATATCCCATATCGTAAATGATGTCAGGAATGACTTGAAAGCCAAAAAGTTTGCCTGAACCAAAAAGTTCTCTGAAGAAAGCCACCACGATTAGAATAAACCCATATCCAGCAGCATTTCCAATTCCATCCAAAAAAGATTTCCAAACACCATTTCCAAGTGCAAAAGCTTCCAAGCGCCCCATTACTATGCAATTGGTGATGATCAGCCCAATAAAAATTGAAAGCTGCTTACTCACATCGTATGCATATGCTCTGAGGATTTGATCGACCAGAATTACCATAGAGGCAACTACCACCAGCTGGACAATGATTCGGATTCGGTTTGGAATTAAGTTTCTCAACAGAGATATGATTACATTAGATGCACCCATAACTGCAACCACAGATAGGCTCATAACCACAGCAGGCTTAAGTTGAACCGTAATTGCTAGAGCAGAGCAGATTCCCAAAACCTGAACGGTGATGGGGTTGTTATCGTCCAAAGGATCGGTCAATAGTACCCTGTTTTTCTTGGAAAACAATGGCTCAGATTCCTTATTAATAAATAAGAAAGTTGGTTTTTTTGAGGGGGTTGTTGTTTTTTCTGCCATAATTTTTAGTTTAATGAGGCAATAGTAGTTTTTTCTTTTTCAAAATATGGAAGGTAATGTGTAAGACGTTCGATGATCATATCAGTAACTCCATCACCAGTGATTGTTGCACCAGAAATGGCATCGACCTCGTGATCATTTTTATCAATATCCTTTGGGTCATTGTTGGTTTTGGAAACATTAATTCCGACCAATTGACCAGAAGAATTAAAGACTTTTTCATCCTTGAAACGATCCATAAACCATTTTTGGGTTATCTCTGCACCAAGCCCCGCAGTTTCCGCTTTGTGATCAAATACTGCACCTTTTATAGTATTGATGTCTGACTTTAAAGCAATATAACCCCAAATGGCATCCCAAAGTCCCGAGCCACGTAGAGGAATGATGTAGTAACTAACATTGTCCACAACAGCCTTATAAAGAGGAAAACGCTGTTCCTTAACCGGTTTTTTGATCTCACTGTTTAGCTTGAGTTGAAAGGCGTCAACAGTTTCGTCATTATTACCCAAATGGTCCAAAGCCAAAGTTCCGGTAATGTGATTTTTGTATATACTCTCAGCTTGATCTCTATCAGTCTGAATGCCAATAGTAGAGAGGATATTCTGCATTTTTTCCTTTCTAACATTTTCTTCCTGTAGAGACTTAAGAGAACTGGCTGTGAAAGCTAAAGTAGAGGCAACCACCAGTACCATTGAAGCAGCAAAGAGAAAAGTATATCCGTTGGAGTCTCTATTCATGACTATATGGTTTTAAGGGCTGAAGCCCATCTTTTTTTACGTTTGTTAATATTTCCTTGGACAACATAATGATCAATCGTTGGGGCAAATACATTCATCAACAATATAGCCAACATTACCCCCTCAGGATAAGCAGGATTAAACACTCTAATTAAAATGCAAAACATACCAACTAATATTCCATAGACCCATTTACCTTTATTGGTTTGAGCAGCTGAAACAGGATCGGTTGCCATAAAAACAACACCAAATGCAAAGCCTCCCACCACCAAGTGATTAACCCATGAAAAACTCATTAGGGCATTGGCACCCCAGAGATTGAACAAATAGCCTACAAACCCCGCTCCAAGAATACTTCCTATCATGATTCTCCAACTGCCCACTCCAGTAACAATCAAAATGACAGCACCAATCAAAACAAACAGGGCTGACGTCTCAGCAATTGAACCGGGAATGGATCCTTGAAACATCTCGAGGAAACCATAGTTTATATTTCCTCCTGCAGCTAAGGTTCCTAAAATGGTTTCTCCAGAAATTGCGTCAAGATTGGAAGCTTCCGAAACCCAAACTTTGTTTCCAGACATATAGGTTGGATAAGCAAAGAAAGCAAAGGCCCTGGCGGTTAGCGCAGGGTTTAATATATTCATACCTGTTCCACCAAAAGCTTCTTTGGCAATCAATACCGCAAAGGCAACAGAAATGGCAACCATCCATAAAGGAATATCTACAGGCATTATCATGGGAATCAACAAACCTGTTACCAAGTATCCTTCATTTACCTCATGCCCTCGGTAGACTGCAAAAATAAATTCAATGGTAAGTCCCACTATATAGGAGACAACAATCATTGGTACAATTTTTAATGCCCCATGTGTGAATGCATCCCAAAAGGTGAATGCTTCTCCAATTTGAATGAAATACTGATATCCCGTATTATATATTCCATAAATTAAGACAGGCAATAATGCAATTATTACAGTTACCATTGTTCTTTTGAGATCAACCGCATCTCGAATATGAGCTCCAGAATGAGTAGTGTGGTTTGGAACAAAAAGAAAAGTATCAAAAGCATTAACTGCTGGAGCATACCTCTCCCATTTTTGACCTTTTCCAAAAGGTCTTTTTAAATCATCTAATTTTTTCCTCAAAAAATTCATATTGTAAATATTATCCTACTTCTTTAATCATTAATTCAATTCCTTCTCTGATAATTTCCTGGGCCTCTATTTTGGAAGTATTAGCATAGTCAATCAGTCCAAAATCTTCTGGGATGACTTCATATATACCAAGGGCTTCCATCTTTTCAATATCACCAGCCATACAGGCTTTAATTAACTGCATTGGATAGATATCCATAGGAAAAACCTTTTCCATTTCACCAGTAACCACAAAAGCTCTTTCCTCTCCGTTCATGTTGGTATCAACACTGAAACCCTTTTTTCCAAACAACCAGGATAGAGAGGTTTTTGATAAACTGGGAATTTTGTTGTGCATGAAGGGCAACCATCCAAACATCCTGTAGTGATTTCCTTCAGGTATTATTGTCAATAAGTTGTTATAAAAGTTCAAATGACCATCAGCTGCTTCAATTTTTCCAGACAAAACATCTCCATTTATAAAACGATTTTGTTGGCTTTTATCATAACCTGTAATGTCTGTTAATGAGCTGATTTGCGCACCGATTTTGGTCTTAATATATTGTGGATGGAGAACAGATTCCCCAGCTATAGCGACAGTCCTTTGTGCACTGAATTGTCCATTTTCGAAAAGCCTTGCGATGTTTACAACATCCTCGGGGCGAACTTCCCATACATTATCACCCATGTTGATTGGGGAATGTTTATGGATTTGAACACTTACATTTCCTGCAGGGTGTGGTCCGTTGATACGAAGCAATTCAGCGCCCTTTATATTTTCAAAAAATCCTGAAAAAGAGGAATCTACAGAAAGTATTACAGGTTTTTCTACCATGGTATTAAGGATGTCAATTCCCTTTTGAAAATCTTCCTTATTATTTTTAAGTAAAAACTGAAAGTCAACATCTAAAGGTGCTGATGCATAAGTAGAAATATAAATCGCTTTAGGAGTCATATACGGATTGGCTATAATACCATAAGGCCTCTGTTTGATAAACGGCCAAGCTCCGCTTTTTAAGAGAATTTCGCTAATGTTTTTAGGAGTTAGAGATTTAGAGGTTATTTTGTGAGTTATTATCTCTCCCTCTTGCTCTTCAATGACAATTTTTAATATTTTCCTTTTGGCTCCCCTGATCACTTTTTTTACAGTTCCCGAAACTGGAGAGGTAAATAAGATTTGTGGATCTTTTTTGGAATGAAAAACAGGGGCTCCTTTAGCAATTTTATCTCCTTCCTTTACGATTAGGCGCGGAATAATTCCAAAGAAATTGTCAGGTTTTAGAGCAAATGTTTCGGAATTTGCGGCATCTGACAAGATTTTTTCAGATTCACCTTTCAAATGAATATTTGCACCTTTTCGGATGCGAATGTCTACAGACATATTGTGAAAATTTCTAAAATCCATCAAATTTACTAATAAAGCCTCACCCCTTAAAATGAATAAATGGCAAAAATATGTAATTTATAACCATTCTAAATAGTCGTTTAACTTTTTGTCAAAGCTTACTGAAACTGACCCGCCAAATGCATTTAAATTTCTAATTTTACGATATGTTTAAAAATTACTTGCTTAAACATTTTGCATTTATATTCTGTTTCATTCAGACAGTTTTGGGACAAAATTCTCAAGAAAAATTATTTCTTCAATCCATTAAATCAATTGTTTTTAAAAATCAAAATTCTGAAATTCAATTTCCAGTGCAAAAACTTGGAGAACCATTTGAATTGCATTTCGATGATCTTAATGGAGATGAACGTAATTACTACTACAAAATCAAATACTTTAATCACGACTGGACGCCTTCAAACTTGTTTCAAAATGAATATCTAAAAGGTTTTGATAATTTGAGAATTGAAAATTATCAAACATCCTTCAATACTCTCCAACCTTACACTCACTACCAGCTAGTTTTGCCTAATGAACAGACGGAATTTTTAATATCGGGAAATTATCTCTTGGAAATTTACAATGAGTCAGATAAAATGGTTTTTTCAAGAAGGTTTGTGATTTATGAGGAGGGGGCTAAAGTAAATGCCAAGGTTTTCAGAACCCGTGACCTTCAATATTACAATACACACCAAAATGTTCAATTCTCCATTGTCCCACCAAAGGGAGAATTTTTTCGTGATCCTCAAAATCAATTGCACGTCACAATCCTCCAAAACGAACAATGGAATTCGGCTATTAATTCGCTAAAGCCGCAATACAATGATGGTAATCGTTTGGAATACCGTTATGACGCTGAAAGTAGCTTTTACGGCGGTAATGAATATCTTTTTTTTGATACAAAGAACATTCAAATTACTAGTGCAAATGTCAGTATGGTAAAGTTGAATCGTTTGTATGAGTCTTACCTGACGACAAATTACTTACGCAGGGGATTCCCATACAGTTTTACCCAGGATCTTAATGGAGATTTCATTATTAGGACTTTACAAGGATCAGAAAATGGGAATATTGAAGCAGACTACAGTTGGGTTTATTTCAGTTTGTCTACCCCAGTAGAATTTAAAGATCAAGAAATTTATATCTATGGAAAATTCAACAATTATGAATTGAATGAAACTAATAAAATGTATTATAATCCCGCTTTGGAAATTTATGAGGGGATAATGCTTCTAAAACAGGGTGTTTACAATTACAAATTTATAGCCAAGACACCCAAGTCTAAACTTTATAATGAAATTAGTGGTTCTCATGCTCTAACTGAAAATAGATATTTGATTTTTGTATACTATAGATATTTTGGAAATCTTTATGATTCTTTGATTGCAGTTGGTAAAACTTCGTCTTTTGAAATTTTTGATTAATAGATTTTTATCCAACTTTTTACAGTTGACAATCACAGAAATTTAATTAAATTGAGTTATGAATATTTTAGAATCTATTTAATGATTCAACAGGTAACAAGAGGAATAAAGATCACAGTGGATACAGATTATAATGGAAGTTTCCTAAAAGACAATGTTCTTCACTTTGCCTTTGCTTATCAAATTGAAATAGAAAATCAAAGTAAGAGTTCTGTTCAATTGTTAACCCGTCATTGGAAAATAATTGAAACTATGAACAAAAACCAATACGTCAATGGCACTGGGGTTAAAGGTAAAAAACCAATAATAAACCCTGGTGAGGTTCACAAATATAAATCCGGTTGTTTGCTATCATCAGCATTTGGAGCTATGAAAGGGACCTACACAATGATTGATCTTTCTTCTACAAAAATATTTAAGGTAGAAATACCCCTATTTAGGCTGTCTACACTGTTTATTCTTAACTAGTTCTTAGGAAAATAAACCAGTTTTTTTGTTTCAAAAAATGCTTCCCTAAAATAATCTCTTAAAAATACTACCCTCGCCAATTTAAATGCTGAAAGCTCCTTCTGAAGATTTCCACCCTTTAGGCACAAAAATCCATTTCTTATCGAGTGATTCTGTTTATTACTAATATTTTTAGCCGACCAATTGACAATTGTTTGAAGGGGAGCAACGGCTCTAGAAACGACAAAATCAACCTCCAATTTCAGATTTTCTGCCCGATCATAGTAGGTGCTAATATTATCTAATCCAATTTTACTCTTTACATCATTTATAACATTAATTTTCTTTCCAATACTGTCTACCAAATGGAATTGTGCTTTGGGGAACAATATGGCCAATGGTACTCCAGGAAAACCACCTCCAGTACCAATGTCAAGTATATTACTTCCAACTTTGAATTGAATAAATTTTGCTATGGATAGTGAATGAAGAACGTGATGTAAATAAAAATAATCAATGTTTTTTCTGGAAATTACATTGATACGGATATTCCATTCCTTGTAGATACTAAACATTAATTCCAACTGTTGTTTTTGTTTAGGATCAAAATCGGGAAAGTAGTTGTAAATAAAATTCAATTCATTTTTTTTTTAAAAATAAAGAGAATGCTTTAAAATTCAATAATTTTACCTAACCAACAACAATTAACTTATGACCAGAAAATTGATACCAAGTTTTTCTCGAAAAGAATCCAAAGAGTTTTTTCAAACTCTAAACAAAAGAGTAAATCAATATTTTAAAGACAATAAATTGGAAAAGACTGGCAACTGGAAACTTTACCTAAAGTCACTAATTATGTTTACCATATTGATAGCTCCATTTGTAATCATTATCTCTACAAACTTTAACGATTGGTTTAAACTTTTTCTGGCGATTTTAATTGGTATTGGTATGGCTGGAGTGGGCATGAATGTAATGCATGACGGAAACCACGGTTCCTTTTCCAAATACCCTTGGGTTAATAAATTAATGGGCGGCAGCATTTACATTCTTGCTGGTAATGTATTTAACTGGAAAATACAACATAATCTATTGCACCACACCTACACCAATATCAAAGACCATGACGAAGATCTTGAAGCAGGGGTAGTATTGCGTTTTTCGAAACATGCAAAGTGGAGACCTCACCACAGGTTTCAACATTTTTACTCTATTTTCCTTTACGGTTTATTGACTCTCAAATGGGCTATTGTTTCAGATTTTGTCAGACTTAGCCGTTATCAAAAAAATAATTTATCATACTTGAACAGTAAAAGTCATTCTAAACAATGGGTGGGTCTATTTATATCGAAAATCATTTATTTCTCAATTTGGATCTTTTTGCCCATCTTTGTTTTCAACATTATTTGGTGGAAGTTGTTGATTGGATTTTTTGTGATGCATTACACCGCAAGTTTAATTTTAAGTTTAGTTTTCCAGTTGGCTCATGTAATTGATGAGGCGGACATGCCTATACCGGATTTTAAAACTGGTAATATGAAAAATTCATGGGTAGTTCACCAACTCAAAACCACAGTCAATTTTTCTACCAATAATAGAGTTATTAACTGGTTTACCGGGGGGTTAAATCATCAGATTGAACATCACATTTTTCCTCACATTTCTCATATTCACTACAGTAAAATATCAGGAATTGTCAAAAAAACAGCACGCGAATTCAATCTACCATATAACGAGTACAGAAATACGCGTAGCGCTATTATTTCTCATTTTAAATTTTTAAAACAAATGGGCATGCGGCCTGTTTATGTTAAATCATAAGTCAATTTTTTAATGTTATCAAATCGAATCAAGAGCCTACCAGCCTCCGCAACACTGGCTATGGCAGCAAAAGCAAGAGAATTAAAGGTTCAAGGTATTGACATTATCGGTCTCAGTTTAGGAGAGCCTGATTTCAACACTCCTGAATTCATCAAAGACGCTGCAATTCAGGCAGTAAAAGACAATTATAATTCATATTCACCAGTAGATGGTTATGCTGATTTAAAGTCTGCAATATGTGAAAAATTTAAGCGAGACAATGGATTAGAATATCAAGCCTCACAGATCGTTGTCTCGACTGGCGCCAAACAATCTATTGCCAATGTTTGTATGGTCTTGCTCGATCCAGGTGATGAGGTATTATTACCGGCACCCTATTGGGTAAGCTACTCTGCCATTGCAACTTTGGCTGAAGCAAAACCCATCATTATTCCATCATCTGTAGATCATGATTTTAAGATTACACCTGAACAACTCGAAGCGGCCATCACCCCCAAAACCAAACTTGTGATGTTTAATTCACCCAATAATCCAAGTGGAACCATTTACACTGAAGAAGAGTATCGTGAATTAGGGGTTGTTTTACAAAAATATCCTAACATTTATATTTTATCGGATGAAATCTACGAACACATCAATTATGGCACTCCCCACTTCAGTATTGCGGCCATTCCCGAATTGTATGAGCGTACTATTACCGTAAACGGAGTAGCCAAGGCATTTGCCATGACCGGATGGCGAATTGGTTACATCGGTGCTTCGGAATGGATCGCAAAGGGTTGTAACAAATTACAGGGACAAATGACTTCAGGATCCAATTGTATTGCTCAAAGAGCAACTATTGCTGCAATATCAGCCCCTACCAGTAAAATACAATACATGGTAGATGAATTCAACAAAAGAAGAGGGCTTATCTTAAATTTGCTCTCTAAAATTCCTGGATTCAAACTCAACGAACCTCAGGGAGCATTCTATGTTTTCCCTGACATTTCCTACTATTTTGGAAAAACCATCAAGGGAAAAACCATCCAAAATGCAAATGATTTTGCTTTATTATTATTGGAAGAGGCTCATGTAGCCACTGTTACTGGTGAGGCTTTTGGTAATTCTGAATGCATTCGTATTTCTTATGCTGCATCTGAAGACGAAATCGAGACGGCTGTAGAAAGAATCAAAAACGCTTTAATCTAAAATTAAAAAGCCTCCATCAAGAGGCTTTTTAACTTATCCGTTAATCACCTTTTCTTGGTGATTAATCGACTCCTGGTGAATCGCTTTAAATATTCGGGTAATGAATTCCTCACTTAAACCCCTTTCACCTCCCCGAGCTCTCATTGTCTGCAAAATTTCATTCCAACGTTTATTTTGTAGAACTGCGACGTTATTGCCTTTTTTGAGTGTTCCAATAGACTCAGCAACTTTCATTCGTTTACCTAAAGCGTCCAAAATTATCTGATCACTTACATCAATTTGTTCCCGCAAAGTCTCCAATTCTAATTGATAGCTTTTTTCATCCGTAGTCACTTTTCGAATTTTTAGATTATTCATGATCTCAACCAAACGTCCCGGAGTTACCTGCTGTTTGGCATCACTCCAGGCATTGTCTGGGTCCCAATGGGTTTCTATCATAAGACCATCAAAATTGAGATCTAAAGCTCTCTGACTGAGATTAAAAATCAAATCCCTTCGTCCTGCAATATGAGACGGATCACAGATCAATGGTATATCTGGAAATTTATTTTGGAACTCAACAGCAATTTGCCACTCTGGGTTATTGCGGTATTTTGATTTGTCGTAGGTGGAGAAACCTCTGTGAATAACACCCAATTTTTTGATGTTGGCAGAGTAGAGTCTTTCCAGACCACCCATCCAAAGGGCCAAATCGGGATTAACTGGATTTTTGACCAAAACGATTTTATCCGTTCCATTCAATGCATCGGCAATTTCCTGAACGATGAATGGACTTACTGTTGACCTAGCCCCGATCCATAAAATGTCAACATCTGCCTCCAATGCCAATTTCACGTGATCTTTATTGGCTACCTCTGTTGAGATCAACAATCCTGTTTGATCCTTTACTTTTTTGAGCCAGTCTAAACCAATAGCACCAACACCCTCAAACATGCCGGGTCGGGTTCTGGGTTTCCATATACCTGCCCGAAAAACAGTCACATCAGTGTCTTTTAATTCATGTGCAATTTTAAGAACTTGCTCCTCTGTTTCTGCGCTACAAGGACCGGCAATGACTAGTGGATGATCCAAACCAAAATCTTCCAGCCAGGCACTCATTTCTTTACTATTTTCCATTTTTATTTGTTTTTGTAGTATTGGTAATGCCATCTAAAATCAGACGAATTTTGTTAATCTCCAGAATTTGCTCGTGTAATTCGTCAAATTTATCAGCATCCAAAAGTTGTTTAAACTGATTTAAATTATTGATGTATTGTGATAGTGTTTTACTAATGTTTTCTTTGTTCTGTTTAAAAATAGGAACCCACATATTAGGGGAACTTTTTGCCAAACGGACGGTTGAGGAAAACCCACTCCCAGCCATGTCAAAAATAGCGGACTGATCTTTTTCTTTTTCCATTACGGTTTTACCCAACATATAGGAGGTGATATGGGACAAATGAGACACATAAGTAATGTGTTGGTCATGCTCTACGGGGTCCATTTCCCTTAATTTCATCCCTATTTTTTTGAACCAATCTTGAGCCCACTCCAAGAGATCGGGGCGGGTCTTATGAATCTCACAAAGGATTTGAATTTTGTCTTTAAATAGATCGGAAAGTGCTGAGTCAGGGCCAGAATATTCAGTACCTGCAATAGGGTGGGTGGCCAAAAACTGTCCACGCTTGGAATGCAATGCTACTTGTTGGCAAATTGCCGTTTTGGTAGATCCAAAATCCATTATTAATGCGTTATCATTGACCTCGTCCAACAAATCAACCAATCGATCCATGGCCCCATCTACAGGTATGGCCAGCAGTATTATATCCATCTGCTTTATCATGGAGTCATCTAATCTGTAATCAATTAATCCCAAGTCCAAAGACTTTTGCAAGTTGGTTTCGCTCCTGTTGCTCCCGTAAATTTGCACGTCGGGAATGTGTTCCCTGGCCGAAAGTGCAAGTGAACCACCAATTAATCCAACACCAATAATTCCTATTTTCATTTTTTACTAATTCTTTTTATGGCTTTACTGATTTGTTCTGCCTCCACACAAAGGGAAAAGCGGATATATCCTTCACCTTGGCTCCCAAATATACTTCCAGGCGCAATAAAAACATGATGTTTTTGTAAAATTTCCTCAATATAATGTACGGAAGACATCGAGGTATTTCTCATTTTGGCCCAAACAAACAGTCCACTACTATTAGTATCGAAATCTGTCTTCAGGAGAGTGGCAAGTTTAAAGATCAGCTTTTTTCTCTCATCATAGATATTATTGAGTTTTTTGAACCAGCTATCTTGCACTTGAAGAGCAGCTATAGCACCTCTCTGAATTCCATAAAACATACCAGAATCCATATTGCTTTTAACCTTCAATACAGCATTGATATTTTTTTGATTCCCCAAAACCATGCCCACACGCCAACCGGCCATATTGAAAGACTTGCTCAATGAGTTCAATTCCATGCCCACATCCTTGGCGCCAGGGACAGACATCATACTTTGAGGATGATCAGTTAAAACAAAACTGTAAGGGTTATCATTGACCAATAAGATGTCTTTTTCCTTTGCCCAGACAATTAATTTTTCAAAAGTTTCTTTCTGTGCACTAGCCCCTGTGGGCATGTGAGGATAATTGACCCACATCAATTTGACATCAGACAAATCCATTCGATCCAAATCATCAAAATTGGGTTGCCATTGATTTTGAGCATCTAAATCATAAAAGACTGGTTCTGCCTCCACCAGTCTTGTAACGGACTGATAGGTAGGATAGCCAGGATTAGGAATCAATACCTTATCTCCTGGATTTAAAAAAGCCATTGAAATATGCATTATTCCCTCCTTTGATCCCATAAGAGGAAGGATTTCACTTATAGGGTTTGCGTTGTATTGATAGTGTTTTTGGTAAAACTCGGCAATGGCCTGACGCAACTCTGGAACCCCCTGATAACTTTGATACTGATGTACTTTGGGGTGATCAAAACTCTCCTTAAGTGCAGCTACAACTTTTGGATGAGGGGGAAGGTCGGGGCTGCCAATGCCAATGTTAATGACTGGATTACCAGCTGCCACCATCAAAGAAACTTCCCTTAACTTTTCTGAAAAATAGTACTCCTTAACTGTATTTAATCTTTTTGCTGTCATTGTTTTCGTGAAGCGTATTCGCCCAACACCTTAAAGGAAGTGGCCATGATTTCTAATAGTGACTTTGCTTTAAAATAGTCTTTAGGTTCTTCAAAAGTGACATCTACAAAAAAAGCATATTTCCCTGGAGTTTCGATCACTGGAAGGGATTGTATTTTAGTCAGGTTAAGGTTACAATCGCTTACCACATTCAGCGCTGTAGCCAAACTTCCTCGTTTGTGATCCAAAACGAATTTCCACGCTGCTTTACTGATCTTGTTTGACTGTTTTACTTTCTCTTTTTGAACGATCACAAAACGGGTGATATTATTTTTGATGGTTTGAATAGAGGGGCTCAAAATATCTAAACCATATATCTCAGCAGCTGTTTTCCCTCCTATAGCTCCACGTGCTTTAATTTTGTTCTTACTGATTTTTAGAGCTTCCTCTGCAGTGTCATTGCTTTCTACTAGTTTGATGTGCGGATAGGCATGAAAAAAATTTTTACACTGTAATAATGCCATCGGGTGAGAATAGACCTCCTTTATGTTTTCAATTTTTTGACCTGGAAGTGCCATCAAATTGTGTCGGATGCTAAGATAGTGTTCTCCGGAGATGACCAATTCGTATTGATCCAGGAGGGCATAGTTGGGTAGTATGGATCCTGCGATTGAGTTTTCTATAGCCATAACTGCCTGATCACAAGCTCCTTTGGCCACTGATTGGGCCAATGCATCAAAAGATAAGCACTCCACAAGCTCATTAGAACCGGTGTAGTACTCCCGAACTACTTGATCATGAAAAGAACCTTTTATTCCCTGAATGGCTATTTTTTTT
>CACNDW010000010.1 GCA_902619315.1 uncultured Bacteroidota bacterium | reverse complement strand
GTAATCTCCAGCACTTTCAGGTGTATAGTTACCAATAAATACAGAACCAGCATGTTTGATTTGATTTACAAATTCGTTTTCGTTTTTTAAGCATATAATCAAATGCTCGGCTCCATAAAAATTAGTAAATGCCAACGCTTGCTCTTCATCATCAAAATAGATGGTTTTAGAGTTTTTTAGGGCATTTCTGGCGATTTCCTGACGTTCTAAAACAGAAATTTGTTCTTTAAGTTGTGCATCAACACGTTCTATCAAACCACGATCAGTAGAAACCAAAAGTACCTGACTGTCGGGCCCATGCTCTGCCTGAGATAATAGATCCGAGGCAACAAAAGTCGCATTTGCGGTGGCGTCAGCTACAATCATCAATTCGCTTGGCCCTGCGGGCATGTCGATGGAAACTTGATATTGAGTAGCCAATTGTTTGGCTACAGTGACGTATTGGTTGCCTGGACCAAAAAGTTTGTCCACTTCAGGGATCGTTTCTGTTCCCAAAGTCATGCCGGCGATGGCCTGCATCCCCCCTACCTTGAATATTGTATCAATACCACACAAATTAGCAGTGTAAAGTATTACATCAGATAATTGACCCTTACTATCTGGAGGTGAGCACAATACAATTGTTTCACATCCTGCCACTTGTGCAGGTATGGCTAACATCAATATAGTAGAAAACAAGGGTGCTGATCCTCCAGGGATATATAAACCCACTTTTTCAATGGGTAGTTTTTTTTGCCAACAATTGACACCTGTTTGGATCTCAACTTTGACTTCTTCAGTTATTTGAGCCTTGTGAAAAAGATAAATGTTCTCTTTAGCTTTTTGGATGGCTAACTTTAGTTTATCCGGAACACGGTTTTTGGCCAACTCAATTTCCTTGGGATCGACTGAAAAACCCTCCAATTTAACTTTATCAAATTTTTCAGTATAGGTTTTCAAAGCCTTATCCCCATACTGGGCAACATTGTCAAAAACTTCCTTGGCCAAAGGCTCGAGAGATGAATAAGAAGCAGCCCCCCTTTGGGTCAAAACTTTCCATTGTTCAAGGGATGGATTAATATAACGCTGCATTATAATACAATTTTTTCGATAGGACACACCAGGATATCTTCGGCTCCTGTGGCTTTCAACTCATCAATGACATCCCAAAATGATGTCTCGTCAATTACAGAGTGTAGGGAGGACCAACCCTCTTGAGCCAGAGGTAATACTGTTGGGCTTTTCAATACCGGTAATATATCACTTATCAGATCAATTTTGTCATTGGGCGCATTTAAAAGAATGTATTTTGATCTTTTTGCACGAATGACCGTACTCAAACGAAAAAGTAATTTCTGAACAATTTCAAGCTTTTCTGTTGACAAATTTGGTGATTGAACCAACACAGCTTGAGATTCCAGAATTTTAGCAACTTCCTTGAGATTATTCTTAAATAAAGTACTCCCACTAGATACGATATCGCAAATGGCATCTGCCAAACCTATATTGGGGGCAATTTCAACGGAACCATTAATAATATGTAAATCTGCCGAAATACCATTTTCCTCCAGAAATTGATTGACGGTATTGGGATAAGAGGTAGCGATGCGCTTCCCATTAAGTTCTTGAATACCATTGAAATCTACTTCTTTGGGAATAGCAATAGATACTCGACATTTAGAAAAACCCAAATTTTCAATAATGGTCAAGTCCTTTCCTTTTTCATGGATCAGGTTTTCACCTATGATCGCCAAGTCTACCACCCCATCTCTGAGGTACTGGGGAATATCGCCATTTCTCAGATAAAGTACTTCCATAGGGAAATTTCTAGCAGAGGCTTTGAGCTGGTCTTTACCATTGTCAATAGAAATACCACATTTCTTGAGTATACTCAATGACTCTTGGTTGAGCCTTCCTGATTTTTGAATCGCAATTTTAATCATTGTAAATATTTTTTATATAAAAAAACCCGTTTGATATCAAACGGGTCTTCTTCAGTATAGTCAATACAAGTTCTCTACCACATTTGATCGGCTGAAAGAAAGTGTATATGATGATTTAATGTTTTCACAAAGCAAATATAATAATTTTTTTTATGAGATTTCAAATCATCTTTATTGACCTCCTAAGATTAGGGGCATACCATCCTCTCCACTACCAATAACAATAACCTTTGCGTTAGGAGAGGTCGACAAAGCCTTAGTGGCCTCAATTCCTTTCTCTTTAAGAATCATTTTGGTGATAGATGCGCCAAGAATCCTGTTAGCTCTTGCCTTACCTTCGGCGTCTATTCTTTGCTTTTCAGCTTCTTGCTTAGCTTTTTCTAAACGGAATTCATATTCAAGAGACTCCTGTTCTTGAATTAATTTTCTCTCAATCCCTTCTTTTATAGCAGGTGGAAGTGAAACATCTCTAACTAAAACAGCATTAACTTGAATATGTTGGTTTTCAACGACCTTTTGAGTTTCCTCATATATTTCATTTTGAATTGCATCTCTTTTAGTTGAGTACAACTGCTCTGGCGTGTAGCGTCCTACAACACTTCGAGCCACTGCTCTAATCTGCGGTATCAGTACAATATTAACGTAATTCTCGCCTTTGGTTTTGTGCAACAAGCCCAACTCGTCGTAAACAGGCTGATACAACACGGATACATCAAGTGATATTTCCAAACCATTAGAGGACAAAACTTGCATATTCCCTTCGAAGAATTCTTGCTGCTTTACATTGTAAACATAAACCTTATTCCAAGGAGCTATAATATTAAAACCCTCCGATAGTGGTGCTTCGTCAGTGACCACACCTTTTCCAAAGGTTCTAAACAATACTCCCGCCTCACCATATCCAATATTAATTGAAGATTTAGAGACAAAAATTATAAGCACAAAGGCTAATAAAATGATAGGTAATCCAATTTTAGGTAGTTTTTGCATAATAAATGATTTTTAAGTTAGCATTCCCCCATCTACTTGGAGGACTTGACCGGTTATATAGTTTGATAAATCTGATGCCAAAAATAAACAAGCATTGGCAACATCTAATGGTGATCCCCCTCTTTTTAAAGGAATCCCTTCTCGCCACTTTTGGATAACATCTTCCGAAAGCTTTTCTGTCATTTCGGTTTCAATAAATCCTGGAGCAACAACATTACTTCTTATATTTCTTGAGCCCAATTCCAAAGCAATGGCTTTGGAAAAACCAATAATACCTGCCTTTGACGCAGCATAGTTAGATTGGCCAGCATTTCCTTTTATGCCAACCACTGAACTAATATGAATCAAAGAACCTGATTTTTGCTTTAAAAAACAACGCTGTATAGCTTTTGTCATGTTGAAAACCGATTTAAGGTTAACCTCAATGACATGATCAAAGTCAGCCTCACCAATGCGCATAAGAAGATTATCTTTGGTAATTCCAGCATTATTGATCAATATTTCAACATTACCAAAAGTATCTAAAACTTGATCCACCAGGGCTTGAGCCTCATCGAAATCAGCTGCATTACTTTGATAGGATTTAGCTTTTACCCCCAAATCATTTAACTCCCTCTCTAAGGATTGGGCGGCATCAACAGAGCTATTATATGTAAATGCCACATTACATCCATTGAGGGCAAAAGTTTGGGCAATTCCTTTACCAATACCACGTGTGGCGCCAGTAATGATAACTGTTTTGTTTTTTAGCAATTCACTCATAAAAATTTCATGTTAGTACTTCTGCAACTCTTTTACCAATATCAGCTGGAGAGTCAACCACATGGATTCCACAAGATCTCATAATACTTTTTTTGGCCTCAGCGGTATCATCTTTTCCTCCTACTATAGCACCTGCATGCCCCATTGTTCTCCCTTTAGGGGCTGTTTCACCTGCTATGAATCCAATCACAGGCTTGGCATTACCGTTTTCTTTTATCCAGTGAGCGGCATCCGACTCTAATTGCCCCCCTATTTCACCAATGACCACAATGGCTTCTGTTTCGGGATCATTCATAAATAGCTCTACAGCGTCTCTGGTTGTGGTGCCAATGATGGGATCACCCCCAATGCCAATAGCAGTTGTGATTCCCAATCCCTGTTTTACCACTTGATCAGCAGCTTCATAGGTCAAAGTTCCCGATTTAGAAACAATCCCTACTCTTCCTTTTTTGAATACAAAGCCGGGCATGATTCCTACTTTAGCCTCTTCAGGTGTTATAATACCAGGACAATTGGGGCCAATTAAAGTACAATTTCTTTTTTTGATATAATCTGAAACTATGATCATATCAGCTACAGGGATACCCTCAGTAATCGCAATGATTACTTTGATCTCTGCCTCAGCCGCCTCCATAATTGCATCTCCAGCAAATGCAGGTGGTACGAATATAATCGAAGTGTCTGCTTGGGCTACTTTAACAGCCTGAGCAACTGAATTAAAAACCGGCTTATCCAAATGTGTCTGGCCTCCTTTTCCTGGAGTGACTCCACCTACAACATTAGTTCCATAGGCGATCATCTGTTCTGCATGAAAGGTTCCTTCACTTCCTGTAAAACCTTGAACAATAATTTTGGATTTTTTATTGACTAATACACTCATTGTATTTATAACTTTAATATATTATTAAAATCAATTTAAAAGTTGATGATGTGTCACTCTTTGATTCTTTCTTGATAATTTCCTTTCATAGTATCTACCTTTATTTTATCACCTTCATTGATAAATAAAGGCACGTTTATTTTAGCACCAGTCTCAACAGTAGCGGGCTTTGTTGCATTGGTTGCTGTGTTTCCCTTTACACCTGGTTCAGTATGAGTTACCTCCAAAATAACACTAGCTGGCATATCAACTGAAAGTGGTAAACCATCTTCGGTGTTAATAGATATATTAACAATCTCACCCTCTTTAATAAGTCCCGGATTATCAATGGAGTTTTTGTTAACAACAATCTGATTGTAATCATTGATATTCATAAAATGATAATCATCTCCTTCACCATACAAATACTGGAATTTATTAGTTTCTACCCTTATGTCATCTATTCTATGTCCTGCAGAAAAAGTATTATCGACCACCTTTCCAGTGGTAACACTTTTTAGTTTAGTCCTAACAAAAGCTGGACCTTTACCCGGTTTCACGTGAAGAAAATCAACTATTTTATAAATGTCATTATTAAATTTAATGCACAATCCTTTTCTTATGTCAGAGGTAGATGCCATAGACTTGAGGTTTAATTTTTTTGAAAGTATCCTTTCATGATCCCTCTTTGTGAATTTCTGATGAATTGTAAAATTTCATCTCTTTCAGGGGAGGCAACCATTTCCGCTTCAATAATATCAACTGCTTGGGTATTATTCAATTTTTTTTGATAAAGATTCCTGTAAATGTTCTGAATTTCAGTTATTTTTTCAGAACTAAATCCTCTTCTTCTGAGTCCAACAGAATTAATCCCAACATAAGAAAGAGGTTCACGAGCTGCTTTAACATATGGAGGTACATCTTTCCTAACAAGAGATCCTCCTGCAATAAAAGCGTGATCTCCAATGGTGGAAAATTGATGAACGGCCACCAATCCAGCCAAAATTACATGATTACCAATAGTAATGTGTCCAGCAAGAGTACTGTTGTTTGAGAAGATACAATTGTCACCGATAAAACAGTCATGCGCAATATGGCAATATGCCATAATCAAACAATTGTCACCTATTTTGGTAAGTTGACGGTCGGAGGTTCCCCTGTTTATGGTTACACACTCTCTAATAGTGGTATTGTCCCCAATAACAGCTATGGTGTCTTCACCTTTAAACTTGAGATCTTGAGGCATTGCTGCAATAACAGCCCCAGGAAAGATATTACAATTTTTCCCAATTCTTGCCCCTTCCATAATTGTAACATTTGACCCTATCCATGTTCCCTCCCCAATTTCAACGTTGTTATCAATAGTAGTAAAAGGCTCAATCACTACATTTTTAGCTACTTTAGCTTGGGGGTGAATGTAAGCTAGGGGTTGTTTCATTATAATTAATTTCGTTTGATGATCTGCGCCATTAGTTCACCTTCAGTCATTAAGTTTCCATTGGCAAAAATCATACCTTTCATATGACATATGCCTCTTCGGATTGGAGAAATCAACTCTAATTTAAACAAAAGTGTATCGCCTGGCTTAACAGGTCTTTTAAATTTTACATTATCCATTTTCATAAATAGTGTAAGGTAATTTTCAGGGTCTGGAACTGTATTAAGCAAAAGAACTCCTCCTGCTTGGGCCATGGCTTCAATTTGCAGAACACCTGGCATAACAGGTGCCCCAGGAAAATGACCTGCAAAAAAAGGCTCATTCATAGTAACGTTTTTAAGACCGATAACATGTGTCTCAGAAAGTTCAAATATTTTATCTACTAAAAGAAAAGGAGGTCGGTGGGGTAACATTTTGATAATGTCATTCACATCCATCAATGGCTCTGAATTGAGATCCACTTTGGGGGCATTCTGACGTCTTTCTTGTCTGATTATTTGGGAGAGTTTTCTCGTAAAATCAGCATTTACCTTATGTCCTGGCTTGTGTGCAAAGACTTTTCCTCTTATAGGAACTCCGACCAATGCTAAATCTCCTACAACATCCAAAAGTTTGTGACGGGCAGCTTCATTGGAAAAGTGGAGACTCAGGTTATCCAATATTCCATTGGGTTGAACAGAAATATTATCTTTCCCGAATGCTTCTTTTAAACGATCCATGTTACTCTCAGAAAGAGGTTTGTCAACATAAACAATTGCATTGTTTAGATCACCTCCTTTAATCAATCCATTTTCCAGAAGCATTTCAAGTTCATGTAAAAAACTAAACGTTCTAGAGGGAGCAATAGTTTCCTTGAAATCTCGGAGCGAATCCAAGGAAGCATTCTGTGTACCCAAAACCTTGGTTTCAAAATCGACCATTGTAGTAACTTGGTACTCGTCAGCAGGAATCAAAGTTATCTCACTTCCAGTCTCATCATCTTTGAAGTTTATCAAATCGGTTACAACATACTCCTCTCTCAATTTATCTTGTTCTTGGATCCCTACGGACTCAATGGCCTCAACAAAAAATTTCGATGATCCATCCATAATTGGAGATTCGGCAGAGTCGAGCTCAATATAGCAATTGTCTATACCCATCCCAACCAACGCTGCAAGAACATGCTCTGAAGTTTGAATTTTCGCACCGTCTTTCTCTAGATTGGTTCCACGATCAGTATTGATAACATAATTAATGTCAGCTGGAATTTCAACAGCAGGACTTAAGTCAGTCCTAACAAAAATGTAACCCGTATCTTCGGGTGCAGGTTTAAAAGTTAATTTTACTGATTTGCCAGTATGAAGGCCTACACCATCAAGTGTGACCTTGTCTTGGAGTGTTTTTTGATAAAAATTTTTTTTTGTCATAGGTCAAGCTTCTTGATGATTCGGTTAATCTCTTTTAAGATATTGGGTAGATTTTTAAAATAGACGTAAGATTTATTATAGTCATTGTAGGAAAATGCAGGGGTACCTTGAATAGTTGAGTTCTCTTTGATGTTACTTATTACACCTGATTGTCCCTGAATTTTTACGTTGTCACCAATACTAATATGTCCTACAATCCCTACCTGTCCACCTATAACACAGTTTTTTCCTATCTTAGAAGAACCCGCAATTCCAGTTTGAGCAGCTATTACTGTATTATCGCCTATCTCTACATTGTGAGCAATCTGAATTTGATTATCTAGTTTGACACCATTACCAATGGAGGTTACACCTAGGGTTGCTCTATCAATAGTTGAGTTGGAACCTACTTCTACTCGATCTCCTAAAACTACTATTCCTGTTTGAGGTATTTTTTTGTAATCACCATTTTCCTGTGGAGCAAATCCAAAACCGTCAGACCCAATCACAGACCCGCTATGAATAATACAGTTTTGTCCTATAATAGAGTCTTCTAATATTTTAGCGCCTGCAAAAATAATCGTACCAGCTCCAATTGAAACATTACTACCTATGTAAACCTGAGGGTAAATTTTTACATCATTACCGATTTCCACATCTTCCTGTATACATGACATATGGCCAACGAAACAATTTTTCCCAATTTTTGCAGAGGGGTCAATTACAGCAGATTCAGCAACACCTGATTTAGAGATTTTTGCCTTATTGTAATAATCTAAAAGAATCGAAAATGAATCATAAGCATTAGGAACCCTAACCAATGTTGTGGATAACCTGTCCTCTGCAATAAAATCCTGATTGACAATGGTCACTGAAGCTTGAGTTTTATATATAAATGGGGTGTATTTTGGATTAGACAAAAAAGTAAGGGAACCCTTTTGAGCTTCTTCAATTTTTGAAAGTTGAAAAACCTCTACATTGGGGTCTCCCTCAACAGTTCCCTCTAATTGAGTAGCAATTTGTTGAGCTGTAAATTTCATTGTTGCAAAAATATGAAATTTAAGTTAGATGTAGATAGCTTCAAAACCCCATCATATTGAATACATCTAAAATGCTGAAATAAAAGTTAGTAAATTACCTCAAAAATTAATAAAGGTAGAATCCCAATAAATACGTAATTTAGGTAATTAAAAAGGGTTGTTTTTTTTTAAATTTTTAATCTAGCTGCGAAGATATAAAATATGACTCCAATCAAAATCTTGTGGGTGGATGATGAAATAGAACTACTCAAACCTCATTTTTTATTCCTAAAAGACAAAGGTTATTTGACCACCGCTTGCAATAATGGACAAGAAGCTTTACTCATACTTCAAAAAAACACATTTGATGTGGTATTATTAGATGAAAACATGCCTGGACTTGGTGGGCTTGAAACCCTGAATGAAATTAAACTAAGCGCACCCAACCTTCCAGTAATCATGATAACCAAAAATGAGGAAGAACAAATCATGGAAGAAGCTATTGGAGCGAAGATTTCAGATTATTTAATTAAGCCTGTAAATCCTAATCAGATTCTCCTTGCACTTAAAAAATTGTTTGAACACAAAAACTTGATTGCCGAAAAAACCATAATAAATTATCAAAAGGCTTTTCAAAAGATATCAAAATCTATTAATGAGTTAAAAAACCACGAAGATTGGTCTAATTTTTACATCAAGATGCTCTATTGGGAAATGGAGTTGGAAGGACTTGACGATCTAGCAATGTTAGAGATTTTCCAAAATCAAATGAAAGAGGCAAACCGACTTTTCGCAAAGTATGTTCAAAATCACTACCAAGACTGGATTGTCAACCAATCTGGCCCCCTAATGTCTCATCAAATCCTTAAAAAGAAACTCTTTCCCATCCTAAAAAACGAATCCATCAAAACCACACTCATGGTGGTAATCGACAACCTCCGTTTCGATCAATGGAAAATAATTGCTCCCGTCATTGAAAATCATTACCAAAAAGAGGAGGAAATATCCTATTTCAGCATATTACCTACCGCTACGCAATATGCACGAAACGCTATTTTCTCTGGAATGATGCCCCTTGAAATGCAAATAAATCACCCAGAATTGTGGGTTGATGAAAATGAGAAAGTGGGTAAAAATCTAAATGAAGAAGCATTTCTCAAATCACAACTTCAAAAGAATGGTATGAATTGCCAGTTCAGCTATTCAAAAATAACCAACCTTAAGGCTGGAAGAGAGCTGACTCAATCCCTTAGCAATCACAAAAATGATGATTTGCTGGTCGTCGTTTATAATTTTGTTGATATGATATCCCATGCCAAAACAGAAATGGAAATCATCAAAGAATTGGCTTCAGACAACAGAGCTTTTAGGTCTCTTACCCTCTCCTGGTTCAAGAACTCTCCCCTACTCGAAATCATCCAACAAGCAAGAAGATTAGGATTCAATCTAATAGTCACTACTGACCATGGAACAATTAATGTCGATCAGCCAATTGAAGTCAAAGGCAATCGGGAACTTAGTATGAATCTTAGGTATAAAAAAGGGCAAAGTTTGAGCTATCCTTCCAAATCCGTCATGGAAATCAACAACCCAAAAGAACTGCAATTACCGGCTACTCATCTAAACAGCAAGTTTATATTTGCTAAAGAACAACAGTATTTTGTTTATCGAAACAATTTCAATCATTATGCCAATCATTTCCGAAACACTTTTCAACACGGTGGAATTTCTATGGAGGAAATGATCATCCCTTTTGTTGTAATGCGTCCTCGATAACCCTAAATTTGTAATATGTCATTTCGATTTAGTTTGGAACAAATTGACCAAGCAGTCAATTATTTAGATGAAAATTTAAATACTTCTGTCATTTGTTTTGATGGCCCAATGGGAGCTGGCAAAACAACCCTGATCTCTGAATTGTGTGAAAAATGGGAGGTCACTGATCCCATTTCCAGCCCTACCTTCTCGATTGTCAATCATTACATTAGCCTAAGTAAGGGAAGGATTTATCACTTTGATTTTTACCGACTTAAAGACATAGACGAAGCAATGGATATTGGTACGGAGGAATACTTGGAATCTGATAATTTCTGTCTGATTGAATGGGGAGAAAAAATTGCTCCCTTGTTGCCTCATCATACTCGAGTTACCCTCAGTATTAATGAAGATCAATCAAGAACCATTAATATAGTAAGCATATGAAATTGCTGTATCGACTGGGTTTTTACTTGATGGGTTTCTCCATAGGATTGATTTTTTTAATGATAATTTTGAAAGGTAAAAAAACAAGTTGCAACTATGGTCCCAACGATAGGGTGATTAGCAATATTTCTAAAAAGATATGGAAAAAACAAAATAATACGAGTTCGGCATTTGATTCCGTAGCATTTAGGCGTTTTCTTGATAAAGCCAATGTTGATTTTGGAAAAAGTAAAACCCAAAAAAACAGTTGTAAAATCTATTTTATGAATGGCTACTGGGAAAAAAAACCCATTTCGTTAACGGTAGAGAATTGTGAAAAAACTGTTGAAATCATTTCAATCATCTACCGTAGCGAATGATTCAAACAGCTCCACAATTCAATCTAATGTTTTACTTTTGCAATAATGAAAAAGGCATTATCTGCAATTATAGGTGAGGATTACAAAGTTTTGTTCTCTGAGGAAGCATATGGTGCACTCCATTCGCTTTTGAGAACAGACAATTACTCTTCCGTGTATATATTGGTTGACAATCATACCCAAATACATTGCCTGCCAATCTTTTTGGGAAATTTATCAGAATTAAAAAAATTTGATGTCCTAAAAATCAAGGCCGGCGAGGAAAATAAACATCTCAAAACCTGCCAAAGCATTTGGCAAGATCTCTCCAAACTCGGTGCGGATCGGAAAAGTCTGTTGATAAATTTAGGTGGTGGAGTCGTTACAGACCTCGGAGGGTTTGTAGCTGCAGCCTTTAAAAGGGGAATTGATTTTGTCAATGTACCAACCACCCTACTCTCAATGGTAGATGCTTCAGTAGGAGGGAAAACTGGGGTGGATTTAGGAGGACTAAAAAATCAAATTGGCATCATTACTCATCCCAGGATGGTTATAATTGATACTAACTATTTAAGTACCCTACCGGAAAACGAATACAGGAGTGGATATGCCGAAATGCTCAAGCATGGAATCATCTGTGACAAGAACTATTTCGAAAACCTCTCTCAATATAAGTCATCAGAAAACAGTGATATAGAAAAATATATACATCACTCTATTTTAATCAAAAACGCAGTGGTTAGCAAAGACCTTTACGAATCAAATTATAGGAAAATCCTAAATTTTGGTCATACACTGGGTCACGCCATTGAAACTCATTGCCTGAAAAATCCTCAAAAAATAACCCTACTCCACGGCGAGGCCATTGCAATAGGAATGATCACCGAAACTTATTTGTCTACCCTACTTTGTGGCCTTGAGATGGCGGTAGCCAAAGAGATCAAGGAAGTTTTTCTTAAAATTTTCCCAAAGTCAAGTTTTTCACCAAAAGACTTAGGGGACATCATCAACTTTTTAAGACACGACAAAAAGAACAGTCACGGGAAAGTAAAGTTCGCCTTGATTCAAGGATTGGGTCAGCCGGCCATCGACATAGAGGTTACTACCGAAAATATTAAAGAGGCATTCGATTTCTATCAAAAAGATTAGGCAGAGTTCCTACTCGCATTGATGTTTCCAAATAAAGAGCGTGTAACCATTTTTTCGTACAATTCGATGGTTTCCTCCGATATATCTTCTGATTTTTTAGCATCCAATATGCTCATCAAAGCAGACTGCTGTATGGTCAACAAAGGCTGAACAATCTCCTCTCTTACCTTAATTGAAGCTTTTCCCGCAGGTTCATTTTCCATCAATTCCTCAAAACCGGTAAGTTTTAAAATCATTTCTCGGGTCAATTTGAACTCATCATGAATCAAATTCCAAAAATCACCAAAAAGTTTGTCATTTTGCATATAGGCTGTCAGGGCGAAAAATGATTTGGTCAGGCTCATCATACTATTTGCAATCAAAGTTCTAAAAAAAGAAGACTGTTTATACAATTGGGCCACTTTGTCAAATTGATTTTTGTCCTCAAAAGATTTGAGGGCAGAACCAACCCCATAAAAACCGGGTACATTTTGTTTGGATTGACTCCAACTTCCCACAAATGGAATGGCTCTAAGGTCAGAAAATTCAAGTTTCTTAGAATTTCCTCTTTTAGAGGGTCGACTTCCGATATTTGCTTTTGCATAATATTTTAATGTGGTCATTTCCTCTAAATAAGGAATAAACTCAGGACGAGCTTTAAAATCCTTATAGGCTTTATGACTTTCGTCAGCCAATTGATTCATTGTTTCGCGGTTTTCCTCAGTCAAGACATTTCTCTCTGAATTGAATACCTGATTTTGAATCCCCGAACTGAGCAACTGCTCTAAATTGTATTGACAGGAATCGTTTGTACCAAAATTGGAGCTAATGGTTTGTCCCTGAACGGTCAACTGAATGTCATCTGCTTGAATTCTTTTACCCATCGAGGCATAGAATTCATGGGTGTTTCCTCCTCCTCTTGCCGGTGGTCCTCCCCTTCCGTCAAAGAAAGCGACACTAATACCATGACTATTAGACAGTGCAGTTAAATCCTCTTTGGCTTTATATATACTCCAGTTGGCCATAAAATATCCGCCGTCTTTTGTTCCATCAGAAAATCCTAGCATAACGGTTTGTTTGTCCCCTCGGGAAGCTAAATGTTTTCTGTATTGTTCGTCCTCAAAGAGGGTCTGCATGATTTTCACACAAACCTTCAAATCGGGAATGGTTTCAAAAAGGGGGATGATATCGACTGTGGGTTGATCCCAATTACATATTTTGTGTAAGGCAAACAATTCCAATATGTTATCAATCGTTTGGCAATTACTGATAATGTAACGGTTGCAACCTCTTTCACCATTTCGCTCCTGAATAATTCGCATAGCACGAATACTGCCCAATGTCTCCTTAGTTATAGTTGATTCGAAAATCTCAGAGGGAACGTTTCCTTTAAGTGTGGTCAGAACTTTGAGTCTGGAAGGGGTATCCAATTTTTCAAAATCTTCTGGCAATCCCTTAACATAATTTCCTATGTCGGGGTGAGAAAAAATCTCATCAAACACTTTTTTATGGATTCTGGAATCTTGTCGAATGTCAAGGCTTGCGAAGTGGAAACCAAATATTTTTACCTTGTGTTTGAGATCCAAAATCAAAGATTCGTAAAGACCATCAGTCTGGTTAACAATAATTTGGTGAATATCATCAAGAACTTTTTCAAAATAATCGATGTTAAAATGATCAGGCTTATCTTTAGAAAATAATGTCGCATAAAGATCACTTTCCAAAACATCTAACATTTCATCTAAGCCGTTGAATGTAAGACTTCGCTTCATCTTTCTGACTTCCCTGAAATAATTCCTTAGTATTGAAAACTTAAGACTCTCTGCAGTTTTAAGAGTAATTTCAGGTGTGACATAGGGGTTACCATCTCGGTCACCACCTGGCCAGAATCCAAAATCAAAAATAGAATTTTCTAGGGCTGCTTTGTTAAAGATTTGTTTTTTGATATAAGTATATATCGTGCTGGCAGAATGGTAAAAAACATTTTCCAAATACCAGATCAAGCTAATTGCCTCATCATAGGGAGATGGTTTTGTCTTTTTATAAAATTTGGTCTTACCTAATTGAGTGAGCAATAATTTTACGTTTTCAACCTCTCCAGTGTCAATTGCTTTAGCTAGATCATTAATAATGCCTAATACACTTCCTGGGTAGAATTGGGTAGGATGAGCAGTTAGAACAATTCGGACTTTAAACCTATTTAGGTAATCTTTTAGTTCGTTGACTTTAAGATTGTCTGAAGCGTCTTCTTTGATGTGACGAATGGTCCCCCTGCCGTGCATATTATTTACATATCCAAATGCAGCATCTTCAATCGCGTCAAAGAGAACCACTTGGCGTTCAATATATTGTATAAAACGAAAAAGTAAATCAACCTGTTCTTTTTCATCATATTCTGGAAGGTATCTTCTAAAAAAACTAGAGGTTATTTCTTTAGGGTCTAATTTCTGATCATAACCGTTTCTGCAGTGATCTGTAAAAAGAGGAATCAATACAGACGTATTTCTGATGGAATCAAAAGGAAGTGTAAGAAAAAGACTATTATAGATTTGAAATTTTGAGAGGACACTCTCATTAAATCTTTCGATCTTGGATTTTCGAGCCATCAACTGTTAAGGGTATAAATATGGTTTATAATTCATTAAAAATCCTGTGCATTAATCTCTTTTTGTCGTTAATACTTTCTTCTAGTGAGATCATTGTTTCTGTCCGAGAAACTCCATCAATATCATCAATCATAAAAATAATTTCTTTAGCATGTTTGGTATCATGAGCCCTGACCTTACAGAAAATATTAAATTTACCAGTGGTAATGTGAGCTACTGTGACAAACGGTATGTCATTAAGACTTTTAATTACATCATTTATAATTTTAGTTTTTTCCAAGAAAATACCGATGTAAGCAATAAAAGAATAACCCAATTTCACATAATCCAGATTTAACGATGAACCTTTAATAATGCCGGCTTCTTCCATTTTTTTCACCCTTACATGAACCGTTCCTGCTGAAATAAACAGTCGCTTTGAAATATCCGTAAATGGAACACGGGTATTGTCTATAAGGATGTCCAAAATTTGATGATCAACCTCATCTAATTTTACCTTATTCATAATTGTTAGATTTTTCCCCAAATTAAACAAAAAAATTTAATAATATTTAAAGAAATTTGATTTTAGCTACAATTTTAATATCTAAAATCTGTTTTTTAGAAGATATCAATAGTTTTTCCTTCTGCAAATTCAACCATAGAAACCTTAAGGATTTGATCCGCATTGAATACGCTGTGGGCCAGAAGTTCTGAATGTTCTGAAAAACGATGACATACAGGCTTAAAATAGACACTTTCACCCTTCTTTTCTTCATGATAGAGCACTGACAATTCCTGATTCTTAAATAATCCGGTATCAGTTTTTATATCAACATTTTTAATTAGAATATCTACATAATCTTTTTGGTTCTCTGGGATTTGGTTATATTCTGCTGTCGAATAGTTTAAATAATCTCCATTTTCAATTGCATTGAGACCTGTTATAAGAGCATTAAAGATCATTTTTTTGGTAAAATTTCGATCGTAATCCAAACTGTTGTGACCTGCTTCATACAATATAGTAGGTACTCCCAAAGAAGTAAATCGGTCTCCCACACAATTAGAATTAAAAGTATCATCGTAACGACCTATCTGATTTGGAATAAACTTTTGTAAATTATTATTAATAAGTGCTATCAATTGCATGGCTTTTACTCGCGCTGGTGTAAGACTTTTTTTGTCGTCTGCTGCAGGCGACAAAAAAGATAAGGTAGCGGGTTTACCCCTTTTCCCGGCTGCAAATATGCTGCGTTGACCGTGAAGATTAAAACAAAAATCTGGAGAAAATGATTTAAAAACCTCATTCAAGGCAATACTTTCAGGTTGGGATAAGTCCAGCGCGTCACGGTTAAGGTCAATGTTGTTTCTATTTAAACGATTATAAGCCGAAGATCCATCTGGGTTTAATTGAGGGATGATCAATAACGTTAATCCCTCCAGTAATTTAGCTCCGCTAATGGAATGTAAATGGTTAAATAGGTCCAATAATGCACGGGTAGTGGTAGATTCATTACCATGCATTTGTGACCATAAAAGTACTTTTTTAGGCCCTTTTCCCAAACAATGTGCGTATATGGGTTGATTTAAAACCGAATGCCCAATGACACTTGTTGGTAATTGATAAGGCAAAGCCTTTAACAACTGATCCCATTTTTGTTTGGATAAATAACGATTTCTTGAAATCATACTAACAAATATTTTACAAATGTAAACAAGTCTAGGTTTACATAAATAAACTTGTAAAGTTTACAACAATATACATTTAATTGCTGCAAAAGCATTGTTTTGTAAACATTTGTGTACAGAAAAGTAAATTTTAATTATAATTATCTATTTATCAATGTTTTATATTTGATTATTAAATTAAAACTTTACAAATAATCACTAATAAAATAAAAGTTTAATTAAAAATATTTTTTATATCTTAGAATGATCTATAAATTGTTTACAATGTTAAACACTGCTGCCATTGTTGAGCGTATTGAAAAAATCAGAATCAATCATCAGTTATCTTCGGCTGCTTTTGCTTCAAAAATTGGGGTACAGCGTTCTGCCATGTCTCACATTCTTTCTGGAAGAAATAAACCCAGTTTGGAATTTTTAATGAAAATTTATGAGGCTTTTGACGAGATAGCATTGGAATGGCTAATTATAGGTACCCCTAGCCCTAATGTTCCAAAAAACAATAGTAACCCATTTGATTCTATAAAAGTTGAGAACAAGTATCAACAACCCCCTCCTATGGGATACCCTATATCTGAAAAAATGAAACCCCAAAAGGAATCATCAATTTCTACTGAAGAAAGTGCACCTCCCAAAGAAATCATCTACCTTTACGGTGATGGAAGTTTTGAAAGATTTAGGCCTAAAAAATAATTTTTTCCTAGTCCTCTGTTTTGGACCCTTATTGATTTGTTCATGTTATTCTGTAGAACGCGACTGTAAAAAGTTTCATATTGGATTATTTGAATTTAGCACACTGATCAACGGTGAGATCAAAACTTCTTATTTCTCCAGAACAGAAGATCTCGAAATTGAAACCTATGAAGGAAAAATAGACTCTGCCAGCATTCGATGGGTCAATGACTGTGAATGTATTTTAACCAAACTCAACCCCAAGTCCAACCAAGACAAACGTCCGGTACAAATCAAAATTCTATCGACCGAGGGAAAATCCTATACCTTTGAATATTCATTTGTGGGTAAATCCGACAACAAGCAACGGGGTACCATCAAGAAAATCAATTAGTTCAAGGAATATTTCTTTACCGCGGAAATTGTGTCTGAACTGCTGACAATTACTTTTTTTGGAAATTGTTTTGGGTGTCGACAATATTTTATTTATATCGATCATTGCGGGTAAAATATCCCCCTAAAAACAGAAATGACCTAAACAAATCATAGATTCAATTTGATTTGTGAATCATCGTCCGCACTTAACTCCTCTTGATCGTTGACTTCGATTTCTTCAACCGATTTTTCATCATCATCATAGCGCAGAGCTTCTATGAGTTCTATATTTTTGATTTTTTTCTGTGAAAGTTGGTTTCCGTGAGCTTTAAATCCTTTGAGCGCTATAAATTCTTCCGCGTTGACTTCCATAGGAGGAATTGGATCTTTGTCTCTTGGTTTGACAAAATTGACTCTAATAATTGGGCGCCAATCGGTATTGAGAAAAATCATCTCACCACCAGCTTTGATGAATCGGTCTTCTTTAGACTCATTTTCTATAATAAATCTTTTGATAAAGTAGCGTTGTTTTTCTGTATCAAAGTAAACAGAGGTGATCGGTTTAGTTGGTTTCCACTTCTC
This sequence comes from uncultured Bacteroidota bacterium, assembly GCA_902619315.1. Lineage (GTDB taxonomy): Bacteria > Bacteroidota > Bacteroidia > Flavobacteriales > Flavobacteriaceae > UBA8316. The sequence continues at coordinate 35,225 of CACNDW010000010.1, read as the reverse complement.
AATACAAATTAAGTTTTCATCGAAGTGTAAGGTCATCTCAGGAATGACCACCTTTGCATCTCCATCTTTATTGATCAGTAATATTTTGTCTTCTCCCTTAAATGCACCCAAGAGCTCTCCTCGCTCATCAGTATTTAGTCTTTTGATAGTTGGATCAAACCAGATTTTTCTTGGTTTGAGGGTAGACACTCCCTTCTCTTTGAGTTCTACCCTGAGGATATTGTATTTGGTAACTGTATTCCCCCTCACTCCCCTACCTTTGATCTGCAAATCCGCAAAATCTAAATCCCATCTTAGCTTTTTTACATTTCCTGTATTTCGCAAAAGAATGCTTACAACTTCCGCCTCACCATTAGGATTGGCAGTAAAATACAAAACGGTGGAGCCTGGAGTGCCCTGTGTCATTTCGTAAACTTTATCACGAGTGATTCCTTTGACCGCAAACCTTTTGATAAAGGAGTTTCCTTTTTTGCCATCCTTATAGATCATATTATAGATGGTGCGGGTATCATTTTTCTTAAAAATAGCTGCATGAATGACATCTTTACCAACAAAAACCTTACCCTCAACCCTGACCACCTGCATTTTTCCTTCTTTTGTAAAAACAATAACATCGTCGATGTCTGAGCAGTCACATAAATATTCATCTTTTCTCAGCGAAGTTCCAATAAAGCCCTCCACTCGATTGAGATACAACTTTTGATTTCTTACCACTACCTTTTTGGCATCGACATCATCAAAAATCCTTATTTCAGATTTTCGTTCCCTTTCTTTACCATAGGTTTTTATTAGATGTTTAAAGTAATTTATGGCATAATCAACCAAATGGGACAGATGATTTGTCACCTCAGCAATATCCCCTTCTAAGGTTTCTATTTTTTGCTGGGCCTTATCAATATCAAATTTAGATATGCGTTTGATCCTAATTTCTGTCAATTTGACAAGGTCCTCCTCGACTACAGCTCTTTTGAGAATCGAAATATGAGGCTCTAATCCTATGCGAATAGCCTCCAATACACCCTCCCAAGTATTTTCCTCTTCGATGTCTCTATAAATTCTATTTTCGATGAAAATACGCTCTAAAAAGGCATGGTGCCAGTGGTTTTCCAATTCATCCAACTGAACTTCCAACTCTTTTTTTAGGAGGCTTACAGTATGGTCTGTTGAAAGAGTTAACATTTCACTGACCCCGATAAAATGAGGTTTATTATCAATGATTAGACAACCCAAAGGAGAAATTGAGCTTTCACAATCGGTAAAGGCATAGAGAGCATCGATGGTTTTGTCGGGTGAAATACCGTTGGGGAGGTGAATGATGATTTCGACACTGGCTGCTGTATTATCCTCAATTTTTTTTATCTTAATCTTACCCTTTTCATTGGCTTTTAGGATATTATCAATCAGCCCTGAAGTTGTGGTTCCATAGGGAATTTCATTGATTACCAAAGTGTTTTTATCCAACTGACTGATCTTGGCCCTAACCCTGATTTTACCTCCGCGATTACCGTCGTTGTAGCCTTGAACATCAATGATTCCTCCTGTTTGAAAGTCAGGATAAAGCTTGAATTTTTTTCCTTTTAAATGCTGGATGCTGGCATTGAGAAGCTCAATAAAATTGTGTGGGAGTATTTTGGTAGAAAGTCCTACGGCGATTCCTTCTGCTCCTTGTTCCAAAAGCAATGGAAATTTGACCGGCAAATGAACTGGTTCTTTTTTCCTTCCATCATAGGAGAGTTGCCAATCTGTAACCTTGGGGCTAAAGATCACTTCGAGCGCAAATTTGGACAATCGTGCCTCGATGTATCTGGATGCAGCCGCGCGGTCACCGGTAAGGATATTCCCCCAGTTTCCTTGGGTGTCGATCAACAATTCTTTTTGACCGATTTGTACCATGGCATCAGCTATACTGGCATCTCCATGGGGGTGGTACTGCATGGTGTGCCCAACGAGATTGGCCACTTTATTATAACGGCCATCGTCAAGGTCCTTCATGGAGTGAAGGATACGACGCTGAACGGGCTTTAGTCCGTCATAGATGGCAGGAACAGCACGTTCTAAAATTACATAAGAAGCGTAGTCCAGAAACCAGTCTTTGTACATACCGGTAACTTTGACAAGTGTATCCCCCTCATTCAACTCCTCTGGTATTTTTTCAAACTCTAAATCATCCATTTATCATACCATTTCATTGGCTACATCCAATTCAACTTTTAGATTATCAATGATAAATTTTTGACGTTCCTGTGTGTTTTTTCCCATGTAGAATTGTAATAAATCGTCTGTGGTTGTTGATTTGTCCAACATGATCGGATCCAATCGAATATCTTCCCCTATAAAAAATTTAAACTCATCCGGAGAAATTTCTCCTAAACCTTTAAAGCGAGTAATCTCTGGCTTCCCGGTTAATTTTTCAATAGACTCTTTTTTTTCTTGTTCACTGTAACAGTAAAAAGTTTGTTTTTTATCCCTTACCCTAAACAGCGGAGTTTGTAAAATATACAAATGTCCTTCTTTGATCAATTCCGGAAAAAACTGAAGGAAAAAAGTGATTAGTAATAAACGTATGTGCATCCCGTCTACGTCAGCGTCTGTAGCAATCACAATGTTATTATAGCGCAAATCCTCCATGCTTTCCTCTATGTTTAGGGCCGCTTGCAAGAGGTTAAATTCTTCATTTTCATAAACAATTTTTTTGGTCATTCCAAAAGTGTTAAGAGGTTTTCCTCTTAAACTAAACACTGCTTGAGTATTTACATCCCTTGACTTGGTGATTGATCCACTGGCTGAATCTCCCTCGGTAATAAATATGGTAGATTCTAGGCGACGGTCTTTCTTCAAATCTCCCAGATGTACCCTACAATCCCTTAGTTTTTTGTTGTGTAAACTGGCCTTCTTGGCCCTTTCTTTGGCTAGTTTACGAATACCTGAAAGTTCTTTTCTCTCTTTTTCGGCCTGTAAGATCTTGCTTCGAATAGCCTCTGCTGTTTCCGTGTGTTTGTGGAGAAAATTGTCGAGTTGAGTCCCTAAAAAATCATTGATGTAAGCACGAACCGAAGGCATTTTTTCTCCCATTTCTGTAGAACCCAACTTGGTTTTGGTTTGAGATTCAAAAACCGGTTCCATGACCTTGATACTAATGGCGGATATAATTGATTTTCGTATGTCAGAAGCATCAAAGTTTTTTCCATAATGATCTCTTATGGTTTTTACCAAAGCTTCCCTAAAAGCTGCCTGATGCGTTCCCCCTTGAGTAGTATTTTGTCCATTCACAAAGGAGTGATATTCTTCACTGTATTGAGATCTGCTGTGCGTGATGGCCACTTCAATATCCTCTCCTTTAAGGTGGATGATGGGATATAAAAGGTCGGATGCGTTGGTTTGATCCTCAAGTAAATCTTTGAGACCATTTTCAGAGAAGAATTTTAGACCGTTAAGGTCAATGGTCAGGCCTCGATTGAGATAGACATAGTTTTTGAGCATACGTTCTACGTATTCCAACCGGTATCTGTAATTTTTAAAAATGCTTGTATCAGGCTCAAACACCACCTGGGTTCCTCTTCTCTTTGAGCTGGACGTCACAGGATCTTGTTGAATGAGATTTCCATATTCAAAAATTGCGTTAGTTGTCTCATTTTCTCTAACAGAAACTACCTTAAATTTTGAAGATAATGCATTGACAGCCTTGGTTCCAACACCATTCAATCCAACAGATTTTTTAAATGCTCTAGAGTCGTATTTCCCTCCTGTATTCATTTTGGAAACTACATCAACAAGTTTTCCTAAAGGAATTCCACGTCCATAGTCTCTAACACTTACAATGTTGTCTTTGATTGAAATTTCAATGGTTTTTCCGGCACCCATGACAAATTCATCAATACAATTATCTACAACTTCTTTTAAGAGAATGTATATACCATCGTCGGGTGAGGAACCATCACCCAGTTTGCCAATATACATTCCGGGTCGCATTCGGATGTGTTCCTTCCAGTCGAGCGAACGAATATTTTCTTCGGTATATTGGTTAGGTTCGGCCATATAGACAATGCTAAATTATAATTTGAAGCCCAATTTTAGAATGGATTATATCCAAAGAAATTAACAAATTACAATCCTTTATTGTTGAGAAGTTTCAACATCCATTAATGTTTATAAGCCTCTTAGATTATTTATCTTTAAAAATCTTATGATAAAAAAATTCAACCCTGACAGATTACTTCATATACGGTACCCAATATCCAATCTAAAGAATCAAAAGCAGCTTTCTTCAAATGGTTTTTTTCTAGCTAAAAAATCCAGATGATAAAAGGGATAGACTATCTTTCTAAAATGTACTTCAAGAGTTTATATTCTGAAACCCTAGGTGGTTCATTTTCATATCGGGCAACCTGCTGTAACGAGTATGACAGTAATTTATTTTTCCTATACCTATAGCTTGTAGGTTAGATTTCCCAATTTGAAAACACTCAACCCTTATCAAACTGATCACTACCATCTTTTGTTGACTGAAATGACACAACATTTGTGGAATAAGGTTAAGATTTACGATTCTATTTATGAGTAATTGATCTCGACGCAGAGGATGGGATCGAAATGCAACTTTAGTTATCGACTGACGAATGAGTTTCAAACATTAAAACGGAAGTGCATCACATCGCCGTCTTGAACGATATATTCCTTGCCCTCTACCCTGATTTTACCAGCCTGCTTTACCATTTGTTCACTGCCCAAGTCGGAGTAATCCTCATAAGAAATAACCTCGGCTCGAATAAACCCTTTTTCAAAATCGGTATGGATAACGCCTGCGGCCTGAGAAGCGGTGGCTCCTTTTTTAACTGTCCAGGCTCTAACCTCCTTTTCTCCTGCAGTAAAATACGTCTGTAATGAGAGTAGATGATAGGCAGATCGAATAAGTTTGGCTGATCCAGGTTCGACAAGTCCAATATCCTCCAGAAATAATTGCCTTTCCTCATAAGAATCTAATTCATTGATGTCAGCTTCAATACTGACCGCCAACACCAATACCTGAGCTTTTTCTGTAACCACCGCTTCTTTGATCTGATTCACAAAATGGTTACCACCTACAGCAGCATCTTCACTTACATTACAAATATACATTACAGGTTTATCGGTAATTAGTTGAAGTGTATTAACGTAGTTGATTCGGTCTTCGTAAGAAAAAGAAATCGATCTTACATTTAGTGCAGCCTCCAGTGCAGCGATAATCTGATCCAATACGCCCAATTCCTTTTGAGCATCTTTATTTCCAGTATTGGCAGCTCTCAAAATTTTATCCCTCCTTTTTTCAGTAGTTTCTAAATCTTTTAACTGGAGTTCTATATCTATAGTTTCCTTGTCTCTAAGTGGATCTACAGACCCATCAACATGGATTATGTTATCATCCTCAAAACACCTTAAAACGTGAAGAATAGCATCTGTTTCTCTGATGTTTCCCAAAAATTTATTGCCCAAACCTTCACCCTTGCTGGCTCCTTTGACCAATCCTGCAATATCGACAATTTCTACCGTAGCCGGGATCACTTTTTCGGGGTTGACCAAATCTGCCAAGACGCCCAAACGCTTGTCCGGGACATTTACAACTCCGATATTAGGTTCAATGGTACAAAAGGGAAAATTGGCACTTTGCGCTTTGGCATTAGATAGAGAATTGAACAAAGTCGATTTGCCTACATTGGGAAGGCCTACAATTCCAGCTTTCATAAAAAAAGGAATTAATTTTTGTGCATAAAACGCTGCTTAGACAATAGCACCTCTTCATTTTCAACATTATCATCGTCAGGCACGCAACAATCAACGGGACAAACAGCAGCACATTGTGGCTCATCGTGAAATCCCTTGCATTCAGTACATTTATCAGGCACAATATAATAGAATTCCTCAGATACTGGGATTTGAGCCTCTTCGGCATTAGCTATTTTTCCGTTAGGCAAGACTAAGTCACCCTCCAAGTCGGTACCATCTTTATATCGCCACTCATCAGCACCCTCATAAATTGCTGTGTTAGGGCACTCAGGTTCACAAGCCCCACAATTTATACATTCATCAGTAATAATGATGGCCATAATGAATATGTTTAATTAAATTTAAATACAAAAGTAAGATCTATAAACATTCTTTACAAATAATGACTGAACTGAAAAATAGAATTAAGGCCCTAGAAAACTTGGGAAATTATTTTAGCGATATTTCCGATAAAGATTCTCAGTACGACCCATTATTCGATGCAATTGAACGTGCCAACCTTCAAAATGGATGGTTTCAACGAGAAGCCTGTATGGAGGCGATTCAGTCCTGGGGTGCAGCCCTTCAGCCCAAAAATATTTCCCAATGGATTAATCAATACCAAATAAATGAAAATAACTCACCCAAGACCATTGCAGTTATCATGGCTGGCAATATTCCTTTGGTAGGTTTACACGATCTAATCTCGATATGGATTTCCGGTAACAGAGCTTTGGTCAAATGCGCTACAAAAGACAGTGTTCTGATTCCTTTTATAGTGGAAATCAACCCTCTTTTTCAATCACTTACATCATTTAGTGATGGAAAACTAGAGGGCTTTGATGCAGTTATAGCTACTGGTAGCAACAATGCTGCACGCTATTTTGACTATTATTTTTCAAAATATCCCCACATAATCAGGAAAAATAGAAATGGCGTTGCTATTCTTGATGGCTCAGAGACTGAAGAGGATATGAAAAATCTAGGAAGAGATATTTTGCAATATTACGGATTGGGATGCAGAAACGTCTCCAAGCTTTACTTACCTGAAGGTTTTGCCCTGGATTTAATTTTTAAAGGTTTATACCCTTATGCTAATATTATTGAAATGAATAAATACGCCAATAATTATGACTATAATAAAGCAGTCTACTTAATAAGTGAATTTGACTTTAAAGAAAATGGTTTTTTTATACTTAGAGAAAACCAAGCTATTTCCTCTCCCATAGGTACTGGTAATTACGAATTTTATGAAGGACTCGAACAGTTAAAAAAACATTTGTTGGATCAACAAGAAAATATTCAATGTATTGTTTCCAATGCTGACATTGAAGGTGCCATTTCTTTTGGACAAGCTCAAATCCCAAATCTTTGGGATTATGCTGATGGAGTGGATACGCTGGAGTTTTTGAATCGTTTGTAATTGTAGCTTTTTTAGTTTGAGGTTTTGTTAAAAAAATTAATAAAATTTACCATCTAATCAGTTGATAATTGAACTGATCTTTTGATATTTGCACTTTGAAAATTGATATGAAAAAACACAATTTCAGCGCCGGCCCTGCAATTCTTCCACAAGAAGTGATTGAGGGAGCCGCAAAAGCAGTTTTAGAACTGGATGACATAGGTTTATCTTTGATTGAAATATCCCACAGAAGCAATGAATTTAAAACCATTATGGAAGAGGCGTGTTACCTCTCACTAAAACTTTTAGGTTTAGAGGGCAAAGGCTACAAAGCCTTGTTTTTGCAAGGAGGAGCCAGTTTACAATTCATAATGACTGCATACAATTTGCTAGAAAACAAAGCCGGTTATATCAACTCAGGTACTTGGTCTACAAAAGCTATTAAGGAAGCAAAAATGTTAGGTGAGGTCATAGAGGTCGCTTCCTCTAAAGATGCTAATTTCAATTATATTCCCAAGGGGTTTGAAGTACCTAAAGATTTAGATTATTTACATTTGACTACTAACAATACCATTTTTGGTACCCAATACAAAATACTCCCCGACACAGAAGTGCCTTTGGTAGCAGATATGAGTTCTGATATTTTTTCAAGACCCTTTAACTATTCAAAATTCGACATGTTTTATGCTGGAGCGCAAAAAAATATGGGGCCGTCAGGTGTTACATTGGTTGTGATCAAAGAATCTTCCTTTAATAAAGTAAGTAGGGTTATCCCCTCAATGTTAAATTACGAGATTCAGTCTAATGCAGAAAGCATGTTCAATACTCCTCCTGTATTTCCTGTTTATACAGTATTATTAAATCTACGTTGGATTACAAACAATGGTGGTTTGGATGGCGTGGGAGCAAAAAATCAAAAGAAGGCATCCTTGATATATGACGAAATTGACCGAAATCCTCTATTTGAAGGTTTCGCTCGTTCAGTCGATAGAAGCAATATGAATGCTACCTTCAACTTAAAGAATGATAAACAAGCTGAAGTTTTTGATTCCCTTTGGAATAATGCCAATATCAGTGGTTTAAAAGGTCACCGCTCTGTTGGAGGGTACCGTGCTTCCATATATAATGCACTACCCATCGAGAGTGTTAAAGTTTTGGTGGACTGCATGCAAGAACTCGAAAGAATAGCCTAACCAATAAATCTACAATGAAAATATTAGCAAACGACGGCCTTTCCCAACCAGGAATAGATGTTTTGACTGAAGCCAGTTTTGAGGTCATTACAACCAATATCGCACAAGAACAACTGATATCTTACATCAATGATCAAAAAATTACGGTTCTTTTGGTACGAAGTGCAACCACTGTTAGGAAAGAATTAATTGATTCTTGTCCAAGTATAAAAATTATTGGTCGGGGTGGTGTCGGAATGGATAATATAGATGTGGAATATGCTCGCGAAAAAGGATTGAGTGTGATCAATACCCCTGCCGCATCCTCTTCCTCTGTAGCTGAATTAGTTTTTGCACATCTTTTTGGTGGTGTAAGATTTCTCTTTGACTCCAATCGGAATATGCCTCTTGAAGGAGAATCCAATTTTAAAGGCTTAAAAAAGGCCTATGCTAAAGGAATTGAATTAAGAGGTAAAACTATCGGAATTATTGGATTTGGAAGAATTGGTCAAGAAGTAGCCAAAATAGCCCTTGGATTAGGTATGAATGTTTTAGCTGCAGATAAATATATAGACGCTACTGATATTGAGGTTTCATTATTCAGCGGGGCCTCGCTCAAACAATCCATTGAAACTATTTCAATTGAAAGTGTTTTAAAACAATCTGATTTCATAAGCTTGCACGTTCCTGCACAAAAGGATTATGTAATTGGTTCTAAAGAGTTCAGCATGATGAAAAAGGGATCAGCCATAATCAATGCTGCTCGGGGTGGTGTTATTGACGAGGTTGCTTTGGTCAACTCTTTAGATGACAACAAATTGGCTTTTGCCTGTTTGGATACTTTTGAAAATGAGCCAAAGCCAGAAGTTAAATTATTGATGCATCCGAAAATATCCTTGACTCCTCACATTGGAGCAGCTACTTTAGAAGCTCAAGACAGAATTGGTGTTGAACTTGGGCAGCAGATTATTTCAATACTAGGATAAAATTCCATGATCAAACGCCTAAAAAAGAAATGGGGAATTACCTCTAATAGGCAATTGGTGGCAGTTTTCCTTGTTTTTGCGATTACTGGTTCAGTTAGTGCAAAATTAGCAACTCCCATTCTGGAACTTATATGTGTTCAACCTTCAGATTTTGTTGAAGTTCCTATGGGGAAACTTATTTATACTGTTTTGAGGATATTGATCATCTTCCCAATCTACCAGATTCTACTAATTTTGGTGGCAACCGTTTTCTTTCAATTCAAGTTTTTTTGGGAATTCGAGAAGAAAATTCTAAAAAGAATGGGGCTCAAATTCCTTTTTAAAAAAAATAATGATTAGATCAAACTCGATGAAACCAGTTTTAGAAACTCATTACGGGTATCTGTTTCTTTAAATGATCCTCTAAAGCCTGAGGTCGTGGTAGTGGAATTCTGTTTTTGAACTCCTCTCATCATCATACACATGTGTGAGGCCTCAATAACAACACCAACTCCGATAGGTTCCAAAGTTTCATTAATACAGTCTAAAACTTGCTCGGTCAATCGCTCTTGAACTTGTAATCTTCTTGAAAAGACATCCACTACTCTTGGAATTTTACTCAAACCAACAATCTTCCCGTTAGGAATATATGCAATATGAGCTTTACCAAAAAAGGGTAACATATGATGCTCACAAAGTGAATAAAGCTCTATGTCTTTAACAATTACCATTTCATTATAATCTTCATTAAACAAAGCGTTTTGTAAAATTTGCTTCGGTTCAATTTTATATCCCTGAGTTAGAAATTTCATTGCTTTGGCTGCTCGTAATGGAGTTTTCTTTAGACCTTCTCTATCTTTATCTTCTCCGAGTAAATCGATAATTCTTTCAAAATTATTTTTGATTTCGTCAGCGATTGGTAAAGTATCAATGTTGAAATTATCGTCCACTATTATCTTGAATATTGTTTAAAAATTGATTTAAATTTTTTGATTTTGGGGGTTATAATTAATTGACAGTAGGGCTGCTCTTTGTGTTGATTGTAGTATTCGTGATGTTCAGTCTCTGCGGGATAAAAAGGGCATTCAGTATTAACTTCAGTAACAATGGGGTTATCAAAAATACCATCTAATTGGAATCGATTGATACAATCCTCTATTTGTATTTTTTCTTCAATATTATTAAAGAAAACAGCTGAACGATATTGAGAACCAACATCATTTCCTTGACGGTCAAGTGTAGTTGGATCGTGGGTCAAAAAAAATATTTCCAAAAGTTCACCGTAAGAAACTATATCATGATCATAAAGTACCTTGATGGTTTCTGTATGTCCAGTATTACCATTGCAAACCTCTCCGTAGGTGGGGTTTTTTGTGTGTCCTCCCATGTAACCAGGAGTAACTTCAATAACACCTATAATTCGCTGAAAAATGGATTCCGTACACCAAAAACATCCCCCAGCAAAATAAGCAAGCTTAATCATATATATTAGTTCTGTTTAGCAAATATATCATTTTATTAAACAAAATAACGAATGATTGAACATAAAAATACCAGGTTAGATTGATGAACTTAACATTAAAAAAAACTAATTTTAAATAATGAAAAAAGGGATCATTTGCGATAATCTTTTTAAGAGTTATGGTGATTTGGCTGTACTTAAAGGGATTGATCTGAAAATAGAATCAGGAGAGATTGTTGCCATAGTTGGGCCTTCAGGCGCTGGAAAAACAACACTTTTACATATCTTGGGAACCCTAGACAATGCAGATCCAAATACAAATACCATTATAAATATTGAAGGTGTTTCAGTCAATAAAATGAGTCCGGTTCGTCTAGCTGAATTCAGAAACAAGAATTTGGGTTTTATTTTTCAATTCCATGAATTACTTCCTGAATTTACAGCCCTTGAAAATGTATGCATGCCAGGTTGGATAGGAAATCATGATAGTATCAAAATAAAAGAAAGAGCAACAGGCCTACTCAGTCAAATGGGGATTTCAGATCGTGCTCACCATAAACCCCAAGAATTATCTGGTGGAGAGCAACAGCGTGTTGCTGTTGCACGTGCTTTGATCAATGAGCCAAAAATTATTTTTGCCGATGAGCCTAGTGGAAATCTTGACTCTGATAACGCAACTTCCTTACATGAAATTTTTTTCAAACTACGGGATCAAACAGGTTGTACTATGGTCATTGTTACTCACAATGATAAGTTGGCAGAAATGGCTGATCGAAAAATTATACTTAAAGACGGTAAAATTATGTCATGAATCCAAAAGACCTTAAATCTTTTCTGGATTTTAAATCTCAACAATATGAATCAATCGAATTTATATCCCACGACCCAATTCAAATCCCACATCAATTTTCTAAAAAAAAAGATATAGAAATTGCTGCTTTTCTGAGTGCGACAATCGCCTGGGGAAACAGAGTTAGTATTCTTAAAAGTGCTCAAAAAATCATCGAGCTCATGGATGATGCCCCTTATGATTTCATTCTCAATCATCAAGAACATAATTTTAAAAATTTTAATGGTTTTGTTCATCGAACATTTAACAGTCAGGACCTTGAATATTTTGTTAGGGCTTTACAAAACATTTATAAAAATCACGGTGGCCTGGAAAGACTTTTTTCTTTATCAAAAATCAACCTTCAAGAACGCATTCATCAATTCAAAAAGACTTTTTTTGAACTCGACCACCCATCCAGAACCCAAAAACATATCTCTGACCCCCTAAAAGGCTCTGCAGCAAAAAGAATCAATATGTTTTTAAGATGGATGGTTAGATCCAATAAAAAAGGGGTTGATTTTGGAATTTGGAAAAGTATCTCAACTTCAGAGTTGTCACTTCCGCTTGATGTTCATACTGGAAATGTTGCCAGAAAGTTGTTGATTTTGAAAAGAAAGCAAAATGACGCAAAAGCTCTTTTGGAAATTGACACTAACCTCAGAAAGTTAGATCCCATGGACCCTGTAAAATATGACTTTGCTCTTTTTGGATTGGGTGCATTTGAAAGATTCTAATGGATAATAATTCACTTATCAAGGTTTTTTTATTCTTGATTTTATACTTTTGTAACATAGCGATTTCTTAATGAAGATACTTTTCAAAAAAGCTACAATCCTAAATCCTCAAAGTCCTCATCATTCTACTAACCAAGATATACTTATTATAGGCGATATTATTGTTGAAATCGCTAAAAATATAAAAGCAGATAAGGAAATTAAAGTATATGAGTTTGAAAACCTACATGTCTCATCTGGTTGGTTTGACAGTGGAGTCTCATTTGGTGAACCAGGTTACGAAGAAAGAGAAACACTTTCAAATGGGTTGGAGGTTGCTGCAAAATCAGGTTTTACAAAGATCTTATTGAATTCCAATATACACCCAATCCCCGATTCCAAATCCATCATCGGACATTTGATCAAAATGGCCAGAGGTTATACCACATCATTATATCCAGTGGGAGCTCTAACTTTAGAATCGAAAGGAAATCAAATGGCTCCTCTTTTTGATATGCATAGTGAAGGAGCCATTGCCTTTGGTGATCACAAGAATCCCATCCAAAAGGCAAACTTGCTAAAAATTGCGCTTCAGTACAGTCAAAGTTTTGAGGGAATTATTGTTTCACCTCCTATGAACATTGAATTGGCCGACAATGGTGTAATGCACGAAGGCATCACAAGTACCCGAATCGGTTTGAAGGGTATACCCTCGATGGCCGAATCAGTTCAAATTGCCAGAGATCTTGAAATTTTAAAATACACAGGTGGTAAGCTCCACCTACCCTTTATTAGCACAGAGGAAGGTTTAGATTTGATAAGAAAATCTAAAAACCTAGGACTTAACATCAGTTGTAGTGTCGGACTACCACATTTAATTTTTGATGATATTAAATTGGAAAATTTTGACACAAACTTTAAGGTATTTCCGCCCATTCGATCAAAAACGGACCAACAAGCTCTCAGAGCAGGTCTATTGGAAGGCACTATCGATATGATCAGCAGCATGCATGAACCGATGAATATCGAACACAAAAAATTGGAGTTTGAAAATGCAGCACCTGGGACCTTAGGGCTAGAAAGTTGTTTTGGTGTGTTAAGTAAAGTCTTCCCGCTGGACAAGGTTATTAGTTTTTTAACCCGAGGGGTAGAATGTTTTGGGATCTCTAATCCAGTCATCTCTGCTGGATCGACTGCAGACTTAACACTTTTCAATCCTAATAAATCATACAGCTACAGTGCGGATAATTTGAAATCAACTTCAAAAAACAGTGCATACCTTGGGTCAGAATTGCAAGGAAAAGTTATTGGTAGTTTTAACAACGGAGTACTTACTCTAAACGACTAATGAACATGTTATCCTACAGGATTAAAAAATCAATCACAGGGGTTCCTCCATACCCCTGTTTATTTCTTTTACATGGATATGGAAGCAATGCGGACGACCTCTTCTCTTTTGTAGACTACTTTGCCGAAAAACTAACTGTTATTTCCTTAGAAGCCCCCTTAACGACACCGTTTGGCGGAAAAGCATGGTATTCAATTCATTTTGATGCAGCGCAGGACAAATGGTCGGACCTAAAAGAGGCAGAAAAATCTTTATATGCAATCACTCAACAACTGGATTATTTTATTAAAGAATATGATTTAAACCCTAAAGATATCGGGCTAATGGGTTTCAGTCAAGGGGCCATATTAAGTTGGTCACTTTTGTTAGATCACCCCGAACAATTCAGAAGGGCCATATGTATGAGCGGATATATCAATACTCAACTTTTGAGTAAAAACATAGATGAATATCAAAATATTTTAGCTTACGCCTCTCATGGAACCTATGACCAGACCATTCCGTATCAATGGTCGGAATCTAGTGTTAACAAACTCAGATTAAATAATCCCAAAATAAGTTTTAATTCGTATCCTGACGGTCACAATGTATCGGCCGAAAACTTGAGAGATTTGCTGTTGTGGATCTCAAAAACTAATCTGGATTAGGGTAAAGGAAATACTCATTTAATTCGAAATTTAGCACTCCGCTTTTATTAATTTGATATGTTAAAAATATTTCTCCCCAATAAGTCCCATCCGAAAAATCCGCTACAATCCACTTATGGTTAAGAACCTTTACTTTATTAATTAAAAACGTGCGACCCATAGCAGCATACGGAATCAAATTATTCTTTTCACGCAACAAATTTGTTTCATAAAGCTGATCCTTTACATGACCGGTGATGTTTTGAATACTTAAATTTTCAAAATACCTCAAGGCATATTCATTTCCTTCCAAACTGAAATCATTTTGCTCATCGATTCTTTGATTAAGTTGAAAAACAGAGTCTTTTAACCTTTCGTTTAGAGCTTTGGAATGGGTCAATTTACCCTTTAGGTCGCCTAGCACCTTATTGGAGTTTACCAACTGAAAAATGAGGATCAAAGCAGTAAATAGAAACAGGTAAAGTGTAATGTTTTTTTTCATTAAAAATTAATTTGATTGAATTTTGAGGTTGTCGTAAGCCAGATATACATTTTTTGGAAGTTGTTTTGAGCATTCATCATGAAAGCCTAGGAAATGACTAATATGGGTGAAATAAGTTCGTTTAGGTTTCAAAAGATCCACAATCTGAAGCGCTTCATCCAAATTTAAATGACTATAATGTGGCTCAATTCTAAGAGCATTCAGTACCAACACATCACAATCCTTTAGTTTTTTCAATTGATTTTCATTGATCGATTTTACATCTGTCAAATAAGCAAAATTGTCTATCCTAAATCCCATTACAGTAAGTTGATTGTGCATCACTTCAATAGGAAGGACTTGCTTTCCTTCCAAAGAAAATACTTTGTTTTTTTGGATTATATGGGTTTCAACCGAGGGGGTTCCTGGATATTTGTCATTATTTTGAAAAATATATGAGAAACGACGTGACAAATCCTCAATTACCCTCTTGGAGGCATAAATAGGTATGTTACCTTGTCTGAAAAAAAAGGGTCTGATATCGTCAATTCCAGCGGTATGGTCTGCGTGCTCATGTGTAAAAAACAAACCATCTAGATGATTGCATTTTGCTCTCAACATCTGTTGTCGAAAGTCAGGACCACAATCAATGACATAATTTTTATCTTGCCATTGAATTAAAACAGATGAACGTAATCTCTTATCCTTAGGATTTTCACTCAAACAAACTGGATGTTGACTTCCTATTACAGGAATTCCTTGCGATGTTCCTGTACCAAGAAAAGTTATTTTGATCATTAGGTAAATTCAAAAGTAAATATTTAAGGAGATATAAAGCAAACTTTGTAATTTTATATTATATTTTAAATCATGCCAATTACCCTTCCCGGAGACAAAGAGTTTGAAAAGCGCCCCTCCATTGAAAGAAAAGCTTTAAAAATCAATTTGAACGACAGAATTTACGGAACTTTTGCTGAAATTGGGGCTGGTCAGGAAGTTGCTCGACATTTCTTTAGGGTCGGAGGTGCCTCTGGAACAATCGCTAAGACAATTAGTGCATATGACAAAAATTTTAGTGACACTATCTACGGTGAGGAAAATGACGGCAGATATGTTACAGAAACTCGCCTACACAGAATGTTGGAAAGGGAAATCATGCTACTTGAAACCCGAATTCCTAGGGCTAATCATCCCGATAAAATGTTTTTTGCTTATGCCAATACAGTAGCAACAATTGATTTTGCAAAAAAATATAAAGGGCATGGATGGATGGGAATCAGGTATCAAATTGCTCCAGAACAGCCATTTAATGAAATTTTATTACATCTTCGATTCCACCAAACTGAAGCTAGATTTCAACAAGAAGCAGTTGGTTTCATGGGTGTTAATTTGGTTTATGGAGCATTTTACAATCACGATGAACCCAAAAAAATAATCAAGCACCTCTACGACCATATTGACAAAACTGCAATTGAAATTGATACCATTAATTTTTCTGGACCCGTTTTTAATGGAGTTGATAACCGTCTATTGAGTTTGTTGCTTCTAAAAAACGACATGACTGATGCTGTTATGTTCAACCCTAAAGGCAATAATATCCTTCCTGCTCGAGTCCTTTATAAGAAAAATATTTTGGTTCTAAGAGGCAGTTTTAGACCTGTTACTAAAGTGAATATTGATATGTTTAAAAAGTCTTATGACATATTCATAAAAGAGCAAAATGTTGACGAAAATAAAACTAAAGTAATTTTTGAAATTACTCTTTCTAATCTTACTTCACAGGGGGAAATTGACGAGTCAGACTTTATGGACCGTGCGAAATTATTGTGTTCCTTAGGCCATACGGTGATGATTTCAGATTTTAAAGAATACTACAAAATGGTAGACTACCTATCTGAATATACCAAAGAACAAATCGGCCTTACCATGGGGGTAAGTAACTTTGTTGAGGTTTTTGATGAACAATACTACAAAGATGTGAAAGGTGGGATTTTGGGGGCTTTTGGAAAAATGTTTCATAACAACCTCAAGGTTTATCTTTATCCCATGAAACACCCAGAAACCAATGAAATCATTAACTCTAACAACCTAAAACTGCACCCTCGAATGAAAGATTTTTATAAATTTTTCAAGTTCAATGGTAAAGTAGTTGACATATTAGACTTCGAAAGTGAATATCTCTCTATTTTTTCAAGAAAAATACTAACCAAAATAAAAGAGGGCAAAAACGGGTGGAAAAATCAGCTACCTGAGGGTATTGCAGAGATGATTATGAAAAATAAAATGTTTGGCTGGAAAGAAAAAAAGATAAACGCCTAAATTTCCTCCAATATTTGTGCAGCGTGATCTTTGGTTTTTACCTTGCTAATAACTTTTTCAATCACCCCTTTTTCGTCAATAAGAAAAGTTGTTCTGTGGATACCGTCGTAATCTCTTCCTTGAAATTTTTTGGGGCCCCAAACGCCGAAGGCATTTATAACAGATTTGTTTTCATCAGCTATTAAAGTAAAGGGTAATTCATACTTATCTGCAAAGTTTTTTTGCTTTTTAGGAGCATCAGCACTCACCCCAAACAATTGGTAACCCCTGTCTTTTAATGCTTTATAATTATCTCGAAGATTACAAGCCTCAGCAGTACATCCTGGTGTGTTAGCCCTAGGATAGAAAAAAACGATGCTTTTATTTCCTTTAAAATCAGATAAGCTAATACTATTTTCATTTTGATCAACAGCTGTGAATTTAGGAATGGCGTCTCCTATTTGTAGTGTATTCATATTATTTTTTTATTTTAAATCGAAATAACAAAAAAAATTAATGACTAAAAAGGAAAAGGTTTCGTTTGTCATGGAGAAATTGGACGAGTTATATCCTGAAATTCCAATTCCTCTTGACCACAAAGACCCCTACACATTACTTATTGCAGTCCTGCTCTCTGCTCAAAGTACTGATGTTAGGGTCAATCAAATAACGCCAAAACTGTTTAAAAAAGCAGATACTCCAATGCAAATGGTAAAACTCAGCGTCAGAGAAATCAGAGATATCATAAAGCCTGTAGGACTATCCCCGATGAAATCAAAAGGTATACATGGCTTGTCCGAAATATTAATCAACGATTATGGAGGTGAAGTTCCAAAAAGTTTTGAAGCTTTGGAAGCCTTACCTTCAGTTGGTCACAAAACAGCGAGTGTAGTTATGTCACAAGCGTTTGGTATCCCAGCTTTTCCCGTTGATACTCATATACATCGTTTGATGTATCGATGGGGTCTTTCCAGCGGAAAAAATGTTGTTCAAACAGAACGCGATGCAAAAAGACTATTTCCAAAAAATAGATGGAATGACTTGCACCTTCAAATCATATGGTACGGAAGAGAATACTCTCCTGCTAGAGGGTGGAAGATTGAAAACGACGTTATAACAAGAAGAATCGGCCGGAAAGCAATTATCAAAAAACAAACAGATACTTAAAATCAGTTGTTTTTAACAAGGTCTTTGACCTTTTCTTTGTTTTGCTTGTAGTATTTAGAGAAGGTTAAAATACGCTTAATTACAAGTGGACGTGGTCCGTTTTCTAATTTATTTTTCTTTGAGTAATTTTGCTTCATAAGTTAGCTTTACTCTAATAACGAAAAAAAAAAATAAAATTGTTTAGTAGGTCAGAAAAATTTGATTATCCTCAATCATTTTTCTAAGGTTAATGATAGCATACCTCATCCTCCCCAAAGCAGTGTTAATACTTACCCCAGTAATTTCAGCGATTTCTTTAAAACTCATATCTCTGTATAAACGCATGTTCAAAACCTCTTTTTGATCTTCAGGAAGCTCAGTAATTAGGTTTTGCAAATCATTAACAACCTGATCCTTTATTAAATTGTTTTCTGCATTTGGTGCATTATCAGTTATGAACTGAAAAACATCATAATCGTCACTTGCCTCAAATTTGGGCATACGATTAGATTTTCTAAAGTAATCGATCACAAGATTGTGAGAAATGCGCATAACCCATGAGAGAAATTTTCCTTCCTCATTGTAAACTCCATTCTTGAGAGTTTTAATAACCTTAATGAATGTCTCTTGGAAAATATCTTCAGCAATATCCCTGTTGAGAACTTTTGAAAAAATAAAGTTATAAATTTTTGACTTGTGCTTGTAAATCAAAACTTCAAGGGACTTTTCATCACCTGAAATATAATCACTAACCAGGTTAGCATCAGTTTTTTGATTGAGTTGGGTAATTTGCATAAACTACTTTTTATCAGCTGCGCTGTTTTAAACGATGTGATACGATTTAAAAGTAGTTTTATGCTATAGGCGATATTTATATTTTACAAATATAGTTATATTTTAATAAATTCAAAAAATCAGTTCTTTAATAGGTCTAAATCTACCTTTAAAAATTATGAATTAGGTTAACGTTCATTATTAATCGGTGTTGAGATGGGTATATTATGTTAATTCTTTCTGGTTTGTCTAGCTTGAAAACAATGTTTAAACTTACTTTTTAATTCAGGGTTTTAGGGGTTTGCCGAGATTAGTTGTAATTTTGTGGTTTTATTTTTTTCAATGGAGCAAATTCTTGATTTAGACACCAAAAAATACATTATCATTAAGGGAGCTCAACTCCACAACCTTAAAAGGGTTGATGCGGTATTCCCAAGAAATAAAATGACAGTGGTTACTGGATTGTCAGGGTCCGGAAAGTCTTCTTTGGTATTTGATACCCTGTACGCAGAGGGTCAGCGACGTTATGTAGAAAGTCTTTCTTCCTATGCTAGACAGTTTATGGGAAAGCTCAATAAACCAAAGGTAGATGAAATCAAAGGTATTGCTCCAGCCATTGCTGTTGAGCAAAAAGTTTCTTCCTCCAATCCTCGATCAACAGTTGGAACCAAGACAGAAATCTATGATTATTTGAGATTACTCTATGCCAGAATTGGAAAAACTTTCTCCCCCATATCAGGAAAACAAGTCAAAAGCGATAGCGTCAAGGACGTTTTGGGATGCATCAAAAATGAGTTTTCCAACGGAGACAAGCTACTCCTCCTTGCTCCCATCGATGATCTCTCCGAAAACAGAAACGACCGTTTAAACATATTAAAACAACAGGGATTTGCCAGAATCTTCATTAATGGCGAGGTATTGCGCATTGAGGAGTTAACTCAGGTACCTCAAGAAAAATATGAGCTTGTAGTGGACCGAATCATCGTTCGTCATGAAGAAGACTTTTATCAGCGGGTAGCAGATGCTATAGAAATCGCATTTTATGAAGGCAAAGGAACTTGTTCCCTATGGTCATTGGATCAGGAAAAGAAGGTGACCTTTTCCAATCGATTTGAATTGGACGGTATCACTTTTATTCCTCCAAATATTCACTTCTTTAGCTTTAACAATCCTTTTGGAGCGTGTAGGAAATGTCAAGGATTTGGTGATATCATCGGAATTGACAGAGAGTTGGTGGTTCCAGATACCAGCCGTTCTATTTTCGATGATGCCATTGCTCCCTGGCGTGGAACAGGCATGCGAAAATTTCACAAACAACTTATAGAAAATGCCTATAAATTCAATTTTCCAATACACAAACCCTACTACCAACTCAGTGAAAAAGACATCAACACCCTTTGGGAAGGGAACTCCTACTTTATGGGGATCAATAAGTATTTTAAAAAAATAGAAGCCAAAAATTACAAAATACAAAATCGTGTTCTGCTCTCTCGCTATAGGGGCAAGACTAAATGTGACGAATGCAAAGGCTCCCGTCTTAGAACAGATACCAACAATGTGAAAGTAGGAGGTCAAACCATGGCCAAACTCCTTGAACTGCCTATAGAAGAATTGGAAGTTTTTTTTGAACAACTTCAATTGGATAAATATGAAACTAATGTGTCGGAAAGAATACTCAAAGAGATAAAATCAAGAATTCAATTCATTAAAGATGTGGGGCTGGGATATCTTAATCTTAATAGAAAAGCCAACACTTTATCTGGAGGCGAATCCCAACGAATTAATTTAGCCACCTCACTAGGTAGTTCTCTAGTGGGCTCGATGTACATACTTGATGAACCCTCTATTGGACTCCACTCCCGTGACAATGAGCGTTTGATTTCAGTTTTAAAAAAGCTTAGAGATATTGGCAATACTGTTATTGTTGTAGAACACGATGAACAAATCATGAATGCAGCCGACAAAATCATTGATATGGGCCCCAAGGCCGGGAACTATGGAGGTGAAATCGTCGCAGAGGGGAACCTAGAGTCCATATGTCAATCCGAAAGCTTGACTGCAAAATATCTGCGCAATGAAATGTCCATACCGATTCCTGCGCGCAGGAGAAAAAGTAGAGATAAAATTTCTTTGATTGGCAGCAGGGAAAACAATTTGAATAATATTGATGTTAGTTTTCCATTGGGCTGCATGACTGTAGTAACTGGAGTATCGGGCAGTGGAAAATCAACTCTAGTAAAGAAAATACTCTATCCTGCCTTGCAACGTGAAAAGGGTATATTCAATGAAAAACCAGGACAATTTGACACCATCAAAGCCCCATTTGAAAAAATAAACAGCGTAGAATTTGTTGATCAAAATCCCATTGGAAGGTCTTCGCGATCCAATCCAGTAACCTACATCAAAGCTTATGATGATATCAGAAGTTTATTTGCAAAACAAGCTCTGGCCAAAAGCCGCGGATATCAAGCAAAGCATTTTTCCTTTAATGTAGATGGTGGTCGCTGCGATCATTGTAAAGGGGATGGTAACACAACCATCGAAATGCAATTCATGGCCGATGTTGTTTTACAGTGTGAACATTGTAAGGGAAAACGGTTTAAAAAAGAGGTATTGGAAGTTGAGTTTAGAGGTCTATCACTGGATCGATTACTTGAGATGAGTGTAGACGATGCCATTGCCTTTTTTGAAATAGAAAATCAAACCAAGATGGTTCAAAAACTCAAACCCCTTCAAGAGGTAGGTTTGGGATATGTCGCACTGGGGCAGCCCTCCAGTAGCCTCTCCGGTGGGGAGGCCCAGAGAATAAAACTGGCTTCATTTATTGGCCGGGGAAACACCCAGGATAAAATTGTTTTTATTTTTGATGAACCCACCACTGGACTTCATTTTCACGATATAAATAAGCTGTTACTTTCCTTCAATGCCCTGATTGCTGAAGGTCATACGGTCATAGTGGTAGAACACAACTTGGATTTGATCAAATGTGCCGACCACCTCATTGACTTAGGTCCGGAAGGTGGGAAAAAAGGCGGGTCGCTTGTAGCTACAGGAACTCCGGAAGAAGTGGCCGAGGCAAAAGTATCATTTACTGGTCAGTACCTAGTTGAAAAGCTCAGGTCTTAATCTTTCCTTAAAAAAGGTAAAATTTTAACGAAAAACTTTTGTACGTCAACAGTCAGTTTAAGCCAATAAGCCAGTAGGGCAAAAACCCCGATGATAAGCATTGATCTCAAAACCAATGATACAAAAGGATCAAATTCGAAAGAGATCTTGGAAATGATCAGATAAATCAAAATAATTATCCCCATAGTAAGAATACTTTCCATGCCATAAGGAATAATTTTAAACTTAAGCTGAACTAATAAAATCTTAAATACGTTTATAATTACAATGACAATTAGTGTTGCATAGGCTGCTCCAATAATCCCATAGAGTGGAAGGAGATAAAGGTTGAGTAATACGGCCAAAATGGCAGAGATAATCGAAAACCAAAAAACATAGGCGTAATATTTTGAATTCGTAATAATGTTATTCAAGCAGCCCATAGACATGGTAAATAATTTACCAACCGATACAATGAGTACAACTTCCAGTGCGACAGTGTAATCTCCCAAATTAGTCAAAGCGTAGAAATCATTTAAATTCAAGTTGATCAGTAAAAACAGTAATCCGGAAACTAAAAGTAGATTGTTTGCGCTTTTTTTTAGCAATTGTAACAGTATCAAATCATCTTTATCATTAAGAGCCTTGGCAACCAGTGGACTGATGATCTGAAACATGGCCCTTCCGGGAAACTCGATAACAGCAGCAATAAAAATGGCAACACTATAATATGCCACATTTTCAACTGTAAAAATATTTGAAATCATAGATTTGTCGATATCCAAAATCAAGCTTGCCGCAGTGCCTGACATAAAAATCAAAAGACTGTATCTAAAGATAGATTTAAATTGGATAGGGAGCGCGAAAGAAAATTTGGGAGTGTATTTGATCAAACTATAAATCACTACCGTTAATAATCTGAAATAGTATCCCAAAATTAATGTTGTAATAAATCCATCGAGATCTATACCTCCAAAAGCGTATATTAACAAAAGCGTGAACATCAAAGCCCTTGGAAAAAATTCTTTAAGAAAGTTGCCAAAAACAGAATACAGTTGAATCCTAAGCCAATTGTAAAACACCTCAAATAGCGCTGTGGAAAAGGCAACAGCCAAAATCAAATAAGCATACTTACCCATCTCTTGATTTTCGGAGCTAATGAAGTCAGTGATTTGATTTTGGAAAAAAAGAGTAAAAATCAACAGCATGCTAAAAATAAGAAGAGGAAGAAAAAGGGAAAAGCTCAAAAGCTTATCTTTTTCTGACTTTGTATCACAACTACTGTAGAATTTGATAACGGCATGTTGAACACCAAAAGAAATAAATGGCTGAACCAAATTAGATAATGCCAATAGGGCTACAACCAATCCCTGAAGCCTACTTCCCATATAAGTGGGATATAGATATACAGTATTGATTGCTCCAATAAGAAAAGCCAGAGCAATACTTAGACTATTGTAAAACGATTGTTTGGCTATGATTCCCATTCCTTCTGACTTAAGTTAGATTTTTCTTTAAATCTTTGATAACCAAAGAAGAATAAAATAAAGATGAACACCAAAAGAGTTAGGATTCTGACCGTTACGCCGATCTTAACTACAGAAGGGTCAAAAGTAAATTCGATGGTATGTTTTCCTGATGGAACTCTCAAACCTCTGAGTACATAGTTGACGGGAAAAACATTTACTGTTTGTTGATCAATTTTTACAGACCATCCCTTGGGATAGTACATTTCTGAGAAAACCAATAGTTGCTCCTCACTAGCTTCAAATTCGTATTTGAGATTGGTGGGATGATTATTAATCAGTTCAATTTTACTCATCATTTGAGTATCATATTTGACAGGTAAATTATCAGGTAATTCAGATTTTAGTCCAACTGCTTGGCTGGAAAAATCCATGCTTTTCATAGATTCAAGAACACCATCGGCATTAGCTGCAATAAGAAGCGAATCGACCGCCCAAGCTACACCCAAAACGTTGGGGTTTTTGATAATATTTTGTTCGTTATTTTGCTGAACCAAAAGATATTTTACGTTGAGCATGTCCATTACACCGTCAATTTGTTGAGTGTTGAAAAAGTCATATAGCTCTTCAAAGCGTCTTGGTTTGGCACCGTGATATCCTCCGATAGCATTGTGAAAAAAAGATGTTCTCGCACCTGAGAGTTTTAAACCCGGTTCATAAACTCTAAAACGGCTACTATCGGCTTTTATCTCTTGGTCACCTTTTTGTGCTGTAAACAAATTTTTAATTTGTCTGGGACTAACAAATAATTCTCTGTCGATATAACGTTGAGAAACCCCTAATAAATCACTGAGCATTATTAAAATTAATGCAAGAAGGGCAATATTTTTGGATACCTTCCTTTTTCCATAATAATATAAAATCGTTAATATTAACAAACAATAAGCCACGGCCCTGATCAAATCGAAATTAAAAATCGATTTACGTGCATTGACGATTTGATCCATCAAAACCGGGCCATATGCCTGTCCGAGGTAAGAATCCATTGCACCGGAAAAATCAAAAAATCCTTTGGATAGTAATATTATTAAAAGGAGAAGAACAAACGCAAGGGAGGGTTTTACAATTGTTTTGAAATCTTTACTCTCTGGTTTTTCAAACAAACGGTACAACCCCAAACAAGCCAAAACAGGAAAACAAAACTCCAAAATCACTTGAATGGAACTCACGGCTCTAAATTTATTGTACAATGGAAAGTAATCGATAAAAAATTCCGTCAGTAGTGGAAAGTTTTTACCCCAAGACAGCAATAATGAAAGGATGATCCCCAAGAGTAAGCCATTTCTTAATCGACTTTTGACAAAAAACAAAGTCAAAAAGGCCATAAAAATTACAGTGACCCCCACATAGGCGGGGGCTTCGAGTATGGGCTGACTTCCCCAATAGGTGGGAACGTTCGAAACAAAGCTTTTGGCTTGAGAGCGTGGCAATCCATTTTGTATCAAAAAATCAAAGAGTTCGGAATCCTCTCCCAAATCTTCCGAGGAACCTCCACCCTGAATTCTTGGCGCCAAAAGATTTAAGCTTTCAAAAATTCCATAACTGAATTGAGTAATGTAATCTGTGCTGAGTCCACCGGTCTTTTCTTTGAGACTTCCATCAGGATTTCGCAACAACTCACTTTTTCCACGGGTGCTAAATTTGGTGTACTCGGCAGTAGCCAACAGAGGAGGTGCATTTAGTCCAAGGGCCAATATTCCTGCCAATACAAGGAGCAGAGATTGACGTAAAAAATTCCGGTGAGTTTTGGTTTTTAATGCATGAATTCCATATACAATTCCAATGACCAGCATCAATAAAAGCATATAATAGGTCATTTGGTAATGATTGGCCCGAATCTGCATGGATAAAGCGAAAACGGTAAGGGTAAAACCTCCAAAACGACGATCGTTAAGGATCATATACATTCCTCCAATTACCAATGGCATATAGGCCAAGGCCTGAGCCTTTGTATTGTGACCAACCTGCAAGATGATCAATAGATAAGTGGACAACCCGTAGGCAAAAGCGCCAAAAACCGCAATTGGAATGGGCATTTTAATGATCAATAAAAAAAGGTAGGCACTGAGTAAATAGAGAAACAAAATCTCAGCAGGTTGAGGAATCAACTGAATAAGCTTATGAATAGGAGTTAAAAAATCAAAGGGGTATCTTGCACCCAATTGGTAAGTAGGCATCCCACCAAAAGCGTTATCAATCCAGTAAATTTCTTCATTATTTTCTCTGTACTCCTGAATTTGCCTTGACATTCCGGAGTATTGTCTGATGTCGGATTGAATTAATTTTTTTCCTGATAAAACTGGATGGAAGAACAAAACAGAAAATAAACCAAAGCCCAATATCAGGGTAAGGTGCTTTAGAGTTTGATTGTTATAAACCTGATCAATCAATTTCTTCATAGTCTATGTATTCCCCTATTTCATTTTTGGTTTTTTTTGTTTCTTTTTTGGGGGATGAAGAAGAAAGGTCAGCATCAAAATGCTGCATTTTTTTTGAGAGTCGATTGAGTAAATATTTAACAATAAATGGAGCAATAAATCTGAAGATGTAGACAATTAAAGTCAAAATCAAAAAAAACTTAAGCAATCCAACCACAACAATTAAATAAGTTATGATCAAAAGTAATTAAATCTTATGACTATTGTGATGTTTTTGGAAGAGGCCAAGCACTAAAAATAAAATTAGATTTATCTTGCAAAAAAAATAGATGCTTAAGCGATTGAGGCTATTGTCTCTTTTTTTGACAGGTGCGATTCATTCTCAATACACTGATCAGATTAATTCCAACCGACCTGGGGTCTCTATTGGAGCCTTTGCTGTGGGAAAAGGAATAGTTCAATTTGAAGGCGGTTTTGAGTTCAGGAAAAATAAACACCAAGGCTACAACAATTCAACCCTTAACGGATCCATTGGTTTCCTCTCTGCTCGTTGGGGATTTTTATCTGAACGTTTGGAATTGACTTATCAAGGTTCTTTTATGTTTGACAAATTAACCAATAAAACCTCGAGTCAAGATTTGGTTTACAAAAGAAAAGGATTGCTTCAGAACTTTTTAGGAATCAAATTTTTGATTTATGATCCTTTTAAAAAAGAAGAAAAAACGAATGTATACAGTTGGAAAGCTAACAATGGATTTAAAATTAAACACTTGATCCCTGCGGTATCGCTTACCGCCGGTGGAAATTTTATATTAGGAAAGAATCACCCCTACCCTTATGGTGATGTTTTTGATGTGCTTTATAGACCTATTTTCTATCAAAATCTGGGTGTTTCCACTGAAAAAGAACCCTTTTTTTCGCTTCGTGGAGTTTTGGCCACACAATCGCATTTTTTGAGAACCTGGGTATTTGTGACCAACTTTATACTCGATCGATACCTGACCGAACAAACCGCCAAAAGTTATATCCTTACCCTGACCCACACTTTTCATCCACTGTGGTCGGTTTATCTTGAAAATGAAGGGATGTTCAGCATGCGTTACAATGATCAGATATTCAGAACCGGTGCTGCCTACCTTTTTTCAGACGACATACAAATAGAAGGCTCCATTGGTGTTAATACTAATACCCGTCCCAGTGCTAATTTTTTTAATCTTGGTATATCATATCGATTAAATTTCCATAAGGACTTTATCAGTGCTGCAGAAATTGAGTACAAAGAATCCAAGAAGGAAGAAAAAGAATTGAAAAAAACCATGAAGAAAAACAATAAAGCTGAAAGGAAAAGAGCTCGAAAGGCCAAAAGATTATAATTCATGAAGAAAAAACCTATTGATGTTGTTGAAATACACAAAAGAAAAGACCTCAGAAAGTTTGTTAATTTTTCCTTCATTCTCTATGGCCAGAATCCCCATTGGACACCCCCCATAATTGAAGAAGAAATTGACACTTTGGATCAATCCAAAAACCCAGTCTTCAAAAATGCCAAAGCTCATTATTTTTTGGCTTTTAAAGATGGTGAAATCGCAGGTAGAATTGCAGTGATGATCAATTGGATTGAGGTAAAAATACTAAAAAAGAAAAAAGTCCGGTTTGGTTGGTTTGATGTAATAGACGACATCAATGTAACCAAAGCCCTTATGGAAAAAGTACATGCCATTGGAAATGAAAATGGAATGGAATTCATTGAAGGACCCGTAGGGTTTTCTAATATGGACAAAGCGGGCATGCTGGTTAGGGGTTTTGAGGAAAGTAACACCATGATTACTTGGTACAATGCTCCCTATTACCATAAACATTTCAAACAGTTGGGTTATAAAGATCTTGCGGTTTGGGTAGAGTACGAAATCACTTTAAGTTCTTTTGAGAGTTCACCTGAAAAAATCAAAAAATTCTCTGACTTGATGATCAAACGATATGAATTGAAAGTTTTGGATTTTAAGTCCAAAAAACAAATCATTCCTTACGTTGATAAAATGTTTGTTTTATTAGAGGAAACTTATGGTAAGCTGCAAACCTTTGTACCCATACAAAAGGATCAAATAAAACAATATAAGGAGAAATATTTCACATATATTCATCCCGATTTCATCAAATGCATTACTGATAAGCACGATGAATTGATTGCTTTTTGTATCACCATGCCTTCTTTCACTAGGGCATTGAAAAAAGCCAATGGAAAACTATTTCCCTTTGGATATTTCCACCTCTTAAAGGCTTTGTATTTCAATAAAAAGGCTTCTTTTTACCTTATAGGAGTCCATCCTAAATATCAAAATAAAGGGGTTACGGCTGTAATCTTTAATGAAATGCAAAAAACTTTTAACAAAAAAGGATACAATATCGTTGAAACCAATCCTGAGTTAGAAGAAAATAGTTCAATACAAAATTTATGGAAAAATTATGAACATCGACAGCACAAAAAAAGACTAACCATAACACAAAAAATTAAAAAGGGAGCCAAGAACGAAAGTTCATAAGCTCCCAAGTTTATTTAATTTAAATGTTACTTCATTTAAATATAAAAATATTTTAATATATGTTCAATCAAGATACCATCATTGCTAAAGCCACAGGAGTTGGAAGCTCTGCCATATGCCTGTTCAGACTATCTGGCATTAATTCAATTGAGATGGTTTCACAATGCTTTCATACTAAATCCAAAAAAAAACTAATAAATCAAAAAAGCCATACTATACATTTGGGAACATTGCAATATGAGGGAGTGGTACTTGACGAGGTATTAGTAAGTGTTTTTAGGGCTCCCCACTCCTACACTGGGGAAAATGTCGTTGAAATCTCATGCCACGGATCTAACTATATTCAAGAGGAAGTTCTGCGCCTTTTTATTTCCAAAGGCGCTCAACCTGCCAAACCAGGTGAGTTTACTCTCAGAGCATTTTTGAACAAAAAAATGGATTTGAGTCAAGCAGAAGCAGTAGCGGACTTAATTGTTTCTGAATCAGAAGCTGCTCATCAAGTGGCGATGAATCAGATGAGAGGCGGATACACTGCGGAAATAGCCCAATTGCGACAAAAGCTATTGGACTTTGCTTCGTTAATTACGTTAGAGCTCGATTTTGCCGAAGAAGATGTAAACTTTGCAGATCGAACTGCCTTAACTAAACTGCTTCAACTATTACAATCAAAAATTAGATCACTGCTTGATTCTTTTCAGTACGGTAGTGTCATCAAAAAAGGAGTCCCAGTAGCCATAGTAGGAAAACCCAACGCTGGCAAGTCCTCTCTACTTAATGCCTTATTGAATGAAGATCGGGCAATTGTATCAGCAATTCCAGGTACAACTAGGGATGTAATAGAAGATACCATAACCATATCGGGGATTGAATTCAGATTTATCGATACAGCAGGGTTAAGAGAAACCAACGACCATATAGAAGCCATAGGGGTTGCCAAAGCCAAAGAAAAAGTGGATTTGGCAAAAGTCATGATTTATCTGTTTGATGGTCTAAACTCCTCCAAATCTGAAATTTTAAGTGCAATTAAAGATTTAAAAAGAGAAGGGTTGATAGTCATGTTGGTCGAAAATAAAATTGATCTTATAGAGGGAAAAAAAGAATCATTATTAATGAAAAGATTAAAAAAAGAGTCTGAAAAGCTAAACTGTGATGCGCTTTTTAGTATATCTACTTTTGACCCTAGTAAAATTGAACTGCTTAAAAAAACACTTTATCACCAAATAGATAAAATTAATGTTCATGGAGATGTGGTTATATCCAATGCAAGACATTATGAGGCCTTAAAAAATGCATTGGAAGCAATTACAAATATAAGTGAAGGTATAGATAATGATTTGAGTGGAGATTTGTTGAGTGTTCACATTAATGATGCCATTCATTTTCTGGGAGAAATATCTGGAGAAATTACAAATGATGAATTGTTGGGTAATATTTTTAGTAAATTTTGTATTGGGAAATAAATATAGATTTCAGGGAGTTTCATATACTGTATTAAAGTTAGTTGCAGTTGTATTCTTGCACAGTATAATTAATTTGACCACCATCAGGGGAAAATGTTGATCCAACACCACTATTTAATGCATTCAGGTAGATAGATGTAAATGGTATACTTCCAGTCCTTTGTGGTATATTTAATATAAGACCTTTTACTGGATTTTGGAATGTACCGTCATTTTCATAGAGTTGAAATGCCATATCAACATTCTGACCTAAATAAGAATCACAAGGATTAGGCATCGAAACTATTGTTTCGGCATAATAGCTAATATTTGCTTCCGTACCTGTACGACTTGATAGGATAAACTCACAGGGGCAAGGATCGTCATCATTATTATTTGAACAAGATAAGATAAGTGAAATAAATATTGATGTAATTAGAAGTAGTTTTTTCATACCACTAATATAACAAAACCTACAAAAGGGTATAAATTCAATACTATTTGAATTATTTTCAACGCTTCCACTTGTGATTCTTAAACGCAGTAGGGATATAGTACAAGGATTTATTTTCTGCTTTTTAGCCAACCTCTAATCCAAATGTATAATGGGATTAAAAGAATAATCAAACCAATACACAATACTACCTTTGAAGGGATAGATGTTAATTCTTCAATTTTATAAGACACTGAAGAAAGAAACAGTGCTAATAAAGTCAAAGGAATAGGAAGGTCTTTAGATTGCCATTTACTCATACATTAGTAAATATAAAAAAATGAAATAATAGCAGAAGTATGACTTGATTATTCAAGTTTTTTCAAAATAAAGAATCATTAATAATCTTTTTTGATTCTATCAAATAAGTGAGTTTTTGTGGATGTTTAGTGGTAAAATAGTGGTAAATTGGTTTATATACGATATGTAAAGTATTGTTATAAAGTAAGTTTAGTATGTATTAGTATTTTCTGTATCGGAAAATAAATATAGGTTTCAGGCAGTCTTGTTTAGAAGGGAGTTTTTCATTTAGAAATGTTTTTTCTTGTTGCACTTACTCATGGCCGCTTTGAATAAAGAGTAACCCATTACAGCGTATTGATAGTTTTTAATGGCAAAGCGAAGTAGTCTGAACATTTAAGTTATTTAATGATGGATTTTGGAGGAGCTGAAATATACCCTAATTCAATCAAAATCTTAATGACTGGTGTGTTACAAATATTAATAGCGAGCCAAATAATTTTTCAAGTGGTGCACCTCTTGGATTAGATTCTAAGCCTATTTGGGGAACTTGTCCCGATTATAATATAAATGTAACAGCATCTTCAAGCTCAGATTACACGCTTTCAGGAACAGATAGAAATGGCGCAGTTTCAGGAAATGATCCATCTATAACTATCAACGTTGGTGATGAAATCAATTTTATCGTTGATGCAGCAAACCACCCGTTCTATATTAAAACAGTTCAAGGAACAGGAACTGATAATTTAGTTAGTGGAGTAAATAATAATGGACAAATTGATGGAGTAGTGAACTGGAAACCAACAGAGGCCGGAACTTATTACTATGTATGTTCTTTACACGCAGGTATGGTAGGTACTATTACTGTGAATTAATTACAAGCAGAAAAAATCCAACTGTTACCTGAAATTAAATTGTTTGACCACAAAAAAACTACAATTATATTAAAGTTTTAAATTCTAAATTTCCCCATTTAAAGCAACACTTTACTAAAAGTCAAAAGAAATATCATTTATTTTAAATATAGAGGTACTGTGAAAAGCTAATTTTTTAATTCTTTGTGCTATTTTGTAATCAATTATCTATGCAGATCATAAAAAAACGAGGAATTAAAATAAATAATTTTACACTTTTACTGATTTTTTCAATGACAGTTTATGGCCAAAAAGCTAAAAACATTTTATTCGAAAATTCAGTAAATTTTCCGAATGTATCCGGTCCAATTCAGTTGACCTACGGTCCATATGAGCATTTTTTTGCAAGTTACTATGGAATAAACTCCTTTAGCGCCGATGAAAGATATGCAACTGTTTTAAGAACAGAAATAAAAGATCATTTACCAGATGAAAATGAATCTGCTACATTGGGTTTGGTAGATCTAAAAACCAAATCATTTATTCCTCTTGTCCAAACTAGTGCATGGAATTTTCAGCAGGGCTGTATGGCACATTGGTTATCAACAAATCCAGATTCCTTAATTATCTATAACGACCTAAGACAGGGCAAATTTGTTTCAATTATTCTAAATGTACATACAAAAGAGGAAAAGAAAGTAATTCCCTTTCCTATCAGCGCAGTCTCCCCCTCCGGAAAAGAAGCAGTAAGTATTAATTTTTCTCGTTTAAGAGAAATAAGAGATTCTTATGGCTATGGTGGTGGTGGTCAAAACTCAAAAATAGATAAAGCTTACCCAAAAGATGATGGAATATTTTTGGTTAATCTGGAAAGCGGCAAAGCTAAATTGATTGTCTCCCTTTTAGAAATAAAAAAATATGTTCCAAAAATTGCGGAAAACAGAGTTCAATACTTTAATCATACTTTATTTAGTAGAAAAGGTTCAAAAATATTTTGGCTATCGAGAGCAAAACCAATTGGAAAAAACACTACTGCATTTACGGTTAATAGAAATGGAACTAATTTAAATCCTTGCTTCCCTGAAGGTTGGGGAGGTTCTCACTTCGATTGGCTTAACGATAAAGAAATAATGGTTACCGCTAAGTATAAAAAGCAGATGTATGGTCACATTTTATTTGATACTACAAAAAAAGATTACCGTCGCCTTGGAAAAGGTTTATTGGATTATGATGGGCATGGAACCTTTTCTCCTGACGGAAAATGGATGGTTACAGACACATATCCCAAAAACGAACTGATGGAGCAGAAAATATTCCTAATGGAAATGGAATCGGAAGCTGTAATTTCACTTGGTAGGTTCCAAAATAATAAAATTTATGAAAAAGACTGGCGTTGTGATATCCATTGTCGTTGGAGTCCATCTGGAAATCTAATTGGATTTAATTCAACACACAACGGAACTAGACAGATTTATGTATTTAAATTAAATAATGAATAAAGAGTTCTCTAAATGCTTGGTAGACTTTTCCCACCTTCCTATACGGGAGGGTTTTTATTTGCACTTATTTGTTCAATTGCATCTTAACTAATATGTGGTACATTTATTTTAAATTAGATAAATAAAAAAATAAAACTATGAGCAGTAAATTTTTTGGTAACAGTAAAGCAAAGAGTCAATCAAATAATAATCAAAAGAATAAAACTA
Organism: uncultured Bacteroidota bacterium; assembly: GCA_902619315.1. GTDB lineage: Bacteria > Bacteroidota > Bacteroidia > Flavobacteriales > Flavobacteriaceae > UBA8316. Next base: position 1,986 of record CACNDW010000010.1, on the reverse strand, counting down.
AGTCTAGATCAAAAGGCAAGGCTACCATTGCTGTTCGAAAAGCAGGAAGGGGTGGTTGAGATAAATGAAAAACTAAAATCGGTTAGAAATATACTAGGTGGAGTTTGGGCATTTTCTATTATAATCAGGGTAGTTGGAAAGCTAACAGATTGGTACACCCCTCCATCATGGTTTAGTTACATCATATTCGCAACAATTATAATTTATATTATTCTATCAATATATATTCATTTTAAAAAGGACTAATGGCTGGTTTATGGATAAAAACAGGCTTGTTAAAATTATAAGTTTAATTACTGGCATTGTAATAATTGGTATTATAATCTATTACATGGTAGAATCCGATTGGTATCAAGTAGGTTTTTTATCCTTCTTGTTTATAGGTATTTGGATTATACCTGCTTATTTAAAAAAAATAAAATGAAATACAGATCTCTTTTTTTCGCGTTGGCCAGCTTAATGCTTATGGGTTCGAATTCAAATCACAAATCACCAAAGCTTAATGTTTTATTTATTGTCGCTGATGACTTAAACTGTGATATAGGGGCCTATGGCAATAATAAAGCAATCACACCAAACATTGATAAACTCTCCAAGAGAGGCGTTCTATTTGGTAATGCCCACAACCAATATCCATGGTGCGCACCTTCTCGGGCCTCATTTATGACCGGAATGTATCCTGATCAAACAAAAATAAAATCATTGAGAGTTTACTTGAGACAGGCGATTCCTGATGTGGTTACCATTGGACAAAAGTTTAGACAGGAAAACTATCATTCCGTCAGAGTGGGCAAAATTTTTCATTACCATAATCCAAGAGATATTGGAACTGCTGGTCATGATGATAACTATACTTGGGATCAAACAGTTAATCCTTATGGTAGGGATAAAGTTGAAGAGTATAAAATCAACACCCTTAAACCAAAGTCCTATGGAGGGACATTAAGTTGGCTAGCTGCAGATGGCAATGATGAAGAGCAAACCGACGGTATTGGAGCGACAGAAACCATTAAGTTTCTGGATCGTTTTGCCAAGAGTGGTGAGAATTTTTTTCTGGCTTTCGGACTATATAGACCGCATACACCCTATGTTGCGCCCAAAAAATATTACGAACTTCATGAAACAAACGACATGGAGATCCCTGAAAGTTCAGATGCTTATTTAAAAACCCTTCCTCATCCAGCAGCTATATCTGTTCGAGATAAAAAAGATCAAAATAATCTTGAAAAGGGCCTGGCCAAGACCATCAAGGAAGCCTATTATGCTACAAACAGCTTTGTTGACGCTCAAGTAGGTCGGGTACTGGATAGACTAAAAGCCACTGGTTTAGATAAAAACACTATCGTTGTTTTCACTTCTGACCACGGATACCACCTTGGTGAACACGGTCACTGGCAAAAACGTACCCTTTTCGACAACGCCACCAGGGTTCCATTGATTGTCGCAGGTCCAAACATAAATAAAAACGAAAAAATAATGGATGCCCCAGTGGAATTAGTTGATATTTATCCTACACTTATGGAATTGCTTGGAATGGAAACTCCTGAATTTGTCTCTGGGATAAGTTTTGCTCCATTACTTAGAGACTCAAACGCAAGGGTAAGGAAAAGTGCATTAACTGAATTAGGCGTTAACACAGGAGGTAAATCCAAAGTTCAAGGTTACTCTATAAAAACTGAACGGTATCGATTAACTCAATGGGGTGAAGATGGTATTTTAGGTTATGAACTATACGATCATAAATTCGATAAAGAGGAACTCAATAATTTGTCAAACAATAGTGAGTATAAACAAATTAAAGATTCTCTATATGTAATAATTAACCGGCGTATATCTGAAGCTAGAGATAAACCCAAAGGTTTGGGAAGACAATTTGAAAACGCTAAGGAGTGGTATGAACCTAAATCAATTCACTCCCGGCCAAAAAGCAATTGATCATTTATAAAAAAATATGGTCAATTGACGAGCTAATTTACACAACTATAA
>CACNDW010000009.1 GCA_902619315.1 uncultured Bacteroidota bacterium | reverse complement strand
TGTGGTGGTCTGTAATCAAATCCACCAAGGTGTGATTTTCCAAAAGAGAGATATTGGAAAAAGTTTTGATTTTACGGATCAGGGATTTCTGAATTTCAAGTCCGGTTTTGTCTTTGTGATGTACAATCCTTTTTTCGGAGTGTCCTCCCTCTTTTGTAAGGTGTAATCCATTTTTTTGTTTGTCGAAGTGGGTGCCCCAATCGATCAATTCCTGGAGGCGTTCCTGTCCTTCTTTTACAACAAATTCTACTACCTCCTTATCGCATTCTCCTGCTCCGGCGATTAGTGTGTCTTCGACGTGTTTGTCAAAAGAGTCTTTCTGAAAATTAGAGACCACTGCGATTCCACCTTGTGCATATCTTGTATTGCTTTCCAGTAAGTTATTTTTTGAAATCATAACGATTTCGAGTTTTGGATTTTGCTCTGCCATTTTGATGGCGTAGGTCAATCCTGAAATACCACTTCCTATGACGAGTACATTGGTATTCATTTTTCTAGCCGAGCTTTAGCATTCTGGTGATGGGAAGTTTGGCTTTTTCTATCAGGCTCTGTGAAAGCTTTACCTCGGGTTGTTCATGTTCCAAACACAGATACAATTTCTCCAGTGTATTGAGTTTCATAAAGGCACATTCGCTACAAGCACACGTTTCATCTTCTACCGGAGCAGGAATAAATGTTTTTTGGGGACAGCGTTTTTTCATCTCGTGAAGAATTCCCGCCTCGGTAGCAACGATAAAGCTTTGTGCAGAATCTTTTTCTACAAAGTTTAACAAGCCTGAAGTACTGCCAATGTATTGTGCAATATCAAGAACTTGAGATTCACTTTCCGGATGCGCGATAAATTTGGCTGCAGGGTTTTCCTTGGAGAGCTTTACAATTCTTTCGAATGAGAAGGCTTCGTGAACAATACAAGATCCGTCCCATAAGATCATATCCCTACCGGTTTCTCTGATCAGATAACGTCCCAGGTTTTTGTCGGGGGCAAAAATGATAGTCTCTCCTTCAGGTATGGAATCAATAACCCTAACTGCATTACTCGAGGTACATACAATGGAACTCAATGCTTTAATTTCTGCCGAGCAATTGATGTAGGTCACTACATGTGCACCGGGGTATTGGTCAATAAATTTTTTAAAATCCAGAGGCGGGCAGGAGTCGGCCAGAGAGCAGCCTGCATTTAGATCCGGGAGGATGACTTTTTTAGATGGATTGATGATTTTGGCAGTTTCGGCCATAAAATGCACTCCGGAAAAAACAATAGTTTCGGCTTCAACTTTTTCTGCCACCTGAGCCAAATATAGGCTGTCGCCTAAGTAGTCGGCCAGCTCTTGAATTTTGGCTTCTTGGTAGTAATGGGCCAGTAACACTGCCTTTTTTTCTTTTTTAAGTCGCTTGATTGCTGAAACTAAATCAAGTCCTTCAGGGACTTCTAAATCCAAGTATCCACTGCGCTTTAACCTTTTCGTTACCTCAACTGAGGTGAGTTCCATAATCAAATGATTTAATACAAAATTATTAAAAATCAAGAATTATAAGGTTCATCCCTACATTATATTCCGTCTAGTTTTTCAGAGATTTGATCGAGAGTGAGGGCATCTTCGACCTTGTATATCCCTACGGCTGTTCTTCTCAATTGGCTTAAATGTCCCCCCGATTTAAGTGCTTTACCAAAATCATGGGCTAACGACCTGATATATGTCCCTTTTGAACAGCGAACATCAAAGTGAAGTTGTGGAAGTTCAATTTTGGTAAAATTAAATGCGTAAAGTGTTACTTTTCTGGATTCAATAATCGTTTTTTCTCCTTTTCTGGCGTATTCATACAAACGCTTTCCTTCTTTCTTAATAGCAGAGAAAATGGGTGGGTATTGATCTATTTCGCCTTCAAACCTTTTTTTTACTACATTTAACTGCTCATTCGTGATGTGATCAGTAGGAAAATTTTGATCAATGGCAGTTTCAAGATCATAAGATGGGGTTGTTGCCCCCAGGGTGATGGTTCCTGTGTAGGCTTTTTCAAGGGCTTGAATTTCGCTGATTTTCTTGGTCATTTTTCCCGTACAAACCAGTAAGAGTCCGGTTGCCAATGGGTCGAGGGTTCCTGCATGGCCTACCTTAAGTTTTTTAAGTTTGTATTTCGTTTTTAAGGCCCACTTCAGCTTGTTGACTACCTGAAAAGAAGTCCACTTCAGTGGTTTGTCTATCAACAACAGTTGACCCTCTAGGATGGATACAAGAGATAAATTCATATCACACACTAAAAAGAATGGCCAATACTCCCACTGCAAAACAGTAGAAACTAAAGTATTTGAGTTGGCTTTTTTTAACCAGAGCAACCATCCAACGACATGCAAAAACTCCGGTAATGAAGGCGCTTACAAAACCTACCAACAAAGGGAGCAGCGCAGTGCTGTCCTGACTTAGGTCGCCATCCATCACGCTTATGGCCATACTTCCCAGGATTAGTGGAATTACCATGAGGAAAGAAAATCGGGCTGCCTTGTTGCGGTCAATCTTAAGTAAAACTGCCAGTGCTATGGTGGCGCCACTTCTCGAAATTCCTGGAAGAATTGCAATGGCTTGGATGACACCTATGTAAAATGTGTTGCTGTAATTCAATTCCTTTTTGTTTTCATTGACCCGATCTGCCAAAAACAATAATAAGCCCGTGATCATTAACATGACGGCGACCAAAGCAATTTTACCAACAAAAAGAGAAGCGATAAAATCTTCAAAAAAAAGACCTATGATTACTGCTGGGATCATGGAAAGGATAATTTTCAGGCTGAAATTCAAACTCTCTCCTCTTTTAAAACGCAACAAATCGGACAGAATCATTACAATGTCTTTTCTGAACACAAAAATGGTGCTGAAGGCCGTTGCAGCGTGGAGGGTAATGGTGACCAACAAGCCTTGTTGTTGTTCATAATCACTTCCGAAAATGGCTTTGACCAATTCCAAATGTCCGCTAGAGGAGACAGGCAGAAACTCTGTAAGGCCCTGGACGATTCCAAGAATCAGGGTTTCAAGCGCACTCATTTACTTTTTTTTTTAGGCATTAATATGGCGTAAATTGCTAGTCCAAAACCCATAAGAACGATGGTGGGTGCCAATCTTATTCTGCGGAAATTAAAAATTTCTGGGTTAAAAAAGTTGGGATCCTCACTTCCTCCACCTGCCATAAGTATAAAACCAAAGGCAATCAATGCCATTGAAAGGAGTAAAAACCGATAATTTCTTTTGCTGAACAAGAATTCTTTTTTTTTGGTTGGGTCACTCATCTTAATTCTTTAATTTACAGCGTCAGACTTTAGATTCAGATAACGTTGGGTGGCAAAGAAAGTACTTATAATTGTGATCCCCAAACCCAATGTAAATACTCCTGCGAAAACCATTGCATGATCTAGTGGGTTTTCGAAAATTTGTAATTCGGGAAATCGTTTTTGGATTTCATAAAGCACTAGAGCCATTCCAGACATGGCAATGATAGAACCCAAAGTACTCATCAGAAGGTGGGTTTTGATAAAAGGTCCTCGGATAAAACTTTTGGTTGCACCTACCAATTGCATGGTTTTGATGATAAGCCTTTTGGAGTATATGGAAAGTCGAATGGAACTATTGATCAACAGCACCGCCACAAAGATAAACAGTCCACTGGCAAACAACATCCAAAAAGTAATTTTTTTGATATTTTCATCCAGTAACTCCAGCAGCGGCCGGTCGTAGACCACTTCATTCACATAGCTGTAAAGTGTAATGTCTTTACTTAATTTGGAGACCATGGCAGAGTTCAGAAAAGGCGCTTTAAAGTAAACGTCTATTGAATTGAGTAGCGGATTGTAGCCCAAAAATTCCATAAAGTCCTCCCCAATTTCGTTGGCGTGTCTTTTAGAAGCTTCTTCTTTAGATACAAAATTGACTTTTTTGGTAGCAGCATTCAAACGCAAAGTTTTTTGCAATTGCTTAAGTTGGATTTCTTTGGCAGTGTCTTTCACATAAATTGTCATCACGATCTGTTCCTTGAAGTGATCCGCTACTTTTTTCGAATTGACCAACAAAACACCCAGAATACCAGTTAAAAATAATACCAAAGAAATACTCACCACTACTGAAAAGTATGAGGAAATTAGTCTTCGCTTGTTAAATTTTTCTTCCGGTATTTGGTTCATAGGATTGGTTTAGTTAAGTAAAATTAAAAAACCATAAATAAAAAGGACCTTGAGTGCCGGAAACTTTTTTCCTTTCCTTAATAAGCGTATTTTTGAGCATTCAAAAAAACAAGCCTTAATGGATTACGATTTTCTGCAAATTGAAAAAAAGTGGCAAGACATTTGGTCGACAAAAAAAACCTTTAAGGCAGATAATCTTAGTGACAAGCCCAAGTATTATATATTGGATATGTTTCCCTACCCCTCTGGGGCAGGTCTCCATGTCGGGCATCCCTTAGGATATATTGGCAGTGATATCATCGCACGATTCAAAAGACATTTGGGGTTCAATGTTTTACACCCACAGGGTTATGATTCCTTTGGACTTCCAGCAGAGCAGTACGCCATTCAAACTGGACAGCATCCCTCCAAAACCACTACTACGAACATCAACAGATACCGTCAGCAACTCGATCGAATGGGGTTTTCTTTTGATTGGGATCGCGAGGTGCGGACCTCTGAACCAAACTACTACAAATGGACACAGTGGATATTCCTAAAATTGTTTGATTCCTATTACGATATTGAAGCCGACAAAGCAGTCCCTGTATCAGAATTGATTCTCAGGTTTAAAAAAGAGGGGAATATCAACGTGCAAGCCTACTGTGACAAAGACACACCTGTTTTCAGTGCCCTTGAGTGGAATACTTTTAACCATGAAAAACAGCAAAAGATCTTGTTGTTTTATCGACTAACTTATTTGTCTGAGACCCAGGTCAATTGGTGTCCTGCTTTGGGAACTGTATTGGCCAACGACGAAATTGTAAATGGAGTATCAGAGCGAGGAGGTTATGCTGTTACCAAAAAGAGGATGCGTCAGTGGAGTATGCGGATTAGTGCCTACGCAAATAGACTTCTATTGGGATTGGATGAATTAGATTGGTCGGATTCACTCAAAGAAATGCAAAGAAACTGGATTGGAAAATCTACAGGGGCCAGCATTTATTTTGAAGTTGAAAACCACCCTGAAAAATTGGAGGTTTTTACTACTCGTCCCGATACTATTTTTGGGGTTACCTATATGACACTTGCCCCAGAGCACGAATTGGTCTCAAAGATCACCAATACTGAGCAGCAAAAAGCAGTATCTGACTATATCGCATTAGTTGCTCAGAAATCTGATCGTGATCGTCAAGCTGATGCCAAGTTAATCAGTGGAGTGTTTACTGGAGCCCACGCCCTTCATCCCTTTACCGGAGAACCCATTCCCATTTGGATAGGGGAATATGTATTGGCTAGCTATGGGACTGGAGCGGTTATGGCAGTCCCTTGTGGCGACCAAAGAGACTTTGATTTCGCCACTCATTTTAGATTACCCATCGTCAATATATTCGATGGTGTTGACATATCCGAAGGGGCTTTTACCGACAAGGGGAGGGTTAAATTGATGAATTCCGACTTTTTAAATGGTTTGGATTATAAAGCAGCATTGGATCGAGTAATTTCTGCATTGGAATCCAAAAACTCTGGTAAAGGTGCAGTAAATTTCAGACTCAGAGATGCAATTTTTAGCCGACAAAGATATTGGGGTGAACCCATTCCAATTTACTTTAAGGGCGATATTCCGATTCCTTTAAAAGAGGAACACTTACCCCTTGAGCTCCCAAGAGTAGAAAAGTATCTCCCTACTGAGGAAGGAATGCCCCCATTGGGCAATGCTAAAATTTGGGCTTGGGATGAAATCAATGAAGAAGTGGTTTCTAATGACCGTATCGACCAACAATTCGTCTTCCCACTAGAACTCAACACTATGCCGGGTTGGGCAGGAAGTTCTTGGTATTTTAACCGCTATATGGATGCCCAAAACCAAAAGGAGTGGGTAGCCCCCAAGGCTATGAAATACTGGAGAGAAGTAGATTTTTATATGGGTGGAAGTGAACATGCGACAGGACACCTTTTATATTCGAGGTTTTGGCAAAAAGTACTTTTTGATTTGGGATATGTAAGAACAGAAGAATACGCTAAAAAGCTGGTTAATCAAGGAATGATTTTAGGAAATTCTGCTTTTGTATATCGAAAAAAAGGAACCCAAACCTATCTTTCAAAGGGAATAATTACAGAGCATGAAGTGGAGCCAATTCGAGTAGACGTAAGTTTGGTAAACACCCACGATGAATTGAATTTGGAGGGGTTGAAAAATTGGCAAAAGGACTTCCAAAATGCAGAATTTGTTCTTGAAAACGGAAAGTATATAGTCGGAAGAGAGGTCGAAAAAATGTCTAAGTCCAAATACAACGTCGTAAATCCTGATGAGATATGTGATACTTATGGTGCAGACACCCTAAGGATTTACGAAATGTTTTTGGGCCCAATACAGCAGGACAAACCATGGAATACAGCAGGTATTTCCGGCGTTCACAACTTCCTCAAAAAACTCTGGAGATTGTTTTACCAAAAGGATCAGTGGTTAGTGAACGATGAAGTACCAAGTCCAGAAAGCTTAAAAATTCTTCATCAAGTCATCAAGAAAATAAACGATGACATTGAGCGATTATCTTTCAACACCTGTGTAAGCACCTTTATGATAGGTGTTAATGAATTGACGGCATTAAAATGTTCCAATAGAGCCATCCTAGAACCCCTTTTGATCTTGTTGTCTCCATTTGCTCCTCATTTTTGCGAAGAATTGTGGCAACAATTGGGATATACTGAAAGCATTGAATTTGAGCCATTTCCAGTTTTCGACCCTTCTATGGTTCAGGAAACTATAAAGGAATACCCAGTTTCTTTCAACGGAAAAATGCGATTTACCATCAAACTTTCACTGGATATGAGTGTTGAGGAAATTAAGGAGGCCATAATGCGAGAACAACGAACACTGGATCAAATCGATGGCGCTACTACAAAAAAAATAATTGTTATCCACGGAAAAATCATAAATATTGTCTTCTGATGAATTACTTTCACATTGAGATCATAGGACTTGTAGCTGCTGTTTTTACAACGGTTTCTTTTATTCCTCAGGTACTTAAAATTTCAAAAAAACGTAGTGCCAAAGGGGTCTCTGTTTCCATGTATGTGATCATGTTTATTGGGATCTGTTTTTGGCTGTTTTATGGAATCTTGATCAACAGTGTTGCTGTTATTGTCGCGAATTTAATTTCGGGTATATTACAATTGGTTATCATTTTTTTCTCATTGATTCACCGCAAGAATAATTAAAAAGGGGACACCTACAATTGAATTTGCCTTTTGATCTGTTGATTTAGCGAAATAAAGGTCTCTGTCCTTGATACACCTTCTATAGTTTGAATTTTGTGGTTTAACAAGGTCATTAAATGCTCGTTATCCGTACAAAGTATTTTAATTAATACGCTCCAATTACCCGTTGTATAATGACACTCAATCACTTCAGGAATTTTTTCAAGTTGCTTTACTGCTTCTTGGTTTCTCATTGCCTTATCTAAATAAATACCAATAAAAGCCATTGTTTTATAACCCAGGATTTTTGGATTTAATACCATCTGAGATCCAGAGATTAGTCCTGAACTTTCAAGTTTTTTAAGGCGTTGATGAACAGCTGCTCCAGATATTCCTGCAGTTTTTGCAACTTCATTAATTGACTTTCTGGCATCTTTCATTAGGGCCTTGAGAATGATTTTATCCAAACCATCAATCAAGACTCTCTCGTTATTTGTCTTCAAAATCTATACCTTTTGATTTTTAAATATTAAATTAAACACCTTATTCATATCTATAAAATTAATGAATTAATCAGTGAAAATTTACATTTAAAATATTACATTCATTTTATGAAAAAATATGTTTTGACAGGAGGTGGCTTTGCCCTTTTTGCCTTAGTATTGGGTGCTTTTGCAACTCATGCGCTTAAGGCGCACTTTTCGGCAGAGGTTTTACAATCATTTCAAACCGGTACCAGATACATGATGTACCATGGTTTGGCACTTATTATTTTTTCAAAAATCTCATGGGCAAGAAATCCAATTATTTACAGGCTTTTTTTTTGGGGCATTATACTTTTTTCCGGCAGTATTTTCATAATTTATCTTGCAAAACTAACCCCATTTGATTTTTCTTGGTTGGGTCCTGTCACTCCCATTGGAGGAGGTCTGCTCATTATGGGGTGGGCTTTACTACTCTGGAAAACCTATCAAAATAAAAATCACTAAAGGGGTATTTACTTCCCGTTTTTGCTAATGTATTTTTCTATTGCCATTGTCATAGAAGGGGTGTCTGGGGTCGGCGCTTTGATATCGATTCTCAATTTCGCTTTATCGGCAGCTAGCACAGTAGCATTGCCATATGCTGCAATTCGGGTATTGTTTTGTTCAAAATCAGGGAAGTTCTTGAAAAGCGATTCGATACCTGAGGGACTGAAAAAGACCAAAACATCGTAGTATACATCTCTCAAGTCTGATAGATCACTTACCATTGTTTTATACAATTGTGCGCGGGTCCAGTCAATATTTAGATTATTCAGGCAATCTGGGATACTCGGTTTGAGTACATCCGATGAGGGGAGCAAAAACTTTTCATCACCAAACTTTTTGAAAACATCTCCTAAATCATCAATACTTTTTTCTCCTACATAAATTTTACGTTTTCTGTATATAACATATTTTTGTAGGTAATATGCTACCGCTTCAGATTGGCAAAAATATTTAGTGGAATCTGGAACCTTGTAGCGCATCTCCTGAGTAATTCTGAAGAAATGATCTACTGCATTTCTACTAGTAAGAATAACGTTGTCGAAGTCCGAAAAATTAATTTTTTGCAATCTAACTTCCTTAGCTGACAATCCCTCTACGTGAATAAAAGGGCGAAAATCAATTTTTAGTTTATGTTTTTCTTTTAATCTTGAATATGGAGACTTCTCGCTAGCAGGTTCGGGCTGGGAAATCAAAATAGTCTTCACTTTCATATTTCATCTAATTATTTCTATTTGTCTAATAAATTGACTTATAGAGCCAAAGCCAGGGCGATATTTTGAAAGTACAAAGATACAAAATTAAATAAACTATTCTATTTGGATTTGTCATAATGATTCTTAGATAAATGGAGAGGTGAGATAAAAACGCAGAACATAGAATAATTAAAATAATTATAATTAGGAAATTATTATTGCTAGGGAAACGGTAATAATAGATCGAAAAAAAGAAAAGGGAATATATGCTTATTATTGAGTAAAAGTTGATGCTTCTGAAAATAGTATTTGAATAGATTTCCGACTGATTTGCAAGTCTAAAGATTAATTTAAATAGAAAAAATCGAATAAGAATTAATGCAGAAATAAATAGAAAAAAAATAATATATGAGATTTCTCCCAATAAGGACATCATAATTTTTTCGTAAAAAAAATAACTCAAAAGAGTGATCGTAATCAATGAAATCATAGTTATTGTCAGGTTGAACATATTTAAAGGGTTGACATACTTTTCTTTTTCATAAATTTTGAAATAGGTATTTGATCTCCAAAAAGAAACAAGAAGTTTGAACTGGTGGGGGTTAATCTTTAGGAGGTGAACACAAAGAGCAAAAATTAAAATTATTATAAAGGCGACCCAGTCTTGTTGAGGTTCAAATTTTTCGGTCCATTGAAACATGAAATAAAATTAAGGAAGTATTTTAATTCTTCATTTTATTTCACTCGATTTAGTATTTTTATGCTGACCTATGGATAAAGCTTTAGTCATCATTCCTACATACAATGAGGTTGAAAACATCGAAATAATTGTTAAAAAGACCCTAGAGAGGAAAGATTTTGACATTTTAGTGGTCGATGATATGTCACCGGATGGTACTGCAGACGTGGTTTTGGAACTTAAAAAAAATCACAATAGTCGTCTTTTTTTAGAGCAACGCGCATTTAAAGAAGGCCTAGGAAAGGCCTATATCCAAGGCTTTAGATGGGCGCTAAAAAAAAAATACGACTTCATTTTTGAGATGGATGCCGATTTGTCTCACGACCCCAAAGAATTATCTCCAATGCTTGATTGCCTTAAATCTGAATTCGATTTAGTCATTGGATCGCGATATGTCAAGGGGATCAATGTTGTCAATTGGCCTTTAAGTAGGATTTTATTGTCCTATTTCGCTTCTTTATATGTAAGGGGGATTACCTTTATGCCCATCAAAGATCCCACAGCTGGATTTGTCGGCTACACCCGAGAAGTTCTGGAGCATTTGGATTTTAAAAGAATTAATTTTGTTGGTTACGCGTTTCAAATTGAAATGAAATTTAAGATTTGGAGTAAAGGATACAAGTACAAGGAACATCCTATAATTTTTACCAATAGAGAACTGGGGGTTTCAAAAATGAATGGTAAAATAATTTGGGAGGCTCTTTATGCTGTTTTATTATTAAGGGTAAAAAGTATATTTAATTCAATTTAATGAGAGAAATATTAATAAAAAAGGCCCAATTGGTCAATGAAGGTAAGGTTTCCCAAAAAGACCTTTTAATTAAAGGGGATAAGATAGAGAAAATTGGCAATCACTTGTCAATCAATGGAAATGAAGAAATCATTGATGCCTCTGGTCTTTATTTATTGCCTGGTTGGATCGACGATCAGGTTCACTTTAGGGAGCCAGGTCTAACACACAAAGCTACTATTGCTACCGAGTCTCGAGCAGCAGTGGCTGGGGGAATTACCTCTTTTATTGACATGCCCAATACCAATCCCCAAACCACTACTCAAAAAGCCTTGAATGAAAAGTTGGATTTAGCATCAAATGTGTCTATCGCTAATTATGGCTTTCTTTTTGGAGGTACGAATGACAACTTGGAGGAAATTAGGACTTTGGATGTCACACAAGCCGCAGGGCTGAAATTATTTTTGGGATCTTCTACCGGAAATATGTTAGTGGATGATGAGCAAGTATTGAAAAAAATTTTTTCCATCACTGATTTACCTATTGCCGTTCATTGCGAGGATGAAAACATAATCAGAAAAAACCTAGCGGAACAAATCGCCAAGTATGGAGGTAATATTCCAATTGAAAAGCACCCAGAGATTAGAAGCAAGGTTGCTTGTTTTCGTTCTTCGTCTAGAGCCATTCAATTGGCCAAAGATACCGGAGCTCGCTTGCATGTTTTTCATTTGTCGACGGCTATAGAAACCGAACTATTCTCTAACGAAAAACCATTGACTCAAAAGAAAATAACAGCTGAGGTTTGTGTTCATCATCTTTGGTTTTCGGAGGAAGACTATGCGAAAAAGGGTACTTTGATAAAATGGAATCCAGCAATAAAAAAAGTCAGTGACCGTGAAGCCTTATGGAAAGCTCTTAACGAGGATAAGATTGATGTATTGGCCACAGACCATGCCCCACATACACTTGAGGAAAAGCAAAATCCTTACGCAAATTCCCCTTCAGGTGGCCCATTGGTTCAACATGCCTATCCTGCTCTCTTAACAGCTGTAAAACAAGGAAGAACTACCATAGAAAAGCTGGTTGAAAAAGCCTGTCACAATCCCGCCATTTTATTCAAAATTCAAAATCGTGGTTTTCTTCGTGAAGGCTTTTTTGCCGATCTGGTTTTGGTAGATATGAATAAAAAATTTACTGTTGTCAAAGAAGATTTGCTATATCAATGCAAATGGTCTCCATTTGAGGGATCAACTTTTGAGGCTTCTATCATCAAAACTTTTGTCAATGGAAATTTGGTTTACGATCAAGGTAAAATAATCGAAAGCGCATTGGGAAAAAAACTTACTTTTAATAGATGAACAAGAAAAAATTTATTGGATTGCTGGTGTTTATTGTATTTTCATGTTCAAAAACAGGGGACAACAGCCCTCCTGATAACCTAATTTCTCCCGACCAAATGAGCATGGTGATGCTGGATATAATTCTAATGAAAAATATCAAACGCGAGTCCTACAATTTGCTTGAAAAAAAAGATCTTTTGGTGGCGGAATACCTTTACGAAAAGTATGGAATCGATAGTGCACAACTCGCCTCCAGTCAATCTTATTATGCCAAAAATCCCAAAGAATACTTACCTATTTTTAAAAAAATTAAAATGAAACTCAACAAGCTAAATGATAGTATCCAACAAACTATGCGCATCAGAGAGGAATAAAGACATAAGCCCAGGGTTGAAAATCGAATCAGTCGAAAATGAAATTTGTAATCTTTGAGTACTCAAAGTTGATGAATGATTTTATTTTATTACCATTGATAATTTTATGATCATATTGACTAGAAATTATGGCACGTGTCAAAAAACGTTTTCTGATACCTAATAGTTGAATCAGATATTCTATCACCCATAACAAATACAAAAACCTTTTGGGAATAATAAAAACTCTTTGACTAAAATTCCCAGCTTTGAGAAGTGATCGTACCATGTCTTTACCAGTCCAATTTTCAGCTACCAAAATAAAGCGCTCTTCTTTTATATTTGAATGCATCAGTTCATACATCACAGTGATGACATCCTTGATATTTACAAAGGCATTGGTTCCAGGTGTATACCATCTCAAGCCATTCTTGTGTCGTTTCAGTAACCATTCAATTGGGCTGTTTTGCCCAAGTACTATGCCAGGATTGACAATAACCGCATTTAATCCCTCCTGCATTGCTCTCCATACTTCCATTTCTCCTCCGTATTTAGAATAAGCATATGGATTTTTGTCGGTGTAGTTGTCCCAGGGGGTGTTTTCATCTATAACCGGTAGCGATGGGTCATTTCCCAAAGCGGCTATGGAACTGACATAGACCAATTTTTTTACTGAATGAGATAAACATAAATCGACTAGATAGGTAGACCCTTTTTCATTAATTTCAAGTAGTTTTTTTACATCGCTTTGAGCTAGGGAAATATAGCCGGCGCAATGATAAACATAATCAATACCATTAAAGGCGGCATCCAAACTCGGCAGGTCCCTAATGTCCGCTTTTCTCCATACAATTTTGTCGTACCGCTTTTGGGCATCATCAAATTGTGATTTGAACCGTTTCCAAACCTTGCTTTTATTGGATTCATGTCGGAACATGGCCACTGGAAAAATGTCTTTCTCTGCCAAATGACACAACAAATGAGAACCGATAAAGCCCGTAGCACCGGTCACTAATATCATAAATTAAAACTAATGCTTTTTCAAGAATAATTTTTTGTTTTATGGCATAAATCTATCTTTGCTAGTAAATCAAAGTAATGCAGAAAAATTTTGTAGAGGAACTTCGCTGGAGGGGCATGTTGCACGACATTATGCCTGAAACAGAGGATCATTTGAACCAAAACATTACCACAGGATATATTGGTTTTGACCCCACTGCAGATTCT
Source organism: uncultured Bacteroidota bacterium (assembly GCA_902619315.1). Lineage (GTDB taxonomy): Bacteria > Bacteroidota > Bacteroidia > Flavobacteriales > Flavobacteriaceae > UBA8316. The sequence continues at coordinate 52,660 of CACNDW010000009.1, read as the reverse complement.
CTTCACATTGGCAGTTTGGTACAAATCATGATTTTGATCCACTTCCAGAGATCAGGTCATCGCCCCATAGTATTAGTAGGTGGTGCTACAGGAATGATTGGAGACCCAGCTGGTAAGTCCGACGAAAGAAATCTTTTGGATGCTGAGACATTGCAAAAAAATGTAAAGGGCATTAGAACACAACTCCAAAAATTCCTTGATTTTGATCACGCGAATCCCAAGGCCGCTCAGTTGGTCAACAATTATGATTGGACCAAAGACTATAGACTCATTGATTTTTCTCGCGAAATTGGTAAACACCTTACTGTCAACTATATGATGTCTAAGGATTCTGTAAAAAATCGGATTGGTAGCGATGCCAAAGTTGGCATGTCATTTACCGAATTTACCTACCAATTGTTACAGGGATATGATTTTTTGCACCTCTACAAAGAAATGGACTGTAAGTTGCAGATGGGGGGGAGTGATCAATGGGGTAATATCACTACTGGAACAGAATTGATTCGGCGCAAATTGAGTGGAAAAGCCTTTGCCATCACCTGTCCTTTGATTACTAAGGCTGATGGAACAAAATTCGGAAAAACCGAGGACGGAAATGTGTGGTTGGACAAGACCCGAACCTCTTCTTACAAATTTTACCAGTATTGGCTGAACGCTTCTGATGAGGATGCCCAAAATTATATAAAAATATTTACTCTTTTAGACAAGTCGACAATAGAAAATTTGATTACACAACACCTGGAAAGCCCTCAAACGAGGTTATTACAAAAAACGATAGCTGAGGAAGTAACCCGTATGGTCCATTCCGAGGAAGATCTACAAAAAGCTATTCAGGCTAGCCAAATCCTTTTTGGTAGTTCAACGGCTGCCGAATTAAACAACCTAGATCGTCAAACTTTTTTAGATGTTTTTGATGGGGTGCCCAAGGCGGAGATTTCACGTTCTGATCTTTATAATGGCGTTGACATGATCGCTTTGTTAGCCTCCAAAACATCCTTTTTAAAATCCAATGGGGAGGCCCGAAGGGCTCTAGCTGAAAACTCCATTTCGGTCAATAAAATTAAGGTAAACGAGAGTTACAATATTGGAACTGCCGATTTGATAGACGACCAATACATTTTACTTCAAAGAGGTAAGAAAAATTATTTTATCGTTGAGGCAGTTGGCTAGATTGCCATCAAATTACAGCCTCTGATTTCTGAAGGGTCTAAACGGCCCAGTACTTCAAAGCGTTTATCAGAGTGTACTCTGGCAAGGTCTTCGGTAGCAATGAAGGCACAGCTATCGCGATTAGCCAGGTCAATAATATTCAACCCACCACTTTGTCCCCAAGGGAGGAGATTAAAAGGGTCTTGGTTTTCTCTGGCGGCAACACGCATCCAAGGGGGGCACTCAAAAATCCCTTCACTAATGGAATAGGCTTGAGACATTAATTCTGTCATCCCGTATTCCGAGAAAATTTTGTGTACGCCAAATCCCTTTTTCAGTTGGCTGTGTAATGCCTCACGCGTTATTTCTTTTCTCCTGCCCTTCATTCCACCGGTTTCCATCACCCATGTATGCTTCAAATCAAACGAGTACTGTTCCACAAGATCTAGTAGTGCAAAGGATACCCCCAACAATAATGTTTTTTGCTCACTATTTTCGAGTTGGATGATCGTCTTTTTCAACTTTTCCCATTGATTGAGGTAAAAACCGCTTTCAGTCTTTTGACTTTTACGGATCATGTCATTGGCCATATATATTAGAGAAGAATGGGATCTTTCCAGGTATGATGGGAGTAGGGCTAGAACTGTAAAATCCTCAATGGCTCCAAAAAAATATTCAAACCCTTTGCGGAAACTTATTTGATAATCTTTTAGTTGCCGGAAATAGTGCTTTGAAGGAATTCCACCTGTGGTTGTACTAGAACTGAAAAAAGAACCATTGTCGGATTCAAAGCAACAAACCTTATTGGATTTAAAAAAGGAAATTGGTAGATAAGGAATGTCTTTCAATGCTGTCACCTCGGCAGGGTTGCAATTGATCAGGTCACAAAAAGACCGGTAAACCTTGTTATTTTCGTACTGAAAGTAGAATGTTTTGAATGCCAAAGCATCAAAGGCAGGTTGGCTGCAGATTTCCCAAAAGTTTTCAAAATTATAGGTAGTCATCTTTTGACGCGATCAAGGCACAACCAAACGACTCAATCCTTGTTGAGCTCCCTGTTTGATTTTTACAATGTAGATACCACTTCTGAGGTTGTGTGGAGTTATATAACCATCATAGGTGCTGGTTTGAAAAATCACTTCACCTAAAATACTGATAATCATAATATTTTTGATTTCTGAATGGTCAGAAGCTATATAAAGTTTACCTCCAGTATAGGGATTAGGAAATAACTGAAAGTTTAATTTGTTGGGTGGGTTTTTATGAACATAACTTCTGTACTCATTTTGTTGAGCACAAACAAAATGGAATGAAACTAGCGAAATTAACAATAATGCGACGCGCAAAAACAATTTTTTATATAGATTAATCAAATTTAATAAAATTAATGTCGATTGATCTTTCTGGACGTTGGTAAAGTTTTTTTACACAACAAACCCATAAATCTCTATATTAGAGAAAAAAAATGAAGAAAAAGGATATTAAAATATTGTTGGTTGATGATGAACCAGATGTTATTGAGATAATAAAATATAATTTGGAGCAGGATGGCTACAATGTAAAAACTGCTTCTAACGGAAAAGAGGCTCTGATAAAGGCAAAAAAAATTACCCCTCATTTGATAATCATGGATGTTATGATGCCCGAAATGGATGGAATTGAAGCCTGTGAAAATTTGCGCAGCGACAAGATTTTTAATGATACCATTATCATGTTTCTCACTGCCAGAGGTGAGGATTATTCCCACATGGCAGCCTTCGATGCCGGTGCAGATGACTATGTCACAAAGCCCATTAAGCCCAAAATTATTGTTTCCAAAGTCAAAGCTTTGTTGCGTCGCCTTAAGAAAGAGGAGGAGGGCCAAGATAAAATAGAAGTGGGCAAACTCAAAATCGACAAAGAACAATATGAAGTTACTATTAAAGGGAAAACCTTCTCTTTACCCAGAAAAGAATTTGAACTCCTCTATCTTTTGGCTTCTAATCCCGATAAGGTGGTTAAAAGAGAAAAAATCATGGAAAACATTTGGGGAAGCCAAGTCGTGGTAGGAGACAGAACCATAGATGTTCACATTCGAAAACTCAGAGAAAAGGTGGGGGATAAATTTTTTAAGACGGTTAAAGGGGTGGGTTACAAATTTGTCAAACCTATCAAATAACAAGAGGTTTGAGGATAAAGAATTTTAGAGTTGCATTTCGGCTGTCGTCCATTTTGGTAGCTTTTTTAATTTTGCTTTTTTCCATTTTGTTTTTGGTCACAGATTTACAATTCGAAACTGAAATTCTTTTGGTATTCGCACTCATACTTTTGCTTTTCTTTATTTTTTCAGTATTCTTGATTAATTTCCGAATCGAAAGGTTTATTCTGAATAAGATTAAGGGGATTTATAACGACCTTTCTCCATCCGGGGTATCAATGAGCCAGCAAATTGTTCAATCTGATATGGAGGCACTCCGGGAGAGTGTCCAAAAATTTGCTGATGACAAAAAATTAGAAATTGAGACCCTTAGGGAAAAAGAGGACTACCGTAAAGAATTTATTGGAAACATCTCACACGAGCTAAAAACTCCTTTGTTTACCATCCAAGGATATGTACTTACCTTACTTGAGGGAGCAATTAAAGATAAAAAAGTAAGGGAAAAATACCTCAAACGAACTGCAAAAGGTGTCGATAGATTGATTTATGTAGTTAAAGACTTGGATTTGATCACCCAATTTGAATCAGGAATTAAAACCATCGATCGGACTTATTTTGACATCAATGAAGTAATCGAAAATGTTTTTGATTTGCTCGAGATGCAAGCCATAAAAAACAAAATTTCTCTAGGATTTGATCGGGAGTATCCCAAGCCTTTTCTTGTTTTTGCTGACGAGGAGCGCATCCAGCAGGTTTTGACTAATCTGATTGTCAATTCACTAAAGTACGGTATTAAAGAAGGAAAAACAGAGGTGAGTTTGGAGGTACTTAATGAGGAAAAAATCTTAGTCAAAATTTCAGATAATGGGGAAGGGATCGAAGAAGAACACTTACCCCGACTTTTTGAGCGCTTTTATAGGGTAGACAAATCTGGTAATCGAAAAGCCGGAGGTTCAGGATTGGGTTTGTCAATTGTCAAACATATCATTGAAGCTCATCAGGAAAAGCTATTGGTTGAGAGTAAACCTGGTTCGGGTTCAGAATTTTCCTTCACCCTTCAGCGTGCTACCAAAGGGGCATAATCATTCTAGGAATAATAATTCATTACCTAACTTTGTGATATGATGTATGGCCATGGGAAGTAAAAACAAACAAAAAAGATTTAAGGAGAACGAAACCTTTAAAAATGTGATTCAGCCTGCACGGGAGATAATGGAAAAAGACGCTTTTAGACTTAAGGGCCAATGGCACGCAAAGTATTTCAAGAATGATCATCCTATAGTATTGGAGCTTGGCTGTGGAAAAGGTGAATACACTCTTTATTTGGCAGAACAAAATCCAAACATGAATTATATCGGTATAGACATAAAGGGTGCTCGCTTTTGGAGGGGTGCAAAGACGGCCCTTGAGGAAAAGAGAGATAACATAGCATTCGTCCGTGCACAGATCGAGTTGATTGAAACCCTTTTTGCCGTTAGTGAAGTGACCCAAATCTGGATTACCTTTCCCGATCCGCAAATCAAGTTTAAAAGAACCAAACACCGTTTGACCCACCCTGATTTTTTAAGTCGATACCGACAGATATTGCAAGCCGATGGAATTGTTCACCTCAAAACCGACAGTGTATTTTTGTACGGCTACACCCTGGGCCTGATCAACGACCCGGCCTATCGCCTAATTTATGCCCATCACGACATTTACAATAACCCCGAAGCTCCGCAGATCGCTACAGCTGTTCAAACATTCTATGAAAAAATGTTTTTGAAGCAGAACAAACCCATCACATATCTTCAATTTCAATTCATTTGATGTCCCTTTTTTTTGATCAGGTTTATGCAGTTGTTCAAATGATTCCTCCAGGTAGGGTTACTTCTTACGGTGCTATTGCCCGTTATTTGGGTCATCCCAAGAGTGCAAGAATGGTAGGTTATGCCATGAATGCCTCACACAATCGCCCCGAAATACCCGCCCATCGCGTGGTCAATCGTAATGGATTATTAACTGGGAAGCACCATTTCCCCGGATCCAAATTGATGCAACAACTTCTTGAAAGTGAGGGCCTAAGTATAAAAAACGATCAAATTATTGATTTAAATAATTTTTTTTGGGATCCCAATACTGCGCTCCCGCCAATTGAAATCTAAACTTTTGTTTCCGGATAGATTAGAGTATATTTGTATTAAATTAAGTTTGCTGAAGATGAAATTGAAAAAGCTAGATGTGGTCGAGGCCTTAAAAACAATTACTGCTCCAGGTGCTGCAGAAAACTTAATTGACAGCAAGGCAGTAACCAACATAATGGTATTTGGGGATCAGATCGATATTGATGTCTTTTTATCAAATCCTAGCTTACAAGCCCGAAAAAAATTAGAGGTCACTATATTGGAAGTTCTGCACCAAAAGGTTCATTCTAAGGCCAAAATCAAAATTAATACTAAAGTAAAAACATCCCCCAAAGTCCCTCCAATTAAGGGTCAGCCATTACCGGGAATTGATTCTGTTATAGCGGTTTCCTCTGGAAAAGGAGGGGTAGGAAAATCTACAGTAACAGCCAATATCGCGGTTACCCTTGCTAAAATGGGATGTAAAGTTGGGGTTTTGGATGCTGACATCTACGGACCATCCATTCCCACAATGTTTGATATGGATGGAAGAAGACCTCTGTCGGTTACTGTAGATGGTAAAACCAAAATGGCTCCTGTAGAAAATTATGGTGTTAAGGTTTTGTCTATTGGATTTTTCACTAAATCGAATCAGGCAGTGATATGGCGTGGACCTATGGCTGCCAAAGCCCTGAATCAGATGATCTTTGACTCCGATTGGGGAAAGCTAGACTTTTTAATAATTGACCTTCCTCCTGGAACTGGTGATATACACCTCAGTATTGTCCAGTCCCTTCCCCTTAATGGTGCAGTGGTAGTCAGCACCCCACAAATTATAGCTTTGGCTGACGCCCGAAAAGGAATTGCCATGTTCAAACAAGAAAACATTGATGTTCCTGTTCTGGGGATAATCGAAAATATGGCTTATTTTACCCCAGAAGAATTACCCGATTACAAATATTATATTTTTGGAAGGCAAGGTGCAGAAAATTTAGCCGCAGACAAGAACGTACCCTTCCTCGGTGCTTTACCATTAGTTCAAAGTGTCAGAGAAGCAGCTGATATCGGAAGGCCTGCGGCCTTGCAGCAAGGAACACCAATACAGGAATCCATCACAGAGGTCACTCAGAATTTGGTGACTGAATTATTGAAAAGAAATAGCAATTTACCTCCAACCAAGGCTGTAGCCATAACCAATATGGTGGGCTGTACCGCCGTAAAATAAAATAAATGGACTCAAATCAAATAGAAGAAAAAATTTTAGTTGCACTTGAAGAGATTCGTCCTTTTTTGGCCTCAGACGGCGGGGATATCTCTCTAGTCTCAATCGAAAACGATAAAAAGGTAAAGGTACAACTCCATGGAGCTTGTGTTTCCTGCACAGTCAATCAGATGACCTTAAAGACTGGGGTTGAAATGACCATAAAAAAACATGTTCCTCAAATTGAGGAGGTTGTTAGTGTACAACCTGCTTAAACCATGATCAAAACCGATATAATAATTATTGGAGCCGGACCCACCGGTCTGTTTGCCGTATTTGAAGCTGGATTACTAAAATTAAAATGCCACCTAATCGACTCTCTGCCTCAACCCGGGGGCCAGTGTGCCGAGATTTACCCTAAAAAACCAATTTATGACATTCCCTCTCGACCTGAAATTTTAGCTGGAGACCTCGTAGATCAATTGATGACGCAAATCAAACCTTTCAAACCTGGTTTTACCCTTGGGGAAACAGCCCAGGAGATTCATAAAGAACGAGATGGTAGTTTTGTAGTTACCACGGACAAGGGCACCCAGCACCAGGCTCAAGTTGTGGCCATTGCCGGAGGCTTGGGGACTTTTGAGCCCCGTAAGCCCGATCTGGCAAATTTGATACTCTGGGAAGACAAGGGGGTGGATTACATCATCCGTGAACCAGAAAAATACCGCAACAAAAATGTGCTTATTGCTGGTGGAGGTGACTCAGCCTTAGACTGGACTATTGTATTAGCCGAATTGGCGCAATCTGTTACACTAGTTCACCGACGTAATCAATTCAGAGGGGCACTCGATTCGGTGCAAAAAGTACAAGTCCTCAAAGACCAAAATAAAATTCAAGTAATCACCCCTGCAGAAGTGATAGCTTTGGATGGCGTCAGGCATCTGACTAACGTAACTCTAAAGGTCGAGGGGACATTGGTTAACCAAGCTGTCGATTATTTTATTCCACTTTTTGGACTTACCCCCAAACTGGGTCCCATAGCTAATTGGGGGTTAGAAATTGAAAAAAACGCTATCAAAGTAGATAACAGTCTCGACTATCAAACTAATATTCCGGGCATATATGCCATAGGTGACGTTAATATTTATCCTGGCAAACTCAAACTTATCCTTTGTGGATTTCACGAAGCCACCTTGATGTGTCAGAGTGCGTTTCAGCGTATTTTTCCTAAAAAAAGAAAAGTGTTTAAATATACCACTGTTGGTGGAATTACTGGATTTGACGGTAGTAGAAAAGAAGCCCAAAAATCAACCATCAAAACTATCGAATAAATGTACATCAAAATCACCGTAATTGACAGATCAGGCAAAGCACATGAACTAGAGGCTCCTACCGATATCACTATGAATCTTATGGAAGTTTGTAAATCTTATGAATTGCCTGTAGAAGGCACGTGTGGCGGAATCGCAATGTGTGCCTCCTGTCAATGCTATGTTCTGAGTAATCACCCTTTGGAGAAGAAAAGCCCAGATGAGGAAGCCATGTTATCTGAGGCCTTACATGTAAAAGAAAATAGCCGCTTAGGTTGTCAAATTCCAATGGATAAAAAATTAGAGGGACTTAGGGTTGAATTGGCTCCCTAGTATTCCTTAACCTCTTAGATTAAAACCTATTTCCCTTGATTTGACACTCATGTAAATAAAGCGTAATAAACGTTATAAAAACTGTTATATTTTTTTCCACCCCGATCATCAAGTATCTTTGTGATAAATGAATACGAATTCTTTTATTTTTCAAACCAATGTTCAAGGCCAATATCGTACCAAATGGAAGGCACCTAGTAATATTGCATTGGTGAAATACTGGGGAAAATACGGAGAACAATTACCAGAAAATCCTTCAATTAGTTTTACCCTTTCTCAGTGTTTTACAAATACTGAAGTAAGTTTTTCTGAACGAGAACCAGGAGGAGTAGCTTTTGATTTTTTGTTTGAACAAAAAAAACAACCCGAATTCTACCCTAAGATTCAGAAGTTTATGGAACGGATTACAACTTACTTCCCTGCCTTGAAGCGGCATCATTTGTCTATTTCCAGTCACAATTCTTTTCCTCATAGTAGTGGTGTCGCATCCTCGGCCTCTGCAATGGCGGCATTGGCTCTTTGCATAGTAGATTTTGAAAAACAGTTCCACAGTGATTTGACGGAGGAAGCTTTTTTACAAAAAGCCTCATTTTTGGCTCGACTGGGTTCTGGAAGTGCAGCTAGAAGTATTGCTGGACCCCTAACCATTTGGGGATACACTAAGGCTTTTTCTCAAAGTAATGACCACTACGCCATAGCACCCTCAGTGGAATGGCATCCCATTTTTCTCGACTATCAAGATACTATTTTGATTGTGGACAAAGGACAAAAAAAGGTTAGTAGCACCCTGGGTCACGCACTAATGCAAGATCATCCCTTTGCAACCCAACGCTTTGAGCAAGCTCATAAAAATTTAGGAGAATTCAAAAGAGTGCTTATCGCTGGTGATCTTGAGCGTTTTATTGATCTGGTTGAGTCGGAGGCCCTATGCCTTCACGCAATGATGATGACCTCCAACCCTCATTTTGTATTGATGCAACCTAACACCCTAAGTATAATTGAAAAAGTAGAGGATTTTAGATTACAAACTCAATTGCCCATCTGTTTTACGCTCGATGCTGGAGCCAACGTCCACTTACTCTATCCCCTTCAACATCGAATTCCCATTATAGATTTTATCCGAGAGGAGTTGGTTATCCATTGTCAAAAAGGACAATACATTGAGGATCAAGTGGGAAATGGTGCTAAAAAAATTTTAGTCTAGTATTTTGAAAGGGCCATTGTTTTTTGCAAAAATTTTACTATTTGGTGAATATGGTATCATAATAGGCTCTAAAGGATTGTCCATTCCCTTCTTTTTTTTTGGGGGAAGACTTCGGTTGACTGAAGAGGAAAATGAGACCACCCGATCTTCTAACCAAAGTTTATGTGAATACACTAAATATATAGCGGGTTTGTCGGAGGATTTACTCCGTTTGGATTGGGAGGCCCTAAAAGCAGATTTAGATCGCAAACTCTATTTTGATAGCAATATTCCTCAAGGTTATGGAGTTGGCAGTAGTGGTGCACTGGTAGCTGCTTTTTATGATCGCTATGCACTGGAAAAAACTTATTCCAAGGACGATATGACCTCCCAAAAAATTACTCATTTAAAAAACATTTTTGCTACAATGGAGTCTCATTTTCATGGTCAGTCTTCCGGTCTAGATCCCCTAAGTAGCTATTTGAGTTTGCCCTTATTAATTCATTCAAAGGATAATATCGAATTCACAGGAATACTGGAACAAAATTCCTCCGGTGAAGGGGCTGTTTTTTTAATTGATACTGGAAGTAGGGGTGTTACCGCCCCAATGGTTTCTCTTTTTATGGAATACATGAAAGAAGAGGGATTTCGTAAAATGATGAACTATGAATTTACTCAAATAACTGATCTTTGTATTGAAAATTTTTTGAAAAGCAACCTAAAATCTCTTTTTGAAAACATGAAATCTCTCTCAACTTTGGTTTTACGAAACTTTAAGCCCATGATTCCCCTCCAATTTCACGGGCTATGGAAAAAGGGATTGGAAACCAACGCTTACTATCTAAAATTATGTGGTTCGGGCGGTGGTGGATATTTAATGGGATTTACCCCAGATCTCATTACTGCTAAAAAGTTAATGCAGGGCTATCAGATTGAAGTAGTTCATTACTTTTAGCTCAAAAAAAACAGAATCAACTACTAATCCCCCCCTCCTTTGTTCACTAATTCACCTTAAAGCTCAATACCAAATCAATTTTTCAATTTGGTTGTTCCATTTGGAATTGACTCAAAAAACGTAAATTTGACTTTACAACTTTTTTAAAGCTAATATCCTATTTGGATACTGTGAATTTATATTATTTACAAACAAGTAAATCGTGTCAAAAAAAATCAAAAAATCCTTCCCCAAAGGTGAGACCGGAGCTCCTGTTGGCATTCGTTTAAACAAATTTCTGTCCAATGCTGGTTTATGCTCTCGCCGGGAGGCTGATCAGTTAATTGCTACGGGCTTAGTTCAGATCAATGGTAAAGTTGTCACCAAGATGGGTATTAGAGTTCAGCGTGGCGACCAAGTCCGTTACGATGATCAAAAGGTCAACAACAGTCCTCCCATATACCTATTGCTTAACAAACCGAAGGGTTTTGTTGCGACCACACAAAGTGGTAAGATTAAAAAATCTGTGCAAGAACTCATCCGCGGCACCTATTCCGAAATAATACCTTCAATTGGTGATATGGGCAGAGCGATGACTGGTTTACTTTTGATGACAAACGACGAAACAATTCGCAAAAAAATGGCTGACTCAAGATCTCGTTATTCTTCGCTCTATCACGTGATACTTGAACAAGATGTCAAAACAAAAGATTTAAATGTACTGATAAAAGGTGTTCGAATCCAGGATATGGTTTACAAGGTAAAGTCTGCAGCCTATATCCAAGGGGGGAGCAAAAAAGAAATTGGAATCGAAGCCTCAAACCTTTCCCCGGGTTTACTCCAAAAAATACTTGAACAAAGATCGATGAATGTTCTGTCGATGGATCGAGTTTTGTTGGCAGGATTGACAAAAAAAAACTTGCCCCGAGGCAGATGGCGCTCACTTACTGAATTGGAAATTAAATTCCTCAAAATGATCTCATCGGAATCAGATGCTAAGCTAACCCAAAGAGAAAAAGGGTCAAAGCTTTAAAAATCATTTTTTTGATTAGAAATACTAATGTTTAAAATATTTATGAACATTAAATTATCTTATACTTTTAATAAATTCGGGAATTGCTGCTACACCACTTTTTTCTAAAAATTTGATGAATGCCGATCCAATAATGCCCCCACTACTATATTTTGTAGCCATCTGGTAGGTACTGGCGTTACTGATTCCAAAACCAACTATCTGTGGCGTACTGAGTTTCATATTTGCAATGCGTTTAAAATAATCTTCATGTATCTTTCCAAAAGTGTTTTGGGCGCCAGTGACACTGGCACTGCTAACCATATAAATAAAACCATTTGAAATACTGTCAATGAAGTGAATTCTGGCTTCCGGAGTTTGCGGGGTGATCAAAAACATACTGTATAAGTTGTACTTGTCAAAAACTTCTTTATAATATTCGTGGTAAAGATCAATTGGAAGGTCGGGGATGATTAGACCGTCAATACCAATGGATTGGCATTTTTGGCAAAAACGTTCTATTCCATATTGCATTATTGGATTGAAATACCCCATCAATACTAGTGGAATATGTATGTTGTCTCTTATATTTTCGAGCTGGTCGAATAGTTTTTCGGTGGTCATTCCATTGCGAAGGGCACAGGTAGAACTTTTTTGTATGGTAGGACCGTCAGCAAGTGGATCGCTAAAGGGTAAACCAATCTCCACCATATCGACACCACTGTCTTGAAGGGCCACGAGAATGGGTAGGGTATCCTCCAATTTAGGATGTCCCGCCGAGAAATAAATAGAGAGCAGTTTTTCGTTTTTTTTGAAAGTTTGGTCTATGCGGTTCATTTCAATTTAAAATGGTCGATATAGGTGTCTAAATCTTTGTCTCCTCTTCCAGAGCAATTAAAAACGATCACTTCATCGGGATAGAATTTTTTTACATCGAGGACGGCAAAAGCATGTGCTGTCTCTATGGCTGGAATAATCCCTTCCATTTGCGAGAGGGTTAAGCCCCAGTCCATGGCCTCTTGGTCGGGAATTGAGATGAATTCGGCTCTTTTACTTCGAAACAAATGGGCGTGCATGGGTCCCACACCGGGGTAGTCTAACCCTGCAGAGATGGAATAGGGTTCTGTAATTTGTCCATCTAGGGTTTGCATTAAAAGGGTTTTACTTCCGTGGATGATCCCCTCTTTTCCAAGCGCTGAGGTGGCAGCACTTGCTCCTGAGTCAATACCTTTTCCTGCGGCCTCTACTGCAATGATATTTACCCGTAGGTTATCCAAAAAGTGATAATACAGTCCGGCGGCATTGCTTCCTCCCCCAACACAAGCAATGACATGGTCAGGATATTCACGGTTTTCCTTTTCCAACAACTGCGCTTGGGTTTCAGCACTGATCACGGATTGAAAACGCGCGACCATGTCGGGATATGGGTGAGGTCCTACAACCGAGCCAATGATATAGTGGGTGTCGACAGGATTATTAATCCAGTCTCTGATGGCCTCATTTGTTGCGTCTTTGAGTGTTTTACTGCCCGATTTGGCCGCCTTTACTTCAGCGCCCAACATTTTCATCCGGGCAACGTTGGGGGCTTGGCGTTGGATATCCAAACTACCCATATAAATTACACATTCTATACCCATCAAGGCGCAAACGGTGGCTGTAGCAACCCCATGTTGCCCGGCTCCTGTTTCAGCAATGATTCGGTTTTTGCCTAAGCGTTTGGCCATTAATATTTGACCTATGGTATTGTTTACCTTGTGGGCTCCCGTATGACATAAATCCTCTCTTTTGAGATAAATCTTGGTGTTGTATTTTTCCGATAAACGCTCTGCAAAATACAAAGGTGTTGGTCTACCTACATATTCAGTAAGAAGTGACTGAAATTCTTTTTTAAAAGAATCTGATTCACTAATCTGAATGTAGTTTTGTCTCAATTCTTCTACATTAGGGTAGAGCATCTCCGGGATGTATGCTCCCCCGAAATCACCGTAAAATCCCTTCTCATCTACCTGATACTTCATTTTGTAGTGTTGATTTAAATTGCTTTATCATTTCAATGTTCTTTAGGCCTGGTTCTATTTCAAATCCGCTGTTGATGTCAATGGCATAAATAGGTAAATTTAAGTTAATTATTGATTCAATAGCGCTCTTGTCCTCAGTACCGATTCCTCCACTAAGAAAAAAAGGTTTTGCTGAGTTATAATTCCGAAGTACTGACCAGTCAAAAGGCCTGCCGTTGCCTCCAGGCAATTTTCCCTTGCTGTCCAACAAAAAATAATCGCAAACGAATTCGTAAGGTTCTAAAACCGAAAAATCAAATGCAGTATCTACTGCGAAAGCTTTTATGATTTCAAATTCTTTTTTAAGCTTTTGGCAAAAATTAGGGCTTTCACTACCATGAAGTTGTATTGCCTGAAGTTGGTGTTGTTTTGCAACATCCAAAATATAGTCCATGGTGGCATCGACAAATACGCCAGTTTTTTTTATGGAAATAGGCAAATTAGGCGTGGAAGCTGAAACAAACCTTCTGGAGTGTTCCCAAAAAACAAAACCAATGTAGTCCGGGGTCAAATTCGACAGGGCTATAATATTTTCGGGCGAACGCATGCCGCAAACTTTGAGTTTCATCTTTTTAAATTGAAATTAACCACCATTTGTCAAATTATATGTTTTTTTATGGACATGTCTTTGCTGTTTTAAATTAATCTTTGAGGGCTTTACTGGATTAGCGTTTTAATGAAACTTGAGGCAGCAAGGCCAGGAGATTCGGATTTCATAAAGTTTTCACCAATCAAAAACCCTTCATATCCATAGGGTTTTAACGCCTTAATGGCTGCAGTTGAACTGATACCGCTCTCGGATACTTTCACAAAATCGTTAGGGATGCACTCGGCTAAGGCCATGCTGTTTTCTATGCTAACTTCAAAAGTTTTGAGGTTGCGGTTGTTCACACCTATCATATTCAAAGAGGGCATTAAGGCTTTGTTCAACTCATCTTGGTTGTGAACTTCCAAAAGTACCTCTAAGCCAATGCTTTGGGCAGTTTCGGAAAGTTGTTTAATCCGTTCCCGATCCAAAACGGCTGCAATCAATAAGATGGTATCTGCACCATGAGCTTTAGCTTCGAACAATTGATAGGGATCGATGATGAATTCTTTTCTCAAGATTGGGATTTGGCATTCTGCCCTAGCAGCGGTTAAATCCTCCAAACTGCCCCCAAAATATTTTTGATCAGTAAGTACAGATATCCCAGTGACTCCAGCTTTTTGATAATCTTGGGCGACCTTGTGTATGGACAAATCACTGTTAATATTATCCAGTGAAGGGGAACGCCTTTTGTGCTCGGCGATGATGCCAGTGGGACTATTCCTCAAACCTTGGGACAAAGACAACGCCTCTCGTTCAAACCAAGGAGATTGTTCCCAAAAGGTCTGAGGAAATACTTTCATTCTCAGTTCAACTTCCTTGATTTTGTTTGCGATTATGCGATCCAGTATAGTCATGACGCACTGAGATTTTGTAGTGTTTTAAATGATTTGGTTGCTTGTCCCGAGAGTAGGGAGTCTTTTGCTTTTTCAAAACCCTCCAGTGGAGTACAGTTGGTGGCAGTAGCTATGGCCATGGCGGCATTGGCACAGACTACGTCGTTTTGAGCCTGGCTGCCTTTTCCATCCAATATAGCCCTAAAGATGGCAGCAGAGGAGGGGACTGTTGCACCACCACTTATTTGTTTTTCGTCCAGTGCTAGCAAACCAAAATCTTGAGGAGTAATAATACTTTCCCCATTATTTCTGATCGCCTTAGCCGGACCAGTTAGTGAAATTTCATCATAACCATCCAAGGCATGTATTATGGTAAAATTTTGATCTGTTTTTTGGAAGAGGTAGCCGTACAGCCTTGCTAATTCTAAATTAAAAACCCCTGTGAGTTGATGTTTGGGAAAGGTCGGATTGACCAGTGGCCCTAGTATGTTGAAAAAAGTCTTAACACCCAGTTCCCTTCGGATAGGAGCAACATTTTTCATGGCTGGGTGAAAGAGAGGGGCGTGAAGAGTGCAAATTCCCGCTTGATCGATACAGCGTTTGATAAAATCTGTATCATTTGAAAACCGAATCCCTAGATGTTCCAGCACATTGCTGGAACCACAGCCCGAAGAAACACCGTAATTGCCATGTTTCGCAACCTTAACTCCAGCTCCTGCAGTGACAAAGGAAGCTAGGGTAGAGATATTAAAGGTGTTTTTTCCGTCTCCGCCCGTTCCGCATAAATCTATCGGATTGAATTCACTCAAGTCGATGAACAAACAAAGCTTTTGCAGTGCTTTTCTAAAGCCTTCGAGTTCCTCGAGGGTGATGCTGCGCATCATGAATACGGTCAAAAAAGAAGCAATTTGACTGGGGTTGAACTTTCCCTTTGTGATTTCAGTTAGTAAGCCTTCTGACTCCTTTCTGTCTAAGGTTTCGTGATGGGTCAGGCGGTTGAGTATGGCTTCCATGTTTTAGCTATTAATCCAGTTTTCTAGTATTTTTTTTCCGTAGGGAGTCAAAATGGATTCCGGGTGAAATTGTACGGCCCTAATAGGCAGGCTTTTGTGTCTTAGGGACATCAATTGTTGATTTTCATCAAAAGAGGTGGCAACCAAATCTCTTGGCAATGGTGTTTGAACAACCCATGAGTGATATCTTCCTACATCAAAATTTTGAGGTAAGTTCTTAAACAAGAGGTCGTCTTCGGCTACCCTAACTGATGTAGCTACTCCATGAAAAACGGTATCCAAATTGACAAGGCTTCCTCCAAAAACTTCTGCTATTGCCTGTTGACCTAAACACACCCCGAGAATTTTTTTTGTTGAAGCGTATCTTTCTATGGTTGCCTTTAGCAATCCAGCTTCATCGGGGATACCAGGACCTGGAGAGAGTAATAGATAATCATACTCCTCGGGTTCTGAAAGCTCAAATTGATCGTTCCGCCTTACTGTGACTTTGGCTCCCAATTCCTCCAGGTAATGTACCAAATTGTAGGTGAAGGAATCGTAATTATCAATGACAAATATTTTTTTCATACTTATAATTTTTCAGCCATTTCTAAGGCTTTGTCCAAGGCCCTCAATTTATTGTATATCTCTTGTAGTTCGTTTTCCGGTGTGGATTTAGACACTATGCCTGCTCCCGCTTGATAGTGGAGTTGTTGGTTTTTACTTGTAAAAGAACGAATGATGATGCAGTGGTTGAAGTTGCCTTCAAAATCCATATACCCCAATGCTCCTCCATAGGCATTTCTGGCGGTGTTTTCGTAGCGATCAATCAGCTGAAGGGCCATATGTTTTGGTGCGCCGCTTAAGGTTCCCGCAGGGAAAGTATCAGCTACCACTTGAAAGGTTTTAGTATTGGATTTGAGATAAGCGGTAACTTTAGAAACCAAGTGGATCACGTGGGAGAAAAATTGTATTTCCCTATTTTTTTCTACGACAACTTCGTTGCCGTTTCGGCTGAGGTCGTTACGAGCGAGATCAACCAGCATTACATGTTCACTGTTTTCTTTGGGATCGGATGCCAAAAGTTCAGCCGAGGCTAAGTCTTCCTGATCATTGCCCGTTCTTTTAAAAGTACCGGCAATTGGGTGAATTTCAGCTTTGCCTTGTTTAACCACCAGCTGTGCCTCGGGAGAGCTCCCAAAAATTTTAAAATCACCGTAGTCAAAAAAGAAAAGATAAGGCGAGGGGTTAATGGATCTCAATGTGCGGTAAACATTGAATTCGTCTCCCGAAAAGCCCTGCGAAAATTGGCGTGAAAGCACCAACTGAAAAACATCCCCCCTAAAACAGTGTTCCTTGGCCTTATTGACAAGCGAGATGAACTCTTCATCTGAGAGGTTTGATGATTTTTCACCTTGTTTTTTGAATTGATATGATGCGGTGTTGCCTTTTTTGAGAATTCTTTCAATCTCATCCAGGTTGTTCAGCCCATCATAACTGTGAGAAAACAAATGTGCCTCATGATTAAAAAGACTGATCGCGATAATATTTTGGTAAACGGCATAATAGATTTCAGGTAGCTCCAGATTGTCTTTGTCTTTTCTAAGAGTCAAATTTTCAAAGTGGGCGACTGCTTCATGTGCGATGAATCCAAAAAGTCCGTTGGTGATGAATTTGAAAGGGAATTTTTTTGACTCGAATTGCTGCGCAAAATCTTGAACTAACTGGGGGACTTGATCTACTGCAGTCAATCTTTTTTCTTGATTAATTTCGTTGGGATATTTATAGGTGATTTTTGCACCACTGACACTCAGGCTGGCAATTGGGTTGCAACAGATGTAGGAGAAGTTATTGGCTCGGGCATCATAGTCGCTACTCTCTAGCAGTAAGCTATGGGGAAATTGATCTCTGATTTTGAGATAGACGCTAACAGGGGTGAGAGTATCTGCAAGAATTTTTTGGTGCTCGGAATGTAATTTAAACCTTTTACTCATGTTGTAAAATTAAAAAAGGCTTGTCGTGATGACAAGCCTTTTGTATAGATATTAGTGTATCACGAATTGTTTATGACATTTCGATCCACCAGTTTATTTTAACATTTTTAATTTTCATTGGGCAAATATAAATGAAAAAAACATTAATGCAACCTAATATTGATTTTTTCAGCCTAATTCCACTGAAGGCTAACTTCCATTCTGATATCGTCTAAAATTAATTTGTCGCCAAGGTTTTCAAAAAATGAACCTGAGCGAAAACGAACGTTGTATTTTGAGCGATCAAAGGTCAAATTTGCTGTTGCAGTTTTTTTATCTACTAAAATTACGGAAAAATCAACAGCGTGTTTGATGCCCTTTATAGTTAATTCACCATATAGTTTCTGTACATCTCCTTCAACTTTTGCTTTTTGACTAATTTTCAAGGTTGCTTCGGGATATTTGTCGACACTAAAAAAATCATCTGACCTAAGGTGACCCTCAAGTCTTGCTTTTGCACCACCTGATAAATCCTCAACGCTCAGTGAGGTCATATTTACCACAAAATTTCCTCCGATAATCAGACCATCTTGTAGCTCGATCCGTCCTTCTTTAAAACTGAGATTGCCAAAATGAGTTTTTCCTGTGAGTTCTTCACCATACCAACGTATTAAAGATTGTGTTTTATTAACAGTAAGGCTTTGAGAATATGAAAAGCTTATGATAATTAAAGTCAAAGTTATAGTGATTATAAATTTAAAAGTTGTTTTCATTATTGAAGGTTTAAATATTACTGATTCAAAGTTATTTTATTAATTAAATTTCTAAGAGTTTTTTGTTCTTCAAGGCTTAGCTGTTTCAAAATAATAGCCTCCGTTTTCTGGATTTTCGTATCGAGATTACTCAAAACATCCAAACCTAGGTCGGTAATTGTGATTTCAATTTTTCTTCTATTTTCTTTACAAGTTTTGCGAACTACTAATTTCTTTATAATTAATTTGTCTACCAAACGTGTGGTGTTGCTCATTTTGTGAATCATTCTTTTTTGTACGGTTTGCAAATTTGCGGGTTTTCCCTTGCGCCCCCTTAAAATTCTTAGTACATTGAACTGTTGTAACGAAATATCGAAGGTCTTTAGTACTTCTCCTATATGTTCTTCAACTTTAGATCCTGCTTTAAGAATTCCTACTACAGTGTTTTTAGCTAATTCTAAAGATTCCATATTTGTAACTACAATATTTGTTTACACAAATGTAAAATAAAATTACAAATTTCCTAGAAAATTTATTTTTTTGCTTTAGAATATTAATTTTGAATTAAAAATTATGAATTTATCACAAGAGGAGTGGAAAAATAAAATTGAAAGCGATGAAAATTCCTTTTTGCTGGATGTGAGAACAATTGAGGAATATCATGAAGGTCATATACCAAATGCAAAATTAATTGATATTCTCCAAGCCGAGAAATTTATTGAGTCAATTAAGTCTTTGGATCCAAATAAAAACTATTATGTTTATTGTAGATCTGGCGGTCGAAGTTCTCAGGCCTGTCAATTGATGAATCAGATAGGCATATTTACAACCTATAATTTACTTGGTGGTTTTATGAAATGGGAAGAAGCCTCCTCTTAGTTAATTCCTTTAAGTTATTGTCCTAAATTATGATTAAAGAAGACTTTGGTTTTTTAATGCCGCCCTACAAAATACTATTCCTCAGTTGTTAACTAAGTTTAATTTTTAAACTTCTAAATTATCTTTATGAGTCAGTTCAATACATTGCGTCATTTTTTTGAAAAATATGGCTTTACTGTGTCCACCCGCTTGGCAGATTTTTTGGGCATGAATGTTAAGAGTGTTCGTTTGTTTTTTATTTACGCTTCTTTCACTACACTAGTTGGAGGCTTTCTCATTTATTTGACCTTGGCTTTTTGGCTCAAACTCAAAGACTTGATCTACACGAAAAGAACATCCGTATTTGACCTGTAATATTTAATCATTTGTCCAAATTCTAGAAGTTTATAGTGATATCCCAAATAAAAATTCTTAATCGCTATCTATCCGAATAGTAAATCCACTAAAATTCAACAATAATGATTTGTGTTTCCAATACCCAATGATAATTAATAATCATTTCAAATGTTGATCTAAAATTATAGTCCATTTTCAACTTATTTTTTTTGTTGGATGGAATAGTTCAGCAAATTAAATTCAATGTTTAATTTCTAATAATTTGATTTTCCCCAGGTTTTTAGCATATTGCAAAAATCAACAGACAAGATAAATCATGAAGCATACCTCACTTTCCAAAATTATCTATTTATTAATCTTAATGACTTTGGCCCCACTTACTGTAAGAGCACAACAACAAGGCTTGGATGATAGAATTAATGAGGCATTTACACCCGTCGCTAATTGGTGGGGTTCAGTTGTTTTACACGATTTTCCTGGAACTTCTATTCCGACAATAATAATTTTACTGGTCGGGGGTGCATTATTTTTTACACTTTATTTTGGATTCGTGAATTTCAGGCATTTCCCTACAGCTATTAGAACAGTGAGAGGTAACTATGATGCATTGGACAACTATGAATCCAAAGCTCAAGATTTTGACATAAAGGGTGACATTGGGGAAAAGACAAGTGTCAAAAGTCTGCACGGGGAAGTGAATCATTTCCAAGCCCTTGCCACAGCTGTTTCAGGAACTGTAGGTAACGGAAATATCGCGGGAGTGGCGCTGGCAATTGCCGTAGGAGGTCCTGGTGCTACATTTTGGATGATTCTCTGCGGGCTGTTGGGGATGTCAACTAAGTTTGTTGAATGCACCCTTGGGGTAAGGTATAGAGATGTTGGTATTGACGGTACTATATATGGTGGCCCAATGTATTATTTGATCAAGGGTTTGAAAGAACGCGGGATGAGTAAAATAGGAAAGTTTTTGGCAATCACTTTTGCAGTACTTTGCATCGGAGCCTCTTTTGGAGGGGGAAATGCTGCTCAGTCCAATCAAGCAGCTATGCAATTAGTCAATTCCTTTGGAATGACTGGAGGCAGTGCCAGAACTATAATCGGATTGATAATGATGGTATTTGTGGGTATTATAATTATAGGAGGGATAAAGCGAATTGCATCTGTTACAGAAAAAATTGTTCCCTTTATGGCATTGATTTATGTGTTTGCATGTGTTTATATTATAGGAAGTAATTTTAGTTATGTAGATGATGCTTTTGTTATGATTTTTTCCCAAGCCTTTAGTCCTGAAGCAGGCTTGGGTGGTCTTTTGGGAGTTTTGATTACTGGTTTTCGTCGTGCAGCATTTTCCAATGAGGCAGGGGCAGGATCAGCTTCTATTGCTCATGCTGCAGTTATGACAAAATACCCCGCCTCGGAGGGATTGGTAGCACTTTTAGAGCCTTTTATTGACACCGTTGTAATCTGTACCATGACTGCTTTGGTTATCATCATATTTAATGGGGACAGTGCTGTTTTTGACTATGGTGGTGTGGGTGGAAAGGTTATTATAGATGGAGTTCCTGTTGAAGGAGCTGGAATTACGGCTGCTGCATTTTCGAAATACATTGCTTTTTCAGGTCCATTTTTAACTATTGCCGTAGTGTTGTTTGCCATTTCAACTATGATCTCATGGTCCTACTATGGATTACAGTCATGGATGTTTGTTTTTGGTAAGAGTAAAGTTGCTGACCTTTCTTACAAAATATTATTTTTGATATTTATAGTTATTGGTGCTGCCGGAGATATGTCTGCGGTTTGGACCTTTTCCGACGCTATGATTTTGGCCCTAGTTTTTCCTAATATGATTGGCTTGATACTTCTTTATCCCAAAGTAAAAGAAGAATTAAACATCTACCTGGCTGCCATCAAGAGTAACCAAGAATGACCCCAACCAATCAATTAAATATTAGGCTTTTTCATTTTTATAAAACAAGGAAAACGGAACACACTAATTTAAACTTCCCTCGGTTAAATCTTCGCAATCTAAAATCTTTGATTAGGTCAATTCAACTTATGAGTAGTAAAAGCTGGACCAAATAACTTAATTATAAAGAATTGGATTTTGTGATTTTCAAAATATTGAGGGATTTGGCTCATTGAAAATAAATAGAATAAGTTTATATTTACAGACATTTTAAGAATATGTTTGAGATAGACAGAACGGTGAGTATGAATTATGGAGAGACCACAAAAATGGTCATTGAGTCGGCAAAACATTTTTCAGAACAATATATTCGTCCTAATGTGATGGATTGGGATGAGTCACAATTTTTTCCTGCAACTGTTTTAAGAAAAGCTGGAGAATTAGGTTTTATGGGGTTGTTGATCCCTGAAATCTATGGTGGTTCTGGTATGGGTTATCACGAGTATATTGCTGTAATCGAAGAAATTTCAAAAGTTGATCCCTCCATAGGTTTATCATTGGCGGCCCACAATTCGCTTGCTGCCCAACACGTTTACCTTTTTGGAAATGAGGAACAACGCATGAAATGGTTGCCGAAATTGGCCACTGGTCAGTGGATAGGTGCATGGGGATTGACCGAGTATAACACAGGCTCTGATGCAAAAGGCATGAATGCTACTGCTAAAAAACAAGGTGACCAATGGATCTTGAACGGAACTAAAAACTTCATTACCCATGGTAAGTCCTGTGACTTGGCTGTTGTTATTTTCAAAAATGGAGAAAAAGGAGACAGTCACGGAATGACCAGCTTTGTAGTTGAAAAAGGTACGCCGGGTTTCAGTTCAGGAAAAGTAGAGAATAAATTGGGAATGCGTGCTTCGGAAACCGCCGAAATGGTTTTTGAAAATTGTATTGTTCCAGACAGCAATCGTCTGGGAGATATTGGCGAGGGATTTATTCAATCTATGAAAATATTGGATGGAGGAAGAATTTCTATTGCTGCACTTTCTTTGGGAATTGCCAAAGGAGCTTTTGAGGCGTCAGTAAAATATGCAAATGAACGAGAACAATTTGGCAAGCCCATTGGAGCCTTTCAAGGAATTTCCTTTATGTTGGCCGAAATGGCTACAGAAATCGAGGCGGCAAGTTTGTTGACTCATCAGGCAGGGGAAGACAAAAATCAAGGAAAAAATGTGACGCAAATAGGAGCGATGGCAAAATTATTTTCCTCTGAGGTATGTGTTAAAGTCGCTAGTAATGCTGTCCAAGTCCACGGTGGTTATGGTTTTATTAAAGATTTCCCCGTTGAAAAATTCTACCGTGATTCTAAATTATGTACGATAGGTGAAGGAACAAGTGAGATCCAAAAACTGGTCATAGCTCGTAATTTTTTAAAATCATAAAATTTCTCATTTTATTAGTAACATTATTTATACTATTCCTATATTTGCGCTTCATTAAGAAAGGAGGTGCAATTATGCTAATCATACCAGTTAAAGACGGAGAAAACATAGATCGCGCTCTAAAACGATTTAAGCGAAAATTTGATAAGACGGGAGGAATGCGCCAGGTAAGAATTAGAAAGCAATTTGTAAAGCCTTCTGTTAGGAACCGCGACAAGATCAAAAAAGCGCAATATATACAGCGTCTGAGAGACATAGAAAACCAATAGATACTTTAATTTAGTTGAATCATAAACGTTGTAAGTTTTAACTTTCATAACTTTGGATTACAACTATTTTTATGTCAATAAATCAATTTCTGGATTACATCTCACATGAAAAAAAGTATTCAGCCCACACTTGTATTGCATATGAAAAGGATCTGATAGACTTTAAAGATTTTTGCAAAACCCATTTCGAGTTGAACATTATTGAAAATGTAGATTATAGTCATATAAGGACTTGGATAGTTAGTTTGGTTGAAAACCAAATAACCAATAGAACAGTCAATCGTAAAATTTCTGCTCTACGATCATATTATAAATTTTTACTTAAAACAGAAACTATAAAAGTTTCTCCCTTAAAGCTTCACAGACCACTCAGAGTTTCAAAAAAGATAAATGTACCCTTTTCTACTGAAGAGGTTGATCGGCTGTTGGACAGCGATTTGTTCCCCAAAGATTATGAGGGAGTACTTCAAAAAACGATCATAAGCCTAATGTATTACACCGGATTACGTCGAATGGAGCTGATCGAGTTGGAAGATTCATCTGTAGATTTTCAAAACAAATCGATTAAAGTTTTGGGCAAGCGTAACAAGGAGCGTATAATTCCTCTTTTGCCCGAAGCATTAAAGATTATGAAAAACTATATCTCTTGTAAGAAAGACTTATCTCAGAGCTTACCAAGTTATTTTTTTTGTTCTTCAAATGGATTAAAACTTACTGAAGGATTTGTATATCAAACCGTAAATCATTATTTTAGTTTGGTGTCGTCAAAAGTTAAAAAAAGTCCTCATCTCTTAAGACACAGTTTTGCAACTCATCTCTTAAACAATGGAGCTGATCTTAATTCAGTAAAAGAATTGTTGGGACATGAGAGTATTGCCGCAACTCAAATATACACTCACAGCAGTTTAAAAAAAATAAAGGAAACTTATGCTAAGGCACATCCAAGAGGAAGTAAAGACTGATCTGACTATCAAAACTTAATATTATGAATGTTAATTTTCAATCTGTCAATTATACGGCTGACACTAAGCTAGTTGAGTTCACTCAAAAAAGAGTAGAGAAGATCATACAATTTTACGATCACATTGTAGATGTTTTTGTTTATACCAAGGTGGAGAATTCCTCAAATAAGATCAACAAGTTTGCAGAATTAAAAATTGGAATTCCAGGGGATGATGTGATTGTTAAGAAGACTGCTAAAAGCTTTGAAGAGGCTATCAACCAGGCCGCAGATACTGCTGAAAGGGTACTTAAAAGACGCAAGGAAAAACAGCGCCTTTTCGGTTGATTTTTTTGGGTTATTGTTTTGAAACCCGAAAAAATAATATTTACTTTGCAGACCGTTTTTCACGGTCTTTTTTTTTAAAAAAGCCGATGTAGCTCAGCTGGCTAGAGCAGCTGATTTGTAATCAGCAGGTCGTGGGTTCGAGTCCCTCCATCGGCTCTGCATTGACATTAAAATTTTGGGGAGATACTCAAGCGGCCAACGAGGACAGACTGTAAATCTGTTGGTTTTTACCTTCGCAGGTTCGAATCCTGCTCTCCCCACCAAGTATTTGAAATATTGAAATAATTTACTGATCTTAGTAGTGGTCAAAAGCGGGAGTAGCTCAGTTGGTAGAGCGTCAGCCTTCCAAGCTGAATGTCGCCGGTTCGAACCCGGTCTCCCGCTCTAATGCTTTTACTAAACTTTCTTAGACTGAATCAAAAATTAAAATGCAAATTTTGTCATTCTTAATTTTAAACCAAGGCGTTAATTTAAAATAGCTTTTTTAGTTATTGTCTTTATTTGTTTGTTAGCAATTTTACTCTTAAATTTTATTTTTTTGATTTAAAACACGTAATGTGCAAATGCAAGAATTAGATTTGTACTGGCATATCAGGACTTATAATGCCGAGCAAGAATCAGTTTTAGTTATTAAATTGAGGCTGTAAAAATTAGGAATAGAAATGTTATGTGACGACTGTTGATTAAAGATTGATTGACAATTTGGTGTGTATATATTTTTTTTGGGTTAAACAATTTATTAGTTTAAAAGAAACCAATATTTAAATTATAGGAAGCATTGAAAATCTATAAAATAAATTTAAATTTGCGGCATCAAAAAGCCGATGTAGCTCAGGGGTAGAGCGTTTCCTTGGTAAGGAAGAGGTCACGAGTTCAAATCTCGTCATTGGCTCTACTGATTTTAAAAAAACTTAACAATAAATTTACATTTCAACAAATTTCCCTAACTGAACTTTTGCTTGACTTTTATTGTAATTCTTCATTTTTCTCGATTAGCATTTTGCATCATAGAAAAAATAGTTCGAACATATATTATACATATCTAATTAGTGGCGTTATGATTTGTTTTATATTAGTAATATGAAAAAGCTACTTCTAATTACATCAATATTTATTTCCAGGATCCCTTAAAAATTTTATTCCAATTATTAAATGAGAAAATTCTTTAACTATATATTTCTCATCCATTTCTTTTTGGAACTTAATGGACAAACGCCATCTAATCAGTCAGATAAATTGAATGTCGTTTTGTTCATGGTAGATGATTTAAAACCTAATTTGGGAGTTTATAATGATTCTTTCTCAATAAGTCCTAATATAGATAAACTGGGCAGTGAAGGAATGAGATTTGATTATGCATATGCCAATCAGGCTGTATGCGTGGCTTCCAGATATAATTTTTTGTTAGGTAAAAGGTCAACTTCAACAGGTCTATATAGATTCGGAGTAAATTTTAGAGAGGTGTACCCTAAAATGGAGACCCTGCCTGAATTATTTATGAATAATGGCTATCATACAGAATCTATTGGAAAAGTTTTTCACGTGGGTCATGGAAATACTGATGATAATGATTCATGGAGTATTCCACATCATGGCGAAAAGGTTATTGAGTATATAGTTCCAGAAAGCGACTTTGAAGAACTTACAAGAGAGGAGGCGTTGTTTGAAAATTATAATTTATACGCCAAAAAAAAAATAGATATTAAAAAACTCCCACGTGGTGCAGCATGGGAAGCTCCAAATGTTTCTGACGAAGCATATGCAGATGGTCGAATAGCGAGACACGCAATCAATAGGTTAAGGATATTGGGTGAAAATAAATATCAACCTTTTTTTCTTGCTATTGGATTTATAAGGCCCCATCTTCCATTCAGTATTCCAAAAAAATATTGGGATTTGTATAACATTAATAATATTCCTTTACCCAAACATGAAAGTGCACCATTGAATGCCCCATCATTTGCAGTTAAGGCAGGAGGAGAGATTAATAATTTTAAACCTATTGATCCAACAAGAATTTTTCCATATGAGGAAGGCCTCAAAAAAAAATTGATTCATGGATACTATGCAAGTATTAGTTATATGGACAAACAATTAGGTCGAGTTATGACAGAAATCAAAAACTTGGGATTAGATAAAAATACTATAATCGTATTGTGGGGGGATCATGGATGGCATCTAGGGGATCATGCTATGTGGACAAAACATACAAACTATGAACAAGCTACAAGAATACCTTTAATTATAAAAGCACCAGAAATAACTATAGGTGGAAGTGTTTGTAATCAGACTGTAGAGACAGTTGATTTGTTCCCTACTCTTGCCGATTTAGCTAATTTAAAAAGAAAGACTCCAACTCAACAGCTCGATGGTGTAAGTTTGAAACCATTACTTATTGATCCCACTGACCCCTTAAAAAATCATATTTATCACGTCTATATTCGAAAAGGGTATATTGGCGAAGCTATCAGAAATAAAAGGTATAGGATGATACGTTGGACTCATTTAAATGATAAAAGCAATATTCACTATGAGCTATATGATTATGAAAAGGACCCTCTGGAGATTGTAAATATTTCAAAGGAAAATCAAGATTTAATTCAAGAGATGTCTAAACTGTTGAACCTCTACCCTGCACCTAAAAGAATTGTTAAAGGACAAAATAAGCTATAATGAATTAATTAGCTAACTCAAGCTCTATTAATTTTTTCAATTCTGAATTCAAATCTAATGTCTGGTTTAAGTAAAAAAGGTAACCATCATTTGACCACTTTTTTTGCATACACATGTTTCTTAATGTTTCATCTAAGTGACGGTACTTTCAGAATTTTCAAACTAATTTGTATTCAAAGCTTTTCTTTTCCCAATAATTGTTTATTATTGGCCCAAGGAAAAATATAATTATTGCAAGCAGAAATCCTGCAATCATGTCAACAAAATAATGATAACGAAGGTACAAGGTTGATATAAACAATGCTATGGCAAAAGGGAAGAATATATAAGCATAAATCTTTTCATGTTTGAATGCAAACAAAAGAATTAGAAAGATCACCCCGTTATGGAGGCTTGGAAAACAATCGCGCCGAGTGTATTCCGAAATCTCATAATTCATAAGAAAGGAAAGTCTGTCTGTAATATATGAACCAGATAAAGAAGTTTCAAATAAATGAGACATGGTAAATTTTGGTCCAACTGCAGGAAATAAAATATAACCTACATATCCAATGTAAAATGTAAGAATTATAGAAACCAAAGTTTCTCTAAAAGCAATATTTTTTTTTCTAACATACAAGTACATGGTGAAAAGTAAAATATAGATCAAAAAGGAGCCATATGAAAAATACATGAAATCGGTGAGTCCAGGCATTATGTATTGTTCTAAATAAATGGCAGGTTGAAAACCCAGAAGATATTCGTCCCAAGCAATTAAGTCAGCGTCAATATCATTTGGATTAACTAAGTGAACCATGTCGTGCATGTTAGTATAGATTGAAATACAAAATGCAAAAGGGAGGGTTTCACGAAGAAAATCAAGAGTGATTTTGGTAAGGCGCCCTATTTTCGATATGAGTAAAATCTTTAAATCTTTGAGCTTGATAATACCTAAAAAAAGGAAAAAAATTAGTCCAGTAATCAAAAAGCGATCAATATTGGATTCCCTAAACCCTTCTTTATCATAATAGACTATCATAAAAAAAAGCATTGGAATCAATAAAACCAATGCTAAAAACTCTTCCAAGCGAAGTTTGAAAATAAATTTGAATCGAAAAGCTGTCATTTTAAAAAAATAACGATGGTTAATTAATCTGTTTTCTTAAAATGAACTAGTTAAGTGAATTTTGTCTTTTGATTAAATTCAAAGCAGAACCTTCCTTATACCACTCGATTTGTTGGGTGTTGTAGGTATGGTTGGCGGAAATTTTGTCTCCTGAACCGTCTGCATGTATCACTTCAATATTGATGGGTTTTCCAGGAGCAAATGACTTCAAATCGACAAAGTTGAATATGTCGTCTTCCTGAATCAAATCGTAGTCATTTTCATTGGCAAAAGTTATACCCAGCATGCCTTGTTTTTTTAGGTTGGTTTCGTGTATTCTGGCGAAAGACTTTACTAAAACCACTTTCACACCCAGGTGTCGGGGCTCCATTGCCGCATGTTCTCGAGAAGATCCCTCTCCATAGTTGTGATCACCTACAACCACTGTAGGTATACCTTCTTTTTTGTATTCCCTCTGAACATCGGGTACTCCTCCATACTCACCTGTTAATTGGTTTTTAACAAAATTGGTTTTTTGATTGAAGGCATTTACAGCTCCTATGAAACAGTTGTTAGAGATGTTGTCCAGATGTCCACGATACCTCAACCAAGGACCAGCCATCGATATGTGATCGGTAGTGCATTTTCCAAAGGCTTTAAGAAGTAATTTCGCGTTCATAAGGTTTTCGCCATTCCATGGATCAAAAGGTTTAAGCAGCTGTAGCCTCTCTGAGTTCTCTTTGACTACCACATTGACTTCAGAACCGTCATCCTCTGGGGCAAGGTAGCCATTGTCTTTTACGTCAAATCCTTTGGGAGGGAGTTCCATGCCTTTTGGCGCATCTAGCTTTACAGATTTTCCTTCTTCGTTGAGCAAGCTATCTGTGATTGGGTTAAAATCCAATCTTCCTGAAATGGCAACAGCAGCTACCATCTCTGGAGACGCTACAAAAGCATGGGTATTTGGATTGCCATCAGCACGTTTGGAAAAATTTCGGTTAAAGGAGTGGATTATGGAATTTTTTTCTGCTTTATCTGCTCCAGCTCTGTCCCATTGTCCAATACAGGGACCACAGGCATTGGTGAAAATTTTGGCGTTTAGGTCTTCAAAAATACTCAGTAATCCATCCCTTTCAGCAGTATATCGTACTTGCTCCGATCCTGGGTTGATTCCAAACTCAGCTTTTGTCACTAATTTTTTATCTACAGCTTGTTTGGCAATACTTGCGGCTCTGGACAAATCTTCATAGGAAGAATTGGTACAGGACCCTATCAGTCCCCAATCTACTTTTAAGGGCCATTCCCCTGCGGTAGCTTTCTGACTCATTTGATCTACAGGAGTTGCCAAGTCTGGAGTGAAAGGGCCATTGATGTGTGGCATCAAGGTATCTAAATTGATTTCAATAACTTGATCAAAATATTTTTTAGGCTGGGCATAAACTTCTGAATCAGCAGTTAGGTAATCTTTAACTTGATTGGCTGCATCAGCAACGTCATCTCTTCCGGTGGCCCTCAAATAACGTTCCATAGAGGAGTCGTATCCAAAAGTTGATGTGGTGGCGCCTACTTCGGCGCCCATATTACAAATGGTCCCTTTTCCGGTACAAGACATGGACTCTGCTCCAGGCCCAAAATATTCTATGATGGCTCCGGTTCCTCCTTTTACCGTAAGAATACCGGCTACTTTGAGAATTACATCTTTTGGGGCAGTCCAGCCATTGAGTTTTCCAGTCAATTTTACACCGATCATTTTTGGAAATTTGAGCTCCCATGGCATTCCTGCCATTACATCTACAGCATCGGCTCCTCCAACACCTATGGCAACCATGCCGAGTCCACCTGCATTTACTGTATGTGAGTCAGTGCCAATCATCATCCCCCCTGGAAAAGCATAATTTTCCAAAACCACTTGATGAATAATTCCTGCACCGGGTTTCCAGAAACCAATACCGTATTTGTTGGATACCGATTCTAAAAAATTGAAAACCTCTGCACTGGAACTATTTGCTGATTTTAAGTCAGCTGCGGCACCTTCTTTAGCTTGTATCAAGTGGTCACAGTGAACAGTTGTGGGGACGGCCACTTTGGTCTTACCAGCCTGCATGAATTGAAGTAATGCCATTTGAGCAGTTGCATCTTGACAGGCAATGCGGTCTGGAGCAAAATTGACATAATCTTCACCTCTTTTAAAAGCCTGAATTAGTTTTTTGTCCCACAGATGGGCATAAAGAATCTTTTCACTAAATGTGAGGGGATGATTTAATTTTTTTTTTACAGAGCCTATGCGTTCTACTAGTTGTGCATAACTGTGCTTGATCATGTCAATATCAAAAGCCATTAAATTCAATTTTAGTCCGTGTAAAAGTACAAAATTAGAGTGAAATTATTGCGGACTACAATTTCTTTTTGAAGAAGGTTTTTGTAATCTGTCAACACTTTTTTGAACGATTTAAAATCAATAATTATTGAGGTGAATAATTTTTTAATTGGAGATTAAACACCTTTGATAATTTATTTAATTTTTAAATGGAGAATTTCACACAAGGAATTTTAAATGCTCATTAGGATCATTTTTATTCAATTTTTTGGGCTTTGGATCTCTTGCAGAGGCTTACAAAAAAAAAGTCTAAAAATTCAAAAAAATGTATGGAAATAAAGGTGTTAATTACAAAAAATTACTAAATTTGCACCCGCTTAACAATATACATACAACATAAATTATGGCAAAAGAAAATTTTGATCGGTCGAAACCCCATTTAAACATTGGAACTATCGGTCACGTGGATCACGGTAAAACAACACTAACAGCTGCAATTACAAAAGTACTTGCTGACGCTGGATTTTCAGAAGCAAAAAGCTTTGATCAAATTGATAACGCACCCGAAGAAAAGGAGCGTGGTATAACAATTAATACCTCCCATGTTGAATATGCTACTAACGAGCGCCACTATGCTCACGTCGATTGTCCTGGTCACGCAGACTATGTAAAGAATATGGTTACTGGTGCTGCTCAAATGGATGGTGCAATCCTTGTGGTTGCTGCAACTGATGGACCCATGCCTCAAACCCGTGAGCACATTCTGTTGGGGAGACAGGTTGGTGTCCCTAGAATTGTTGTATTCTTGAATAAAGCTGATATGGTGGATGATGAAGAGCTTCTAGAGTTAGTTGAGATGGAAGTACGAGAATTACTTTCTTTTTATGATTATGACGGCGATAATACCCCTGTTATTCTTGGCTCTGCTCTTGGTGCTTTAAACGGAGAGCAAAAGTGGGTAGATACTGTTCTTAAATTAATGGAGGAAGTTGATGGGTGGATCGAATTACCTAAGCGTGACGTTGATAAAGATTTCTTAATGCCAGTGGAAGACGTTTTCTCTATTACCGGACGTGGTACTGTTGCCACTGGAAGAATCGAAACTGGAGTTGCCAACACAGCTGATGAAGTAGATATAATTGGAATGGGAGCTGAAAAAATGAAGTCTACTGTAACGGGTGTAGAAATGTTTAGAAAAATTTTAGACCGAGGAGAAGCAGGTGATAACGTAGGTATTCTTCTAAGAGGCATTGAAAAAACTGATATCAAAAGAGGTATGGTTATTTGTAAGCCTGGTTCTGTTACCCCTCATGCCAAATTTAAAGCAGAAGTATATATATTGAAAAAAGAAGAAGGTGGACGTCATACACCTTTTCACAATAACTATCGTCCGCAGTTTTATGTAAGAACTACTGACGTTACAGGAAACATTGTATTACCAAACGGAGTTGAGATGGTAATGCCCGGTGACAACCTAACTATAACAGTTGATTTAATCCAGCCTATTGCATTAAACGTAGGTCTTAGGTTTGCCATTCGTGAAGGGGGAAGAACTGTTGGAGCAGGTCAGGTTACTGAGATTTTAGACTAAACAAAAAGTTTTTAGCATGACCCTGAGGTGTCTGCCTATGGTGGACGCCTTTTGTGTCAAATAAAAACGGGTTTAGCTCAGTTGGTAGAGCACTGGTCTCCAAAACCAGGTGTCGGGAGTTCGAGCCTCTCAACCCGTGCAAAGTTAACATTTAGTATGTCAGCAATTATCAACTACATTAGAGATTCGTTTGAAGAACTGAAAAACAATGTTTCTTGGACACCTCGTGCAGAACTTCAACGATTGGTCGTAGTTGTTTTAGTTTTCTCTGTGATTTTTTCACTGGCAATATGGGGAGCAGACACAGTACTCTCAGAAGTTGTAGGATTTTATTTTCAATTAATTAACTGATAA
Organism: uncultured Bacteroidota bacterium; assembly: GCA_902619315.1. Taxonomy (GTDB): domain Bacteria; phylum Bacteroidota; class Bacteroidia; order Flavobacteriales; family Flavobacteriaceae; genus UBA8316. The sequence goes on along the minus strand of CACNDW010000009.1, from coordinate 19,964 downwards.
GTATGGCTGAGGTTGTTACAAAAAATTGGTATGTAGTTAGAGCCGTTAGTGGACAAGAGGCTAAAATTAAAGACTACATAGTGAGTGAAATTTCCCGCTTGGGTTATGCAAATCAGGTGGAAGATATTTTAGTTCCCATGGAGAAAGTGGTCCAAATTCGGAATGGAAAAAAGATCAATAAAGAGAAAGTGTACTTCCCAGGTTATATCATGATTAAAGCTAATTTGACTGGAGAAATCCCCCACATCATCAAATCTGTAACCAATGTTATTGGGTTCCTTGGAGAGACCAAAGGAGGAGAACCAGTACCACTTAGAACTTCAGAGGTTAACAGGATGTTAGGTAAAGTAGATGAGTTGACAATGACAACAGAACACATAGCAATACCTTTTACCAGAGGTGAGAATGTGAAGGTGATCGACGGACCTTTCAACGGCTTCAATGGGTCTATTGAAAAGGTGAATGAGGAGAAGAGAAAACTTGAGGTGATGGTTAAGATTTTTGGTCGAAAGACACCTTTGGAATTGAGTTATATGCAAGTAGAAAAATTATAAATGTTACTTATATGTGGAGTTTTAGCTTCCAATTGAAACTTCAACAACGTTAATTATTAAATAATGGCAAAAGAAATAGATAAAGTTCTTAAACTTCAAGTTCGGGGAGGTGCTGCGAATCCGTCGCCACCGGTAGGACCCGCGCTAGGTGCTGCAGGAGTTAATATCATGGAGTTTTGCAAGCAATTCAATGCTCGTACCCAAGATAAACCCGGAAAAGTATTACCGGTTGTTATTTCTGTTTACAAAGACAAATCGTTTGAATTTGTAATAAAGACACCTCCGGCGGCCGTTCAATTGATGGAAGCAGCCAAAACTAAAAAGGGTTCTGGGGAGCCTAATAGAACCAAAGTAGCATCGGTTACTTGGGATCAAGTCAAAACTATTGCTGAGGATAAAATGCAAGATTTAAATGCATTTAACATAGAATCAGCAATGAAAATGGTAGCCGGAACTGCCCGTTCGATGGGATTCACTGTGAAAGGTGAATTTCCCTCTAACTCTTAAAAATTTGTTATGGCAAGATTATCAAAAAAACAAAAAGAAGCCAGAGCCAAAGTTGATATTAAATCTTTGTACTCTGTAGCAGATGCTTCTTCTTTAGTCAAAGATGTGACCACCACAAAATTCGATGCATCAGTAGACCTGGCCATTCGCTTGGGCGTAGATCCCAAAAAGGCCAACCAAATGGTTCGAGGTGTAGTTACGCTTCCCCACGGTACGGGGAAAACCCTCAGGGTTTTAGCCTTGGTTACGCCGGACAAAGAAGCAGAAGCAAAAGAGGCGGGTGCTGATTTCATTGGCTTAGATGAGTACCTTCAAAAAATAAAAGATGGCTGGACAGATGTTGATGTGATTGTAACTATGCCAAGTGTAATGGGTAAATTAGGTCCTCTGGGTCGTGTTTTAGGTCCACGAGGTTTAATGCCTAATCCTAAAACAGGAACAGTAACTATGGATATCAAAAAGGCGGTCTCTGATGTTAAAGGAGGAAAAATTGATTTTAAAGTGGACAAAAATGGGATCGTTCACGCTTCAATTGGTAAAGTATCCTTCGAACCGAAAAAGATCGAAGAAAATGCCAATGAGTTACTCAAGACGATTCACAAGTTAAAACCTACTACGATCAAAGGAACTTATATTAAAAGTATTTCCATGTCCAGTTCCATGAGTCCGGGAATTGGCATTGAAACTAAATTGGCTTAGCCTTAAAATTTAAGGAATGACAAAAGAGCAAAAAGTACAAGAAATTCAAGATTTAACTGATAAGTTATCCTCGGTAAAAAATCTTTATTTGACCGATATTGCAGGTCTCGATGCAGTTCAAACTACTGCATTGCGCAGGGCATGTTTTAATTCAAATATTAAATTGTCTGTTGTCAAGAATACTCTATTGGAGAAAGCTATGGAGGCCTCTGACAAAGATTTTGGAAACCTAAAAGAAGTATTGAAAGGCAATACCTCTTTGATGTTCTCAGATGTGGGTAACACTCCAGCCAAGTTGATAAAAAATTTCCGAAAAAAATCAGAAAAACCTTTATTGAAAGGTGCCTACATTGAAGAGGCCATTTACATAGGCGACGATCAAATTGATGTATTGGAATCCATCAAGTCAAAAGAAGAGTTGATAGGAGAAGTGATTACATTACTTCAATCTCCCGCCAAAAATGTTATTTCATCACTTCAATCGGGTAGATCTAATATTTCAGGAATACTTAAAACATTATCAGAGCGGTAATCGTTAAAATGAATAGACATTCAAAATTTATAATTATTTAAAACAAGAAAATTCAAATAGAAAAATGGCAGATTTAAAAGAATTCGCAGAACAACTGGTTAATTTGACGGTAAAGGAAGTTAATGAATTAGCCGATATTTTAAAAGATGAGTACGGGATCGAGCCTGCTGCAGCAGCTGTGGCTGTTGCAGGTGGAGCTGCTGCTGGTGGTGGAGAAGCCGCTGCAGAGGAAAAATCAGAATTCGATGTAGTACTAACCGCTGCTGGTGGATCAAAACTTGCAGTTGTTAAATTGGTTAAAGAATTGACTGGCCTTGGCTTGAAAGAAGCCAAAGATTTAGTCGATAATGCACCAAGTAATATTAAGGAAGCAGTTTCCAAAGACGAAGCTGAAGGACTTAAAAAGTCGCTTGAAGAAGCTGGAGCTGAGGTCGAACTTAAATAGTTCTTATCTCACTAGGAATAAGGTTTAGACTTTTGACAAACTCCATTAGTCTAGACCATTTTTCTGTTTCATAATGCCCCTAGGTTTTAAACTCAATTATTGGATATTAATAAATTAAAGTAGATGCCGAATACACAATCCTCCACTCGAGTCAATTTTGCAGCCGCAAAAGATTCCCCCAAATACCCAGATTTCCTTGATATTCAAATCAAATCTTTCCAAGATTTTTTCCAGTTGGAAACCAAATCTGACGAAAGAATTGAAGAAGGACTATTTAATACTTTCAAAGAAAATTTTCCGATCACGGATACAAGAAACCAGTTTGTATTAGAATTTATTGACTACTTCGTTGACCCACCTCGTTACTCGATCCAAGAATGTATTGAAAGGGGCTTGACTTATTCTGTCCCGCTAAAAGCTAGACTAAAACTCTTTTGTACCGATCCCGAACACGAGGATTTTGAAACTATTGTTCAAGATGTTTTTTTGGGTACTATACCTTACATGACCCCTAGTGGAACTTTTGTTATTAATGGAGCAGAGCGCATTGTAGTTTCTCAATTACACCGCTCCCCAGGTGTCTTTTTCGGTCAGTCTTACCATGCCAATGGAACGAAACTCTACTCTGCAAGAGTTATTCCGTTTAAGGGCTCATGGATTGAATTTGCTACTGATATTAACAGTGTGATGTATGCCTACATTGATAGAAAGAAAAAATTACCTGTAACTACTCTCTTTAGGGCTATTGGTTACGAAAGCGATAAGGATATTTTACAAATTTTCGATCTAGCAGAAGAGGTTAAAGTTTCCAAAACCGGGTTGAAGAAAGTTCTTGACCGTAAACTTGCTGCACGTGTTTTGAAAACATGGCATGAGGATTTTGTTGATGAGGATACAGGTGAAGTGATTTCTATTGAGCGTAATGAAATCATAATAGATCGTGATACTCTACTTGAAAAAGAGCATATCGAAATGATCCTTGAAGCAGATGTGAAAACCATACTATTACACAAAGAGGATGCTCATATGTCTGATTTTGCGATCATTCATAACACATTGCAAAAAGATCCTACAAACTCTGAAAAAGAGGCTGTAGAGCATATTTATCGACAGTTAAGAAATGCCGAGCCGCCTGACGAAGATACTGCTCGTGGTATTATTGATAAGCTTTTCTTTTCCGATCAGAGATACAATCTAGGCGAGGTTGGCCGTTACCGAATGAACAAAAAACTCAACCTTGAAGTCGAGATGGACAAGCAGGTCTTGACTAAAGTAGACATTATAACCATTGTGAAGTACTTGATCGAGTTGATTAATTCTAAAGCAGAAATTGATGATATTGATCACCTTTCCAATAGAAGGGTAAGAACTGTTGGAGAGCAACTCTCATCTCAGTTTGGAGTTGGATTGGCTAGAATGGCTAGAACAATACGCGAACGAATGAATGTAAGAGATAATGAAGTCTTTACTCCAATTGATTTGATCAATGCCAAAACCCTCTCCTCGGTGATCAACACTTTTTTTGGAACCAACCAGTTATCGCAGTTTATGGATCAAACCAATCCTCTAGCTGAGATTACTCACAAAAGAAGACTATCAGCCCTAGGCCCTGGTGGTCTCTCCAGAGAACGCGCTGGATTTGAGGTGCGTGATGTTCATTATACTCACTATGGAAGACTTTGTCCTATTGAAACCCCTGAAGGGCCTAATATTGGATTGATTTCCTCCTTGGGAGTCTATGCCAAAGTAAACAATCTTGGATTTATAGAAACTCCTTACCGTAAGGTCAACGATGGGAAAATAGATTTGGATAACACCATCTATCTTAGTGCAGAAGAAGAGGAAAATCAATTAATCGCCCAAGCTAATATCCCATACGATAATGCTGGAAAAATTACTTCTGAAAAAGTAATTGCTAGGGATCAAGCGGATTTTCCAGTTGTAACACCCAACGAAATTACCTACACGGATGTTTCCCCTAACCAAATTGCCTCTATCTCTGCCTCTTTGATCCCATTCTTGGAGCATGATGATGCCAACAGAGCTTTAATGGGATCTAATATGATGCGGCAAGCTGTTCCGCTTTTACGTCCCGAGTCTCCCATTGTTGGAACCGGATTGGAAAGACAAGTTGCCTCTGACTCCAGGGTATTGATCAATGCAGAAGGTGAAGGGGTGGTAGAGTATGTTGATGCAAATAAAATCACCATAAAATATGATATGACAGAGAGTCAAAATCTCGTTACCTTTGATGGAGATACCAAGACCTATGAACTGATCAAATTTAGAAAGACTAACCAGGGTACTTGTATTAACCTCAAACCAATCGTCAAAAAAGGAGATAGAGTTGCCAAAGGTCAGGTACTTTCTGAAGGCTATGCTACTCAAAAAGGGGAGTTGGCCTTGGGGAGAAATATGAAAGTGGCTTTTATGCCTTGGAAAGGATATAATTTTGAAGACGCCATTGTGATCTCTGAGCGTGTAGTTCGACAAGATATATTTACTTCTATTCATATTGACGAATATTCAATTGATGTAAGAGATACTAAACTAGGAACAGAGGAATTAACAGATGACATCCCAAACATCAGTGAGGAAGCTACTAAAGATCTGGATGAAAATGGAATGATACGTATCGGTGCAGAGGTTAATCCAGGAGATATTCTTATTGGAAAAATAACTCCTAAAGGGGAGTCTGATCCTTCTCCTGAGGAAAAGCTTTTGCGAGCAATTTTTGGAGATAAAGCTGGAGATGTAAAAGATGCATCACTCAAAGCACCACCATCCCTTAGAGGTGTAGTTATCGATAAAAAATTGTTTACCAGGTCGGTAAAAGACAAAAGGAAGAGAAATCAGGATAAGCAGGAACTCGAATTATTAGAGGACAAGTTTGATCTCAAACTTGAGGAATTAAAAGGCATCCTGATAGAAAAGCTCTTCAACATTGTTAATGGAAAGACTTGTCAAGGTGTGCAAAATGATCTTGGAGAGGAAATCCTACCTAAAGGGAAAAAATATACCCTCAAAATGTTAACCGCTGTAGATGATTACACTCACTTGACCAAAGGGATATGGACCACAAACGATAAGACAAACAAACTTATTGCAGATTTGATTCATAATTACAAGATCAAAGAAAATGACCTTCAAGGTTCTCTAAGAAGAGAAAAATTCACCATTAGTGTCGGAGATGAATTGCCTGCTGGTGTTAAAAAATTGGCTAAGGTTTATATCGCTAAAAAGCGTAAGCTAAAGGTTGGGGATAAAATGGCGGGACGTCATGGTAATAAAGGTATTGTTGCTCGAATTGTACGTGAAGAAGAAATGCCTTTTCTGGAGGACGGAACTCCAGTTGATATCGTATTGAATCCACTTGGCGTTCCTTCGAGAATGAATATAGGTCAGATATATGAAACTGTTTTAGGCTGGGCTGGGCTTAATTTGGGTCAAAAATATGCTACACCAATTTTCGACGGAGCTACCATTGACCAGATTAACGAATTGACCGATAGCGCAGGTATTCCACTCTACGGTCATACATATCTTTACGATGGAGGAACAGGAGAACGTTTTGACCAACCTGCTACCGTGGGGGTGATTTATATGTTGAAACTTGGACATATGGTTGATGATAAAATGCACTCAAGATCCATCGGACCCTACTCCTTAATCACTCAACAACCTTTGGGAGGAAAAGCCCAATTTGGAGGTCAACGATTTGGTGAGATGGAGGTTTGGGCATTGGAAGCTTATGGTGCTTCCAGTACTTTGCAGGAGATATTAACCGTAAAGTCAGACGATGTAATTGGCCGTGCCAAAACCTATGAATCAATTGTGAAAGGAGACACCCTTCCAGAGCCTGGATTACCAGAATCTTTCAACGTATTGATGCATGAATTAAAAGGATTAGGATTAGATATCAGATTAGAAGAATAATTAAAATATTGCTAAAGAGTTATGCAAAGAAATAACGAAATCATTACCCAAAAAAAGTTCAATAACATAACCATAGGTTTGTCCTCTCCTGAGGTGATCTTGGGCAGTTCAAGAGGAGAAGTTCTTAAGCCTGAAACGATCAACTATCGAACCCACAAACCCGAACGTGACGGTCTTTTTTGTGAGCGTATCTTTGGACCTGTCAAAGATTTTGAATGTGCCTGTGGTAAATACAAACGTATTCGATATAAAGGAATTGTATGTGACCGATGCGGAGTGGAGGTGACTGAAAAAAAAGTAAGGCGTGACCGTGTTGGACATATCAACTTGGTAGTCCCTGTAGCACATATATGGTATTTTAGATCCTTACCTAATAAAATAGGATATTTGTTAGGTCTTCCTTCTAAGAAACTGGACATGATCATCTATTACGAGCGCTATGTGGTCATACAACCTGGTAATACTAAAAATGATGAGGGAGAACCAGTCCAAAAAATGGATTTCCTAACCGAAGAGGAGTACCTTAATGTTATAGAGCAATTACCTCCTGAGAACCAATTTCTCGATGACAATGATCCTGAAAAGTTTATTGCTAAAATGGGTGCTGAGTGCTTGATTGAATTGTTGTCTAGAATCAATCTTGAGGAACTTTCCTACGAATTGCGTCACAAAGCTAATACTGAAACTTCTAAGCAAAGAAAAACGGAAGCTCTTAAAAGACTTCAAGTTGTAGAGGCTTTCAAAGATGCCAATGAAAAAAGGGAAAATCTTCCGCAGTGGATGATCATGAAGGTTATACCTGTGATTCCCCCGGAATTGAGACCTTTAGTTCCTCTGGATGGTGGTCGTTTTGCAACATCAGATTTGAATGATTTGTACAGACGTGTTATCATCAGAAACAACCGTTTAAAGCGATTGGTTGAAATCAAAGCACCAGAGGTAATTTTAAGAAATGAAAAGCGAATGCTTCAGGAATCTGTTGATTCATTGTTTGACAATACCCGAAAATCTTCGGCTGTAAAAACGGATTCCAATCGGCCTCTTAAGTCTCTTTCAGATTCATTAAAAGGAAAGCAAGGGCGTTTTCGTCAAAATTTGTTGGGTAAAAGGGTAGATTATTCTGCTCGATCTGTGATTGTTGTGGGACCTGAATTAAGACTTTTTGAGTGTGGATTGCCCAAGGGGATGGCTGCAGAGCTATACAAGCCTTTTATCATCAGAAAATTGATTGAGAGGGGTATAGTCAAAACTGTAAAATCTGCCAAAAAAATCATTGATCGTAAAGAACCTGTGGTTTGGGATATATTGGAAAATGTATTGAAGGGTCATCCTGTATTATTGAACAGGGCCCCTACTTTACACCGTTTGGGAATTCAAGCCTTCCAACCCAAGTTGATTGAAGGAAAAGCTATTCAGTTACACCCATTAGTATGTACGGCTTTTAACGCTGACTTTGATGGGGATCAAATGGCCGTTCATCTACCCTTAGGGCCAGAAGCCATTCTAGAAGCACAACTTTTAATGTTGGCCTCTCACAATATACTAAATCCAGCTAACGGCTCTCCTATCACGGTTCCCTCACAGGACATGGTTTTGGGACTTTACTACATGACAAAAGCCAAAAAATCAACCCCGAAAGTTTCTGTCAAGGGTGAGGGTTTGACTTTCTATTCTGTTGAAGAGGTTCATATTGCATATAACGAAAAGCGTGTTGATCTAAATGCAATAGTCAAAATCAAAACTAAAGATTTTAACAAAGAAGGTGAGTTGGAGTATCAATTAATTGAATCTACCGTTGGACGTATATTATTTAATGAGGTTGTTCCTGAAAACGCAGGATTTTTTAACGAAGTACTAACCAAGAAGAACTTGAGAGAGATTATTGGTCAAATTTTGAAAGTAACAAGTGTTCCTGAGACTGCAGAATTTTTGGACAAAATCAAGAACATGGGTTATGGGTTTGCTTTTAAGGGAGGTTTGTCCTTTAGCTTAGGAGACATTATCATACCAAAAGAAAAAATCGACATGATCGAGGACGCTAATACCCAAGTAGATAGCATCTCTGGAAACTACAATATGGGATTAATCACTAACAACGAACGTTATAATCAAGTTATTGACGTTTGGACTTCAACTAACGCCAAGTTGACTGAGTTGGCCATGAAAAGAATCAGTGAAGACCAACAAGGTTTTAACTCTGTATACATGATGTTGGATTCAGGAGCTAGAGGATCAAAAGAGCAAATCCGACAGTTGACCGGAATGCGTGGATTGATGGCAAAACCCAAAAAATCTAATGTCGGTGGTGGAGAGATCATTGAAAATCCTATACTGTCAAATTTTAAAGAAGGATTGTCCATCCTGGAGTACTTTATTTCAACTCATGGTGCACGAAAAGGATTGGCAGATACAGCATTGAAAACTGCCGACGCAGGTTACTTAACAAGAAGGTTGGTTGATGTTTCTCAGGATGTAATCGTCAACCTTGAAGATTGTGGAACACTAAGGGGAATTAGAGTTGAGCCTTTGAAGAAAAACGAGGAAATTGTTGAAACTTTAGGGGAGCGTATCCTTGGACGTGTTTCTTTACTTACTGTTGTGGATCCCCATTCAAACGAATTACTGGTTGAAGCAGGCGAACAAATTACTGAATCAATTGTAAAACGCATTGAAAATTCTCCGATCAGCAATATTGAAGTTCGATCTCCTCTCACTTGTGAGGCACTAAAAGGTATTTGTGCAAAGTGTTATGGTCGAAATCTTTCCACCGGTAAAATGGTTCAAAAAGGAGAAGCAGTGGGTGTTGTAGCTGCCCAATCTATTGGTGAGCCAGGAACTCAGTTGACCTTGAGAACATTCCACGTAGGCGGAGTAGCTGGAAATATTTCTGAGGAAAACCGCTTAGTGGCTAAGTTTGATGGAATTGCTGAGATAGAGGACTTAAAGACCGTTAAGGGTGAAGATGCAGAAGGTAATGAAGCCAATATTGTTATATCCAGAACCACTGAGTTGAAGTTGATCGACAGAAAAACTAAAAATATACTCAATGTTCATAATATCCCATATGGATCGTCAATCTCTATTAACAATGGAGTAAAAATCAAAAAAGGTGATGTCATTTGTCAATGGGATCCATTTAATGGTGTAATTGTCTCGGAATTTTCTGGAAATATCAGCTTTGAAAATATCGAGCAGGGGGTTACTTACCAGGTTGAAATTGATGAGCAAACCGGATTTCAAGAGAAGGTGATTTCTGAATCTAGAAATAAAAAATTAATACCAACTTTACACATCAAAGATAACAATGGAAAGACCTTACGCTCTTATAACTTGCCAGTTGGAGCGCATTTGATTGTTAATGACGGTGAAAAGATTAAAGAAGGAAAAATATTGGTCAAAATTCCAAGAAAATCTGCCAAATCTGGAGATATTACTGGGGGTCTTCCAAGGGTTACGGAATTGTTTGAAGCACGAAATCCCTCAAATCCAGCGGTTGTCTCTGAGATTGACGGTGTGGTTTCTTTTGGTAAGATCAAAAGAGGAAATCGGGAGATCATTGTGGAGTCTAAATTTGGTAACATTAAGAAGTACTTGGTCAAATTATCTAATCAGATCTTGGTTCAAGAAAACGACTTTATAAAAGCAGGAATGCCCTTGTCAGATGGATCAATTACACCGACAGATATCCTCAAGATCAAAGGCCCATCAGCAGTTCAGCAATACTTGGTCAATGAGGTGCAAGAAGTCTATCGATTGCAAGGGGTAAAGATTAATGACAAACACTTTGAGGTAGTGGTTCGTCAGATGATGCGTAAGGTTAAAATCCAAGATCCTGGAGATTCTATATTTTTAGAGGGCCAGTTGGTATATAAGTCTGATTTCATCATCGAAAATGACAATTTATTTGGTAAGAAAATCGTAGAGGAAGTTGGTGCCTCCGAAAATTTAAAAGCGGGACAAATGATAACTGCTCGCCAATTGCGTGATGAAAACTCTTTATTAATTCGTGAGGATAAAGCTCCAGTAGTAGCACGTGACGCTGCTTTTGCTACCGCTACTCCTGAACTTCAGGGGATCACTAGAGCTTCCCTTCAGACAAAATCATTCATATCTGCAGCCTCTTTCCAAGAGACTACAAAAGTCTTAAATGAGGCAGCCGTAAATGGAAAAATTGACTCCCTTGAAGGACTCAAAGAAAATGTTATCGTTGGACACAAAATCCCAGCGGGAACTGGTTTGAGAGCTTACGACAACATTATTGTTGGTTCAAAGGATGAATATACCAGCTTATTGATTGATAAGGAAGAAGAAATTAATTTATAGTTCATGAGCAATTCTAAACAGCAAAAAAATCAACAGATCAATATCGAAGTTGATGAGACCACCGCTCAAGGGGATTATTCCAATTTGGCCATCATCAACCACTCGCCTTCGGAATTTGTCGTCGATTTTGTTGCTATAATGCCAGGTACCTCCAAGGCTAAAGTAAAGTCTAGGATAATTTTGACTCCGGAACATGCCAAAAGGTTTCAAAGTGCTTTGGCTGACAACATTAGTCGTTATGAGGATAGTCATGGAGAGATTGATTCTAAGGAACCACCGCCAATTCCTCTAAATTTTGGACCTACCGGAGAAGCCTGAAGACCCATATCTTTTAGAAAATTAGGGAGTCTTTCACCCAAATTCTGAGGTAAATTCAAATGTAACTTCGGGATAATTTTGTTGGGCCATTTGTAGTGAAAAGGCTGAATCTGCAAAAAACACCAATTGGCCTTTTTTGTCAGTGGCCAAAAACTTTTGTTTAACCTTGAGGAAGTCCTGGTAGTTTTTGTTTTCATTGTCTTCTGTTCTGACCCAGCACGCCTTGTGAATATTAAAGTTTTCAAAGCTACACTTGGCTGTATACTCGTGTTCAAGTCGGTATTGGATCACCTCAAACTGAAGTGCTCCCACAGTACCGATCACTTTTCTGCCGTTTAGGTTGAGGGTAAATAATTGTGCGACCCCTTCGTCCATCAGCTGATCAATTCCCTTACCAAGTTGTTTGGCTTTCATTGGATCGGTATTGTTAATAAAGCGAAAATGCTCGGGAGAAAAACTGGGAATACCTTTGTATTGCATTTCTTCTCCTGAGGTAAGGGTATCCCCGATCTTAAAATTCCCTGTATCGTGCAGCCCTACGATATCTCCTGGGAACGATTCGTCAACCACTTCTTTTTTTTCGGCAAAAAATGCATTGGGACTGGAGAATTTGAGTTTCTTTTTGTGTCTGACATGAAAGTAAGGGGTGTTTCGTTTGAATGTTCCAGATACAATTTTGACAAACGCCAATCGGTCACGATGTTTCGGGTCCATATTGGCATGAATCTTAAAGACAAAACCCGAAAAGTCAGCTTCATAGGGGTGGATGATGCGTTTGTCGGTCGACTTGGGCAGGGGTGCGGGGGCAATTTCAATAAAACAGTCCAGCAGTTCCTTAACCCCGAAATTGTTGAGTGCCGAACCGAAAAATAAAGGTTGTAAATCCCCCTCTGAGTATTCCTTTTTATCAAAAGCGGGATAAACCCCTTCTAGCAATTCGAGAGATTCTTTAAGCTCTGCCATGGATTGATCACCAATGGCATCCTCCAAACCTTCGTCTTCCAAATTATCGTAAACAATGGTTTTTGCAATTTTTTGTTTGTCGGTCGATTCAAATATTTGAATGTTTTGCTCCCAAAGGTTGTAGATGCCCTTAAAATTGTACCCCATTCCAATGGGAAAACTCAAGGGAGTTACTCTAAGCCCCAGTTTGGTTTCGACTTCATCCAGCAGATCAAAGGCATCTTTTCCCTCTCGATCTAGCTTATTGATAAAAACGATCATAGGGATTTTGCGCATGCGACAAACCTCTACCAGTTTTTCAGTTTGCTCCTCCACACCCTTGGCAACATCGATGACCACTATCACACTGTCCACGGCAGTCAGCGTCCTAAAAGTATCCTCGGCAAAATCTTTGTGGCCAGGTGTATCAAGAATGTTGATCTTTTTGTTTTTATAGTTAAAGGCGAGTACCGAAGTGGCCACCGAAATTCCTCTCTGGCGTTCAATTTCCATAAAGTCACTAGTCGCTCCTTTTTTGATCTTATTGGACTTGACCGCTCCCGCTTCTTGAATGGCACCACCATAGAGTAGTAATTTTTCTGTCAGGGTAGTTTTTCCGGCATCGGGATGTGAAATAATACCAAATGTCCGTCTTCTTTGAATTTCCTGAAGGAATTCCATATTGATCAATTTGGGCAAAAATATTTAATTAAATCCCATAACTAAAATTTGTTGATAGGTTTTGTCTAATATATTAGGTATTTTTGATTTAATGGAGGAAGAAAAAGTAGTTTTGGTTGATCTCCAAGATCAGCAAGTTGGTACTATGGGAAAAATGGAGGCACATAAAAAAGCTGTATTGCATCGTGCGTTTTCTATTTTTATACTGAATTCTAAAAGGGAACTACTCCTTCAACAACGCGCTTTCGGAAAATACCACTCTCCGGGCCTTTGGACTAACACTTGCTGCAGCCATCAGCGTGAGGGTGAGACGAATCTTCAGGCCGGTAACCGTCGATTGAGGGAGGAGATGGGAATGACAGTTTCTCTCGAAGAATTGTTTTCGTTTAGTTATAAAGCTTCTTTTGACAATGGATTAACAGAGCACGAACTCGACCATGTAATGGTTGGCTTCAGTGAGGAGGATCCCAGGATCAACACTAATGAGGTGGCCGCTTATAAATGGATGCATATCGATGCTATAAAAGAAGATTTGAAAAATAGTCCCGATGATTATACCGTTTGGTTTGCCATTATTTTTAATCGTTTTTGTCAACACTTAGAAGACCAATTAAAATTATGAGAGTAACCGTTTGTAGAAAAGCACATTTTAACGCTGCCCACCGACTTTATGTAAAATCCTGGGATGATGCAAAAAATGAAAAAGTTTTTGGAAAGTGCTCCAATCCTCATTTCCACGGACACAACTATGAGTTGATTGTCAATGTTACTGGAACAATAGACCCTTTGACGGGTTATGTCATGGATATGAAAGCCCTCAAAGATATCATTAAAGCTGAGGTTGAAGATGCCTTTGATCATAAAAATCTTAATGAACAGGTTCCTGAATTTGCAGACTTGATTCCCTCGGCCGAAAACATTGCCGTAGTCATATATAATAAAATTTTTCCACATTTGGATGAAGACAAAACCTTGGAAATAGTTCTCTACGAAACCCCCCGTAATTTCGTAAAATACAGTGGTTAAATAAACCTTAATACAAACGTTATGTCAAGTATCAGATTATTCAAAAAAGAAATCAACAACATTGTAGGGAGTTATATCGAAGAGGTTTATGATTGGGAATTGAACCACCCCGATGCAGACCCCGAATCAACTGAGCAATTGATCGATAAATCCATTGCTTTGTTTGACGATTTGATTGAGAAAATTCATCAGGCCAAAAGACAGGGAGGAAAAGAAGGGTTTAAGGCCTTAAAAGATCATTTGAGTACTTCTGTAGATGCCCTGCAAAAGGAGTTGACCAAGTTGGGATAGTTACTCTACCGCTTCATCTATTTTTCTCGAGTGAATAAATTCAATAAATTTTTTACCGTATTTCGAGGCTCTCACCTTATCTGTCAATTTAGAGGCAATCGTATCTAAAAAGATAATATTCGCATCAGAAACTTCGGTTAATGCAATAAAAGGAGCAATAACATTATCCCCATGAGTACTTGCAAAGTTAAGGGCGTACAAATATCTTCTTTTCATTAGATTGTCCATGGCCCCTTGAATTGAATCCAATACTTTGTCATTGTTTTTCTCTTTAGCTTCTGTGAAATATGCTTCAAGATAATCTAAATTTTTCCGATTGAATTGCCGAGAAAGCTTTCGGTATTCTTGTAATAATTCCTGATTTTTAGAGCCCGTAACTTTAGCACTACTTTCGAAGGTTTTCAGAAGTGTGTTAATGGTAATTTCCCCTTTTTCTGCAAAAAATAATATTCTGTCATTGAGACTGTCACCATCCTCCTTATTTAAATAGAGGTAATAGATCTCAGGACTTTCAATTTCAGTTTTGAATTTGAAGTCGGGGTTACCATTAACTTTCACTGAGTCTACATTAACCATAAGGGAATCTTGAATTTTTTGTAAATAGAGGGTTCCTTTTCTCAAACCTTTAACAGTTCCGCTCAGTATCATTGTATTTTCGTCAGGTTTGTGGGCTTCTTCACAACCAATTATCATAAGTAGGCATAAAAAAACACTAGTGGAAAGAATTCTACTAAACATAATAGTAAAAGTATATATACAAATGTAGTCGAATTTGTCTTTTTAGAAAAATAGATATTTTGATGACGAAACCTTCTTGATTTCTTTTTTTAGAGAGAATTAAATCAGATTTAACTGTGAAACTTTAGTTTGAATTATTATGTCTTACACAATCAAAGGCTTAATAGGTTTATTTATGTTTACTCCAATAGATCAGATAAGATTAGGCTGCCAAATTCCAACCTTAATGTAAATTATTAAAAATGTTTTTTCTATTAGTCAAAATTTAATATAAGTGGGGATTTGTTTGGCGGTCAGGTTTAATTTAATCTTTAAATGATTTTTCGGAAGGTAAGATTGATCCTTGGCTCTAATTGTCTTTTGGTTTTAGGAATTTGATGCAGCCAATATTTTTGCATTTCACCCTCCATTAATAATAAACTTCCATGATGGAGTTCCATTTTGTAACGTTGCTGTTTAATCTTTCGATGTTTGAAATGAAAAAAACGAGCAGCACCAAAACTGAAGGAGGCGATCTTTGGATACTTTCCAAGTTCCTTCTCATTGTCAGCATGCCAACCGTTACTGTCGGAACCGTTTCGGTATAAGTTGAGTAAAACACAGTTAAAATCGTGCTGGCATACTGTCTGGATTAGGTTTAAGAGTTCAAAAAGTGTTTTCGTCATAGGGTTTGGTTGGAGGGTTAAACCCGAATAGGTATAGCTGCTAAGGGAGTCACTGTGTAGTGATGTCAGACGAGGTTGGGCATATACTTTACCAAAAACTTTAACATCTTCTTGTTGCCATGGAATCGTTTCTAAGAAGTTTTTGTAATAGTAGTTTGCACGATCAACCGATAAAAACCTTTGATAATAGCGCAGTTTAGCACCCGGGAGTTCGGGTTGCCAGTCGGGAGCTAATTGAAAGATATTTGACACTCTCAAAAATAAATTTTTTATTCATTTTGGATATAGTATTATTGATAAACTTTAAATGATGCAGAGTAAATATATATTTCTTTTAACTTAAATTTTATTAAGATTTGTTTATTGGTATTTAATGCTAGTATTATGGTAAAATAATAGCATGAATCAATACATTTTTCAGTTATCTCAAGGTAAAAATACCTTAAGGATATTTTAAATATAAAAACTCCCTTGTATTTAAAGTTACAAGGGGTTAGAACAGAAAAAACTTTCTAACTATTTGATCAGCTCTACTGAACGTTTGATAAAAGCAGTCAGGGCCTCTCCTTTCAACAAGTTTTGGGAAAGTCGGGCCAAATCGAGTGATTGTTGTATAAGACGTTCTCGTTTTTTGGCGGTTTTGGTTTGCAGGATCTGTCCTACCAATTCGTGATTTGTATTTACTAATAGAGTATACATTTCGGGGAAAGCACCCATCATCCCCCCCCCGGTGTTTTGCATCTCCTTCATCCGACGCATGAACTCAGGTTGGGTCAATACAAAGGGTAGTCCCTTGCTATCCATTGCTTCGAGTTGAACGGTATATTTTTTTTCGGGTATAACTGCCTCAATTAAAGGTTTTAGGCTTTCTTTTTCATCATCTGACATTTTGGAAACTGTCGCTTCTTCTTTTTTAATAAGGTTTTCCATAGCATCTCCATCTACTCGAGCAAATCCAATATTTTCCTTTTCACCTTCAAGTTTTTGTACAAGGTGTGAGATAATGGGTGAATCTAGCAATAGTACTTTATAACCTTTTTCCTTAGCAGTTTCGATGTATTGGTGCTGTTCTTCCACATTGGATGCGTAAAGGAACATCAGTTTCCCATCTTTATCAGTCTGATTGTCTTTTACTGCGGCCTCTAGTTCATTGTAAGTCAAGTACTCTCCGTCAGTGGTGGGGTATAACATAAATTGTCCTGCTTTTTCATAAAACTTATCTTCGGTCAGCATACCGTACTCAATAACTACTTTTATATCATTCCATTTTTCTTCAAATCCTTTACGGTCTTTTTTAAATAGGGAATTAAGTTTATCGGCCACCTTTCTGGTGATGTAATTACTGATTTTCTTTACTGCACCATCAGCTTGTAAATAACTGCGGGAAACATTGAGCGGAATGTCTGGAGAATCAATTACACCCCTTAAGAGAGTTAAAAATTCGGGAACAATTCCTTCAACATTGTCTGTAACAAAAACCTGGTTTTGGTAGAGCTGAATTTTGTCTTTTTGCAGGTTAAGGTCGTTTTGAATTTTGGGAAAGTAGAGAATACCAGTAAGGTTAAATGGGTAGTCTACGTTGAGGTGTATATTGAATAGGGGATCTTCAAATTGCATGGGGTACAATTCTCGGTAAAAGGATTTGTAGTTTTCTTCTTTAAGGTCAGCCGGAGGTTTAGTCCATGCAGGGCTAGTGTTGTTAATTATATTATCCACTGTTTTGGTTTCAGGTTTTGCATCTTTCTTTGCATCGTCAGGTAAAGGCAAAGTTTCCTCCTTAGTTCCAAACTTGATCGGGTAAGGCATAAACTTATTATACTTATTAAGTAAATCACGGATTCGTGCCTCCTCCAAAAATTCTTTGGAGTCCTTAGCAATGTGGAGAATGATCTCAGTACCTCGATCCTTTTTTCCTGACTCTTCAATTGAATATTCAGGTGATCCGTCACAAGTCCAATGGGCAGCTGGGGCATTTTGATGCGATTTGGTAATGATCTCAACTTTCTCGGCTACCATAAAAGCAGAATAGAAACCAAGACCAAAGTGTCCAATTATTCCAGAGTCTTTAGCATTGTCTTTATATTTTTCCAAAAATTCTTCAGCACCAGAAAAGGCAACTTCATTTATGTATTTATTAACCTCATCTTTGGTCATACCAACACCTTGGTCAATAATGTGAATTTTTTTTGATTTTTTATCAACTTTAACCTCGATTAGGGGATCACCAATTTCACCCTTGACTTCACCAATACTGCTAAGGTGTACTAGTTTACTAGTTGCATCGGTTGCATTTGAAATTAGCTCTCTGAGAAAAATCTCATGGTCGCTATAAAGAAATTTTTTGATTAGGGGGAAAATATTTTCTACCGCAACATTTATTTTACCATTTGCCATTTTAATGTGTTTTAACTATAACTATATATTCAAATAAAATACCAAAAAGTAAAAAATGACACATTGACATAATATTTTGTTTAAGTTTTTTTAAAAATAAGTAAACATTATGTAGATTTGCGTTATATAAAACTTAAAATGAATCAAAAAGAAAAGAAAATAAAGTTATCGATTATTACCTCATTTATGAATTTTACTTTGGAAAATGATCAGTATCCAAAATCCGTCTATAAATTTTGCCAAGTTTCCGAAATTGAGGAAAAAACTTTTTATAAGTTTTTCGGCTCATTAGATAATGTTAAAACTATAATATGGGAAACTTTTTACGATAATGCAATGTTACTTTTGGAAAAGGATGAGAACTTTGAAAATGCTAAGCCCAAGGAAAAGCTGCTATCTTTTTACTATACTTTCTTTGAGGTGATGTTACTAAATAGGAGTTACATTTTGTTTGCGCTTTCGGGAGGTGAAAAAATAATGACTAAAATGGGCCAGCTATCCTCACTGAGGAAAACTTTTAAAGATTTTACTTCAGAACTGATTGAAGACGGAAATGTTGACAAGCCGTCTTATTTACAGCATCCACCCAAAATATTCTCCGAGGCAGCCTGGTTTCAATTGGGCTTTTTGATCAAATTTTGGATTGAAGATACCTCTGCCGATTTTGAAAAGACAGACCAAGCCATTGAAAAATCAGTTAAAACTGCCTTTGATGTTTTTGATAACACCCCTTTGTCAGCATTGTTGGATTTTGGTAAATTTTTGTGGAAGGAAAAATTTGTAGTCTCTTGAAATCCTTGGATTATATTCCAACTAATAAAATTGCAAGGGCGGGGAACTTAGTTACTACCGGCCTAAAATTGGGTGGAAACTACCTAAAATATTACGGTCAAAAAGCCCTTAAGGTGGACGGCAGTCGCGAGCGCTTGGATCAGGAAAATGCAAAAGATATTTATAATTCTCTGAAGACTTTAAAGGGAAGTGCTCTTAAAGTAGCACAAATGTTAAGCATGGAAAAAAACCTTCTGCCGAGGGCCTATGTAGACCAATTCAGTTTGTCACAGTTTTCAGTTCCACCACTCTCATGGCCTCTGGTCAAAAAAATGATAAGAAAATATTTGGGGGCTAACCCCGAATTGGTTTTTGATACGTTTGCTGCCCAATCTAAAAATGCTGCCAGTATCGGTCAGGTACACCAGGCAACTAAAGATGGGAAAAAACTTGCTGTGAAAATTCAATATCCTGGGGTGGCAGACAGTATCAGTTCCGACTTGAGTATCGTAAAACCCATTGCGCTGAGGATGTTTAATCTAAGAGGCAAGGATACTGACAAATATTTCAATGAAGTTGAAAATAAATTATTGGAGGAAACGGATTACCTACTAGAATTAAAACAAAGCCAATGGATTGCAGACAAATGTAGACACATCCCTTATCTTAGGTTTCCTGCCTACTACCCGGAGTATTCATCTGACAAGATCTTGACCATGGATTGGATGGAAGGATTACACATTTCGGAATATGTGTCAGCCCATAAACATGATCAGGAAATGAACCTCCGTTTGGGTCAAACCCTTTGGGATTTTTATATGTTTCAAATTCATCATTTGAAAAAAGTACATGCCGATCCCCACCCGGGCAATTTTTTAATTGACGAGTCTTATAATTTGGTTGCTTTAGATTTCGGCTGTGTTAAGACCATACCCGATGACTTTTACAAACCTTATTTTGATTTGGTAGATCTCAAAATTGAAGATAATCCATTGCTTTTTCAGGAAATTTTATACGACCTGGAAATATTAAGAACCGATGATAAGGCCGAGGAGGTAGTTTATTTTACGGAATTATTTGGTCGTTTGATCAAGGTATTGACCTTGCCTTTTACAAAAAAGGAATTTGATTTTGGCGATGCT
>CACNDW010000008.1 GCA_902619315.1 uncultured Bacteroidota bacterium | reverse complement strand
GAGGGATACATTCCAGTAATAATAGCATTTCTTGCCGGTGCACAAACGGGCGCACTTGCAATGGCATTATTGTACCTAAATCCTTTTGAGGCAAGGGCATCCAAATTTGGTGTATGTGCCAATGTGTCTCCGTAGCAACCCAAGTTAGGACTGATATCCTCCACTGTAATCCACAGAATGTTGGGAGGCTTTTTTTCTCCTTCTGAGGTATTGGAACACCTCAAAAAAAATGAGCTTTCTAATAAAAACAAAAACAGCAAGCAGAATAGGCGAATCATGTCAAAAAATCAAATTATTTATTTGCAATTTCAAAATTTGCGGCCCAATCTTCATAGAGTTCTTTTAGCTCAGTTAGCTTTTCCTTTTCTTTCTCAATGAGGTTTATTTCTTCAACTGGATCAGATTCCAAATTGTAGAGCTCCCAAACTTCTTTGTGCGCTACTAATTTCCAATCTCCATCCCTTATAGCTTTGCCATGTCTCCATTGCCAAAATATTGGGGCGTCTCTTTTAACGGAAGAGTCCCCAAATAATTGAGGTAAAAAACTTTTTCCAGGGCTTGGAAAAATGGTGTTGCCATTTAAATGCTCAGGATAGTTTGCTCCTATCAATTCTTTGAAGGTAGGAAGGAAGTCAATAAAATGTATGGGTTTGTGAGAAATAAAACCCTTGGTTTTTATTTTTTCGGGCCAATAGGCGATCAATGGAGTTTTTATGCCTCCTTCATGACTCCAGTTTTTATATTCTCTGTAGGGTGTATTACTCACATTAGCCCAATTTTTACCCAACGACTTCCAGTTGGTAGAGGTGCCAATTTCTCCGGTTCCTCCAGGAATATTGACTACTTCGCTTGATCCTCCATTATCAGAGGTAAAAAGAATAAGGGTGTTGCTTAGCTTTCCCTGCTTTTCCAATTTTTCCAATATTCTGCCTATGTTCTGATCCAATCGATCGATCATAGCAGCATATACCGCCATGGTCCTGCTTTCATCTGCCTTTTCTTCTGCATTAAGGCTATCCCAGTCGACATATTCAGCTTGTGACAGGACCGTATTTTTAGGGAGTATTCCCAGTTTTTTTTGTTTTTTAAATCGTTGTTTTCTTATAACTTCATACCCT
Source organism: uncultured Bacteroidota bacterium (assembly GCA_902619315.1). GTDB lineage: Bacteria > Bacteroidota > Bacteroidia > Flavobacteriales > Flavobacteriaceae > UBA8316. The sequence continues at coordinate 70,663 of CACNDW010000008.1, read as the reverse complement.
TCTCGATAGTGATCGATATACTTTTCAATATCTTTTGGCCAAGCCATAAGGGGGTCATGAGGTGCTGTGTAAGACAGATAAAGGAAAAAAGGTTTTTCAGGTTTGATTTGACCTATCCAATCAAGAGCATAATTTGTAAAAACATCAGTGGAGTAAAAGTCTTTTGACTCGGGAGTATAGGGATTGTAAATTTCTCCCTCAATTACCCAATTACGGTAACTTACAGGTGTATTTCTGAGTCCCTTTTGGGCAGGTTGTCCCTCACCCTCTCTTTTTATTCCTGGGTTAAAATGATTGGCTGCACCATCTAATAGTCCACTGTAGTGATCAAAACCTCTGTCAACTGGATTTTCTGTACTATGGTGTTTACCCGACCAAAGAGTAGTGTATCCGGCCGATTTAAACAACTCTCCGAGTGTAATCGCATTACGCATGGGCTGCCTAAAACTTTCGTGGTATCCCGTTTGTTGGGAATACAATCCCGTGAGTAGGGCAGCCCTGGAGGGAAAGCATTTAGAGGTATTATAGGCATTAGTAAACCTCACACCACCCAAAGCCAGTCGATCTAGGTTGGGCGTGGCTACTTCACTACCATAGGCACCCAAGTCCGAATAGCCCATATCATCTACAAGTATTAAAATAACATTTGGAGGTTTCTCAATATTTGATTGTTGCTTACATTTTATAAATATTAAATAAATTATTGCAAGTATGAGGATGCGATATTTATAATTCACGAATCTTAATATTTTTAAATTTTATATCACCTGGATGGTGATCTTGAAGTAAAATTCTTCCCTCATTTGCAACTCCAAAGCCTTCTTTATCATAAAATTTACTTTTTTTAATAAGATTTCTGAATGTTTGGGAAAATCTGTCATACCTAACGACTAAAATATTGTTCAACCAGTGTTCTACTTTTCCACCCTTTACAATAATCCTTGCTTTATTCCATTCATTTGGTCCTTTTGATCTTAATTTGTAGTTAAGAGATTTTTTTTCAATTAGATTTCTTTGTGATTCAGATAAGTTTTCTGAGGAAATAAGATCATACAGTGAACCTATGGTTCTGTTGCCATCAACTCCCATTTTAAAATCTTCGTGGGCATCATCAAGAATTTGAAACTCCAGACCTATAGTTCTCCCGTCACCGGACTTAAGAGCATCTACAAAGTATTTAATTCCACTGTTTCCACCTTTTTGGATTTTAAAATCTAACTCCAATTCAAAATTGCTAAATTTTTCAATAGTAACAATATCACCAGATCTTTTTGGGTCTTTTTTAAACCTATGAGGATGAAAATGAATAATTCCATTTTCTAAAGTAATTCCAGATTCAGGAAAGAAATCAATTTCAGCACCCTTCCATCCCTTTGAAGTTTTACCATCCCAAAGTAATTTCCAGCCTTTTCTCTTTTCCTCTGGGGTTAATCTATTGTTTAAATAACTTATTTGTCTAGCATGGGGTTGATTTTTTGTTCTGTACTGATCAAGGTTTTCAGTTATAATTTTGATATTTTTCCACTTAATAGTTTTACCTTCGAGTTCTTTTGCACTTATAGAATGTACCTGAAGTGCTATGAAACCACTCGATGTCATATCATCTACAAGATTTGAACATTGAATTCCATTTATAAAAGTTTTGATGGAATCGCCTATAGCTTCAATTCTAACTTTATTCCATGCTCCGTTAACGAATGACTTACTACCTTTATAGTTTATTGTAAGTGGATACAACCATCCACGTCTAGCTTCATCAAAAATTCCACCAGTCCATGCTCTTTCACTTGTATCTAATTCGGATTGATATCCATGAACTCTCCCATCTCTATAGCTTTTTATTGAGCTTGATCGAAACTGGATTCCGGAATTCAGTCCCGGAGCAACCAGCACTTCCAACTCTAAAATAAAATCACCATACATTTCTTTGGTGCATAAAAAAGTATTCGGCGTCCCGGTTTTGGAAGTGCCTACAATGGAATTGCCCTCAATATGATATTTTGCTGTTCCGTTCTTTACCTCCCATCCAGACATGTCTTTTCCATTAAAAAGAGATTTCCACTCTGTCTGAGCTAGTAAATTAGAGTAAATAAAAAATGCTACCGATAGGATGATCAGTTGACTAAAAAAATTAAATTTGGTTTTCATTATCAAGAATCGTTTTTATTTTGTGTGCGTACACTCAAATGTAACAAAAATAGTTTCGATTCCCTATTTAAAAAACCATCGTAATGAATTCTAAATTGATTTTAATTTTATGTTTATTGGTTATTAGTTGTGGTACATCAATTTCCAAAAAACAAAACCAATCCCCTAATATCATTTTTATCATGTCCGATGATCATACCAGCCAAGCTTGGGGGATATATGGAGGTGTCTTGGAAAAATATGCAATCAATCAAAATATTAAAAGATTAGCTGCAGAGGGAGTGGTTTTAGACAATGCCTTTTGTACCAACTCTATTTGTGTTCCCAGCCGGGCCTCGATACTCACAGGGCAATACAGTCATATCAATCAGGTATATACACTTTCTGACGCCCTTCATCCTCATCAACTCAATGTTGCCCAACTTATTCAAAAATCCGGTTACCAGACTGCTCTTATTGGAAAGTGGCACTTAAAAGACAGACCCTCCGGTTTTGATCATTTCAATATACTGCCTGGGCAGGGGAGGTACCACAATCCCATTTTAAAAAACAATGATAACTGGGAATATGGAAACAAAGGTGGTAAGGAGTACAAGGGATTCTCTTCTGATGTCATCATGAATGAATCTTTAAAATGGTTGGATCAAAGAGACAAAGAAAAGCCCTTTATGTTGATGACCCACTTTAAAGCCACCCACGAACCTTTTGACTATCCCGAGCGATTCAAAAATTTATTTGAAAACGACTCGATTCCCGAACCTGTCTCATTACTCGATTTCGACTCCCAAAAGTCCGGTCGGAGCTTCGATGGACAAATATTGGAAATTCTGGCAGAGCGATGGCGAGAAGCCTCTTTAAAAAACAACGGCCGTTACCCCGGCCTTCCATTTGATACAGATGGACTGAATATTGTTCAGGCAAGAAAAAAAACCTACCAAAAATTTGTCAAAGACTTTTTGAAATCGGCGGCAGCTATAGATGAAAATATAGGAAGAATGTTAAATTATTTAGATGAAAATGGCTTGACCGACAATACCCTGATCATCTATACCTCTGACCAAGGGTATTTTTTAGGTGAACACGGCATGTTTGACAAGCGTATGTTTCTGGAGGAATCTTCTCGTATGCCTTTTGTTATTCGTTATCCTGAGGAAATTCCTGCTGGAAAAAGGATAGACGATATTGTATTAAACATTGACTTTCCCTCACTGCTATTAGACTATGCAGGCATCCCACAACCCGATGAATTCCAGGGACAAAGCTTTCGAAAAAATCTCATTATGGAAAATAATGATAAGTGGAGGGATAAAATGTATTACCGATATTATGCACATGCCCTTAATCGACCGGCCCATCTGGGTATTCGGACAGATCAATACAAACTGATCTTTTACTATGGTCTCTCTTTGGGGATGAAGGGAACCTATACTGATCAAGCTAGTGCTCCCGCTTGGGAATTTTATGATCTGGTAAATGACCCCTTAGAACTCAAAAATCAATATAATAATCTAGAGTTCAAAACCATAATTACGGAGTTAAAAAAAGATTTGGTAGAATTGAGAGTTCAATACGGCGATGCCCAAAAAGATGGAGCTGAGATGAGAAAAGTAATTCAAGAGAACTGGTAAATTTAAAATTATAAAACGCATACCATTTTCTGATGATATTAACTAAGTTGGTTTTATAATTTTTATATTTTAAAATGAAAAAAATATTTCTATTCATTACAATTCTTCTTTTGATAAATGCCTGTGAATCGGAAAAGAGTACTAGGTCGACTTTAATTCCCAATATTCTTTTTATTTCGGTTGATGATTTAAGGCCTGAATTGGGAATAAATGGAAATCGAGTCGTGAAAAGCCCCAACATAGATCAACTGGCAAGAGAGGGTAGTTTTTTTAGTCGACACTATGTACAAGTTCCCACTTGTGGTGCATCACGTTACAGCCTGATGACTGGGCTTAGACCTCGAAAAAGAATTCATATTGATAATAGGGTTTTTTATCGCGAAATGGCCAATAAAAATGAAGAACAGCGGCCTGAATCTTTTGTGCATCATTTTAAAAGAAATGGTTATAACACTGTTGGAATAGGTAAATTAAGTCATTCTGTAGATGGATTGGTTTATGGATACGAGGAAAAACCATCTGATGTAAAAGAAATGCCCCATAGTTGGGATAGATTTGTATTCAACCCTGGCAAGTGGAAAACCGGTTGGAATGCTTTTTTTGCCTATGCCAATGGAGAAAATCGTCAAAGTTTAAAGGGACAAGTAAAACCCTATGAAAGTGCAGATGTAACCGATGAAGGATACCCTGATGGATTAATTCTAAAGTCTGCAGTGAAGGAGTTAAGAAAATTAAAAGCTCAACAAAAACCATTTCTTCTGGGTGTTGGGTTTTTCAAACCTCATTTGCCTTTCAATGCTCCTAAAAAATATTGGGATTTGTACGATAGATCTACCATTCCTATTGCTTCAGATCCGTTTATTCCACAAAACGTTCACCCAAATAGCGTTGGAAAAATGGGGGAGTTTTATAATTATAAATTGTCAGACGAAAAGCCAACACTCGCTCGATCTATTTCTGATGAATATGCCAGAAAATTGATTCACGGATATTATGCATCCGTCAGTTATATAGACCATCTTGTAGGGGAACTATTAATGGAACTCAAGTCCCTTGAATTGGACAAAGAAACTATTGTGGTTTTGTGGGGCGATCATGGCTGGCATTTAGGAAATGATCGAAAGTGGGGTAAACACAGCCTTTTTGAGCGATCCCTTAAAAGTGCTCTGATTGTCAAAATACCCGGATTAAATCACGCTTCAAAAGAAATCAATACCATAGTGGAGACCGTTGATCTCTATCCTACATTGTTGGATTTTTGCGGATTAGCTAAGCCCTACGAACTAGATGGAAAAAGCTTAGTGGAATTAATTCAAACTGGAAAATCGAACCATCCAAACCAGGCATTTGGTTTTTGGAAAAATGGGGTCAGCCTGAAAACTGATCGTTATCGTGTGACAAAATTTTTTAGGGAAGAGGAGCCTAAAATAGAATTATACGATCATTTATTAGATCCGGAGGAAAACGTAAATATTGCATTTGACTACCAAAAAATAGTTGATTCATTGATGCCTGTCTTAGAAAAAGTAACTCCGGAATTTTATTTCAAATAATCATTTATCATGTACCAGGGTCTTAAGGCTATTTTTGACAAACTATCTAGTTTGCCCAATTAACCATTTGAAATAGTTATTATAATGACTCAATAATAGATTTTACGACCAGGTTTGCTAAAAATTCGCTCCCTTTTTCCTTAAAATGAACGTTATTGGGTATCTGGAGATCACTAATCTTAGGCAAAACTAAGGTATATAAATCATTAACTTTAATTTGATTATTGTTCATTATTTTTAGCGCAACTTGATTATATATTTTGGGCATTCCTGGAGAACGCATCTGCTTTCCTAACTTATCGGGATAAGGAGTTGTCGTAGCAAAAATAAGTTTAGCTCCAGTTAGTTTTAATTTTTTGATAATTTCAATAAGGTTTCTTTCATATTCTTCAGGGGAAGCCTGATGGGGATGACTCAAGTTCTTGCTGTTTTTTCCAGTAACTGGATCAATATGTTTAATATCATGTAAACCGAAATTAAAATGAATAATATCCCATTTTTTGTTGGATAAAATGAAGTCCATCTCCTTTACTCCCTGAGTAGTTCCTCCGCAGCACCCTTTAGTTTTTCCATTCTCATCAATATAAGTTGGCTGAAAAACTTTTGCTTTTCCTTTTAGACTTTCCTGAACAAATGGAAAATATCCGCCTGAAATTGAATCACCAATGATTAATATTTTTGGAAGTTCTTTTTTGGGCTCTAAACAGCCAAATAGAATTATTGCAAAAATCAAAATACATTTTTTCATTTTATTATACTTTTTTAAAAATTTAATTTATCAAATCATAAATTTCTTAGCAAAATCTTGCTCCCAATTATATCATTGAAGATAAGACTTTAGATATTTAATAATCAATAGATGAATTAAAAAACTATTGCGAATTTATCCAAATATATTAATAAAACAGAGCCTTACCGATTAGTTATTGGCAACTTATTTTTTTAAAGACTAAGCCCACTAGCTTTATTATTTATTCATTAAAAATACTTGGAACAGGCGCATTTATTTTTTCTACCCATTCATTCAATTGATTCAATAGTTCTGTCTTTTTATTAATATCGATTGCTGATAAGTCTTTGGTTTCTGATATATCATTTTCTAGATTAAAAAGCTCAACTTTATCAAATTCATAATATTTAATCAATTTCCACTTATCTTTCATTATAACAGTTAAAGGAACAGCTCTCCAATAATTTTCTTTTCCTCCATATGATGGTAATCCTTCACCTCCAAGGTAAAGCGGAAAATGGAAGAACATCGGCTTCTTCCTACTATAATCTTTTCCCCAAATTAGGGTAACAAAAGATTCTCCATCGAATTTATCTTCATCTATATCTACTCCTGAAATTTCTGCAAAAGTAGGCATGAAATCTACTCCATTAATAGGTTGGTCAGAAACTCGCCCTTTTTTAATCACACCTTTCCAATACATGAAACACGGGGTGCGTATGCCCCCCTCATAAAATGTGCCCTTTCCTTCCCTCAAAGGATAGTTTTGTGTATTAGCAGGAACCCCACCATTATCAGAAGCAAATATAAAAAGGGTGTTTTCTAAAAGGTTTTCTGTTTTGAGTGCTTCATAAATTCTTTTTACGCTCATATCCAACTGCTCAACTTCAGCAGCATATACCGCATTAAACTCTGAAAACCCTGAGCTTTCTTTTTTGTTTTGGAAATATGATATTCTGTCTCTTCTAGCTTTATTAGGTCCATGAACCTCCCAGTGAGCTAAATAAAGGAAAAAAGGTTCTTTTTTGTTTTCTTTTATAAAATCAATTGATGCCGTTGTTAATTTCTCAGCTACCAATGTGTCTGAGTAAAAACGTTTCTCCGACTTCCCATGATTAGTTATATAGCCTATTTCTCCATTTGCGGAATTTACATCAAAACCTTGGTTATCCTGGCCAATGTGCCATTTTCCATAACGCGCCGTTTTATACCCCGCTTTATTTAACAGCTCTGCTAAAGACATAAAGTCAGGATTAAGTTGATTAATGCTAACAGGAAATGTATTAAAAGAGGAGTCTGCATCATGTGTTGGAACTTTGAAACGCATTTCTTCAATAGCACCCCCCCTTGATAGACCTTGAGGAAGATAAACTCCATGTTTTGGACTATACATGCCACTCATCATACTTGCTCTGGAAGGAGCACAATTAGCTGCGGAAGGATAAAAACGATTTAGAATCAACCCTTCGGAAGCCAACTTATCTATGTAAGGTGTTTCATAAAACTTACTGTATTTATTATAACCAACATCAACCCAACCCAAATCATCGGCATATATAATTACAATGTTTGGTGGATTTTTTACTTTCTTTATTTCTTTTGTTTTACATGAAACCAATAATCCAATTAATACAAGGGTTATTGACAATTTTTTCATAATTCATTTATTAAATTGATTCAACTACTTTTATGTTGAAGCTAATCAATTTTTAAAATATAATATTGCTGATATTAATTTAAAGTTAAGTTTGTAAAAAAGGATTGGACGAAAAAAATCTAAAGTTGAGGATTTATTACACTAAAAGGATAAACAATTTTCGAATGATGAATATAAAGACTCCGCTCACCAAATTTAACTGGTGAGAACTCGAAATATGATTTTAAAATGACATTCAAATAAACCCTATTTTTAAGCTTTAAATATCATTGAATGAAGAGAAGAAGATTTGTTATCGATGGAGGTAAAGTTTTTTTAAGTTCGCTTTGTATCCCAAATTTTGTTTCGGCAAATCTTCAGCATATTGGTGTTGAAATAGAACAGATTACCTTTGGCTCAGACCATCACTTCTTTGGTTATATCGGACAATCGCTTACCATTCCATGGAACAAAAATGGTAATCGTTTAGTTTGCTTATCCTCCTCTTTTCACGACCATTTGCCAGGAAAAGGCGAAGTAGCGAGTGTCAACCTTATTAATCTTGACCGCAGAATAAAGGGACGATACCTGGTGGAAAAACTCGATGAAAGCCAAGGGTGGAATCCACAGCAAGGCACCATGTTTTATTGGAATCCTCATCGGCCCAATCATCAGTTTTTCTTTAACGATCGAGACCCCAAATCGGGAGTTATTTTTACAGTACTTTATGATATTGATAAACGGCAAAGAGTAAAGACTTTTCAGTTTGGTCATAGGTCTTTTGGCAATAGTGGAGTTTGTCCTTTGGGAAAATATTTCCTAGCTATCAACTATGCCCGAATGGCTCGATTGCGTCCAGTCACTGGTTACAAAGACAGCTATGATTGGACTTATGGTGTTCCAGCTCCAAAGGATGATGGCATCGCCATCGTCAATATCGAAACAGGAGAAAAGGAAATTCTGATTTCATTTGAGCAAATGGCCAAAGGATTGGAGCAAAATGGTTTTGATGTAAAAGACAGAAATCTTTTTATCAATCACACCCTTTGGAGTCGAGACGGACAATGGATCTATTTTTTTGTCAGGGCAGGTTGGAAATCAGACAAAGATGGCCGTGAAGGGCTTAACGCAGCCTGTTCTATCAAGGTCGATGGAAGTCAATTCATTGCTGGACATCAACATATAGGAGGGCACCCGGAATGGTTCAACGGCACCCAAATCATTGGCAGCAGTGAAAAACAGCAAGTGATCTATGATATTCTCCAAAGAAAAATAATCGGAACGATAGGAAGCCCCCATATTTTCCCAAAACCTGAGGGAGACATTAGTGTCTCTCCCGATGGAAAATGGTTGGTCAATGGCTACAATAATAAGTCAGGGGCCAATTTTTATTCAATCATGAATCTTAAAACAGGAGCATGGGTTAAAACACCCTCATTTGTAACGGGTGATTACAAAAAGGATTTAAGAATCGATCCTGCTCCTCGTTGGAACCATAACAACAATCAAATCTTGGTTTCTGGATTGGATAGGAACAAGATTAGACAGCTTTTTGTCATTTCAATTGATTATAAATCCGTTTAGCTAACCTTATGTAAAAAGTTCATTATTATGGTATGGATCTTTAAGAAGGGAATGTGATATTTGTTTTTCATGATGAAGATACTTGGTGACACTCTTATCAAGAAGGGGAAGTTCAAAAACTAAAAGAAATACATCAAAATTTGATTGATATTTAGTTGGTGATTATAATTGGATGTTTTATGACGATGTTGCCACTATCAATTACAATTTTTCGAGGGGTTGGGAATAATAAAAAAAATATTGATGATTATGAAAAAGGTATCCCATATTAAATGAAAACATTTCATAAATATTTGTGACGTTTTAAATGTCCTAAACTGAAGTAACCCTATTAAAAGCTTGGTGATTTCTTAATATCCAACAATTGCATTGTGTGGGTGGCCATGTCAATTTCCACTTTTGCGTTTCCTTTATTATCCGTAACAAAATTTTCTTTTCGTCTTGAATCTAGGGAGGCAACACCCTTTATTTTTGCAATCTCAGCTTTTGATAATAATCCAGGACTTCCTGCTTTTTCCCATGCTGAATAGGTATTATTATTGTTTTGGTCTAATTTGGTTTGTTCAACATGATATGTTGAATTTGGTTCTAAACCTGTAAATCGCAGGATTACTTTCTCCTTATTCTCGACTCCTCTGTCTGTCTCGTTGTAATTATATGCAATAAGTACAATTTCTCCGTTATCCGATTTTGTTGCAAGTACGCCAAAACGACTGTCCTTTTTCTGACGCGATACTTGAATTCGCTTCTCCTTTAATTGAGCAAGCATTTCAAATCCTGTTTGAACAGGTTTTGGAATATTTCCGGCAATGGTAAGTTCGCGCTTTCCAGTAAAAACCTCATTTGCGTCTGCTTCTCCACAAAATCCCCAATACAACAACATGGAAATTGGAAAATTGTATTTGTCTTCTATTTGATAAAGGGAGTTAACTAATTTCACCAAAAACAGTGGAGATTCTTCATTATTACGATAAACCAAATCAGGATGGTCTTCAACCGTTCTAAAAAAATTGGAAGACATTCCCCACTCGTTAATATGAAACTCGGTACCTTTTAACTCTGGGAAATCATTCATTAAGCGTTTTAACCAGAGTATAGATTGCGAAAAACGCTGTACATGCGGTTGAATATGTGGCTCTGAGTTTAACCATTTACCGGACAAGCCGTAAATATGATAAGAAATAAAATCAATACGGGTTCCTTTTCCTCCAGTCACATGATTGGTTCCATTAACCACATGGTTTAAAAAAGGGCGTAGAAAATACTCGTGGTAACAAGCAGGCCCTCCAACACGAAACTTATCATTTACCGAAGTGACTGCATCCACAAAAACATCGTACATTTTGTAAAAAACATCCAGTTGGTCCATGGGCCAGCCATCGGGTTCGTTCCATACTTCAAAATACCAGGTTTGCACTTCTTCTTCACCAAATACATCGATAAAATTTTGCGTAGCCGCTTTCATCAGCTCAGACCATTTCTTCCAGTTATTAGGGCCCATATTTTTCATTTTCATACCCTCGTCGTTTCCATTTGAGCCTTTATTGGTTTTGTTTTCCAATTGCTTGGGCAGATAATCGTACTCAACAACAGGCTTTAAACCCCGTTTTACATATTCGCCAAAAACTTTATTAACATTTGAAAAGTCGTATACAGGGTTACCGTTTTTGTCCTCTGAATATACATTTTGTCCACGTATTACCCCTTTTTTCTTATCCTGAACAAAAGTATGGTGTGTTCGCAAAAACTTATGCGATTTTGTTGCTTCCATTCTATCAAGCAATGACTGTCCAGATGGACGTGTCACATGATAAAACAGATGGTCGGAACCGGCAGCTTTCCAAAATTCTGTATTTTCACCCACTACCTCCCCTGCATCAATAGTAAAAGTAGTCTCCGGTTTCTGGGCTTTTGCAAGGCAAGTCACAACTAAAAATATTAATACTACAGTCCTCATATCTATATTCTATTTTAAGCTTTTGGGTAAATTTCACCAATAGTTCCCCAGGGTCCAAAATACCATTATCTTCTAAAACAGTATTTCACAAAAGAAATTAAATCAAAAAAATAGGTCAAAAATGACCTTTTGTCTATATGGGCTATCGTCTGGGAATCCTATTGCACTATAAATTTTAACAACTGTAGGAAATCTAAATAATGCCAAAAAAAACATATGTTTCTGATAATTATAAGTTTAGGATTATGAACCGAATTCAAATTTCTTGAAAAATTTAACATTTCATTAAGTTTTTTTATTTAATTTGTAAAACCAAGTAAAATGTGTGCGAACACCAAACAAATTTTAACTTAAAATTTTTATTAAAATGAAGGAAAAAAGTTTTAACTATTACCTTGTCATTTTACTTCTTTTAACATTCAATTTTACATTTGCGCAAAGGACAATCTCAGGAAGCGTCTCTGACGAAGAAGGAGTGCCTTTACCAGGAGTTAATGTTGTGATTAAAGGAACTGACACAGGTACGTCAACTGATTTTGACGGTAATTACTCGATCGCTGTATCGGACTCTGATGTAATTACTTTTTCGTATGTTGGTTTTTTAGATAAAGAAATTGAGGTAGCAAATGCAGAATCATTTGATATTTCTCTAGAAATGGGATCTGATGAATTGGAAGAAATTGTCTTAACAGGTTATGGATCAGTAAAGAAAAGAGATTTAACTGGAGCAATTGCCCAGATTAAAACTGAAGTTATTCAGAGAGCTAACCCTGTTCAAGCTGCCGCATCTCTTCAGGGACAGATAGCGGGTGTTGTCGTTACAAAAACAGCAGGTAAGCCGGGTGATGCTTTTGATATTAATATTAGAGGTCTAAATAATTTTGATAACGAAAAAACAAGACCACTTGTTGTTGTCGATGGTATTTTAGGAGCTAATCTTAATGATATTAACCCTGTTGATATTGAAACTATTGATGTTTTAAAAGATGCTTCTTCGACAGCAGTTTATGGAGCTAGAGGGGCTAACGGTGTTGTGATAATAACTACCAAAAAAGGTTCATCTGGTAGACCTAGTGTATCATATAATGGTTATTATGGACAAAAAACTCAAGCTCAAATGCCTAACATGATGACTTCAAAGCAATTTTATGAGCTATATCAAGATGAGGAGAGATACGGAAGAGGATTTACGGCTCAGGAGCTTTACAATGTTAACAATGATATTACTACTGATTGGTTAGATCTTATTTCACAGGAGGCCGTTCAGCAAAATCATACTATTTCAGTTTCTGGTGGCTCTGATTCTACTACCTATAATTTTTCGGCCGGTAAACAGTTGGAGGAAGGATTAGTAGCTGGAAATGATTACACTCGCCTTAGCCTAAATGCGGGGATTGAAAGTCAAGTATCAGAAAAATTTACAGTAGGCTTTACTGCTTATCTTACAGAAAATGAAAGAAATTGGGGATCACATGAGGCTGTTAGATCTGCTATGAGAGCAAGACCAACTGCAACTCCTTTTTTTAATGATATTGTTGAACCAAATAAACGTGATACAAATTTCGGGCCTGTAGGACCATATGCTTTTTACATGGGGATCAATGACTCTCAGGTAATTAATCCATTAGTTGAAATAGATCCTGACAACTATCAAAGACAAAATCGTTCAAATTCATTGATCGCAAATGTATATCTTGAGTATGAATTAATTCCAGGTTTAAAGTTTAAAACTTCCTACTCAGGATATAGCAATAATATTAGAGAGGGTGAATATAGAGGGACCTTTACAAAATCAAGAAAGGGTTCAAGAAGTCCAATAGCAAGTACTAATCAATTCAAAACTTCTAATTACACAATTGACAATACCCTAACCTACATAGCAGAGTTTGGAAAACATTCAGTAAATGCTACAGCTTTAGCAAGTATTTTTGAAGAGTATAATGAGCAAATAGGTTTGGCTGTTGAAGATCTCCCATACAAGTCTTTGTGGCATAGTCTGGGTACAGGTGCTACTGTAACAAATTACGGATCTAATCTTGAAGAGTTTTCTATTGCTTCATACATGGGAAGAATTAACTATGGATTTGATAATAAATATCTTTTAACGCTAACTGGAAGGTATGACGGAGCGTCTCAATTAGCAGACGGGAACAAATGGGCTTTCTTCCCCTCTGCAGCCATTGGCTGGAGAATGTCCGAAGAATCATTTGTTCAAGCACTTGGAGTTTTTAATAATTTAAAATTAAGAGCTAGTTACGGTGAAGTTGGAAATAATGCAAGTATTAGCCCATACGCAACTCAAGCAAATATTTTCCAAACATTCTATGATTTTGATGGAACACCATCTCTAGGTTATACTATTAATGCTTTGTCTAATCAAGGCATTGTTTGGGAGAGAAGTAAGGAAATTAATTTTGGACTCGATTTTGCATTAAGTGGTTTACCCATTAGCGGGACAGTTGAGTATTATAAGAGAAATACTGAAGATTTAATTTTAGATGACAAAGTTCCAAATTCTACAGGATTTAATAATGTACTTGGAAATGTTGGAGAAATTGAAAACAGTGGTATTGAAGTTTCACTTAATACTGTAAATGTAAATAAAGGAGATTTTAGATGGTCTTCTAATTTAACTTTTACTGCTAATGATGACAAAGTTGTAAAACTAGCAGGTGGACTTACAGAAGATATTGGAAATGCTCGATTTGTAGGTGAGTCAGTTAGAGCTTATTATACCTATAAGTTTGAGGGTATATGGCAATTAGGCCAAGAGGCTGAAGCCGCAGAATTTGGCCAAGTACCAGGTATGGTACGAATTCGAGATCTTAATGGTGATAAAAAAATCAATTCCGACGATAGAATGATTGTTGGAAAGGGAACTCCTGATTGGACTGCTGGCTTGAGAAATCAGTTAAATTATAAAAATTGGGATTTATCATTCTTTGTATACACACGTCAAGGATTAATGTATTCAAACGCATACCTTAATGGAACTTTTGGAGATATTGCAAGTGATCGTTATAACAGATCAGCTGATATAGATTATTGGACACCTGATAATCCTAGTAATACTTATTATAGCCCAGTTACTGGTCCAGGTCTTAATTCCAAGAATGAGAGAAAAGGTGGAACATCACGAGTTGGACTTAGCTATCAATTGGCTGACTTTGTAAGAATATCAGATATAACTATGGGATATAGTTTACCCAAGCAGATTTTGAGTGAACTTGGTGTTTCTAGATTTAGGGTTTATGGTCAATTACAGAACCCATTTGTATTTACTGATTTCCTAACTTTTGATCCTGAATATAATTCAGGTGCGTATAACGACGATTTCCCAGCACTTACTGTATTGTTTGGGGTTAACATTAATTTTTAATCACAAATGAAGAATACAATGAAAAGTTTAAAAGAAATTAAAACAGAAATGAAAACATTCAATAAAATTTTAATCGCTTTCTCTTTAGTCTTCGCCATGAGTTGTGATACTGAATCATTACTTACAGAGGAGAGTATATCTAATCAGACTGCTGGTGCATATTTTTCTACCCCGTCTGGTTTTGAAGACTTGAGTAAGTCAATTTACCCACTCTTAAGACCTATTGCTCAACTAAGGGCACTAACGTTAAATGGAACTGATATTTTTTCACGCAGTGGTGGCTACAGAAATATTGGTACTGAACTCAATGTTAATATTGATACTTATGGACCTGAATTCACCTCTGGTGTATCTGAAGTTGAAGACTTTTGGGTTTATCATTATAAAGCGATAAATCGAGCAAATACTCTTATATCAAGAGCTGAATCCCTTGAAAATGTCGGTTCATATGCAGCTACGCGAGATGTTAGAGTTGCAGAAGCTAAATTTATAAGGGCTTATTGCCTGTTTTCACTTGTCCAGCAATTTGGTGATATCCCTTTACCGTTAGAGGAAACCACCTCAGCTAATAAGGAAGTTATTAGAGTTCCTTCTGCGCAAGTCTACTCACAAATAATTACTGATTTGACGGAAGCTGAAGCAGTTTTACCCGCCAGTGCCTCTGATTATGGACGTGCTACTTTGGGCGCAGCTCAGCATTTACTTGCGAGAGTTTATTTAACTAGAGGATGGAATTTTGGAGGTTCATTGGGAGGTTCAGCTGCTGATTTCACAACTGCAAGAGAGTATGCTGATAAAGTAATTGCAGCTCACCCAATGGTTGCTAATTATAAAGATCTTTTTCCTAAAAAGAATGAAGATGTAACAAATCAAACTCATGGGCCAGCAGATCAGAATTATAGAAACAGTGAAACGATTTTTGCAGTTCAATACTCTAATAATCCACTTACTAATGTAGGCGAGAATGCATATGCAATTGGTGACCAAGTGGCAGGTGATTCTGGGAATAATTCACATAGTATTTTTGGTGGATCTCATGATGAATCTCCTGGTAGTCCAGGTAGAACATCTGACTATAACAGACAATTAGGTGCTCATTCTACTGTTCCAGCTACTTGGAGACTTTTTGATCCGCAAACAGATACTAGATATCATTTAAATTTTGTTGAAAAGGTTTATGCTGTTGTTGATAATCCTGGTTTTGTTCCGGCTGCGGGTGCAGCACCAATTGATATAAAATCTGGTGATGTAGTAGTCGAGTATAGGGATTGGGATAATCCAGCTACAACCCTAGCAGAAAGAGGAAAGGATATCGGAGGTAACATGAATTATGCTGTAATTAATGTTGATCAGATTGGAAAAATAGATGAATCTGCTTATCATAACAACAGTAAAAACCCAATGATGTGGAAGTTTTGGGAGCCAGGTATAGACTACGGGAATGGTTTCGGTGAAGCTGATCATCCACTTATGAGGTCTTCAGAGGCATATCTTATAGCTGCTGAGGCAATTGTTAAGGGAGCTAGTAATGGAGCTCTAGGTTCGGCTTCTGATTACTACAATGCAGTTGTAAATCGTGCTGTAGGCGGACCTCTTGCTGATGCCGATATGGCTGCTAACCCAGTTGATCTAAGTTCGTTAGCTACCAAGAGCTATAGGGCTTCAGGTGACGTGACAATTGAAATGATTATGGATGAAAGAACACGTGAGTTTATGGGAGAGGGACTAAGATGGTATGATTTAAAAAGAACCGGTACTTTAATAAGTAGAAGTAAGGCATTTAATCCCTGGATTGGTGCACTTAACTATATTAAAGAACATCATTATTTAAGACCAATTCCATTATCTGAAATTGATCTAGCTACCAATGATGTCGCCCAGAACCCAGGTTATTAAATAAAAACTTTTTAAACAAAAAAACCCGGCTTTAATTTAGTTTAAAGCCGGGTTTTTCATTAAATTAAATTTCAACAATGAAATATTTCTACCCTTGACTCATATAATTAGTCCTTTCTTTTTTACTTTTTTTGCCTTATCAACTTATGCACAGTATAATTTTGATCAACTCGATAAGAGAATGCGAAAATTCGTTGAGGATAAAGAGTTGATAGGTTTTCAAACAATGGTAATAAAAGAAGGTAAAATTATTCATTACGATATGTTTGGTTATGACAATATCGAGGAAAAAAAACCAATTGAAAAAAATAGTATTTTTAGAATTGCTTCAATAACAAAATGCATCGTTGCTGTTGCCATCATGAAGCTTCATGAAAAAGGATATTTCGATTTAGAGGATCCAATTGGTCGCTACATTTTAGAGTATAAAAACCCAATGGTATACCAACCAGATGGTTCTCTCAAACCCGCTTCAAACCCGATTCGCGTTATTGATCTTCTAAGACATACCACTGGTATTGGAAAAACATACCCCGCGCTGAGAAAGCAATTTGATGTATTAAAATCCAACCGCTCCATCGACTTGGAGACAGAAGTCAAGCGGATGAGTGAAATTCCACTAGCTGAGGAACCTGGAACCTTTTGGATATATGGACCATCAGTCAGCATAGGGGCTTATCTTATAGAAAAACTAACAGGAAAAAAAATAGATGAATTTTTAAAAATAGAAGTTTTTGATCCTTTGCAGATGCAAGATACTTTTTTTGAAATCCCTAAAGAGAAACAGCATCGTTTTACCACTGGTTATTTTTTAGATAAACCAGGAGGGTATAGCCTGTTAGATCACCCCAAAAATTCACCCTATACCCAAAAAGTTACTTTTTGTAATCCTTCTGGAGGCTTGGCATCAACCATTGAGGATTTGTCAAAGTTCTGTATGATGCTACTTAACAAGGGAACATACAAAGGTCAGAAAATATTGGAAAAACATACCGTAGAATTGATGACCAAAGATCAACTAGATGGAATAAGAAATCATAAACCAAATAATGATAACCACAAGCCCAATGAGGCGATTGGTTTTGGAATGACTTTCAGTGTAATAAAAAATATAGCTGCCTACCCCTTTCTAGGAAGTCAGGGAAGTTATGGTTGGCATGGTTCATGGGGTCCCTACTTTAGAATTGATCCTAAGGAAAATTTGGTTATGATCCTTATGACTCAAATGAAAGGATGGGACTATTCCAGAAAAGAGATTTTTGAGAAACATGTATATAATGCTGTCTTAGATCATTAATTTTTCTTTTGCTTTTTAAATGATATAATTATAGGATTAATTTTATGAAAAATCACGTCAAAAAATCCTAGTTATAATGTTGATTAACCATTAAAACAATCTGCCTCAAAAATTGATTAAAAATCATTAAAAAATTTAAATTTGTTAATGTGTTCGCACACGAAAATTAAGTACACATTTAAATAGATGAAACTCATTTTTTCACAAACCTATCCTTTTAGAATTGGTCTAATAATATTATTTAGTTGTATTTCTATCTGTAATGCTCAAAACCCAAAAAAACCAAATTTCATAGTAATTCTCACTGATGATCAAAGCTGGGTAGGCACTTCTTTTTTGGCGGACCCTAAAGATTCGCGGTCCAAAAGTGATTATTATCAAACCCCTAATATGAAGCGACTAGCTGAAAGCGGTATGAGAATGACTAATGGCTATGCTCCTGCACCATTTTGCTCACCCACCAGGAAAAGCATATTGACAGGATTGACTCCTGCCAAACATGAATATCAAAAAGACAGAGAAAATTGGACCAAAGCTTTCAGAAAACAATTGACAATTCCTAAAATACTTAAAATGGCTGATCCCAGTTATGTAACCGCACACTTTGGAAAGTGGGATGCAAGATATGACAATTTTACACCTGAGGAAATGGGATACGATTACAGTGATGGACTCACCAGCAACAATACTGGAGGAGGAAAAAAAACGATCAATAAGAACGGCCATGATTTCCCCTTTAAAATGGGTGAAGCTTGGCCAAAAGCCTATGACGACCCCAAACTGATTTTTTCCCTCACCCAAAGATCAAATGATTTCATAGAGGAGCAAACTAATAAAAACAAACCTTTTTTTATTCAAATCTCCCATTACGCAGTTCATTTAGCAATCACATTCAGTGAAAAAAAATTCAAAAAGTACAGTATCCTAGAAAAAGGACAAAAACATTTTGTTCCTGAGTTTGCCGCTATGACTGAGGACATGGACAAGGGAATTGGAATGATTCTCGATAAGGTGGAATCACTGGGCATAGCAGACAATACTTATATTATTTTTTTATCAGATAATGGAGGAAGAACTTCAATCCCAATAGGACCTGAACAGCAAGTAGCTAGAAACTTTCCTCTGAGAGGAGGGAAGGGTTCAATGTATGAGGGAGGACTTAGGGTTCCATTTATCTTTTCTGGGCCAGGAGTATCCCAAAATACGTATTCAGATGTTCCTGTAACCGGTCTGGATATACTGCCTACTTTAGCCAGATTGGCAGGTTATGTAGATCCATTGCCTCGTGTTCTAGATGGAGGTAACCTGCAATCGATCGTCCACAATGGTGGATTTGGAACAGTCGAGCGTAACAGTCCATTTCTGATCTTCCACCAAGCGGCAAATAGAAAACCTATCTCAGCTATTCGATGGGGAAATTATAAACTTGTTAAAGACTGGCGCTTTAACAAATTTGAACTTTTTGACCTTTCCAAAGACATTGAAGAAAAAAATGATCTTTCAATAGAAATGCCTGAATTGGTCGAGAAATTAAATGATGCTTTGACCCGTTTTTTGGATGAAGCCAATGCCGAAACTAAACAAACAGAAACATAAATACAACTTTTACTTATGAACCATTCGAGAAGAAAATTTATAAAGCGATCCGGAATAGCACTGCCAATGCTTATTTCGCCAAATCTTATTTCTTGTTCATCTTTTACGTCCACTAAGGAAGTAAAGATTGATGAGATCAATTTATTTTTAATCAACGTAACTAAGGAACGAAATTTCAGTTATGGGGTATGGAAAAACAGACAGCACATCATGATCAATATAAAAGGGGGGAATCAGATTGGCTGGGGAGAGACAAAAGTTTCCAGCAATCAGCCTGATTTTGATATGTCTGCTTGGTCTGGGCAGTTTAAAAAACTAAAAGGGATGATGCTGGGTGAAGCCATTGAGGAGGTCAGAAACCAATTTCTAGCGGGTAATTGGAAGCCTATAGTCACAGAAGGTTTACTCATGACCCTTTATGATCTAATGGGTAAGATTGAAAATAAACCCACAGTCAAAATATGGGGTTTAACAGGAGAAGCTCCTGTGCCGGGGATTTTCTGTATTTTGGAAAAGGAGGAAACAATGGTGATCAAACAAGCACAGATTGCTGTGGATCAAAACATGCATCGGTATGTCAAAATCAAAATGTTTGGGGATTTTGAATTGGATAAAAAGAATATCAGTGCCTTACGAAAATTTTTAGGGCCTGATTCTTTTATCGTGGGAGACCCAAACCAAGGCTACGACCACGTCAAGGACTTACAGGAATTATCAGAAATCATGATTGCCCTCAACGAGGCTGGAATGGATGGGGTAGAAGACCCCTCCAATCTGAGTAAAGAAGATCTGATCTATTTGCAAGCTCATGTTGGTAAATTGTCAATTATACCAGATAAAATCATGCGACCTGCTTCCAAAAGTATTAACTATTTCGATGATCGCATGGGGAATTATTTCAATCTTCATCCCAATTGTATGGGTACTTTTACTGAGATCAATGAAATTTCAAAGGTTATAAGGGCTTCCAATAAAGGAATAATGATTGGAGACTCCAGTCTGATTGGTGCAGCTTGTACATTTTGGCAACAAATAGCCGTTGGTAACCAAGCCTCTTGGGTAGAAGCCATGGAAAAACCACAGGAACAAGATTCTTTCTTAAAATGTATTGAACAAAAAGCAACTTCCCTTAATGAGGAAGGCAAGGTAGAGGTGGATTTTAAACCGGGCTTTGGGCTAAAAGTCAACGAAAAAAAATTAATTTCACTTGCTGACGCATATCTAAAAATCTAAAATGAAAAAACTACAACTTTTTATTCTGTTTTTGGGAACATTGGTTTACGGCCAACGCCCTGTAGATCTAGTCAATCCACTTGTCGACTCTGCCAATTCCCGGTGGTTCTTTTTTTCGTCCGCTACCCGTCCATTCGGAATGGTCAATTTAAGCCCCGACATGGGAACCGCAGGCGCCTGGGAATCGGGTTATCGCTATAACCAAAAAACCATTAATTTTTTTAGTCATATTCACGCTTGGCAACTGTCTGGTATCCCCGTTCTACCTACTACTGGAGAAATTAAAGCCCATAGAGGACCCAAAGCCTATGGTTCTGCTTACTCTCACGAAAGAGAAACAGTAGAAGCAGGTTATCATGCTGTTTTTTTGGACGATTACAATATCAAAGCTGAATTGACCTCAACAGTGCGAGTAGGCTTTCACCGCTATACCTTTCCCCAATCCGATCAAAGTGCTGTTATACTTGATCTATCCACCCAATTGGGGCCCAGTGGTACAGCAAGTGGTTTTGTAAAAAAAGTATCCAATAAAAAACTACAAGGTTATGCTATTATGGAAAAAACAGTCAGGAGGCCCAAAGACACCAAAGTCTTTTTCAGTCTTCATTTTGATCGGCCTTTTGAAGATTTGTATGCCTTTCAGGATCAAAAGTTATTAGGGAAAGTAAAAGAATTTGAAGGTAAGAATGGAGGAGTATATCCGCTTTTTAAGACCAAAGAAGGAGATCAAATCATGATGAAAGTTGGTATTTCATATGTTAGCATGCAACAAGCTGAACTCAATCTCCAAAACGAATTAAAGCATTGGGATTTTGACGCTGTGGTTAGAGATTCAAAAAACCAATGGAATGATTACCTGAGTAGAATTGAAATCAAAGGAAACACCAAGGACCAACAAATCCGATTTTACACAGACCTATGGCATGCATTACAAGGTCGAAGGATTATCAGTGATGTCAATGGAAAATACAGTGACATGACTGGAGATAAACAACGCATTGGTCAAATTCCACTGGATCAAAACGGTAAGCCCAAATTCAACCACTATAATTCCGACTCTTTTTGGGGTGCACAATGGACCCTTAATACCCTTTGGCATCTGGTATATCCTCGGATCAGTGAGGAATTTATTAATTCCATGTTGATGATGTACGATGATGGAGGTTTGATCCCCAGAGGCCCCTCGGGAGGAAATTATACCTATGTCATGACCGGAGCTTCCACTACTCCGTTTATTGTAAGTGCTTACATGAAAGGTATCAGAGGTTTTGATATCGAAAAAGCATATGAAGGAATGCTTAAGAACGCATTACCTGGTGGGATAATGAGTAAAGTAGGTTACGAACATAATACCAATAAAGGTGGTGGATTAGAATATTATATTGGTAGAGGCTATGTACCTTTTCCACTCTACGATAAACAATATGGTTATCACCAATGTGGTCCAGGAGTAACTATGGAATATGCTTATCAAGACTGGACTTTGGCCCAAATGGCAAAAGCTCTAAAAAAAATGAGTGACCATAAAATGCTCCTTAAAAGAGCTTCCAATTACCGAAATATTTATGATTCATCTTCAGGGTGGATGCGGGCGAGGACATTAGATGGTAATTGGATCGAACCATTTGATCCCTTGGTTTACGAGAATGATTATAAAGACCCTTTAGGCTCCGGTTTCGTGGAAGCCACTGCTGCTGCTGCAACCTGGTTTGTCCCTCATGACTTGGCTGGACTTGCTGATCTTATGGGGGGAAGGGAAATTGCCGCAAGGCGATTAAATCAATCTTTTTTGATCTCAAAACAGCACGGGTTTGTTACTCATAACTACCGTGGGGATAGATATGTAGCTAGCTATCGCAGAAGAGCATTTATCAATTATGGAAATCAACCATCCATGCAAACTGGATATATTTTTAATTATTTTGGTAAACCTTGGCTCACACAAAAATGGATAAGAGAGGTGATACAATATGTTTACAGTGATAATGACCCTCAACACGGATACAGCGGAGATGAGGATCAAGGCTTGATGGGGGCACTTTCGGTATTGATGAAAATAGGGCTTTTTGAGATGAAGGGTGGGGCAGACATAGACCCTTCTTATGACCTATCCAGTCCCGTATTCGATAAGATAATTATCCATTTGGATAAAGATTATTACTCTGGAGACCACTTTACCATTAAGGTAAATGAAAACAGTACCAAAAATAAGTATATTCAAAGTGTAAAACTCAATGGAAGCACCCTCAATAAATCTTGGTTTCATCACAAGGATTTGGTCAAAGGCGGTACCTTGGAGTATGTTTTAGGGGAGGAGCCCAATTATGATTGGGCAACGGCTGAGGAATTACTTCCGGCCAGTATGTCTGACTGATAAAATAAATTACGTGAAAAAAAAGGTTGGATTTGGGATCATAGGAACGGGAAATATTGCAAAATTTCATGCCGACTGTATTGAAAAAATACCCAATGCCCTTCTTTTAGGGGTACTTAGCAAATCCCAATCTAGAGCCGTTCAAGTCGCAAATAATTACAAATGTCCTGTTTTTTGGGAAATGGAAAAATTACTCTCTCATCCCGAGATTGATGTCATTTGTGTTTGTAACGAAAGTGGTTTACATGGAAATACCATTTCTAAAATTGCAAAGGCAGGAAAACATATTCTTTGTGAAAAACCCCTGGAGACGACTGTGGAAAAAATCGAACAGATAGAAATGGTGGTAAAATCCTTCGGAGTGCTGCTGGGGTGTGTATTTCAAAATCGTGAAAATCCGGAGTATAAAAAACTCAAAACATATCTTGAAACGGGCTGTTTAGGCAAAATTTTGTTATGCCAAACCAGCATTAACTGGTATCGTCCCCCGATTTATTACGAAGGTTCATGGCGAGGAACAAAGGCTTTGGATGGAGGCGCTGCCCTTATTAATCAAGGTATTCATACTATTGATTTAATGCTCAACCTGATGGGTGAGGTAAGTGTGATTAGTGGATTTATCGACACTTTGAATCACCGGATCGAAGGAGAAGATGTTGCAGTAGCTGCTCTAAGGTTCAAGAGTGGTGCTTTGGGAACGATATCCGGTGGCACGGCATTATTTCCTGGTGAGCCTGAATCAATCTCCATTTATGGTACTTTAGGCAATATTGTTTTTAGGGGTGGAAAAATTGTTTCCTCTTCTGTAAAGACCATTGATCAAGAAATAAACCTCTCTGATGATAATCCCGGTTCCGGTGCTTCGGAACCAATGGCCATTACCAATCAATTTCATATCGCTGCCATCCAGGATATGATAGATGCGATAAGCAATAACCATAATCCTAGGGTGAATATTGACGAAGCCAAAAAGTCCGTGGCTCTGATCAATGCCATTTATCAATCTGCGGGAAATAAAATAGAACTAAAAATATAAATTAAGGAATGAGAAATTTTCATTACATATCTGTTTTAATCATCGTATTCATTTGCTCAATGCAGATGGCTTGTCAAACTCAACAAATACAGATATCAAAACCCAATGTAATTTTGATCATGGCTGATGACATTGGTTTTGAGTGTTTGAGCATAAATGGGAGCACCTCATACAAAACTCCGGTTTTGGATTCATTGGCCCTTAATGGTATTAATTTTACCAATGCGATATCACAACCTTTATGCACACCCTCCAGAGTCAAGATCATGACGGGAAAGTATAATTTCAGGAACTACGATTATTTTACATATCTCAATCCCAAAGAAAAAACCTTCGGGAACCTATTTAAAGAAAATGGCTACAAAACTGCTGTCGTGGGCAAATGGCAACTCAATGGTATCGAACATCGATTGGAAGGATACGATGACAACACTAGACCTTATCACTTTGGTTTTGAGGAATACAGTTTATGGCAATTGACTAAAGTTAAAAAGTTTGGAGAACGTTTTGCCAATCCTTTGATCGAGCAAAACGGAAAAGTTTTACCCAGGGATGAAAATGCCTATGGGCCTGATATTGTTTCCGATTATGCTGTCGATTTTATTAAAAGGAACAAAAGTCAAGCATTTTTTATTTATTATCCCATGCTCTTGGTACACAGTCCATTCGTACCTACTCCGGATTCACCTGAATGGCAATCGCTTGATACACGATCAAAACAAGACAATCGTTTTTTTATCGATATGGTTTCCTACATGGACAAAATCGTAGGTAAAATAGTTAATACCCTTAAGGAAGAAGGAATAGCAGACAACACCCTGATCTTTTTTGTTGGAGATAATGGCACTAAAAACACACTGGTTTCTCAAACCAAAAAAGGTCCTGTCAGAGGCGCCAAGGGAAATACCATAACACATGGTAATCACGTTCCCATGGTTGCCTATTGGCCCAATCAAATCAAAACTTCCAAAAGCCATGGCGGGTTAATTAACTTTAGTGATTTCTATGCTACTTTCTGTGAAATATTAGGTGTTAATCATCTAACAGATGGAGCGAGCATGATGGGAATCTTGAATGGAAAAAAACCTCTTGATAGAGAAACTATAACCACCTACTATGATCCCATGTGGTCTCCCAATGTTACTCGCTTTAGGAATGTTTTTTCTCAAAACACGAGATATAAACTGTACAAGGATGGAAAATTTTTCGATATGGAAAATGACATCCTAGAAACCCTCCCTTTAGAGGACAAGGATTTGAATGAAGATCAAAAAATCATAAAAGCAAAATTGGCATCTGAGCTGGCAAACTTTCCATCGCTTCCAGAAAGCTCCTTTGTAAGAGGAAAAAATAATTAGAGTGAAAATAGTTGGAATTCTTTTTTCTTTTTTAATACTGGGAATTTTATCCTGTGATGGACTAGTTACAAAAGCGGAACAAAACCCCAATATTATTTTTATTTCTATTGATGATCTCAATGATTGGGTCGGATTTTTGGGGCATCAACAAGCCATTACCCCTCATATGGATCAATTGGCAGCAAGGGGCTATTCCTTTATAAATGCTCATTGCCCTGCTCCCGTTTGTGGCCCCTCGAGAACGGCAATTCTTACTGGCATGCAACCTGTCACATCGGGTATTTACGATAATAATATAAAATTCAGCAGGGATTTACCACAAGTAATTTCTTTACCAGAGCATTTTAGAAAAAATAATTATAAAGTTTTTGGAGTGGGTAAATTATTCCATGGAGGAGCCTCTAATGTTCCAAAAACCGCCTTTGATGAATATGGAGGAAAAAGAGGATCAGCAGCACCTTTTACTTCTTCTGATTTGCAGAACAGTAAACAAAACCCTTTTCACATAGTAAATAAATTAGGTAAAACTTTTAAACTTCCACTTAATGGTATCCCCGCAGATCGCTATTGGAATAAAGCTCATACCTTTGATTGGGGTGCGGTTGATTTGCCAGACAGTCTTTTTTCTGATCGGAAAAGTGTAGATTGGGCTATCGAAAAAATCGATCAAATCGGGGATGAACCCTTTTTATTAACCGTAGGATTTGAGCGCCCCCACCAACCCCTATTTAATCCTAAACGATTCCACGATTTATATCCATTAAAAAGTATTCGCTTACCTGATGTACCAAAGGAAGATTTGGAAGACCTACCCCATCGCGCAAAGCAATTAGCTTTATATCCTCAAACATCAGGCCGACATGAATCGGTAATAAAATTTGGGCAATGGGAAAACGCTGTAGCCTCTTACTTGGCTTCTGTTTCATTTGTGGATGACCTTATTGGAGATTTAGTCAAAGCATTGGATAATAGAAATTTAATTGAAAAAACTTGGATAGTACTATGGTCTGATCATGGCTGGCATCTTGGAGAAAAACAGCATTGGGGAAAAGCGACAGGTTGGTTCAGAAGTACAAGGGTTCCTTTTTTAATTGTTCCGCCTCATGATAATCCAAGATATAAAAAGTCTAAAAAAGTTAATCATATGGTCAACCTTCTGGATTTGGCACCGACTATAGCTGATATAGCAGGTATTCCCCACCAAAATCAGTGGGAGGGAAATAGCCTGATGCCTATCCTGGAACAAAAGGTAGAGGACTGGGAAGGGTTTACGATCACCACCTTTTCGATTGGCTCCCACACCGTATCTACTCCAAATTGGCAACTTATTTCATACTATGATGGTAGTTTTGAGTTATATAACTTAACTAATGATTCACACCAATTCAAAAATATTGCAGACTTACCATCAAGCCTTGAAATAATTGATAAATTAAAAAAACACATCCCCGAGGAAAACCGTTGGAAATATTTTATTCGTTACCGAGACTATAAAATTTTAGTACCCGAAACCGGAAAGATTCAAGTTTTTGATCAAATGTTGGAGGGTAGGAATGCTGATGATATTGCCGATGAAGTTCCAGATTTGGTGAAAAAGATTAAATTATATATAAATAATCATCAACCCCAACAAAAGAAATTTTCGATTCCTGTCCTATAATCCTCAACGCTTATGCAAAAACAAAATATCATGTACAAATCTTTTACAACCCTAATATTATTGTTCTTTTTTTTCGAATTCACCTTTGCTCAAAAGAAGCCCAATATCATTTTTATTATGGCAGATGATTTGGGTTATGGAGAAGTAGGTGCATATGGACAGCTATTGATTCAAACGCCAAACATAGACCGTTTGAGTAGCAGAGGAATACAATTCAGTGATTATTACTCCGGTGCTGCGGTTTGTGCTCCAGCGCGCTCAGTTTTGATGACAGGTCTACATACAGGACACACACGTATCCGGGGCAACTTTGGAAAAGGAGGGGTGATTGGACTGGCCGGAAAAAAAGGCAGGGTTCCTTTAAGAGAAGAAGATTTGACCATAGCAGAGGTACTACAAGATAAAGGTTATCGTACTGGTATGGTTGGTAAGTGGGGTTTGGGTGAACCCAATACCACAGGTGAACCTAACAAAAAAGGTTTTGACTACTTCTATGGCTTTTACAACCAAAGAAGAGCACATTCCTATTATCCTGAATACTTATGGGAAAATACCCTTAAAGTGATGCTCTTCGGAAACGAAAAAGAGCAAAATCATCAATACACCCATTCTCTGTTTGCCGATAAGGCCATCAATTTCATTGACCGTAATCACCAAACCCCCTTTTTCCTCTACTTGCCGGTTTGTATTCCTCACAGCCGATACGAGCTTCCCGACAATGGTATATACACACACAAAAAAGGTTGGACCAAATTGCAAAAAAAATATGCGGCTATGATCACTCGTCTTGACGAAACAGTGGGGAGGATTGTCAGCAGATTGGAGGCTTTGGGAATTGATGACAATACGTATATTTTTTTTACCTCTGACAACGGTCCTGCCAAAATCTTTGGAGACTGGGAAAAATTCAATAGTAATGGGGTTTTCAGGGGGATGAAACGCGATCCCTATGAGGGGGGAATCAGAGTACCTTTTGTCGTTTATCATCCCAAAAAAATAGCTGCTGGAACTAAAAGCGATCAAGTAGGGTACTTTGCAGACTTTTTTCCTACAATCCTAGAGTTAATTGGAGAGCCGATTGAAAATAAATTTGACGGTAACAGCATTGCAGGAGTCATTCATGGAAGTAGAAAGAGTATTCAAAGAGAACCCCTATACTGGGAGTTTTATGAAAAAAAGGGTTGGCGTGCGACCCGTTTTGGAAGATGGAAAGCCATTCAAAATAATATGCATCTGGGAGATCAGGGGCCGATCGAAGTCTATGACCTCTATCGTGATCCCGGAGAGACTTTCGATCTTAGTCAGTCTCATCCACACCTAGTTGATCAGGCCAAAAAAATATTTGACACAGCCAGCCTCCCATCGGAACATTATTTTTGGAATTACCAAAAAAAAGGAGAAAATGAAGTATATGACAATTAATAACACAGCATGAAAAAAAAATATTTTTCTTATATCCTTATTTATGTATTCTTAGGATTTTCAATAATGGTTCGATCGCAAGATCAAAAAATAGACAAAGTGGCTGACCTGATTGACAAAGTGATCAAATGGCAAAATCAGCAGACCGATCATGTGGAGAAATACACTCGTACCAATTGGCAATTTGCGTCATACTACATAGGCGTAATGAAAGCTTTTAAAGCCACTGGAAATAAAGACTATCAAAACTTTTTGTATCAAGTGGGCGAAAACCACAATTGGGAAACTCTACCCGATATGTATCATGCTGATAAAATAGCTATTGGTCAAATCTATCTTGACCTCTATCAACAAAAAGCGGAAGAGGTGATGATCAAAAACATCAAATGGATATTGGATGCTAACTTGCTGAGAAACAAGCCAATGCCGGATGTAAGGTACAAAAATAACCCATATAGACATGAGTGGTGGAGTTGGTGTGACGCATTGTTTATGGCTCCTCCGACTTTTGCCAAGATGTATCTCATCACCGGAGATGTTAAGTATTTGGATTATGCAATAGACCATTGGCTGGTAACCACAGATTATCTCTGGGATAAAAAGGAGAATTTGATCTATCGGGATGATAGATATTTTGATTTAAGAACAAAATCTGGAAAAAAAATCTTTTGGAGTAGAGGAAATGGTTGGGTTATTGGCGGACTGGTGCATATGCTTGAAATTATTCCTAAAAACCACCCAAAGCGTATTTTACTCGTAAATCAATTTCAAAAAATGTCCCACCGTATTTTGGATCTGCAAGAGAGAACCAGTGATGGGCTTTGGCGCTCCAATTTATTAGATCCTGGTATTTTTGCTTATCTCAATCGTAAAGGCGACAAATTTATACAAACTGCTGAAATAGACATCCCCGAAAATAGTGGAAGTGCCTTTTTCTGTTATGGTTTTGCATGGGGGATCAATAATGGATTGTTGGATCGCGATTTATTTGAAAAACCGATGGTTAAGGCATGGAAAGAATTGACTCAATACGTCAACAAAGAAGGTCGATTGGGTTATGTTCAGCCTGTAGGAAAAGATCCTAAGCCTTACGATAAGGATTCATGGCACGAGTTTGGAACAGGTGCCTTTTTATTGGCGGCTTCTGAATATATGAACTTTTTGAAAAATCCAGTTCCCAAAATACCAATCAGCTACAACAAAATAAATCTTTTCTATGAAAATAAGTTTTCCAACTCGTCAGATATAAATGATTGGTTATTAGAGGGAGAGGCTGAAGTATTGATCAAAGACAGTTGGTTAGAAATGTATTCACCTGATCAAAAGGCTCACCACGTATTCTGGTGCCCAAAGGAATTACCCTCAAATTTTATGGCAGAGTGGGAGTTACAAAATCTAAATCCAGATGCAGGACTCTGTATTGTTTTTTTTGCTGCAAAAGGAGTTGATGGTAAAGATGTCATGCACCCTTCTCTAAAAAAGAGAACAGGAGTTTTTAGACAATACACCCAGAGTGATTTGAATAATTACCATATATCCTACTATGCCAACAATCCTAAAAAACCGAATCGTCCTTTCGCCCACATCAGAAAAAATAAAGGTTTTGTGACTGTTCAATATGGTGAGCAAGGGATACCAGCTTCCTCAACATTTGTTCATAAAGTAAACCTTGTAAAAAAAGAAAATCAGATCACAATGACCATTGATGGAAGAGAAATCATCAACTGGAAAGATGATGAAAATAAATATGGCCTCGTACTCCAAGAAGGTAAATTTGCATTTCGACAAATGCAATGGTCACATTTTAGATATAGAAATTTTAAAGTTTGGAATATAAATTAGTAACGATGAAAATTATTTTTTTAACCCTAGTTTCACTTTTTTTCCTAAATACAAACCTTGTAAAGGCCCAAAAAAAACCCAATGTACTAATAATCTATACTGACGATCAAGCAACCCTAGATGTTAATATATTAGGAGCAAAAGACTTAGTCACTCCACATATGGATCAATTAATGTTGAGTGGTACTACTTTTACCCAGTTTTATGCCTCACCGGTTTGTTCTCCATCACGTGCTTCACTTCTAACGGGTAAAAACCCTCAAAGGGCGGGAGTGCCGGGAAATGCAGGACAAGATTTAAGCAGAAAGTCAGGACTTCCCCCCTCAGAGTATACCATGGCAGAAATGTTTAAAGAAAATGGTTACAGTACATATCTGATCGGTAAGTGGCACCTTGGTTATCAACCCGAAATGCGTCCTAATCAACAAGGCTTTGATTATAGTTTTGGACACTTGGTGGGCTGCATAGACAATTACTCCCATTTCTACTACTGGGGAGGGGATAATAATTATGTGGGAGGCCCCAACCGTCATGATCTCTATCGCAACAACAAAGAAGTTTTTCTCGATGGACAGTACTTTCCAGACCTTATGTTGAAAGAGGCAAAGCAAGTCATTGAAAAGAAATCGGATAAACCCTTTTTTATCTTTTTTGCAATGAACACCCCTCATTATCCCTATCAAGGCTATGCCAAATGGATCAAATACTATCGTGACAAAGGGGTTGAACATCCACGCGATCTATATGCTGCTTTTTTAACCACACAAGACGAAAAAATCGGAGAACTGATTGTACTTTTGGAGGAAAATAATTTAAGAGAAGACACCATAATTATTTTTCAATCGGACAATGGTCATTCTACTGAGACCCGCGCTTATCACGGTGGAGGTTATACCGGTCCTTACAGAGGCGCGAAGCAGTGTTTGTTTGAAGGGGGAATTAGGGTTCCTGCAGCCATATCTTGGCCCGGTAAAATTCCTGCAAATCAGTTTAGGAATCAAATGAGTGTCAATGTGGACTGGATGCCAACTTTAATCGAACTGTGTGGTTTCGAAACCGACACCTCTGAAATGGATGGAAAATCTCTAATGTCTATCATCGAGAATGAAAAGGCACCCTCCAACCATCAAGATGGTTATTGTTGGGAAT
This sequence comes from uncultured Bacteroidota bacterium, assembly GCA_902619315.1. Lineage (GTDB taxonomy): Bacteria > Bacteroidota > Bacteroidia > Flavobacteriales > Flavobacteriaceae > UBA8316. Next base: position 39,185 of record CACNDW010000008.1, on the reverse strand, counting down.
TCCGTCGTGGAGGAAAATCCACCTGGGTAGCACGAAAAGGAAATTGGAAACTTTATGCCAACCCATATGATACGAGTAGGAGGAATTATACCTATACCGAAAAATTTGTTCTTTTTGATTTGGAAAATGACCCAGGAGAATCAATTAATTTATACGATCAGGAAACTGTGGTAGTTAATGAACTTAAAAGCTTATATAAGAAATGGAAAAGTCAACAATGAAATTAAAAATTTTAATGACTTTGGCTATAGGTCCAATACTGTTAAATTGTCAATCTCCTCAACAAGGTTTTACAACAGAATTTGATGTTCTGCCTCAGATGGTTTATCCCAAATACAGAAGGTGGGTAACTCCTGATAATGGAGATGTTGCCACTTATACCAGTCCAAGTCTTCAATGGCCTTCAAAAAAATCTCAGGTTTTTGAGGTGAGAGTGGCTAGGGATAAGGCTTTTACAAAAGAGCTTACTATCATTAAAGATATTTCTTTTTCTGTAATTAATATTCATAAGAAATTAACATCAGGTCTATGGTACTGGCAATACAAGGCTCAAAAAGATGATTGGAGTGATATTGCTTCCTTCACGATAAATGACAAATCAATCGATTTTGTACCCCCTCCATTTGAAAGACTTTTAGAGTCAATTCCAAATGACCATCCAAGGGTAATGGTTAAAAAAGAAGACTGGGCCAGATTGCAATCCAAATCAATTTCTTTCAAAGAAACCTCCAAAATTATAGAAGAGGCAAATCGTGTCATAGGTATGCAAATTCCAAGTGAGCTAGATGCTATTATTCAATTCGAAGGGCGAGACGATAACGAGACAAATAAAATTAAAAAAAACTTCAGTCAAAAAGTGGGTTACGAGTTTGGAAATTCTCTAAAAAAACTTACTCAAGCCTATGTGTTGACAAAGGAACAAAAATATTTAAATACCTCCATAAAATGGATGCTAGAGGCAACAAGCTGGGATCCAAAAGGTTTGACCCGAATCAATGATTTTGGTGATTCTATGATTATGGAGTCATTAGCACTTGCGGTTGATGTTTTTTGGGATCAACTCAATCCAAAAGACCGATCAGATATTCTTAATCAAATCCAGGTTAGAGCAAATGGATTTTATGAGCATTGGTTGAATTATCTAGAAAACCGAAATTCTTCCATGCATGTTTGGCAACATATTTTGCACCGTTTGTTTCTCACTTCAGTGGCATTGATAGGTGAAGTGCCTGATGCGCTTAATTGGCTGGAGTACATTTACGAATTATGGTTGGCACAACATCCAAAAATGGCGGAAGAGGATGGTGCATGGTTTAATGGAACCGGCTATGTACGTATGAACGTAATGACTGTTTTGGATATTCCAATGAAATTGGGGGAATTTACAGGACAAAACTTTTTTGTTGCTCCGTGGTACGGTAACTTTATGAAGTGGCTCACTTATGCCTATCCTCCTGGAGCGACCAGCGACGGTTTTTGTAACGATGGAAATAAATCACCCATGCCCAATATTGAGTACGCCGCATTTGCTGATGCTTTTGCAAGAATCACCGGAGACCCTTTGGGAGTAAATTATTCAAAGGCTGTACTTACTGAGTTGGATCAATTGGAGGAGCCATTAGTTGATTTGGATTACACAGGACCACCATTGGAAAAATCCATTTTATCCGATGATAAGGACTACGCATGGTTTAGAATTTCAAAAGGCTATGATATGCCCTTGCCATTGACAGAAAATGCAGTTGATTTGGCCGATTCGGAAATTTTTCAAGATGTGGGTGTAGCATATATGAATACAAGCAGAACAGATGTAAAAAATAATTTAAGAGTATCGATCAAAAGTTCACCAATGGGTCCTTTAGCCCACACCCATGCTGAGCAAAATACATTTAATATCGCTTACAAAGGAAAACGATTATTTTATAATTCTGGTTATCGCCCTTGGATGGGAGCACCCCATACACTTGCTTGGTATAAACACACTCAGGGACATAATGGTATTTTGGTTGATCAATATGGGCAACCCTACGATGCGGGTGCATACGGATTCTTGCCTAGATTCATTGATGGAGAACATTTGACTTATGCGGTGGGTGATGCATCTCATGCCTATGAGGCTCATGAATTGCCTTCAAGAAGTCGAAAAGACAATACCCCCAATGATATGGAGGTCAAGTTTTTTAGAAGACACTATTTATTGATCAGACCTAACTTATTTATTGTCTATGATGAAATGGAGGCAAATAAACCTGTGGATTGGAGTTGGCTGGTCCATAACTACCACGGTCTAAAATTAAATGCTGAAAATAAGACTGTAGAAACGACTTATGACGATAGAGGCGGAAGGGTTACCCTATTTGGAGCAGCAGATTTGAATTATTCAGTTACCGATAAATTTTCAGTTGAGCCTAAAAATATTATAAGAAAAAATGATCCCAACGGCAACTTACTTACTTATAAAAATCACTGGCATTTCAAAGCAACAACCAAAGAGAAACAAGAAAAGATGCGTTTTTTAGCCGTTATTCAGGTCAGTGATGACTTAACCTATACTCCCGTAACACTTTTAGAAAATACCGACCAATTTCAGGTTGATGACTGGATCATCAAAGCCAATTTGGATATTACAACCCCAGGATTGATAAGGGTACAAAATCAAGAAGAAACGGTCAATTTTTCCTCTTCAGATCCTTCAATGGCAGGAGCTGCGAAATTGGTTGAGCAAGTAGATGGAAAGGCAATTGTAAAAACCGCTAAGGATACATATCCCAAAAGTATCATCAGTGCCTCAAAAAGAAACAAATGATGTTATTAAAAACTATATACTCAATACTTACGCTGGCATTTTTGAATATGCAATTAAGTTGTCAAGCGAATGATCAAAAGAACAGTCCCCCTAATGTTTTAATGATAAGTATTGACGACTTAAATGATTGGATAGGTGTTTTAGGTGCCCACCCTGATGTTAAAACACCCAACATCGATCGACTGGCCAATGAGGGGATCCTATTTGTCAACGCTCATTGTCAGGCACCTATTTGTGGCCCTTCAAGAGCCTCAATTTTGTCAGGATTTAGACCTTCCACTACAGGAATATATGGACAGATTAAAGATGAAAATTTGAGGAAAGGGAGTAAAATGATGGAGTTAGTTCGTTTTTTACCTCAATATTTTAATGATCATGGATATAAAACGATTGGTATTGGTAAAATTTTTCACAACCATGCACCTAAAGGAGTCTTCGAGATTTCCGGAGGAAGGGATACTGGTTTTGGTCCGCGCCCGGATAAACCAATTAAGTGGAGTCATAAAGGAACTTCAACAGACTGGGGGCCTTATCCTGAACGAGATTCCTTAATGTCTGATTATCGTTATGCTTATTGGGCTAGAAAGCAGCTTCAAGAAAAACACGACCGTCCATTTTTTATGGCCGTTGGTTTTATTCGTCCTCATGTCCCTTGGCACGCCCCGAAAAAATGGTTTGACCTCTATCAACCCGACCAAGTCACTCTCCCATCATATTTACCAAATGATTTTGACGATTTGCCAGAAATTGCAAAGAGAATTGCATACAAAGGAATGATGCCCACCACTGACTGGGCCATTCAAAGCGGGGAGTGGAAGAATATTGTACAAGCTTATTTGGCTTGTATTTCTTTTGTTGATCACCAAGTTGGAGTTGTTCTCGATGAACTTCAAAACAGCGACTATAAAAATAATACTATCGTTGTTTTATGGTCAGATCATGGCTATGAATTAGGAGAAAAAGGATCTTTTGGCAAACATACTCTATGGAGTGAATCTACTCGTGTCCCACTGATTTTTAAATTACCTTGGAGAAATAAAAAAATGAAAATTCAACAGGCGGTTGAGTTGTTAGATGTTTACCCTACCCTTTTAGATTTAACTGGCTTACCAAAAAACAAATCGAATGAGGGTAAAAGTCTTGTTCCCCTGTTAACTCTACCTGAAGACCCCTCAGTTGTTGCCATTACCACCTATGGTAAAAACAATCATAGTTTAGTTAACAGTCGATACCGTTACATTAGATATGAGGATGGTGCAGAGGAATTGTACGATCTTAAGGACGACCCTGGGGAGCGAAATAACCTTTCGCAAACTATTGCTTTTGATTCGGTAAAAAAATCCATGCGTTTTCAACTTCCAAAAATTAATGCTGAATGGAAATACGGAAGCAATCATAATGTCAATGATTATTTTTTAAATACCTCAAAACAAAGTAAAAAATCAAATAAATGAGATTCAATCAATTGTCTATTAGTATTTTTACAACCCTATTTTTGTTGATAATTCTTCCTGCAGAATTAACCTCCCAATCAACAAATCAGAAAGGGCCTTACCTCGCTACAGGGATCAGAATTGGAGACGTTTCCCAAACGGAAGCAGTTATTTGGACTCGTTTGACACTAAATAAAAACAGGGTCAATGATGCTCCCCAACCTATAGCACTTTACACAGATCCAGATACGGGAAAAAAGCATATTAGAAAGACCCGAAGAGATAAAAATGGAATGATTTATTTTCCCTATGGATACGACATCAACACAATTGAGGGTGCTGTTCCAGGGAGCAAAGGGGAAGTCCGGTTACAATACAGAAAAATTGATAGCAGTGAATGGCAGATTACTCCTTGGGAGGCTGTTGATTCAAAAGCCAATTTCAGTAGGAAATTCATTCTTAATAATCTTGAGTCGGGAAGCACTTACTCATTGCTTGTAGAGGCTCGGTCTGAAAAAGGGAGAGCCATCAGTGCCCAAATAAAAGGAAAATTTAAAACCCCGCCAGATGCCCAAACCTCAAAAAAAATAGTATTTGCTGCAAGTACTTGTCAAGGCTACCCTGATCAAGACCATCCTGATGGTTACAAAATTTACCCGTTTTTAGAAAGTCTTGACCTTGATTTTTTTGTACATGCCGGTGATATTGTCTATTATGACAATACGGCAAAAAATAAAGAGATGGCTCATCATAACTGGAACAGAATGTTTAGTTTACCCACCAATAAATCGTTTCATTCGCAAGTGACCAGCTACTTTGAAAAAGACGATCATGATGCTTGGTTTAATGATAGTTATCGGGGTATTGAAACCTCCTTTATGGGAGAATTTACCTTTGACCAAGGTTTGGAAGTTTTTCTTCAAGAGATGCCCATCAAAAACAAGACCTATCGAACGTTCCGTTGGGGTAAAGATTTACAAATATGGCTTGTTGAGGGGAGGGATTATCGAAGTCCCAACACTATGGCGGATGGACCTGAAAAAACCATTTGGGGCAAAGAACAAATACAATGGTTTAAAAGGACTGTCAAAGCCTCAAATGCTACTTTTAAATTGTTAATCAGCCCTACACCGATAATTGGACCTGATAGATACCAAAAAAAGGATAATCATTCTAATAAAGGTTTTTATTACGAAGGTGAACAAATTCGAAAATTTATCGCTTCACAATCCAATATGTATGTAATATGTGGTGACCGCCATTGGCAATACGTCTCAAAGCATCCAAAATATGGAATCGTTGAATTTTCTATTGGGCCCAACAGTAATGAGCATGCAGGGGGTTGGAAACAAGAAGATGTTAGACCCGAGCACTTGTATTTGAATGTTACAGGGGGAACAATGACTGTTACTATTGACCCTGATGAGGGAGGAAGTATTTCGGTAAAACATTACAGCGTAGACGGGCTTCAATTGAATGAATTCAAATCCAAAGCAAAATGATAAAAACTAGACACTTTTGTATACTCAGTTTACTTTTATTTTTTGGTTGTCTGCCTGAAAATAAATTAAAAAGTAAGTTTCCAAACATCATCTATATTTTGGCGGACGATTTGGGTTACGGAGATTTATCAATTTATAACAAGACTTCAAAAATCAAAACCCCACACTTAGATCAGTTGGCTAGTGAGGGGATGCGATTTATGGATATGCACTCTACCTCCTCAGTATGCACGCCTACTCGATACAGTATTCTTACAGGAGAATACGCATGGAGAACCTCTTTAAAATCAGGGGTGTTATGGAGTTATGGCCCTTTAATGATTCCGGATGAAAAAGAAACGGTTGCTAAATTATTACAGCGAAATGGCTATCAAACCGCTGTGGTAGGGAAGTGGCACCTTGGGTTGGATTGGCAACTCAAAACCTCCTATCAAGAAAATCAGGTCATACGTAACGATTTGGGTTTGATCACGGATTACAAAGAAGAAATTATTGATTTTTCCAAAAACCCAACTAAGGGACCCACTCAGGTAGGTTTTGATTACAGTTATATTCTTCCTGCCTCTCTTGATATTCCTCCCTATGTCTATTTGGAAAACGAAAAATTTACCCAACCTATCTCAAACTATACCGAGGGTAGTAATCTGGAAGGAGATAAAGATTATGATTTTTGGCGGCCGGGACCAATGGCAGAGAGGTTTGATTTTTATAATGTGTTACCTAATTTTATAAAAAAAGCAAAAGCCTTCATCGACAAAGCTCAAAAAAATGATGCTCCATTTTTTCTCTACCTTCCTTTGGCAGCTCCCCATACCCCTTGGGTACCAAAAGCAAACGATCCTTACAAATTTGATGCAGGAATGTATGGTGCATTTGTTCAGATGGTGGATGATCAAGTTGGGCAATTGCTTGATCATATAAATGTTAATGGTATTGCAGATGAAACTCTGCTAGTTTTTACCAGTGACAATGGCCCCTATTGGAAACCACACCACATTGAGAAATATAATCACAGAGCCGCTAAACATCTTAAAGGTATGAAAGGAGATATTTACGAGGCGGGTCACCGGGTTCCCTTTATTGTCAGATGGCCGCATAGGATAAGCCCGGGCAGTATTGCCAATGGTGCGCACTCTTTGGCCAATTTCTATGCAACTGTCGCGGAATTGCTTAGCACCCCTTCAAAAGCATTGGACAGTTACAGCCTACTAGGGCAGCTAACTGATTTGGATTCCTTAAAGGAAGTTAACCCGATAATTCATCATTCTTCACTTGGGCATTTTGCCATCCGATATGGTGACTGGAAAATGATTGAAAAAAGAGGCTCAGGAGGATTTACAGCACCAACAAACTTGCCAACTCCTCCTGGTGAAAGACCAGAACGCCTCTTCAACCTCAAAGATGATCCATCAGAAAATAGTAATATTTCTTATAAATTCCCCAAAAAATTAGAACAACTGAAACAGCAACTCGATTCCATCAAAGATCTAAACTCAATCTCCTTTAAATGAAAACATTAAACCCATTCGTACTTTTATGTTTATTTTTACTAATTAATTTCTGCAGCTCCCCAGCCACAAAGGTAGAAGTTCCACCACCTAATATCCTAATAGCCATTGCCGACGATCATTCCTATCCCCACACAGGTATATACGGTTTTGCAGAAACCCAAACACCAGCTTTTGACTACATAGCCCAGAACGGAGTTTTATTTCACAACGCTTTCGTTGCAGCCCCTCAATGCAGTCCTTCAAGGGCAGCTATATTAACCGGAAAAAATATTTGGGAGTTGGAGGAAGCGGGCACCCATGCTAGTAATTTTCCTATCAAATTTAAAGTTTTTACAGAGATATTGGACTCACTGGGATATTTTGTGGGTTATACAGGAAAACCCTGGAGTCCTGGCAACTGGGAGATTAGTGGCCGAAAACAAAATCCTGTGGGCAAAGCATACAACAGATATCAGTTGGCCGACCTGCCCACGGAGGGAATCAGGGCTAATGATTATGCAAAAAATTTTAAAGATTTTTTCAATCAAAAAGAGGAGGGAGAACCCTTTGTATTTTGGTATGGTGCCTTCGAACCCCATCGGGTCTATGAATACCAGAGCGGCTTGAAATCAGGAAAAAATATCGAGACCGTTCAAGTACCGGAATTTTTACCCGATACTGAGGTTGTACGTAACGATCTGTTGGACTACATACTTGAGGTTGAGCATTTTGACAACCACCTCTTAAAGATGATCGATTTTTTAAGAGAAAAAGGGGAGTTAGAAAATACCTTTATTTTAGTAACTGCCGACAACGGTATGCCTTTTCCTTATGCTAAAGCCAATGTTCAGGAGTTTGGCACCCATGTTCCACTTGCGATCTCACTGCCTAACGTCATAAAAGGGAAAGAAGTTTATGAGACTGTCGGATTGATCGATTTGGCGCCTACTTTGATGGAACTTGCGGGATTGGAAGATGCCATGACGCCAACTGGGAAAAGTTTACTCCCTGTTTTGATAAATGAAGAACATCCCCCACACCGAGAGTATGTCCTTACAGGAAGGGAACGCCACACCCATGCCAGACCGGACAATTTGGGTTACCCTGCCCGAGCAATCAGAACCCAAGAATACTTATATGTATATCACTTCAATCCTGATCGCTGGCCTCAGGGAGACCCAGTTCCCTCAACCCCACAGAATGACCAAAGAAGCATGGTTAAAGGTTTCAAAGCCCTCTATCCCGGCTACCACGATGTAGACCCATCACCTTCCAAGGAGGAGATCATGGCTATGCGAGACACGCCATATTTTGATAGGGCATTTGCTAAAAGACCACGTGAACAATTGTATGACATTCAAAAAGATCCCTATTGCACTCAAAACATTGCTTTGTTCCCAGAGTATAAAGAGGTGTTAATCCAACTCAAACAACAACTGCTATCTGATCTAAAACAACAGGGCGATCCGCGTGTTTATGAAAATCCAGTATTTGACAGTTACCCGCGATATTCAACTATGCGCAACTTTCCAGGCTTTAATTTACGGGGAAAATACAACCCGGCATTTGCCCGATAAATTATTTCACAGAGCAATTAATTCGAAACTAATCCCTTTATTTGAATAGAAATTTATTAAATGCGGTATTTCCCTTCAATTTTTATTTATTTATTAGTTTTTCAATTAAAAGCGCAGACCTTTAATGTTTTTGCTGATGGTAATCCTATTGAAGTTCATGAACAAAACGATGTTCCGCTGAATCACGGTTTATCTAGCTATAAATTTGCTCGTATTACATTTAGAGGAAAGCCTATTCAGATTAGGGTAGCTTCTACCGATTTTTATTTTAATTCTTCTGAATGGTCAATCTCACCAAAGCGATATAAAATAAAGGCTGATAAATCAGGCAATCAACTTTCTTTTAAAATGGATCGATTAGGTTATGTCGTTATTCGATTTAGCCAAGATCAAGATTTTACAAAACGTTTGGTTTTATTATTTGAGATTCCTGAAGTTGTTCCGAATAAAATTGTAAACATAGTTGATGAGTATGGCATTGATAATAGCGGTCAAACAAATGAAACTTCAAAAATTCAAATGGCTTTGAATAACATTTCTGGTAGCGATAAATCACTTTATTTCCCCCCTGGAAAATATAAGACAAATAAACTTGAGTTTAGGAGTAATAGCCATATTTACCTTGCTAAAAATGCAAGAATTATAGCTGATGACAATTCTCTTATTAGTTACTATTCAAAGGACAAAACAAATATCAATCATTTTATTCTTATCAAAGATGTTCAAAACCTCAGAATTTCTGGCTTGGGTACATTAGATGGCAATGGGACCCAAATTAATGCACTTTCTCACCCTGAGGAATCTTCAAAGAGTAGAATAAGACTATTATTCATTTACCGCTCAACTAATGTTCAAATAGAAGGAATAATATTAAAGGATGCTGCCCGATGGAATACTCATATCCTAAACTCTAAACACATTAGTTTTAGATATTGTAAATTAATGAATAACCCTGTTGAAAATAAATATCTTGGAAGTTTAGATGGATGGGATCCCGACAGTTCTATTGATGTATTAATTGAAAACTCGTTTGGATGGGCTGGAGACGACGCTGTTGCTATAAAATGTACAGGAAATGGCGAAAATGACCTACAAATCCCCAATGCAGAGAGAATTATCATTCGAAATAATGTCTTTCTAACAAAAAAAACCGGTTTAAAAATAGGAACAGAGACTTATTGTGACTTAATGCATAATATTATTTTTGAAAAGAATGATATTATTGAATCAGATCGAGTAATGGGAATAAATGTAAGAGATGGAGCTTTAGTGAAGCAAGTTCTCTTTAAAGATATTCACTCTGAATTTTGTCATCCAGACCGAAAACAAACAGGTATAAACTTCTACATTACAAAAAGAAATAGAGAAATTTCTCCCTTGGGGAGAATCCAAAATATTACCATAGAGGATTGTGTTTTCGAGGAAACATTTCCAAAAAAATGGGCCTTTTTCAGGCATTATATCCAAACTCAGCAGAATGATTTAAGCGTTCATCTAAAAAATGTTTTTGTTGGAGGAAAAAAAATTGATAGAATGGATTTTGGGTTATTTGATCCAGAAAAGAATAATGCACAATTAACCTTTGATTAGGGATTGATTTTGTATGGATATATTAGTTGTTATATTTAAAGAGATGGTAAACACTATTAATAAATAACCAGATTAAACTCGATTAATTAAGATTTTAATGAAATTAAAAAATGAGACTACATTTCTATTTTTTTTAATAATATTTCAAGTAGGCATATGTCAAAATAGAATTTCTAGCAAAGACGGTTTTATATCACCTGACATAGAATCATTTCAAGGACAAAAGCCAGAGGCAAATTGGATTTGGGATTCTGGAGACCCAAATCCAAAAAATTATTACTTACATGTTCGTAAAAGTTTTAAATTAAAGAATTCAATAAAAGAGGCAAAAGCATATGTCTCAGCCTTTTCCTTCGCCGAACTTTATATAAATGGTGAATATATTGATCGTGTTCCAACTAACCCAGACCCCGAGTATCAAACCTATGAGGAAATTGATATTTCTCCTTATCTTAAATTAGGTGTAAATACAATAGCAGCTCTTGTTCACAATGTAGGGGAAGGATTACATCACCGAATGAACGGGAGAGGAGGCTTTTTCTTCCAATCGAAAATTATCGACTCTGAGGAAAAAATTATCAAGCTAAACACTGATAAAAGTTGGCTAGTTGCAAAAGCAATAGCGTGGGACAGCAAAACTGATCACCGTCAAATTGATCACACTATAGGAAGGCAAGAAAAGTACGATGCAAGGCTTGCATACGATGGTTGGGAACTTAACCATTTTAATGATTCTAATTGGGGAAATGCCACTGAAATTGGTGTCCCTCCCATAGATCCGTGGAATAAGATTGTAGTAATTAACAGGGAGCGTACCTTTTTTAAAAATTTCACTCCTGAGAAAAAATGGATTAGAAACGGCCTTCATATTTATGATTTTGGTAAAGTCATAACTGCCTACCCTGGTTTCGTTGCTAATTCTAGTGAGTCAGGATTAACCTTAGAAATTGGAACGGCTGAGACACTTGGAAAAGATAGCATTCCACTAACGACTGACAATGTAAATTATATCGACTTTTATATTACTAAAAAAGGACTTCAAAGTTGGAACCCTATAACTTGGAGATCCTTCAGGTATTTGGCTATAAAAGAAAATAAAGAAGTTAAAATTGAAAATGTTTCAGCAGAATTCAGATCATTTCCAGTAAAAAATAGCGGATATTTTTTATGCTCAGACAGTTTGCTAAATGATATATGGGAAATTGGAAGGTGGTCCATGCAGATTTGCGCTCAGGACACTTGGATGGATACTCCTTGGCGTGAGCAAACACAATATATTGCAGGAGATAGTCGCTATATGCTTCGCTATTCACCCTTTAGTTTTGATAATAACATTAAATTATTAAATGATTACTCTATTCTAAGTGGCGCATTTTCCCAAAGATTTTCTGATAAAGGCGCTATTCGTGGTCGCCATCCAACTGACTATCATTTAGGACCAAAAACTTCTGCTTATATCCCTGATTATCAATTAGAATGGATTCTTATGATAAAAGAACATTATATGTTTTACAAGGACCAAGAATTAGTCAGACAGGTATATCCAAATTTAAAATTATTATTGAAATATTTTGAAAGTTATGAATCTGATGAAAGAAATCTATTAGGAAAAGTTCCGGGTTGGGTAGTTTTAGATCATCCAGATACATTTCAAATGGATGTAAGTGGAGAAAATACTGCAATGAATTGTCTATATTTTGGTGCATTAAATTCAGCAGCATGGTTAGCTCACAATATAATTGGCGACCAAAATCAAGCTAAATTATGGTATAAGAAAGCTGAAGTAATAAAACAATCTGTACAAAAATTCATGTGGCTCCAAAATGAAAAATTATTTAAAGATGGTTTTAAAAGTTCTAGAATTACTCAACAAACACAAGTCTATGCTCTAAAATATGGTCTTGTTGATGAAAATTATAAACCTTCTTTGGTAAAGTTTATTGAGGATCAAGGTAAATCATGTGAACAATCTTTTTCTTATTGGCTTCTTAATTCTATGTTTTCTGAAGGTAAAGGCCAATGGGCTCTTGATTATATTAGAAAAAACTGGGGAGAGCAAATGAATAGAAATGATTTTAATGGTGCGTGGTTTGAAAATTGGATTCCAAAATTGGGAAGATCAAAATCTCACGCTTGGTGTGCTGGACCAACAGCTCTTCTTCCCGAAAAGGTGCTTGGTATTGAACCAATTTTACCGGGTTGGGAAAAATTTAAAATTAAACCTAATTTATATGATCTAGAGTGGTGTGAAGGGTTAGTTCCATCTTTAAAGGGGGATATAAATGTTAAAATAAAAAAGCTTAAAAAAAAAAGTTTAGAAGTTGGATTTCAAATAAAAGCTATTATTCCAATTAATACCGCTTCAATAATATATGTCCCAATTAAAAAAACCAACCACTTTATAATTGAGGTAAATAAAAAGGAAGTTTGGAAGAATGGTCAATATCTTCAAAATGATTCGAACATAAGTTTTCAAAAAAAATTAGATGATTATGTTGTTTTTGAATTCAAATCAGGGAATTATACTGTAAATGCATTCATCAAATAACAAAAAGAATTTTAAACATTTAACTTATATAATTACCTAATTGATTATTTGTTTGAAAATTTACTTGCGCTAAAAGATGTAAAATATTTTAAATCCATAAGGATAAACTTTATGGTCCTTTTAAATGATTTATTTAAGCTATTAGATTAAAGAGTTATACTATTATCTTGAGCTATTGAAATTTATATTGACCTTTTTCCAATACTACTTCGATATGATCCCCTGAACTACTTTTTACAGTAACATTGCTATCAAAATTTACTCCTGCCAGAGCGCTTCCATTTAGTTTTAGTGTAGCCCCTTCGGTAATGACAATACCTTTGGTTCCATTTACATATATTGTTAGAGGGTTATCAGCCTCAAAACCGACACCATTGTCCAAAAAGCTAGTGCCTGATTTTACAAAAAAAGAAAGGAGCTTATTATCTTTTTTTCTTGCCCAACATAGGTGGCCTTTGTATGAGGAATTATCAAATTCTACTGGATTGTTTTCAGAAGAAATGAGATAGTCCGTAACGTTACTGTTTGTAAATTTAATTCCCTCAAAATCTTCTGAAGAAAATTTTTCAAATGTAGGTTTTGTTACTAGGTGATTATGAGGAAAAATAAGAGTGGTTAATGACTTTTCGCCAATATCATTGACTGAGTATACAGATTCCAGGCGATTGTGATCTGGGTATCCCGGATAACGGTCTGGAACTGCAGACTGAGATTTTTCGATATTTACAGCTTCTGGAGTTGATAAATAGTAAAAAGTGACCATTCCAGCAGGAATGGATGGATAATGATCTATTGGAGCAGTGTACTCCCGAAGGTTTTCAGTGTTGGTGATTTCGTTCTGACTTGCAGGATGTAGATAATTTTTAACCTTGTCACCAGGATCAGCATCAACCTGGTCAAATAAAATGAAATACCCATCAGCATCGGGTGTGGTTTGGATCAAAATTAGGTTTCTGGAATGGTTTTTGAAACGTATAGCATCACCATCTTGCCCCATCGCGTAATCCAAGCCATCAGCCGTAAATCCTTCTACAATACCTGCTCCGGTAAATCCCTGATGGTTTTCTCCATTAATAGTCAATGTATTATTGAGTTTTGCTTCCCTGGTGGGCGCACCCAATCTCCCTCCATTGACTAATAGGCGATTACCCAACCCTGAGAGTGAAAGTCCATTGACCTCATTGTGTGTGTGCCACTCGTTTTGCGATTTAATGTTGTACAAAACCGCGTGCAATCCGAATGGGCTGTCTTCTTTATCCCTGAAAAAAGCTCCACCATTCTCATAGATTTGACTTGATGGCAATACAGGGTCAGGAAGCTTTTTTTTTGGAAGGATATATGTTAGGATATTTCCATCGGCAGCAACTCCATCAAGATACCATGCTGCATAACCTGAGGCTTCGTCATCAAAGTTTACTACCCTACGATATAACATTGAATTCCCTATTTTCTCTGTGGGTAACATATCCCCAAATATGGCAAGCTCTTTGGAAGGATTAATACTGGAACCAAATTGCCAACGCATAAATTTTTGTATTCTTTCATTGTTGTAATACCTTTTATCTATTCCGGTAAACTCAAGCACATCCATGTAACCCGATTTGGAAACTCTACTATCACCTCCGCCAACCCTTGACCAGGCATAAGTATTGGTAACAGGACTAACGCCATCAGGTGTAATTTGATTAATAAGTGCATAATAGTAACTATCATCCTGCTCAGTACGTTCGCCTTTGTATATGTCCCAAGTCCCATGGGTGCCATAGCGAGCTGTTTTCCAAGAACCGGATCGACTTACCCTTGAAATTCGATCAGAAATCAAATCTTCACATTTTTTTATATCCTCCAAAGAAAGCCCATCGTATACAATATCTAATGCAAGGATTGCGCAGAAAAATGCTCCCATATTAGGAACTACATTACTCCAGCTCGAGGACTCTTTTATGTCGAGTGTTGAAAATCTATTTAAAATTACATCCCTTACTTTGTGAGCATATTCTTCACTTTTTGATTCATCAAGTATGTATGCTAAAGCCACAGCATTCACGTATTTTTGCAAACTTCCATACTTATTACTTCCTGGTGCTTCTGAAGCTCTTGAAATCGCATCTTCTTTCATAGATTTCCAGGGTTCGACGTCTGATTTTTCCCTAAGAGATGAAAACATGTCTTTTGTAACGATCAAAAAAGGATGGTTATCCTCTTTTTTTTCTGTTTCCTGGGATATTTCAAATTTATCTTCTGCGCTACTCGGGTTGTTTGTATTGCTTTCGGGGCTACAGCCAAAAAACTGTATGTATAATAAACCCACAACTATAATTTTAAATGGACTTATTTCACTAATCGTTTTGGAAAATCTGTTCATCATAATCTATTAAAATTAAAATGTCTTTTATATAATAGATAACATTTTTACAATTTATTTTTAAAGTATATTAAATTTCTTGATCAGGTGAGACTTTGATTTTTGTATACAATAAATCATTCCACGATTGACATTATTTTATCATAAAACGACTCAGTAACCCTGAACCAGTAACCATTTTCCTCGTGTAAACTATTGTCTCCTTTTCCATTCTTGGAATGGTAATCTAACAGGTGTTTTTTAAACCTTTTTAAATCAGTAACATTATATTCTTTTCCGTAGTCGTCTTTTATTGTAATCATTTTTAAAAAATTAACCAGATATTAAATCAATCACTTAAATATAGATGACTTAGTTTGAATTTATATTTTAACTTTTTAATTCTTTTATCTGTAAGTAACTATTTGTCTTATTTAATCTTTTCAAATTCGAGATTATCTACTAATTCATGATTTAATACCAAAAAATTATAAACAATATCATTTTTTTTTGGATTTGTGTTAACATAATTAATATATTGCAAAATGTACGTGTACGAACACGGAAATTTTCGTGTACGCACACAAAGATAAATTATTTATTATAACTTTTATTTTAAAAATTATTGATAAAACAATTAAACAATTTCTAACTAAAACTTTATTTATGATTCACCCAAAAAGTTTATTTAATCAAAACCCTCTCCTTAGTCATTTGTGGAGAAGCCTATTTCTGGTTTTGGTTTTGTTTTGTTCCCAAGCATTAATGGGACAACAAACAGTTAGTGGTTCAGTATCTGATTCTGATGGACCGCTTCCTGGAGCAACTGTTATTGTTCAAGGTACAGACAATGGCGTAACAACTGATTTTGATGGTAATTTTTCAATCCAAGCTAGCGAGGGAGATGTTTTAGAGCTTTCTTATGTTGGATTTCAAACTCAAACATTTACAATATCTGCTAATCAAGATACCATATCAGTGGTTCTTGAGGCTGATAATGAATTGGAAGAAGTTGTAGTTACTGGTTATGGTACTCAGAAAAAAATAAACCTTACTGGTGCGGTTGCCGCTGTTTCAGGCGAAGTATTAGATGATCGTCCAATTGTCAACGTTGGTGAAGGTCTTCAAGGAGTTATCCCTAACCTTAATATTGATATCAGAAATGGAGATCCAACTACTTCACCTGAATTTAATATTCGAGGGTTTGAGTCAATTAATGGAGGTACTCCTCTAATTTTAGTTGACAATGTACCAATGGACATTAATAGTGTTAATCCAAATGATATTGAAAGTATTAGTGTTTTAAAGGACGCCTCCTCGGCGGCTATTTACGGTGCAAGAGCTGCATTTGGAGTTATACTTGTTACTACAAAAAAAGGTAAATCAACAAAAGCGAGAGTTAACTTTCAAACTGAATTTGCATGGGGACAACCAATTATGTTAATGGACCCAATTGATGATCCATACCAATATGCCCTTGCAAGAAACGTGGCTAATATCCGAACTAACGGTGCGCCAAGTTATGATGATGATTATTTAGCTGCTGCACAGATTTACAGCAATAATCCTACTCCTGAAAATGCATGGTACAGAGATGGAACTGATTTAATTTATGTTGGTTACAATGATTTTAAAGAAATGTATCTAAAAGATTGGACGCCACAGCAAAGACATAATTTAAGTGTTTCTGGATCTACAGATAAATCTAATTATTATGTATCTCTTGGTTTCCTTGAGAAAAAAGGTTGGATTGATAATGACGAATATAATATTGATTTTGATAGGTATAATATGCTTGCCAAAGTCTCTTATGAGGTAACAGATTGGCTTGAGATGGACACAAGAGCTCTTGTGACTCATGAAGAAAATGATGAACCTCATTTTTATAATTGGGATGTTAATATTAACTCTTTTATTCGGATGGGTGGAAGAGCCACTCATTTCCCGGATCTTCCCTATTATTTAACACCAGGCGATAGAGCAAATTATGAAGAACACATCGGAAAACGATTTATTTCAACAAATCCACTTCCATATCTTGAACAAGGAGGTAGAGACCTTATGCAACAAACCGATATAGTTGCAACTCAGGGTATCACAATTAAACCAATGAAAGGTTTAAAAATTAGAGCTGAGTTTTCTCCAAATTATACATATATATATAATGAGGATCAAAGAACAAAAATTAGTGCTATCAAGGCAAGCAATAGAATTGATCTTACTAATATTGAGTATGATACTGGATTTTCAGGGACTGATTACATCCAAAACAGGTATGATAAAAGGTTCTATTATGTATTCAATGCATATGCAGACTATACCTTTGAGCCAGAAAATTCTAATCATTATTTCAAGGCGCTTGTTGGATTTAACCAAGAAAAAGGTGATAGACATTATTTGACTGGTCGTGCATATGAGTTAATCACACCATCTATTACCAATATTAATGCCACCGTTGGAAATCAAGAGACCTACAGTGGTGCATCGCATGTTTCCTTGAGAGGTCTTTTTTACAGATTGAATTATATATTCAAAGACAAATACCTTATTGAACTTAACGGACGTTATGATGCAAGTTCAAGATTCCCAACTGACAGTAGGTTTGATTTTTTTCCTTCATTTTCTGCAGGTTGGGTAATTTCCGAGGAGGATTTCATGGCTGACATAGCTAGTTCTGTAATTGACAGATTGAAAATTAGGGGCTCATATGGTGAGCTTGGAAATCAGCTCTTAGGAAATGATTGGTATCCATATATTTCAACTATGGGATCTGGAACTTCTAGATTTATGTTAAGTGGTGGAGCTGCTCCTTACGTTTCGCCTGCTGGTCTTGTAAGTTCAGATTTAACTTGGGAAACCGTTGCATCAACTAACTTTGGAATTGATGCTACTTTACTTGATAGTAGATTAGATCTCAGTTTTGACGTTTTTAAAAGAGAAACAAAAGATATGCTTATGGAGGTCTCTTATCCTGATATTCTGGGTACTTCTGCTCCAAAATCCAATGCAGCTGATTTGAAAACTACTGGTTGGGAGCTTTCTACCACCTGGAAAAATCAACTGAATCAAGATTGGTATTATGGAGTAACACTTGCTCTTTCTGACAGTCAAGCTGAAATTACAAAGTACGAAAACCCAACAGGCTCATTAAATGAGTATTACGTTGGACAGCAAATAGGCGAGATTTGGGGTTATAGAACAGGAGGATTATTTCAAAACGATGCTGATGCACAGGCAAATGACATGTCTGCCTTAGGAGATAACTGGGCTGCAGGAGATGTTAACTTTTTAGATTTAGATGATGATGGTGTTGTTGATAGAGGAAACGATACTCTTTCTGATACTGGAGATAGAAGAGTAATTGGTAATGAAAGCATGCGCTACCGATTTGGCTTAAACCTTGATCTGAGATATAAGAATTGGACATTAAACACTTTTTTCCAAGGGATACTAAAAGGAGACTATTTCCCTCCTACGAACAACTGGAATGCCTTTTGGCCCTGGAATGCAGGAAATGCTGAGTGGTATTATATTACAGACTCTTGGACACCTGAAAATCCAAATGCATATTTCCCTGCACCTCATATTGGATATAATGATAAGAAGAACTATCATGTCAACGACAGATATTTACAAGATGCTTCTTACATTAGGTTGAAGCAATTAACTCTAAGCTATAGAGTGCCACAGACAATTATTGATCAGATTGGTGTTAATTCTTTAAGTCTTTATTATTCTGGACAAAATTTATGGGAGCAGACAAACATGAGACCTCCACTTGATCCCGAGGTAAGACCAACACTCACTCAAGAGTATTATAAGAACAGAACTCATGCATTTGGTTTAAAAATCGGCTTATAATTCTAAAATTTTTAAAAAATGAAAAATTTAACAAGAAACATATTAAAAATTATTATTGCTTTATTCATAGTTTTTGGATGCGAGCTTAATGACGACTTTCTTGAAAGACAGCCGCTAGACGAAATTAGCAATGCTTCTTTCTGGAATACTGAAAATGATTTAATGGTATTTAATCAAGGGTTTTATAACCTTGTTCAGACTGATAAGACATATCCATTTTTGTTTGGTCACGACAGACGATTTGATAGTCACAGAATTTCTTATTTACATTATGATGGTATGTCAGACAATACTGCCCCAAGACATGGGAGACACTCTTCATATGCCCGAATAAGAGCGGGTATGGCTGTTGCACCCTCATCTAAAAATGCGAATGCACCCGGTGGATGGTATGGATATGAAGGTTTTCCATTAATTCGAGCTGTAAACATAGGACTCGCTAATTATGATAAAGCTGATGTATCTGAAGCAGTGAAAAACCATTATAAAGCTGAGGCTAGATTAATGAGAGCAATGTTCTATGCTCGTTTAATCAGGGATTTTGGTACTGCACAATGGGTAGAACAAGAGGTAACTACAGCTGATGAGGATATCCTTAACGGTCCGAGAGACTCCAGAGATTTCGTTATGAATAAAGTTCTTGAGGATCTAAATTTTGCTGTAGCAAATATTAGAGATAATGGTGATAAAATTAAGTTGTCAAAATCTCAGGCACTACACATGAAGT
Organism: uncultured Bacteroidota bacterium; assembly: GCA_902619315.1. Taxonomy (GTDB): domain Bacteria; phylum Bacteroidota; class Bacteroidia; order Flavobacteriales; family Flavobacteriaceae; genus UBA8316. Next base: position 19,307 of record CACNDW010000008.1, on the reverse strand, counting down.
CAAGAATTTGTCTCTTGGAAGGAACATGGAGAAAATACCATGGACTTGGAAATGAAACGTCATGGCTCACTCATGCGGCTGATGCTGCGAAAGAACTTATGGATGGAGGCAAATATAGCCTGCACAAAGGTGCTCCCGGCAGAACATATAATGAGCTCCATAGTATGGAAGATATAGACAATAATTCAGAGGTTATTCATTTTGTTAAATATCAGCTAGGAGTCAAAGCTAATCACGTTCAGTCATACCACAGAGGTTACAATGGCGGAATGACCAAGAACATGGTAGAGGATTATCTTTGTTCTGACGGTCTTCCTATTAGTTTATCACCTCTTTACAAAGGAGATGCTGTTTATGAGGATATTTGGGAAAACAGAGATCCAAGATTAAGACAGACAATTATGTTACCTGAGGATCAACCTATCTACAGATATGGAAATCATGACTATGGTGCCAATACTTATCCTCGTATTCAGGGAATGTCCGGTGGTCTTAAATCATACACTGGTTATCACATTATCAAAATTTATAATGTAAAATCAGCTCACGCAGGTTATAGTACTTCTATTACTCCAGGGCTTAGTATGAGATACGCTGAAACTCTTTTAAACTATGCAGAAGCAAAAGCTGAGCTTGGTAATGGAAGTATTTCACAGGCTGATTTAGATATAAGTATTAATCTTCTCAGAGATAGAGATGGAATGGTACATATGACTAATAACCCTCCAATGGATCCGCGTTATGCAGCAGATGGAATATCTGCATTGCTTGTGGAGATAAGAAGGGAAAGAAGAGTTGAATTGTTCATGGAGGGTCATAGATACAACGACCTAAGAAGATGGGGACAAGGTAAAAAACTTGAAAACAAAGATTTTGGTATGAGATGGGATGCAGCTAATTCCTCAAGGTTTGATCCAGATGGTAAAACAACGGTCAAAACAAGTGAGATTGACGGCGTTCCTTATCTTGAAATTTATAAGGGAACTGATTTTGAGAATCCAGTTTTTGATGAGAGTAAACACTACTATTGGCCTTTACCTTTAGATGTTTTATCTCAAAATCCTAATCTGAAGCAAAACCCTGGTTATTAATTTTTATTAATAATTATTCAAAAAGCCATCTATTAAAGATGGCTTTTTTCTTTAAAACATTGAATTTCAACTGTTTATATGATTAAGAACTTATAAGATTTTTTTTTTGAACAGGCTAAATTCATTTTTATCATGGTTATTAATTCAATTATTTAGAGCATTACTTTAGTTTAAAATTATCATTATGAGAAAAATACAGATTTATATAATTATTGGAATTTCATTATTTATTTATTCTTGTAAAAAAGATTTATCAGATAAAAATCATAATTCTTCATATGAATTAAATAATCCATTTAATTCAGATTTTTTGGTTAAAAATTTGAGAAAAGAACATCCTAGACTTGTCCTAAATTCTGAAATTGATAAGGTTCTTCGTCAAAAGCTTAATACAGACCCAGTAGTAATGAATTTTTACTCTGCAATTAAATCAAACGCAATGAAAGTTATGGATGAACCATATCTTGAGAGAGTTAAAATTGGCAGGCGCTTATTGCATATTTCTCGCGAGATGCTCTATAGAGTTAATATGCTTGGTATGGTATATCACATTGAAAAAGATCCACAAATCCTTGAAAGACTAAATAATGAAGTTTTAGCTGTTTGTAATTTTTCAGATTGGAACCCGTCTCATTATTTAGACGTTGGTGAAATGACTATGGCGCTTGCATTTGCTCTTGATTGGACAGCAGGGGATTTGCCGCAAACGACAATTGATAAGGCTATTCAAGCAATAATTGATAAAGGAATTATGCCCAGCTATGAGACGGATAAAAGATCAAATAATTGGTGGATCAAAAGTAATAATAACTGGAACCAAGTTTGTAATGGTGGAATGATTGCTGGATCAATAGCTATTGCTGAGATTAATCCTGAGCTTGCTGCAAAAACCATAAAAAGATCTTTGGATGGTTTACCACATGCTTTGGATGAGTACAGACCAGATGGAGTTTACCCTGAGGGATCTACTTACTGGGGGTATGGTACTTCTTTTTCGGTTGTAACTAATGCAATGCTTGAAAGTGCCTTCGGTACTGATTTTGGTTTGGGGGATTATCCAGGCTTTAAGGATAGCGCTTATTTTAGATTATTGATGAATGCGCCCTCGGGTTGGTATTATAATTATGCTGATTGTGGAGATAAAAGAAATAGTAATCCTGATGTAACTCTTGCGTGGTTTGCTTCTAAAACAGGAGATGAGCTATTTTTTGAGAGAAGCAGATTTTTAAACCCTCCAAGTAGCTACAAAATGAAAAAAAATACTATGCAAACTGCACCCCAAAAAATTGGAAGATTAAGAAGATTAAATGGAGCCGGACTTGTATGGGTTTCTCAATATCAGAAGCAAAAAGAATCAGAATTACCAACCTCATGGAAGGGTGGAGGGACAAATCCAATAGCTGTTTTTACCGGTGGCTCCAATGATCCTTATACCTACTATCTTGGATGCAAGGGCGGGAGTGGTACAGTAAACCATGGAAACATGGATGCTGGCTCTTTTATTTTTGAAATTAATGGAGTAAGGTGGGTGACAGATCCAGGAAATCAGCCTTATCATGATTTAGAAAAAACTGGTTTTGATCTTTGGAATAAATCTCAGGACAGTCAAAGGTGGACTTTATTAAATAAAGGAAATTTTGGTCATAGTACAATTACAATAAATAATCAGCTGCACAAGGTTGATGGTAAAGCTACAATAGTAGATTTTAAGCAGGGTGATAACCCAGAGGTAACCTTTGATTTAACTCCTGTTTTCGAAGGATTTTTAAAAACCTCCAAAAGAAAGTTTACAAAAGAAAGTAACACTTCATTGATAATTGATGATTCTATTGAAATTAATGAATCTACAGAAACTATTACTTGGCAATTAATTACAACATTTGATATTGATATTACTAAAGAAGGTGCTACAATAATTAAACCTGAGTACTCCTCAGTGACTCCTGTTAAAAAACTTTTTGTTGAAAATTTAAGTCACCCAGATATCAAGATGAACATTGTATCACTCGATCCCCCACCTCTTGAGTTAGATAGAAGAATAGAGGGTCTTAAGAGATTAGAATTAAATATTCCATCCTCTCTTGTGACTGGAGGTAAAATTGATATAAAAATTAGACTAAAAGGGCAAAAAAATTGGCGTGAGGGATATTGATTTCGGATATGATTTCAAATAAATAATGATGAATCAGACATATAATCAAATAATTTATCTGTTTTTTATTACTCTATTTCTCTTTAAAGGAGGAGAGAGTTGTGCCCAGTTAAAGAAATCTGATATAGACAAGGTCATTGAAATCTCTACCCTTGAGCATCCTTATCTATATTTTAATGATGCAGAGAAAAAGCAACTAATAGATAGAATAAAAACAGACCAGGAAAGTAAAGATGTTTTCAATAAAATCAGGGCTATGGCTAAGGTTTGGATGGCCATGCCAGTTGATAAAAACATACCCATTCAGGGCAAAAATACCCGCGCAGACTGGTCCGAAGAAGACCGTAGCAGAAAATATTCAGATTATTACAATAGTAACAGGAACAATGCTTTTTACCTTGCTTTTCTTTATCAAATGACGGGGGAAGAAGCCTATGCTCACAAAGCCTTTGAGTTTGCTGATGCTTTTTGTGATCTGACAACATGGACGCAACGTGCCCATGAATTTCCCATAATTTATTCCCGCATCATGCCCTGGAATGTTCCTGACGATCAGGTCAATTTTAACTTTGATCATTTCAATGGTGACTCTGGACGAATCATGGCTGCCGTCTATGATTGGTTGTATCCCGCATTGAATCAAGCCCAGAGAGATCGTATTAGAGGAGCACTATTGGAAAAAGTGATTACACCTGTGCGTGGAGATTATGAATTTCATTGGTGGGCAACTGCCTATAGATGTAACTGGTGCGGGGTTTGTAATTCGGGTGTTGGCTTGGCAGGCCTAACTCTATTGAAAGAACATCCGCAACTCACCGATGTTGTCGCAGAATCCTATAACAGGATAAATAGTATGTTTAATGAATTGGGTATTGATGGTGGCTGGCAGGAGGGGGGCTCTTATTGGAATTATGGGGTTCATACCTCCTCGTTTTTTGCAGATGCTTTAAAGCGTCTAACCAACAAAAAAATCAACCTTTTCGAAAATAAACGACTGGCGAGCAACCCTGTAACCTTCCCCTTGTACATTTCCCTTCCGGGTAACAAATCACTCAATTTTGAGGATTCCGGTGGAAATGGATTGGTAGGAAGCCCACATTTGATAAATAAACTAGCCACAGAAACGCAAAACCCTCACGCGGCCTGGTATCGTAATTTTCTCAATAAAGAGGCAAGTGATGTTTTTGATATCATATGGCCTCGACCCAAATTTACTGCACTACCCCCTAGCCAGCCTTCTATTCATTTCAAAACCATTGATTGGTGGGTAATGCGAACTGATTTTTCTAGTGCCGACAAGGTTGTAGTGGCGGGTAAAGCAGGAAAAAATGACGATCCTCATCATGGTCATCTCGATATTGGTCATTTTGTAGTTTACTGGAATAAGGAATACTACATCAGAGATTTGGGGAAAAGTGGATATGACGAAAAATACTTTGATCAAGCCCGTTTTGATTATCCTGAGGCATCCAGTGAAGGACATAACACAATATTGGTTAACGGAGAAAAACAAATTTCGGGTAAATATTACAAACAGCCTTATGACTATAGTGTAGGGGGTGAGGTAGTTGATTTCAGAACAAGCACTGACAGGGACTATGTATTGATGGATCCTACCAATGCCTATCCGAAAATAGAACTAAAAAAATGGAGAAGAAATATTCTGCTTGAAAAGCCAGAAATCACTCTTGTTTTGGATGAAATTTATGCTAAAAATAATGCAGTAATTCAAGTGCGTTTTCACCCCGGAGTGGATTTAAAAATCCAGGAGGATTATGCGATACTTAAAGGAAATGTTGGGATAATGGCTCTCATTCCCATTACTGAGCAAGACTTTTCCATAACACAAGGCAGGCACCCCTCCCAAATGGTAAATGCTACGCAAGCTTTCAGCTGGATTCCTTATTTTGATATTAAGCTCAATTCAACTGAAAAGAGAACGATTATTGCTCATTTAATTTTGCCTGTTGACAACGAAAGTCAAGTTGGAGACATTATAGCCTCTAAAAAAATTGCGTTCAATAGTGATGGTAATTTAATTATCAGCTTTAACTATAAAGATCAACTATTTAAGTATAATTTTAAAAATATTACATCAGGGTTGATACTCGACTAAAATCTAAAATAATCAATGAAAGGTTTAACTTTAACTGCATATTTCATAAAATATCAAAGTTCATTTTTTTTCATTTTTTTACTTTGTGTTTTTTTTACTCATTGTAGTGATGGAGTCAAAGAACAAACAATCATAGATGAGTCTCATCTTAAGGAGTCTGTAGAGCAAATAATAGAAATAGATTCTGTATGGGCTGGACACAGGGTTCGTTTTTGTCTATATACTAACAATGATAGACAATATATCTCATACTACAATGCCAATCGAAATATGATAGTGGGTCAAAGAAATATTAATGAAACTAACTTTTCTTTACATCAAATGCCTGCGCCACCAAGAGATAAAAATGCCAAAGAAAAATCAAAACGCTTTTCTGCAACTGAAGTCGGATGGGATTCACATAACTCAATAACCATGGCAGTTGATAAAAAGGGTTTTATTCATCTCTCTGGGAACATGCATGTCGATTCTCTGACTTATTTTAGGACCCAAAAGCCAAATGACATTACTACATTAAAGCAATACTTCCCTATGGTGGGTCCAAATGAATTAAAAGCTACCTATCCGAAGTTTATGATGACAAAAGACGATCGATTAATTTTTCATTACAGAGATGGAGGCAGCGGAAATGGTAATGAAATATATAATATTTATGACACAGAATCTCAAACTTGGTCTAGGATGCTGGATGTTCCCTTAACAGATGGTCAGGGTCTTATGAATGCTTATCAATCTCAACCCGAGTTAAGAGAAGACGGGTGGTATCATGTATACTGGGTATGGAGAGATACACCAGATTGTTCAACCAATCACGACCTGTCCTATATGAAGAGTCCTGATTTGAAAAATTGGTATAATGCTTTTGATCAATCTATTACTCTTCCTGCAACAATTGATCAAAAATCACTGATTGTAGACCCTATTCCGCCAAAAGGCGGAATCATTAATCTTGCAGCTAAGCTTTGTTTTGACCGTCACAAAACCCCCATTTTTGTTTATCATAAATACGATGAAAATGGAAACCTACAATTGTATATTGCCAAAAAAAGTGATCAAAAATGGCAGTATAATGTGATCACAGACTGGGATTACAGGTGGGAATTTTCCGGTAGAGGAAGTATTAAAAATGAATTCACCATTAAGAGTTTTAACCGCAGATCAGACGATCAATATGAGGTTGGATATTGGCACATCAAATATGGAGACGGTACAATTTTGCTTGATGAGGATTTAAACCCTATTGGAAAGGTACATAAATCTGAAAAACTTTTTTCAAGGAGATTTAACGATAGCTCAGTCAAGGTAGAAGGAGATTTTCCTGGGCTACAAGTTATCAGTGCTAATGATGAGGGAAAAAACAGTGAGGACAAGGTCAGATATGCTCTCAAATGGGAAACACTGGGGAGCAATCGCGACAAACCCAGAGAGAAGCCATGGCCCTCGCCCAGTAAATTATATTTATATAAAATAAAAACAAATAATTAAAAATTAAACGCTAAAATCATGAAATCTAAAAAACATCTATTTACACTGCTTATATTTTTGATTGGGCTACCACTGATGGGACAAAATATTGAACCGTCGGAGGTAAAACAGATTATGGAAAAAGTGGCGGACTGGCAAATCGAAAACCACGATGATTTAAAATATAGAGCCCAAAACAGGAGATTGTCAAGAGGCAAACATCATCTTTTGGATTGGACTAATGCTGCGCTTTATGTGGGGATGTCAAAATGGGCAGCTATGGCAGACAGTAATAAATATTATGAGTGGCTCAAAGGAATTGGTGATGCTCACGATTGGAAACTTCACATGAGAAATGGGAATTACAATAGAGTTTACCATGCAGACGATCATGCGGTTGGTCAAACCTATTTTCAACTTTACAGAAAATACAAGGATGAAAAGATGATACAACCCACTATAAAACAATTTGATTTTATACTTTATCACCCCTCAAAATCCAAACTGGATTGGAAATCACCTTTTCATCAAAATCGATGGAATTGGTGTGATGCTTTGTTCATGTCACCAACTGTTTGGGTGATGGTTTCCAACCTTACCAGAGATAGAAAATACATTGACTTTATGGTCCAAGAGTGGAAGGCAACTACAAACCATTTATTTGATAAAAAAGAAAATTTATACTATAGAGATGGCTCTTATTTTAATCAACTTGACAACGGAACAAAAATCTTCTGGGCAAGAGGAAATGGTTGGGTATTTGCCGGTTTAGCAAATGTTATACAAGAGTTGGGTCCCAACGACAAAGATTATCCTTATTTCCTTAAGCTTTACAAAAAAATGGCTAGGAAATTGTTAGAAATTCAAACTCCACAAGGGCATTGGGCCATGAGTCTTTTAGGGCAGAAATTTTACCCTACTCCTGAGACCAGTGGTTCGTCATTTTTCACTTATGGACTTGCCTGGGGTATCAACAAAGGGATATTAGATAAGGCAACTTATGGATCTGTAGTACAAAAAGCTTGGAATGCAATGGTAAGTTATGTAAATAGTGATGGAATGTTGACTTATGTTCAACCCATTGGTGCGGAACCGGGTGAGGCATTTCCCGATAAGACTGAAGTTTATGGTGTCGGAGCATTTTTAAGCGCAGGCTCAGAGGTTTACAAACTATACGGTGGAATGTAAATTAAAATCTCACCTCTAAAATAGGTGTAAAATGATTAAAAAACTTCTAATAGCAGGAATAGGGTTGTTTTTATTGTCCTGTCAATCACCTGAACCCATTAAGGGGCCCTATTTTGCCAATGGGGTAAAAAACGGTTGGGCCGATCAAAATTCTATTGTATTATGGACCCGATTGACCCAAAACAAATCTGCCAATTTTAAGGGACATCCTTTTATTGAAATTTCAAGGGAAAAGATGAAATCTTTGGCTCAAAACCAAGACGTTGAAGGAATATATAACACTCAGATTCCCAAAGGATTGTCACTTAAAGACATGGAAGGCTATTGCCCGGGGGCTTCCGGGGAGGTGCAGCTCCACTACTACCCTAAAGAAGATCCGACGGAGGCTATTGTTACCGATTGGGTGGCGGTAGATTCTAGCAAAGATTTTACCCATCAATGGAAACTGAATAGTCTGCAAGCTGGAAAGAAGTATCGTTTAAAAATCTATGCCAGACCCCAGAAAGGGCTTAAAATATCCGATAGTATTTTCGGACAATTTCTTTTACCAGCAAATAAAAACACCGCTAAAGATATCAAATTTTGTGTCGTGTCATGTCATGACTACAACCGTCGTGACGACATGGAAAACGGACACAAAATATACCCTAGTATGTCGAAATTAAAACCCGATTTTTATGTGCATACTGGAGATATAGAGTACATGGATAAGCCCTTTCCTTATGCCATGACAGAGGAGTTGATGCGTTTTAAGTGGAATCGTTTGTTTGCTCTCCCTTTTCAGCGTTCATTTTACAACAATTATACTTCCTATTTTATGAAGGATGATCACGATGTTGGCTATGATGATAGTTACCCTGGAAAGGATTATGGAACTGTTACTTTTGAGCGGGGTTTAGAGATATTCGATCAGGAGCAGTTTCCCACTTACTCCAAAAGGTACAAAACCATCCGTTGGGGAAAGGATCTTCAGATTTGGATCGTCGAGGGGAGAAATTACAGGAATCAAAACTATTTGGAGGATGGACCGAATAAAACCATTTGGGGAAAAGCTCAAAAGCAATGGTTTTATGATACTGTTAGCGCTTCAGAGGCAACTTTTAAAGTATTGATTACTTCTTCCCCTATTTTGGGCCCTGACAGAAAAAATAAAAATGATAATCTTAGTAATGCAGGTTACTCTTTCGAACAAGCCGAGATTCTCAATTTTATAAAAAAACAGAAAAATCTATTTATAGTCAATGGTGATAGACACTGGCAGTATGTTACTAATGTAAAAAACACCAATCTTTGGGAATTTGGATGTGGAGCCGGTGCTGATGTTCATGCTGGAGGATGGAAGCAAGAGGATTTTCTACCTGAGCATAGATTTCTGAGAGTTAAAGGAGGGTTTTTATCTGTTTCGGTAAGTTGTGGAAATCTACCAAGTATTGAGTTTACCCACCACGATGTGGAGGGTAATCCAGTGAATAAGGTCGGCTTTTAATTCTCGTTGTAATATTTACGCTCCTCTGAGTGACTGTATTTATAATTTTCCTTTGTAATGATCTCCAAAGGCGTTGGAATTTCTTTGGCAGGCATCTCCTTGTGAACCAAAAAGTTGGCTATGGTTATAATTGATTTATATCCTTGATTAAATGATTTCTGAGAAATCAAAAACGCTACAATACTTTTTTTTAGTGCCTCTACGTTTTGAGGAGTAGTATCAAAGCCAATGATTTTTAGTCTTGAAAGATGATTCTTTTCAATAGCTCTACAGATGTAGGAAACTCTACTGGAGGGAACCATAATTACCTTCACTCTTTGATTTTTAGTTAAAAAAGCATTGATTTTTTTCTTCACCTTTTCAAATCCATCTGATAGATCAAATTTTAGCTGATCTATATGAGCATCGGGAACATTATTCTGGAAATAACTTTTAAACCCTTTTACACGATCACTGATTGCCTCATAATCATGAATATTTTTCCTTGTCATTACAATTAAAAACTCATCCCCATTTTTGGAACACAAATGTGATAGTTTTCCTGACAAAACACCTGCATCAAATGATTTTTGACCTATATAGCTTAAATTATTGTACCCTGATCCCCCAAACGCTAAACCCTTTAAATCTATATTTAAAAATATATAGGGAATTTTTTTGAGATGCAGAAGTCTAATAATTTCATGAGATTCTTTTACAAATATAGGGACCATAACCACTGCATCAGGCTCAGTCTTGATGAGTTTTCGAAAGGCTTTTAAATAGCTTTTCGGATCAAATTGGTCAAAGAAAAACACGTTGTTTTCAATTCCATAGGCACTGACTTCCTGATTTGCTTTCTGAATTCCAGAATAAGGAGACTTCCAAAAGAGATTTTGTTCGTCGTATTGAGGGATCAAAGTTGCCAGATTGTGATGTTTTTTCATTGCCAACGAACTGGCGATCAAATTGATTTTAAATTTTTTCTGTTTTAAAATCTTTTTGATTTTGGTCTCCGTCTTTGGAGATACTCCACCCCGATTATGCAAAACCCTGTCAACAGTTCCCGCAGACACATTGGCTTCCTTTGCAATATCCTTTATGGTTATCAATGAATCTTAGTTTGAGTTAAATATACTATGTTCTACATAAATTTTTATTCATTTCTTACTAAAAATTAATTAAAAATAATATCGACAAAGCGAAGTAAAATTTACAAACGGATTCTCTATATTTGTTTAGGTAGTGTACGCACACGAAAATTAATTTTATGCCTAAATCATTCAAGTGGATTCTTGTTGCAGCTTTATCAGGCTTTTTGTTCGGATTTGATACGGTTGTAATCTCTGGAGCCAATTTACCAATTAAGGATCTGTGGTCTACTAGTCCTTTTTTCCACGGCTTTTTTATTATGTCAATGGCACTTTGGGGGACTGTTTTAGGAGCTTTATTTGGGGCTTATCCTTCTAACAAGTTTGGTCGTAAAAAAACCCTCAGTTGGATTGGTATTTTTTTTCTAATTTCTGCTTTGGGTTCTGCTTTAGCCATGGACCCATACACTTTTTCATTTTTTAGATTTATCGGAGGATTAGCAGTAGGGGTTTCCTCAATTGCGGCTCCCATATATATTTCTGAGATTTCAACCTCTAAAAATCGTGGCTCTCTTGGAACTTTGTTTCAATTAAGTTTGGTTTTTGGAATGCTAATAGCTTATTTTTCCAATTATCTGCTCACTGGTTTTCAGGGAGTCTCTGATTGGAGATGGATGTTGGGGATCGAGGCACTTCCTGCACTAGTTTATCTTATTCTGACATTTTTCATACCTGACACCCCGAGATGGCAAACGCTATTTCAAAACAACGACAAAGCTGCAATTAGAACATTAAGACAAACATATGATGATGACCAAAAAGCCGAAAGTGTCCTCAATCAAATTAAATCAGCCGATGTCAATTCAATTAATAATGAAAAATTGATTACTAAAACCAATAATAAGATAATAGTTCTCGCTTTTTTAATTTCATTTTTTAATCAACTTTCTGGGATTAATTTTATACTGTACTATGCCCCTGAAATTCTTGAAATGGCTGGTTTTGGAACGAAAGCGTCTCTATTTAATTCGGTATTGATAGGCGTTATTATGATCATTTTTACTTTTCTGGGTTTACTTTTTATAGACAGGTTGGGAAGAAGACAACTATTGATTTTGGGTTCATTGGGATACATTTTAAGTTTAACAGGAGTATCTATGTCTTTTTATTTTCAGTCGAGCCCAGAATGGATTGCATTTTATATATTCGCATTTATAGCTTCCCACGCAGTAGGACAGGGTGCAGTAATTTGGGTTTTTATTTCCGAAATATTTCCTAATAGAATTAGAGCTAAAGGGCAATCTTTTGGGGCGGGAGTTCACTGGGTATTCGCCGCTATTATTACATTGTTAGCCCCCGCAGTTATTGCAATCTACCAAACGAACCCTTGGCCTATTTTCTCATTTTTTGCCGTTATGATGGTTTTGCAACTAGTATTTTCTATTTTTATAATGCCCGAAACCAAGGGAAAATCCCTCGAAGAAATTAACTTAATCATTAATAAAAACTAATTTTTCTAATGAAACGAAAAGACTTTATTCGTAATTCTAGTGGAATACTTTTGGGTTCTATTATTTCAACCAATTTAATGGCCAACCTTAATCCGAGTAGTACCATAAACATGGGAGTCATAGGTACCGGAGGTAGGGGTAAGGGAATTATTAAGTTGCTAAATAATCTTCCTGGCATCAATGTAATTGCTGTCTGTGATACCTTGTCTTTTCGATTGAAAGAGGGTTTTGATTTGATAAGAAATAATAAAAATTCTAAACGATATAAGGATTACAGAAAACTACTGGATAATAAAAATGTTGATGGAGTAATTATAAGTACCCCATTAAATACCCATGATAAAATTGCAGTTGATGCATTGGATGCTGACAAACATGTTTATTGTGAAAAAACATTAGCCAAAGGTGCTGCCGCTACGACGCGCATTGTAAACAAATGCAAGAACTCTAATAAAATTTTTCAAACTGGACATCAGTACCACAGCTCAAGACTTTACACAAAGTTGGTGGATATGATCGAAGATGGTAAAGTAGGTAAAATCACCTCCATTGAGGCTCAGTGGAATCGAAATGGGAATTGGAGAAAACCAGTTCCTGATCCCACATTGGAGCGACAAATCAATTGGAGGATGTACAGAGAGTATTCCTTCGGACTGTTGGCTGAGTTAAGCTCTCACCAAATTGATTTTGCCAATTGGATTATTAAAGCTAATCCGCAAAAAGCATTAGGGATGGGTGGGGTCAATTACTGGAAAGACGGAAGAGAAACCTATGACAACATCAAAGTAATTTATGAATATCCTGAAGGGTTAAAAGCCACCTTTACTTGCTTAACCTCCAATGCAAAAGACGATTATAAAATTATGGTCATGGGAGACAAAGGAACCTTGACAATTTTTAACAATGCCGCCTGGTTTTATCCTGAGGGTGAGTATAAACCAGAGTATGGTGAAGTGGATGGTGTATCGGGAGCTACTACCAATTGGTCAGAGGGTAAAGGGACCCCTTTGGACATCAAACACCTTGATCCCACAAAACAAGCCCTAATTGATTTTAGAGACTCCATTATCAACAATATGGCACCACTATCAGGTGTAACTACAGGAGCCAAAGCAGCCTATGCCGTTGATATGGGAATTAAAGCCATGGATACGGGGCAAATGATACACTGGGACAATACTAATTATATACTTTAGGAGGATAAATGAAACCAAATTTTGATTTAATAAATAAGGTAGCGGTTATAACTGGAGGTGGCGGAGCACTGGGGGGATGCATTGCTCAAAGCTTGTCCCAATCTGGTGTAAAGATTGTAATTTTAGATCTCACTCAAGAGTCTGCTCAAAAAACTGTTGATACCATAAAAAAAGACGGAGGAAGTGCTATTGGTTTTGCTGCCAATGTGCTTTCTGAGAAATCCATTGGAGCCATAAGCAAAGAAATTATAAAACGGTGGGGAAGGGTGGATATACTTCTCAACGCTGCAGGAGGTAATATGCCTGGTGCTACAATTGGGGTTGACCAAACCATTTTTGATTTGTCTATGGATGACTTTAAAAAAGTCACTGAGTTGAATCTCAATGGCTCTGTAATCCCCTCATTGATTTTTGGGAAGATTATGGCTGATCAAGAAAGCGGATCTATCATCAATTACTCTTCTATGAGTGTGGACAGGGTAATTACTCGAGTGGTTGGGTATTCTGCATCCAAAGCAGGAATAGAAAACTTCACCCGTTGGATGGCCGTGGAAATGGCCCTAAAGTTTGGACCAGGTGTTCGCGTAAATGCAATTGCTCCCGGTTTTTTTGTAGGAAATCAAAATAGAAGATTACTGTTGAATGAAGACGGATCATATACAGAAAGAGGTGAAACCATCATCAGAAATACCCCGATGAAACGATTTGGAGAGGCGCAAGAACTCAATGGAGCAATTCATTTCCTATGCAGTGATGCCGCTAAATTTATTACTGGAGTTGTACTTCCCATTGACGGAGGCTTTAGTGCTTTCAGTGGGGTTTAATTTGTTTTTATGAAAATGACACAAACATGGCGCTGGTATGGACCAAATGATCCCGTAAGTCTATTAGATGTGAGGCAGGCTGGTGCTACGGGTGTTGTCAGCGCACTTCATCACATACCCAATGGTGATATTTGGTCGGTGAAAGAAATTCAAAAGAGAAAAAACAAAATCGAAAAGGCCGGACTCACATGGGATGTTGTAGAATCGCTTCCAGTCCACGAGAAAATAAAAACTAGAAGTGCAGATTTTGAACAGATCATTGAAAACTATAAGGAGAGTATGAAAAACTTGGCTGCTTGTGGTGTCTATGTTATTTGTTACAATTTTATGCCCATTTTGGATTGGACAAGAACCCGATTAGACATGACCCTGGAAAATGGCTCTCTTGCACTGGAATACAATGCTTCGGAATTGAGGGTTTTTGACCTTTGTATTCTCCGACGCGAGGGAGCGGAACAAGATTACACCATCGAGGAAATTGAACAAGCCAAAAATCAATTTAAAAATCTAGAGGCATTAGATATCCAGAGAATTTCCGATAATATGCTTAAGGGCTTACCCGGTTCGGAAGAGGGATATTCCATGGAGGAGTTTAAAGCCATGTTAGATACATACAAAGGAATCAATGCAGATCAATTGCGGTCTCATTTGGTACAATTTTTAAGTGAGATCATTCCATTGGCCGAAGAATTGGGCATTAGGATGTGTATTCACCCCGATGATCCTCCCTTTACCCTTTTGGGTTTACCCAGAGTGATGAGCACCCAAGCAGACTATCAATTTATTTTTGATCAGGTCCCTCCCATGTCCAATGGGATTACCTTTTGCACTGGTTCATTAGGTGTGAGGGCAGACAACGATCTCCCTGCTATTTTTGACGCTTTTGCGGATAGGGTTCATTTTTTACACCTAAGAAGCACTAAGCGTGATGCTGAAGGTAATTTTTATGAGGCTGACCACTTGACCGGTGATGTGGACATGTTCGAGATCATCACTAGAGTCATCAAGGAACAAAGACGGAGAGTTGCTGAAAATCGCCAAGATGCCTCCATCCCAATGCGACCGGATCATGGACATCAAATGTTGGATGACCTTGTAAAACTAAAAATAAATCCAGGCTACTCCGCCATAGGAAGACTCAAGGGACTTGCTGAATTAAGGGGACTTGAATGGGGTATCAATAAAATGATCTGATGATGGAATTCAAGAATACGGCACCGTTTTTAAAAAATAACTTTTTACTTGAAAATAAAACAGCAGAACGGCTGTATTTTGAATATGCTGTTTCCATGCCCATCATAGATTACCACAATCATTTGTCGCCGGGTGTGATTGCAGCCAATGAACCCTTTTCAGGCATCAATGAAATTTGGTTGGATGGTGATCATTACAAATGGAGGGCTATGCGCACCCTTGGAGTGCCTGAAAAATTCATCACAGGAAAAGAGGTGAGCAACAAAGAAAAATTTGACCAATGGGCCTATACTGTTCCCTTCACTGTGGGGAACCCACTTTTTCATTGGACGCATTTGGAATTGGATCGCTACTTTGGGATTAAAACATTACTCCAGCCTTCTACTTCAACTGCTATTTTTGATGAAACAAATAGACAGCTGTTAGATATAACTCCTAAAAGTTTACTAAATGGTATGAAAGTTCAAATGTTATGTACGACCGATGATCCCATCGACGATCTTTCTAATCATCAAAAAATTTCGGCGAGTAAAGAAATAGGACCTGAAGTATTACCTGGCTTTAGACCCGATAATATTTTTGGTATTCAGGGAGCGCACTATATGGATTATGTAAGAACTTTAGGTGATGTTGCGAAAATTGAAATAGTTGACTTTGACAGCCTCTTGGAGGCAATCAAATCTAGGGTCAATTATTTTCATCAAAACGGTTGTAGAATATCCGATCATGGTTTGGAGTATACCCATGCAAGTGATTTTACCCATGCTAAGGCAAATACTGTTTTTGAGAAACGTCTATCAGGCAGCCTTCCCACGGTTGAAGAGGCAAGTCTTTTTAATTCTTGTATATTGTACGAACTCTTTGTGATGTACCACGATCATGGTTGGACGCAACAGTTGCACCTAGGGGCTTTAAGAGGTAACAATCAAAGACTAAAAAGACAGTTGGGAGCCGACGTGGGTTGTGACTCTATCGGAGATTTTGCCCAAGCCAAAAACCTCTCCAAACTCCTGGGAATGCTCAACGACAACAATAAACTCACCAACACAATCCTTTACAACTTAAATCCTGCCATGAATGAAGTATTTGCTACCATGCCAGGAAATTTCAACAACGATAAGGTTGAGATACAATGGGGAACTGCCTGGTGGTTTCTCGATCAAAAAGATGGAATGGAATTGCAAATGAGAACACTATCCAATATGGGATTGCTGTCCAAATTTATCGGTATGTTAACCGATAGCCGAAGTTTTCTCTCTTTCCCACGTCATGAGTATTTCAGACGATTGTTGTGTAATATGATTGGAAATGATATTGAAAAAGGCCTTTTACCTAATGATCTCACCTTCTTTGGAAAGATGGTGGAGAATATATGTTATTACAATTTGAAAGAATTTATTAAATACAAAAACTAATGATCAAGTTTAAACCACTAATCGCACTCATATTCATACTCAGTTTTATCTCCTGTGATAATATCAATACTACCAGGATCATTCGTTTGGGTCATGGATTGAGTACGAGTCATTCTGTACATAAAGGAATGGTCTATTTTGGTGAAAAATTGGAAGAAATATCTGGTGGAAAACTTAAAGTCCAAATCTACCCCAGTCAACAACTGGGGACAGAGCGTCAATGTTTGGAGTTACTTCAAATTGGAAGCTTAGATATGACCAAAGTATCAGCCGGTGTTTTGGAAAATTTTTCCCCCAGTATCAAGGTTTTTGGAATTCCATATATTTTTAGGGACAAAAAACACACTTTTAGAGTGCTTGATGGACCCATTGGAGATGAATTATTGGCTGGTACAGAAAAATATTGGCTAAAAGGATTGGGGTACTACGATTCGGGAAGTAGAAGCTTTTATACTATTGATAAACCCATCGACAAACCCAATGATTTGGAAGGTTTAAAAATCAGAGTTATGGAAAGTCAAACAGCCATCGATATGGTCAAATCTTTCGGAGGTTCTCCAACCCCAATTTCTTGGGGTGAACTCTATACCTCTCTTCAACAGGGCGTAGTAGATGGTGCAGAAAACAATCCTCCCAGTTTTTATCTTTCTAGACACTATGAAGTATGCAAATACTATATTATCGATGAGCATACTGTTCTTCCCGATGTAGTATTGATGAGTACCCACATTTGGAAAACTTTAAGTGTTCAGGAGCAAAAATGGATCCAAGAAGCCATGGACCTCTCCGTAATTGAACAAAGGAGATTATGGTTAGAGTCTGAACAGGAATCCCTAGAGGCAGTTAAAGCGGCAGGAGTTCAGGTGAGTTATCCTGATAAATCAGCCTTTGCTGAAATGTCTCGTTCTGTAGCTGAACAATATGCCCAAGACCCTTTGATAAAGTCATTTATAGACAAAATAAAAAACACCCAGTAAAATGAAATTTAGAGCTCAGATAGATTCTATTCTAGAAAAGACCCTGGTGATCATCATGTCTTTGATGGTAATCAATGTATTATGGCAAGTTTTTTCACGTTACATTCTAGCCAACCCTAGTTCCTTTACAGACGAGTTGGCCCGTTATCTGATGATTTGGGTCGGTGTTTTAGGAGCGGCCTATGTTGCCGGTAAAGGAAACCACGTAGCTATTACTTATTTTTCTGAAAAAATGAGTACCGCAAACCTTAAAAAAACACAATTATTTATCAATTTGACTATACTTTCTTTTGCGGTTTTGGGGATGTTTATAGGCGGAGTGAGGTTGGTATACATTACGATGGTATTAGAGCAGCTTTCTCCGTCATTAAAAATTCCCTTAGGGGTCGTATATTCCGTAATCCCTATTAGTGGAATACTGATCATTTTTTATAAAATACTAGATTTAAAAAAACAGGCACATGATTGAATTTTTACCCGTAATTATTTTGGTATTTAGTTTCCTGGTTCTCTTAATCGTTGGAGTACCTGTAGCCTGGTGTATTGCGATGTCATCATTATTTACGCTGATGGTGGCCATGCCTTTTTCGGCTGCTACCACTACCGTTTCACAGCGGATTGCAACAGGATTAGACAGTTTTGCACTTTTGGCCATCCCTTTTTTCATACTATCGGGTCAAATCATGAGTAAGGGAGGCATTGCCAATAGATTGATTTCTTTTGCCAAGACCCTGGTAGGATTTTTACCGGGTGGACTGGCATTGATTAACATTGTGTCAGCCATGTTGATGGGTGCTATAGCCGGGTCTGCTATGGCCTCTGCCTCTGCCATGGGAACAATTTTGGGACCAGAAATGGAAAAAGAAGGCTATTCCAAGGAATTTGGTGCTGCCGTAAATATTACCTCATCTACAACTGGACTAGTCATTCCTCCCAGTAACACACTGATTGTGTATTCCCTTGCCAGTGGAGGTGTATCCATTGCGGCTCTATTTTTGGCAGGATACATTCCCGGAATTCTAACGGGGTTATTGATGATGATAGTCGCCATGGTATGGGCAAAAAAGAATAAATATCCTGTTGGAAAACGTTCTTCACTCAAAGAGGTATTTGTAAAATTTATTGATGCACTGCCGAGTTTATTACTTCTAGTTATCGTTATAGGAGGGATCATTGGAGGAGTCTTTACGGCAACAGAGGCGTCTGCCGTCGCAGTTCTTTACACTGTATTGCTCTCCTTTTATTACAAAGAATTGTCTTTAAAAGACCTCCCCAAGGTAATTTTAGAATCTTCACAAACCACAGCCATTGTAATGCTGCTCATTGGAGCTTCCATGTGTATGTCATGGGTATTATCCTATGAGAATATTCCACAGGACATCAGTAATGCCTTGTTGTCAATCAGTGACAATAAGATTATCATCTTATTGATGATCAACCTAATCCTTCTGATGGTGGGAGTTTTTATGGACGCGACTCCTGCAGTTTTGATTTTCACGCCTATTTTCCTACCTATTGTTACTTCTTTGGGGATGGATCCCACACACTTTGGTATCGTTCTAATGCTAAATCTCTGTATAGGACTTTGCACCCCACCGGTGGGCTCTGTTTTATTCGTTGGAG
>CACNDW010000007.1 GCA_902619315.1 uncultured Bacteroidota bacterium | reverse complement strand
CAGACTACTCTTACAAAAAAAGATTCATATATTTTCCCGAGGGAAAGAAAATGTCCTATCGCCCCGAGGGAGTAATGAAGTTTGATGTTGGAAGCATCATCATCAAAAACTTTTACTATCCATTAGACTTCAGAAATCCGGAGAGCGAAAAGCAAATCATAGAAACCCGTTTGTTGATTAAAGAGGAAAATCAATCATGGAAAACCCTTTCCTATGTCTGGAACGACGAGCAAACTGATGCTTTTGTAAATATCATCGGGGGAGAAACTCCGGTAAGCTGGATCGATCACAAGGGAAAAAGTCAAAACCTAAACTATGTAATTCCCAATCAAACCCAGTGCAAAAGCTGCCATATGTTGGGTAGGGAAATTTCCCCTATTGGTCCCATTGCGGGTCAGCTTAACCGAAATAATATTTACCAGGGAATGGTTCATGACCAACTGGAGTACTTCGTCCAAAAAGAAGTTCTTACGGGACTCCCCGACAAAGATAAACGTCCTCGCTTTGCTGTCTGGAATCAAAAAGATTCAGGGACTCTTGATGAAAGGGCCAAAGCCTACCTTCACATCAACTGCGCTCATTGTCATAATGACCTTGGTCCGGCGAAAAATTCAGGCCTTAACCTCACCTACCACGAAAAAAACAACCGCAGGAGGGGAATATTCAAACCACCCATTGCCGCCGGTAAAGGGTCGGGAAATCTCAAATTCAGTATTGTTCCGGGTGAACCCGAAAACTCCATCATGATTTACCGATACAACAGTACCGACCCTGGAATTATGATGCCCGAAATTGGACGAAATAGTGTGCATCAAGAAGGTTTGGCTCTCTTAGAACAGTATATCCGATCTCTGGAAATGTAATCTACAATTTCTATAATCAATATCTTTTCTTTGGTGCTATTTTGATTTATCTTTGACTTAAATTGCTTTGATCACCATTTTGAATGAATTTTTATAACTCAAGAACAGGAGTATTATTCCGTCAAGCCCAATTGGCAGATCAATCCCCTTTTGAAAAACTATTTGAAGTTTTTAAGGAATTGATTACCCATACCTCTGGAGATTTTGATGAAGCTATCGACTGGCTTCGTGAGCTGGACAAGGAGTATCAATTGACAGATGAGAAATACACCATCGACGATTTTATTGAAGACCTTTTGGACAAAGGCTTTATCAAAGCCGAGATCAAACCCGATGGCAGTGAAAGATCCATGGGAATTACCGCCAAGACTGAAAAAATCTTAAGAGAACACGCCTTAAAGCAAATTTTTGGAAAGTTGAGAAAATCAGGATTGGGCAACCACAACACCCAGCATCAAGGAGCAGGAGACGATAAATCGGGAGAGCTCAGTAGCTTCCAATTTGGAGATTCGTTGGAGAACATAGTTTTGACCGAAAGCATCAAAAATGCACAAATTCACTCTGGTTTAGGAGATTTTATGATTACTGAGGATGATCTGGTTGTTGAAAAAAATCATCACAAATCCCAGATGAGTACAGTCTTGATGATTGATATCAGTCACAGCATGATTTTGTATGGTGAAGATCGAATTACCCCCGCCAAAAAAGTAGCCATGGCACTGGCAGAATTGATAACCACCCGCTATCCCAAAGACACCTTAGACATCTTAGTATTTGGAAATGATGCACGACCCATATCCATCAAAGAATTACCCTATTTACAAGTAGGACCATATCACACCAACACTGTTGCCGGTTTGGACTTGGCCATGGATATGCTCCGAAGAAAAAGAAATACCAACAAACAAATCTTTATGATCACCGACGGTAAACCCAGTTGCCTCAAAATGCCTGATGGAAGCTACTACAAAAACAGTGCAGGACTTGATCGGTCAATTGTAGAAAAATGCTATTCTATGGCTCGGCAAGCCAAAAAAATTAAAGTCCCTATAACCACTTTTATGATCGCCTCTGACCCCTATCTCAAAAAATTTGTTCAAGATTTTACCAGAGCAAACAACGGAAAGGCTTTTTATACCGGGCTTAACAACCTCGGTGAAATGATTTTTGAAGATTATGAAAAAAACAGAAAAAAACGTTTTGGATAACCCATGGAAAAACCAACAATAACAACGCTTAAGGAACTCAAAAAAACGAATTATCGACCTAACAGCATACAGGAGGAACTCGCGCAAAATCTCAGAGAAATAATCAAAAAAGGGGAGCACTCTTTTAAAGGATTAATCGGTTATGAAAATACAGTGATTCCCGATCTGGAGAGAGCCATACTTTCCGGCCACAACATTAATCTTTTGGGGTTAAGGGGACAAGCAAAAACAAGACTCGCCAGACAAATGACCGACCTTCTAGACGAATGGATCCCGGTGGTTGCCGGATCTGAAATCAATGACGATCCACTTCAACCTATTTCGCGCTGGGCCAAGGAAATTATTGAGGAAAAAGGGGACAATACCCCTGTAGCTTGGATGCATCGGAATGAACGTTTTTTTGAAAAATTAGCCACACCCGATGTTACGGTAGCCGATTTGATCGGTGACGTTGACCCCATCAAAGCTGCAACACTCAAATTGAGCTATGCAGACGAAAAAGTGATACACTATGGCATGATCCCACGTGCTCACAGGTGTATTTTTGTCCTCAATGAATTGCCAGATTTACAGGCCAGAATTCAAGTGTCACTCTTTTCTATTTTACAAGAAAAAGAAATTCAAATCAGAGGCTTTAAACTGCGGCTCCCCCTAGAAATACAATTTGTATTTACGGCTAATCCTGAAGATTATACCAACCGAGGAAGTATCGTAACTCCACTCAAAGACAGAATCGGTTCTCAGATTTTGACACATTATCCTCATAATATCGAAATTGCTAAAAGGATTACACAACAGGAAGCTCATTTCAGTAAAGAAAATGAATCACAAATTCACATTCCTGAATTAGCCAAAGACCTTTTAGAACAAATTGGTTTCGAGGCCCGTAAAAGTGAGTATGTTGATCCCAAAAGCGGGGTGAGTACTCGAATGAGCATTACGGCATTTGAAAACCTGATCAGTTCAGCTGAAAGACGATTACTGATTTCCCATGATTCCAAAACCTCCATCAGAGTGAGTGACTTCCTGGGAGTAATTACCGCAATCAATGGTAAAATCGAATTGGTCTACGAAGGAGAACAAGAAGGGGCTGGAGAAGTCGCTTATCATTTAATTTCGTCTGCTATCAAAAGTCTATTTCCTCTTTACTTTCCTAGGATTGAAAAACTTAAAAAACCCAATGAAGAAAGCCCTTACGATCAACTCATAGCATGGTTTTCAAAAGAAAATGAACTCTTTTTGGAAGACGTATCTGATGAAAAAAACCATCAAAAATCATTGGACAGCATCCCGGCTATCAAAACAATAATGAAAAAGTTTCAATCGGAATTGGACTCAAAAGATTATTACTTTATGGTCGAATTCCTACTTTGGGGGCTAGAAGCAAATCAAAAATTAAACAAAGTCAGAACCTTTGAAGGAATACAATTCAAAGACTCATTAGAAAGCTTTATCAACCGTCTCTAAATTTTGCAGTAAACTGAGTCAATTAAAGTGGAATAACACCCACTAAAGCCTGGATTGAATCATGGCAATTACACCCAATAGAATACAAACAAAAACACAAGCCAAGACAATATTACCTACACCCATTTTTTTTGTTTCAAAGATACTATTTATTTGATATTCTCAAGGAGTCAAAACCTGGAGGAGTCTTCCTATTTATGTTAATATCCATGGAATCCGGATCAGGTAAACTTTCCACCTCACCAGGAATTTTTAACCGCTGATTAATTTCCCAGTTGGCCCTTAAATCGATTGTATCCGGCGAGTAATAAACCATCTCAGGTTGAATTTTTTTAAGGTAGTTTCCGGTATCCCACTTTTTATTGCCATTTTTGTCTTTGATGTATCGAAACAAATAATTTCCAGGCAGGAGATATTTGAATTCATAAAAATCCGATTCGTTAGAAACATCTAACCTTCTCAAGATTTCCCCTTTTAGGTTGACCAGTTCCAAAACAAAGGGATCTTTATCCTCCCTGAGTATCTGCAAGAAAATATTTCCATAGTCCTCAATTGGTTTGGTTTTGGCACTGAATCTTAGCGTATCATGAGTGTTTCCCCAAAAATCTATCAAAGCATTGGGCAATAATTCGATTTTGTAATTATCATTGGGAAGCCAATCGTAAAATAGGGATAATCTATCGTAATTTTTATCCAATGATGCCTTGTAGGGTACCGATAAAGAGTCTAATCCTTTGATATTGATCAAATCCAAATTAATTTTTACTAATGGTAAATTCGATTTAATTTTAAAACTGTCCAACAAGCCCATAATTGACTTAGTTATTACTGAAATTTCTAGAGAGTCTCTCAATTCTTTTTTGAACTTAACATTGAACAAACGGGTAGTATCTTCTTCTTTGATGGCAAACTTCAACGAATCCAATTTATCTCCTCTAAACCAAAAGTTCAAAGTGTCCGTTTCACGATTCTTGTTTATCAGATACCTAAAATTTCGAGGCACTTTACTTTTCACCTCAATGGCTTCTCTATCAGCTTCACCATAATATCCAAAACCTATTAGGCTGGTATTTATAAAAAAAGGCCTTGTCCAGAATTGATTGGGAATTTCTTTAAAGATCCTGAAATTGATGACACTGTCCCCAGGCAGGGTGATTGGTTTCTCCAAGAAGCCTATTTTATCTATGTTTTGGTCGAATAAATAATTTCCTCCCACATCTTTGATTGCAATAATTTCATAGGTATCGGGACGTAAATTTTTAAAATTATATATCACAGAATCCAAAGTGCTGGTAACATAGAAAGGTTTTTTTAGGAAAATGGTAGAATCGGAATAAGTACTGTCAACAGGATACAAATGAATGGAGGTGTAGGGCTCAGTAATGCGTTCATATGCATCGGTGACTTTACCCCTGATCTCCAGACTATCAATAATAGGACCTGTAGACAAAGCGTAGCGAAAAAAAGGCAAGGGATTGTTTTCGTTGTTGTCAACAATGCTTTCACCAAAATTAAATGTGTAAGTTGTTTCCTTCTTAAGTGAATCCAATAGTTGGATCTGAATTTTTTTGGCAACAGTTCCTTGAGGTTTGACCTTGTATTTATCCAATTCCAATGGAGGGGAAATGATCAACTGCTTGGAAATATCTTTAAGTTTAATAAACTCATCGAAGGTTATAATGATTTTTTCCTTATCAAAAAAAACCGTGTTCATCTTTGGAGAAGCATTTATCATTAATGGGGGCAATGTGTCTTTTAGTCCTCCCGTTGGGATAGATTTCCTGGCGCATTTGGCTAGGGAAACCATAATCAAAAAGGACAAAAAGTACTTCCCGGATTTATTCATACCCATCTATTGTGCAGACAAAATAAAGCAATATTCACAAGACAACCTACTTGATAACCAATACAATATTATGGAGTTCGTTAATTCTCTCCACTAAATGATAGTTATCATCCAATGGGTGATACTAATGGTTAAGTAACAACTGGTAATCAAAACAAATAATCTTTTAGGCATTATTAAGAAATTCAAAAAAGTTGGGAAAGCTTACAAAAACAAAATATAAAATAAACACAGAGAATCGTATTTATTAAATTTTTCATCGAAATGAATTCAAGGCATCCTAGAAATAGGAAAAAGACTTACTTTTGCCCAACTATGCAACAAACTGAGATCTTTAAAAAAGTAATTTCCCATGCCAAAGAGTATGGTTTTATTTTCCAATCCAGTGAAATTTACGATGGCTTGAGTGCTGTTTATGATTATGGACAGAATGGAGTGGCCCTAAAAAAAAACATACGCGATTACTGGTGGAAAGCCATGGTACAACTCAATGAAAATATCGTAGGGATCGATGCTGCCATTTTTATGCACCCCACCACTTGGAAAGCCTCCGGCCATGTCGATGCATTTAACGACCCCCTAATCGACAACAAAGACTCCAAGAAAAGATACCGCGCCGACGTCCTCATTGAGGATTATGTCGCCAAGATTGAAAACAAGATCAACAAAGAGATCAACAAAGCTGCAAAGCGTTTTGGTAGTGCTTTTGATAAAGATCAATTTTGTTCCACCACCCCCCGATTGGTAGAATATCGCAACA
Source organism: uncultured Bacteroidota bacterium (assembly GCA_902619315.1). Lineage (GTDB taxonomy): Bacteria > Bacteroidota > Bacteroidia > Flavobacteriales > Flavobacteriaceae > UBA8316. Next base: position 93,093 of record CACNDW010000007.1, on the reverse strand, counting down.
AAGCCGATAACATTCTCAAACGCATGGGACAATCCCTTGAAAAGGAAGATTTGACCGATGTCAAAGCGCTGATCGAGGAACTGGAAATCGCCTGCCCCGAATCAGGCTCCCGAAACTGGACCGACGTAAAGCAATTCAACCTTATGTTTGATACCAAGCTCGGTGCCTCGGCCGATACTGCCATAGATCTTTATTTGCGGCCAGAAACCGCCCAAGGAATTTTTGTCAACTTCCTCAATGTCCAAAAATCGGGAAGGATGAAACTCCCTTTTGGTATTGCACAAATTGGAAAAGCCTTTCGCAATGAAATCGTAGCCCGTCAATTCATCTTCCGCATGCGCGAATTCGAACAGATGGAAATGCAATTCTTCATCCCACCAGGAACACAAAAAGAATGGTATGAACACTGGAAAGAAAAAAGACTCAAATGGCACCAAACACTGGGCCTTGGTAACGAAAACTATCGATTTCACGACCACGAAAAACTGGCCCATTATGCCGATGCGGCCACCGATATCGAATTCCAATTCCCCTTTGGATTTAAAGAGCTGGAGGGCATCCATTCCCGAACCGATTTTGATTTGGGTAACCACGAAAAATATGCAGGAAAAAAACTACAATATTTCGATCCCGAAAGAAACGAAAACTACGTACCCTATGTTGTTGAAACCTCTATAGGTCTGGACAGAATGTTTTTGGCGGTATTTTCCAAAGCCCTGCAAGAGGAAACCCTAGAGGATGGATCCACCCGAACGGTGCTCAAACTTCCTCCTGTTTTGGCGCCCACCCAATTGGCCATTTTTCCTTTGGTCAAAAAAGATGGACTTCCCGAAATTGCTCAAAAAATTGTCGGGGATCTTAAGTGGGATTTTTCCGTCACCTATGACGAAAAAGATGCTGTGGGCCGACGTTATCGCAGACAAGATGCATTAGGGACTCCTTATTGCATTACCATAGATCATCAAACCTTAGAAGATCAGAGTGTGACCATCAGAGACCGGGACAGCATGACCCAAGAACGAATCGCTATCGAGTCACTAGGAAATTTGTTGAGAGACAAGCTTTCGATGAGCGAATTGTTGAAAAAGCTTTAAAATCTTCTTTACCATAGACTAGTTTTGAATTTTTCCTCAGCTTTCGTTTTTTTATATTTGGTAAAAACAAAGTTTGAAGATCCTTTCATACAACGTTAACGGTATCCGTGCCGCCCTGAATAAAGGTTTTGCCGAGTGGCTCAGCGCAGCTGGACCCGATGTGGTCTGTCTACAGGAAACCAAAGCATTGGAAGATCAAGTCAACACCGTTTTATTTGAACAAATGGGTTATCAACATTACTGGCACTCTGCTCAAAAAAAAGGATACAGTGGGGTCGCTATTTTAACCAAAACCAATCCTCTGAACGTTCAGAAAGGAACAGGAATAGAACATATGGATTTTGAAGGCAGGGTCATACGTGCCGATTATGAGAATGTATCGGTCATCAGCCTCTACCTCCCCTCCGGTACCAATCTTGACCGATTGGAACACAAGTTCAAATTCATGGACGATTTTCAAGAGTATATTGATGCCCTGAAAAGAAATCATCCCAGATTGGTAATCTGTGGTGATTATAACATTTGCCACCGAGCCATCGACATCCACGATCCTGTTCGCAATAAAAATGTTTCCGGCTTTCTGCCCGAAGAACGCCAATGGATTGACACATTTATGAACAATGGATTTGTTGATTCCTTTCGCCACTTCAACCCGGAACCCAACCAATACAGCTGGTGGAGCTATCGGGCAAACGCCCGAAACAACAACAAAGGGTGGCGGATCGATTACAACATGGTCAGTGAAAACCTTAAAAACAACATCAAAAGTGCCTATCTGCTTCCCGACGCCAAACATTCTGACCATTGCCCAGTGGGAGTAGAACTCGAATTTTAATTAAACTTCATGAAAAAAATTACCGCTTTTATTGTCATTTTACTAAGCCTAAACTCCTGCGTTTCCAACCGTGTATTCAATGATTTGGAATCCCGTTATGCACAGCTCAAAGACAACTTCAACCGTCAAACCAAAAGCATCGAAAACCTAAACACTGAAATTAAGGATTTGACCAAAAAATTTATCACCCTCGAAGGAACTTTAGAAATAACAGAAGACAGTCTTAACCAAAAACAACAAAAACTGGAACAACTGGAATCCTCTATTGATTTACTCAAACAAAACAGTGAAACAGAACTCAAAAAGCGAATCGCAGAAAATGAAGAACTTATGGAAAAAATCGCTGAAAGAGAAAATGAGTTGGCCGACCGTATGGCCCGTGTCGATGAATTGGAGGGGCTGATCACACGTCAGCAAGAGGCCATGCGCAAACTGAAAGAAAAATTATCAGACGCACTATTGAATTTTGAAGACAAAGGACTCACAGTCGAAGCACGAGACGGAAAGGTATATGTCTCTATGGAAAATAAACTTTTATTTAGATCCGGTAGCTGGAAAGTGGGAGCAGAGGGACGGTTGGCCATTGAGGAATTGGGAAATGTTTTGGCAGATAATCCGGACATTGCCATCCTTATCGAAGGACATACGGACAATGTCCCCTATAGTGGTAAAGGTCCCCTAAAAGGTAACTGGGACCTCTCCACTAAACGCGCTACGGCTATTGTTAACCAATTGCTAGAAAATCCTGATATCCTTCCCCAAAACCTCACTGCAGCAGGAAGAGGAGAATACCTGCCCATTGCTCCCAATTCTTCACAACTAGGACGAGCCGCCAACCGAAGAATAGAGGTAGTGCTCAGTCCAAAACTAGACGAAATAAAACAAATCATCAATACGATAGACTAAATTATGGATTACAATCTTTTACCTGATACTGATATCAAAGTCAGTAAGATTTGCCTGGGTACCATGACTTGGGGCAGACAAAATACAGAAGCCGAAGGCCATGAGCAAATGGATTACGCAGTGGAACAAGGGGTTAATTTTTTTGATGTAGCCGAACTCTATCCAGTCCCTGCGGATGCCCAAACCCAGGGGGAAACTGAGCGCATCATCGGAACATGGTTCAAAAAAACAGGCTACAGAGATAAAATCATCCTGGCCACAAAAGTCGCAGGGCCGGGTGATTATACCAAACACATCCGCAAAAACCTCAGCTTTAAAAAAGCCCATATCGACGAGGCCATCGACAAGAGCCTCCAAAGATTACAAACTGATTATATTGACCTCTATCAGTTGCACTGGCCCGAAAGAAAAACCAACACCTTTGGGGTAAGAAATTTTCAGTACGACCCCAACGATTCCTGGGAAGAAAATTTTGAGGCCGTCCTCGATGCACTGAACGACAAAATCAAAGCGGGAAAGATCAGACACATCGGCCTGTCCAATGAAAATCCCTGGGGAATCATGGGTTTTTTGCGAGCCTCCCAGTCTCCTGCCACCAAAATGATCACCGTTCAAAATCCCTATTCCCTCCTCAATCGACTTTTTGAAGTGGGCAGTGCAGAAATATGCCACAGAGAAAATATAGGACTTCTGGCCTACTCCCCCCTGGCCTTTGGAGTTCTTTCGGGAAAATATCGCAACGGACAGATGCCTAAAAACAGCCGCTTGGCATTGTTTGAGCGTTTGGCCAGATACAGTGGGGAAAATTCCTTTAAAGCAACCGATCTTTATTTTGAATTAGCCTCAGACCACGGTTTGTCCCTTACCGAACTCTCCCTAGCTTTTGTAAATGACCGGAGTTTTGTTACCTCCAACATCATTGGCGCCACCACTATGGAACAACTTAAAGAAAATATCGCAACCCATAAGGTCAAACTCTCCAAGGAAGTCCTTAAAGCTATTGACCAGATCAATGAATTAATTCCCAATCCGGCGCCTTAAGGGTTAAGATCAATTTTTAATTACAAGTGAAGTTATTTCCCAGATGTTGATCAAAAAATATTTATCTAATATAACAGGATTCTTTATTATCAACCCTTATATCAAACCATCAAGGTAAATTTTGACGGAAAAAATTTTGTCATTGAAAAGGCCAAATCCTTCATAAAATAAACTTATGAGATGTAGCAAAGGGAAAAATCAGATAAAGTATATTATAAATGAATAAATTCTGCCTGATTAAAGTCATTAATACCCCTTGGGCAAGGCCGCAATAAGCTGTTGCGTATAAGGCTGTTGTGGATTGAAATATAATTGATCAGCTTCTCCCTCTTCTACCAAAATTCCTTTTTGCATCACCAAAATTCTATCGGCCATATACTTGACCACATTCAAATCGTGGGAAATAAGCAGATAGGACAATTTCAATTGATCTTTAAGATCATTCAGTAAATTGAGTACCTGTGCTTGAACTGAAATGTCTAAAGCGGCAACGGATTCATCTAGGAGTAGGAGTTGGGGTTCAGTAGCCAACGCTCTTGCAATAACCACCCTTTGTTTTTGTCCTCCGGACAACTGGTGGGGATAACGATAGTAGTGTTCTGCGCCTAAGCCTACCTGTTCCAGTAGATTGAAAACTCTTTGTTTCTGAGCTTTTTTCCCATTTACTAAACCATGTACATAAAGAGGCTCTGTAATAGCATCCCCAATCTGCTTTAGCGGGTGTAAAGCCGCAAAAGGATCTTGAAAGACCAATTGGATTTGCTTACGCAGGTTCATCAATTCTCTGTGGTTGAGTCCTATTATGGATTGTCCTTTGTAGCGAATTTCACCAGCAGTGGGTAAATCGAGATTAACCAAAGTACGACTGATAGTGGATTTCCCACAACCCGATTCCCCTACCAAGCCCAAGGTCTCTCCAGGATAAAGATCAAAGCTCACCTTATTTACCGCTTTAAGACATTGGTTCTCTTTAAACCAATGTCGAGTCAGAGGATATTCTTTTATTAATCCCCTGACCTCCAAAAGTGGTTTTTGGCTGTAGAGTACTTTTTGTCTTTTAACCCTTGTGGCCTTGGATATGGATTTAAAGCTTTTTTGTTCATCTGAAAAATCTCCCACCGTAGGCAATCGTTTCAGGCGTTTGTCAGGCTGAGGTCGGGCATACAATAGTCCGCGGGTGTATGGATCTTTAGGGTTTTTGAATATCTGTTTTACTGTCCCGCTTTCAACCAATATGCCCTGGTACATGACCAGAACCCTATCGGCGAACTGAGCTACTAAACTAAGGTCGTGAGAGATGAATAAAACACTCATTTTATGATCTTTTTGCTGTTCTTTGATAAGGTTAAGGATTTCTTTTTGAACCGTCACATCCAGTGCAGTAGTTGGTTCGTCGGCGATCAATAGCTTTGGGTTACCAATCAATGCCATGGCAATCATAACCCTTTGTTTTTGTCCACCACTGAGTTCATGAGGATAGGCTTTAAAAATGCGCTTCGGCTGGGGCAGTCGGACCTGTTGAAAAGCCTCCAATACTTTATTATGGTAATCTTGAGGTTTTCCGATTTTGTTTTGTTGCAAACGTTCCATTACCTGAGGCCCACAGCGCATACTTGGGTTGAGACTGGACTGGGGTTCCTGAAAAATCATACCAAATTCCTTACCCCTGATAGTTTGCCAATCTTTATGTGATAAATTAGAAAGCTCCCGCCCGCTCAATTGCATTTTTTTACTGCTTACAGACAAGGGTGTTTGACGTAAAAGGCCTGCAATGGCTAGGGCGGTCAATGATTTTCCACTGCCAGACTCCCCTACGATGGCAACGATCTCATTTGAATTGACGGTTAACGAGAAACCATTGATAAGTAATCCTTCCATAGACGAAATGTATAAATCCTCTAGCCTTAACAATATTTTTTTTTCTTTCATGAATGGACGATTTCGTCATCCTCTGAAAGGTTTTCTTTGCGTAAGTACAAGAAAAACTGAGTAATTGCGATAGTCTCGATTTCTTTGTGGGAAACCTCGCTTTGATCTTCAGAGAATTGGTGTTGGGTTTTGGCTGCAAAAAGTTCTTCTTCCGAATCGGAAATTTGATCAAAAGTTGTGTTTTTCAGCATGTTGTCTATGTAAAAAAATAACAATTTTATAAGGTCAATTGTTTGAAACATTTTTAATCATTTCCAATCCAGCCTTAAGGTAAACATAAATGTCTTTAGTAAAAGGGTCTCCTACTGAACTTTTGGTATTTGTTGCCTTTTCTTTGTCTTTTAGATGGCCCAAGCGGACCACTATCATATCTTCATCAGGGACAACCAATATATACTGTCCCAAATGCCCTCGCATCATAAAAACTTTTTTACCTTGAAAATTATCCAACCAGAATCCGTAGCCGTATTCAGGACTCTCCTCGAATCGGGGTTTAATAGATAGTGCCACAAATGATGAATCCAGTAATTGAGTCCCGTTCCAAAACCCGAAATTTTTATAAAGTTTTCCGAATCGAGCAAAGTCTCTTGCATTGACAGCCAAGCAACAAAAAGCTTTTTCCATTCCATTTTCTTCACTGTCCAATTGCCAAAGAGCAGTTTGATTTGCTCCCAAAGGTTGCCATAATTTCTCTGACAAATATGTGCTTAAAGTTTTGCCCGTAGCTTTTTTGATTACCATACCCAACAATTGAGTAGTACCGCTTTTATAACGAAAAACTTCACCCGGTTTCTCGTAGATAGGCTGTTCTAATATCAAGGCATCCAAATCTTTTACAAAATAGGAAGCTGAAGTAACCGAAAATGGGTTGTAGTATTCTTCACTCCATTTTTGGCCTGAAGCCATACTAGCCAAGTCTCCAACCGTTAATTGATGAGCATAAGGGCCCTGAAGATTTGGTATAAAATCTAATACCTTCTGATCTAAACCCTTTATTGCTCCCTCTTGTATGGCGATCCCCATCAGGGCAGAAACTACACTTTTTGCCATGGAAAAGGAATTACTTCTAGAATCTACCCCAAACCCATAGTAATATTTTTCATAAAGAATACTATCGTTTTTTATCACCAGATAAGCCACTGTTTTTCGATCCTCAAGGTAATCTTCTATTGTTTCACCGAGGGAGAATTGATTGTAAAACCTATGTAATGGCCAGGCTTGGGGTGTGTCAGATACTAAAACACTGTTATTAGAAAATTTTTTGTAATCGGTAAGATAAGCGGTAGTATGCCCAGTCAAATAGATTGTACTAACTCCATTCAAAAGATAGTTATATTTTGTAATATAAAGTAAGGAAAAAGCCATGGCTAAAAGAAGCCCAAAAGCTAATAAAAATCTTTTCATTAGTTTTTTAAGTACTAAAGTACGTTAAATTGTTCAGGAAAACCCTCTAACTCAAGAAGTTGACGTTTGGTCTCAATGCCACCAGAATAGCCTACCAATGACCCATCACTTCCTATCACCCGGTGACAGGGGACAACAAGCAGAATGGGATTTTTGGCAATTGTAGCGGCTACTGCTCTTACCATTTTGGCGTCACCGTATGCTTTAGCTACCTTTACATAGGCCAAGGAGGTTCCATATGGAATATTACTAATCAACTTCCAGATTTTGAGCTGAAAATCTGTTCCTTTCAGACGAATGGGAAAACTGAATTCTCGTCGCTCTACTTGGAAAAATTCATTAATCTGTTTAATTACCTTATGCATTAATGGAGAAGGTGTCGAAAAATTTTCTCGTATTTTATCAACGAAAAAAATACGTGTAACCTCTTGATTTTCAATTATTACACATAAATTTCCTACAGTACTTTTGTAATATGCTTGCTCCATATACCAAATAGTCTTCTAAAACAAAAGATACATAAAGCTAAACAAAAAGTCAAAAAGAATACATTTTGTTTGACATTAAAGGATATTTAGGCAAGTAATTGAGCTACTTCTTTGGCGTGATAAGTAGCGATAAGGTTGGCTCCGGCCCTTTTAAAAGCAAGCATTTGTTCCATCATGACCGTATCGTGATCCAACCAGCCTTTTTCAGCCGCAGCCTTTAGCATGGCATATTCCCCGCTAACTTGATAGGCTGCAATGGGAACTTCAACATTTTCACGGATGTCTCTGATGATGTCAAGATATGCCAATCCAGGTTTGATCATCACTATGTCGGCACCTTCTTCTATGTCTCTTAAGGTTTCTGTGAGGGCTTCCAAACGATTTGCCGGATCCATCTGGTAGCTGCGTTTGTCACCAAAGCCTGGGGACGAATCGAGGGCCTCCCGAAAGGGTCCATAGAGAGAAGAGGCGTATTTGGCACTATAACTCATAATACCAGTATCAGTGAAACCTGCCTGGTCCAATTCGGTTCTTATCCTCAACACACGACCATCCATCATATCACTGGGTGCTACAAAATCGGCACCTGCTAGGGCATGACTCAAAGCCATTTTTGACAAGACCTCTACAGTGGAATCATTGAGGATCTTTGCATCTTCAACGATGCCATCGTGACCATAGGAAGAGTAGGGATCCAAGGCCACATCAGTCATGACCACAATCTGGGGAGTGATCGATTTGACCTTTCTTATTGCCTTTTGCATCAATCCCTCAGGATTAACTGCTTCAGTACCCTTATTATCTTTAAGGGCATCGTCAACCTTAACAAACAATAGTACAGCTTTGATTCCCAAATCCGCTATGGATTTCAACTCCTTTTGGAGTAGATCCAAACTCAAACGGAAGCAACCGGGCATGGCTTCAATGGGTTCTTTTACCTTAGTTCCCTCTGCAATAAACAAGGGGAGCATCAAATCGTTGCAGGTCAATTGATTTTCACTAACCAACCGCCGGATTGCGTGGCTTTGTCTAAGTCTTCTATTTCTTTGGTTCGGATACATATGTTAAAGATATTCGTTATTAATAAGTTACACCCAAGCTCTGGGATTTTCAAGTACGTTGACCAGTTCTTCCTCTTTGCTATTGGGATCAGGCTTGTGGTTATATTGCCATTGGACATGCGGTGGAAGGCTCATCAAAATACTTTCAATCCTTCCATTGGTTTTCAATCCAAAAAGAGTCCCTTTGTCGTGGATCAAGTTGAACTCCACATAACGACCCCTTCGGACTTCCTGCCATTGGCGTTGGACATCTGAGTAACTGAAGTTTTTTCTTTTTTCAACGATGGGCACATAGGCCTCCAAAAAACTATCCCCTACCCCTGTCACAAATTGATACCAGTTTTCGGCAGAGCGTTTTTCGTCAGGTCTTAAATAATCAAAAAACAATCCACCAACCCCACGGGCTTCACCGCGGTGTGCATTCCAAAAATATTCATCACAACGTTTTTTGTATAGAGGGTAGAAGTCTTTGTCGTGTTCATCACAAGTTTTTTTACATATTTGGTGAAAGTGCCGGGCATCTTCTTCAAACAAGTAATAAGGTGTGAGATCTTGTCCCCCCCCAAACCATTGGTCATGTAATTCACCCATGCTGCTGTAGAGTTCAAAATAACGCCAGTTAGCATGAACAGTGGGAACAAAAGGATTTTTAGGATGAATGACCAAGCTGAGTCCACAAGCAAAAAAATCTCCGGCCTTAACCTTAAAATAATTTTTCATGCTATCCGGAAGTTCCCCATAAACGGCAGATGTATTAACCCCTCCTTTTTCAAAAACTGCACCATTCTCTATGACTCGGGTTCGTCCGCCGCCGCCGTCCGATCGCTCCCAAAAATCTTCTTTAAAACGGGCTTTTCCATCTAATTCTGACAGTTTTTGCGTGATCCTGTCTTGTAATTTTTCAATGTAACGGTTAAACTTTTTTTTCATAGTAGTAATATTCAGGGGTTAGGATTGATATTCTTTTACGGCATCTACAAAAGCTTTGGCATGATCAACTGGAATGTTTGGTAGAATACCATGTCCCAAGTTGACGATATAACGATCCTTTCCAAATGCATTGATCATTTGCTTTACTTGTGTTTTTATCTCAGAAATTGGAGATAGCAAGCGAGAGGGATCAAAATTTCCTTGTAGTGTGATTTGTCCGCCAGACAGGTATCGGGCATTACGGGCAGAACAGGTCCAGTCAATTCCTAAAGCAGAAGCACCGGATTTACTCATTTCTTGGAGGAAAAACCAACAGCCCTTACCAAATACTATGACAGGAACTGAACCGCTCAAGGCATCGACTATTTGTTGCATGTAGGGCCAGGAAAACTCTTGATAGTCTAATGGAGATAGCAGCCCTCCCCAGGAGTCAAATAGCTGAATCACATCGGCACCAGCTTTTACCTTTTCTCTTAGATAGGCTATGGTGGTGGTGGTGATTCTTTGTAAAAGTTCTTTGGCCATTTCAGGTTCCTGGAAACTAAAGGCTTTGGCCCTATCAAAATTTTTGGAACCCTGCCCCTGAACGGCATAGCAAAACAATGTCCATGGAGCACCAGCAAATCCAATAAGTGGCACCCTATCAATGAGTGCATCTTTTGTCATACGGACAGCCTCAAAAACATATCCCAGATGTTCTTCTACATCGGGGAGAATGACTTGATCCAAGGCAGCTTTACTGTTGATTGGCTTTGGAATATAAGGACCGATACCGTCGCGCATTTCCACTTCAATATTCATGGCTTGTAAGACTACCAATATGTCACTAAAGATGATGGCTGCATCTACCCCCACTTGTTCAATGGGCATTAGAGTGATCTCTGTTGCTAACTCAGGTGTCTGACAGCGGGTAAAGAAATCGTATTTATCTTTGAGTTTCATAAAATCGGGAAGATACCGACCGGCCTGACGCATCATCCATACCGGAGGACGTTCCAATGGCTGGCCTTTTAGGGCTTTTAATAGTAATTCATTCTTCATAAAGGGTAATATGATTTTTTAGTGATAACAAAAGTTGGGACTCACTGGGCTCCTTAGCGACTGTGTAATGGGTAGTGTGCAGAGCAACTTCCTTGGCGGTGGAATTTCCCAAACAAAAACTATGGACATTTTCAAATCCATTATTTTGGGCATATCCCCGCACCCCACTAGGACTGAAAAAAAGGATACCGTCAAAATGACCTTTTACAGTATGTTCTTGCAAATGGGTGGTATATACTTCAATGGGCTTAATATGAATCCCTCGAACGGGTAAAATTTCTTCTAAATCAGGAATTCTGAGCTTTCCACAAAAATACGAAAATGACTCATTTTTGTAGTTTTTTGCTAAAAATTGGGCTAATTCTAACGAATTTTGAGCAATTTTCATCGTTTTTTGGCCATTTTCAGCTAAAAGAGATGCAGTCTTTTTTCCCACACAATAGGTTATTTTTCCCTCGATCATTTTTTGGATTTTAGGAGAGGAATAAACCGCATTGACTGCATTTTGACTGGTAAAAATAAGACGGTCAAAAATCCCATCAATTATTGGATTTTCTAGGAAACTGATTTTGATAAACGCTAGCTCAACCAAACTAAATTGATTCATGAGCAATTTATCCCTAAAATTTTGAGATAATATTTTGGTGGAGAGCAATCTCATTCTTTACTATATTTAATGTTTCTCACGATTTGATGCCCGCCTTTGGACAAAACCTCCTCTGCGGCCTGAGCTGCTAAATTTTTACCAACGTCCATTTGTACTTCTTTGTATGTAATGGCAGCAAATTGTCCATCCAAAGAAAAAACACCTCCCTTAAACTGAATTTTATCTTTAGCTATAAAAGCATAGGCTCCAATGGGTGCAGAGCAGCCTCCCTCGAGTATTCGGAGAAAATCTCTTTCGATATCAGTACATTGTCGGGTCGGTTGATGGTCTATTTTTTGTAATTGTTTTATCAATTCATTTTCGTCGGCCCTGCAAACTATTCCAATTGCCCCTTGAGCCGGCGCGGGAATCATCCATTTTAATTCTTGAAAATAAGATCCCACTAGTTCTAACCGTTCTAGACCTGCTTTGGCAAAAATAGCGCCTTCCCATTTGCTGGAAAACAATTTATCCATACGGGACTTGACATTGCCGCGAAGATCGACCACGTGGTGGTGGGGGTAGCGGTGCAACCATTGTGCTTTGCGTCTCAAACTGCCCGTGGCAATGGTAGAAGTTTGTTGTAAATCTGTCTTGTGGGTTTGAACCAAAACATCACAGGCGCTACCCCTTTCCAAAACAGCGCCCAGTGTGAGTCCCTCTGGTAATTGAGTTGGAACATCTTTGAGACTGTGAACAGCTAGATCAATTCGATTTTCCAACAGTGCAATATCTAAGGCTTTAGTAAAGACACCTTGAATCCCCATTGCATAAATGGGTTGAGTAAGGTTAAGATCCCCAGCGCTCTTAATAGCAACTAGCTGGGTTTTCAAGTATGAAGCTTCCAGAAGGTCAACAACCATATGGGCCTGCAAGCGGGCCAATTGACTGTCTCTTGTCCCAATGCGAAGGGCTTTGTCAAACATTTAAATCCGAATCCAATTGATAAACATCCTGCAGTAATGCCATAGTTTGATCAGCTTTAGAGGGATTTTCTTTTAAATAACTGGCTACTTTTCCGGTCAGTCGATAAACGATTTGAGAAAATTCCTCAACATTCCCCTGCTCTTTGAATTGACCGTCAAGTAGTTTTTGCTTTAGGGCTTTAAGTGTCGGAGCATATTTTCTGTGATCAACCCACTGGAAAAATTCTGCTTTAACTTCATTCAAAATCTCGTTGGCTTGTGGAATAAATTTTTCTCTTTTTTTTAGAGTATTATTAGTCAGTTGTGACAACTCGTCTAAGTTGATTAGCGTAACATTATCTAGATCATTTATTTGGGGATCAACATTGGATGGGACAGACAAATCCAATATTAAAAGAGGTTTATCTTTTGGTATCATGGAGGCCTGTAAAGTAATGTCTTTGGCACCAGTGGCCACAATCATGATGTCTGAGTGTGCAATTTCAGATTTTAATTCTCCAATTTTTTTTACAACCAGGTTAAATTTTCCCGCCACCCTTTGTGCACTTTCCTGCGAGCGGTTAACTAATACAATCTGATCATTTTCAGTATGCTTGATGAGATTTTCACAGGTATTTCTACCAATTTTTCCTGTTCCAAATAGAAGGATGTTTTTTTTGCTAACCTGTTTTACATGTTCGAGAATATAATGTACAGAGGCAAAAGAAACAGATGTGGCGCCAGATGACAGTTGTGTTTCTGTTTTGATACGCTTACTGGACTGAATGACTGCATTCACTAATCTTTCAGAAAAACCATTAACCATCTGCTGTTTTTTGGAATTTGAAAAACCTCTTTTTAATTGGCCGATGATTTCAAAGTCACCTATGATTTGACTGTCCAAACCACAGCCCACACGAAAGACATGGTCAAGTGCATTTCTATCGCTCAATACATAGCCTTTCTTTAAAAAAACAGAAACTTCACCACCAGAGAAAGAACACAAGTAATCGATCAATATTTTAGGATCGTGAACGATTCCCATCAATTCAGTACGATTACAGGTAGATATTACAATAAGTTCCTGTAAGCCGTCTTCCTTGGCCTTAGCTAAAAGTTTTTCAATCTGATCTTTGTTAAGACTAAAATCGCCTCGAACGGTAAGTTCTGCCGACTTATGGCTCAGGCCTACGACACAATACTGTATATTTTTTTTCAAAAGTCTAATCTAAATTCCAACGCAAAATTAGGAATAGGGGAATTTAAAAAACAACGCCAGAGGAACTATTATCAACCAAGAAGGATTTTTGTTTTATTTTTTTTAAAATACCTTTAAATATAATAATTTTGAGAGGACTATATGAAATTTAATTAGAATTATTCTAAATAAGAGGTTTGTTAAAAATAACGATAGCGGAACGATGGATAGGATTATAATTGATAACGGTTTTTATATTTTGAGGTACAAAAATGAGGCTGAAAAAACCCTCAAGTACGAGAAGGCAGTTAGTCAGGAATTTATCCAATTTCATTTTTGTCAAAAGGGCTCGGGCACCTTTGAGTTCAACGGAGGAAGTTACCAGCTTCCATTGATGTCTAAGAATGTGATTTTGCTTTATAACCCCCAAAAAGCTTTACCCATTGACTTGAATCTAACCCCTGAATCGGCTGTGGTTAGCTTGGTGATTTCCATTAAAAAATTCCATAGTTTATTTTCTGAGGACGCTGATCACATTCATTTTTTAAGTCCTGAAAACAATACTAAAAGATACTATGACACAAGGCCCATTAATCCTGCCATGAGTGTGGTTTTAAGTCAAATCCTAGAAACTAAAGTCCACGAGAGTATTCAGACACTCTATTTTAAGGGTAAAGTCTATGAATTGTTGAGTTTGTTTTTCAACAAAAGTGGTGATGCCAACGTAGAACAGTGTCCATTTTTGGTAGATGAAGAAAATGTAAGAAAAATCAGAAAAGCCAAGGAAATCATATTAAACAAGATGACAGAGCCACCTACCCTTCAGGAACTTTCAGCTGAAATCGGACTCAACATCAAGAAACTCAAAGAGGGGTTCAAGCAAATCTATGGGGATACTGTTTATGGTTATTTGTTAGATTATAAAATGAATGAAGCTCGGAGCATGCTCAACTCCAAACAATATAACATAAATGAAATCAGCCTCAAACTAGGTTATAGCACTTCAAGTCATTTTATTACAGCCTTCAAAAAGAAGTTTGGTACAACTCCCAAAAAATATTTAATGTCAGTATCTTCGTAAAAAAATGTAAATGAAAGGTGCGTTATTGATCAATTTAGGCTCTCCAGACAGCCCTGAACCCAAAGATGTTAAAAGATATTTAGGTGAGTTCCTGATGGACGAACGAGTAATTGACCTGCCAAAACCGCTGCGAACTTTTTTGGTAAAAGGTATCATCTTGAATACCCGCCCCAAAAAGTCTGCGAAGGCCTATAAAAAAATTTGGTGGCAAGAAGGATCACCTTTAATTGTTTTGTCCAAAAGATTGCAAGAGGTCGTTCAGAAAAAAGTTTCTGTACCTTTGGGCCTGGCCATGCGATATGGTTCACCATCCATAGAACAGGGCATCAAATCACTGGTTGATCGGGGTATAGATGAGATAATGTTGATACCACTCTACCCTCAATTTGCCATGGCTACAACAGAGACGATATTAGCATTAGCTGAAAAAATCAAAAATGAAAAATATCCGGAATTGGACTTTACCGTTCTACCTCCATTTTACAATCATCCAGACTACGTTAGGGTGCTTTCCCAAAGCATTCAAGAAAATTTAAAACACAAAAAATGGGAACATTTATTGTTTTCCTATCACGGAATACCAGAACGTCACATCCGTAAATCAGACATTACCAAGGCCCATTGTAAGATTGACAAAAACTGTTGCCAAACAACTTCCAAGGCCCATCGATATTGTTATCGCCATCAGTGTTATGAAACTACCCGGCAAGTTGCGGAATACCTTGAGCTGAAAGAAGGTACTTACTCTACTAGTTTTCAATCACGATTGGGAGTTGACCCTTGGTTGCAACCATATACAGATCAAACTATTGCTCGGTTTGCAAAAAAAGGAGTCAAGAATATGGCCGTTGTCACTCCTGCTTTTGTATCTGACTGTCTTGAAACTCTTGAAGAAATAGGAATGGAGGCTGCAGAGGATTTTGAAGAAAAAGGTGGAGAGGAACTACATGTGATTCCTTGCATTAATACTAGAGAAGATTGGGTAAATGTAATGAGCCGCTGGATTGACCAGTGGGCCAAAGCAGAAACTGTAACTTCTGCATGAAAGGTGACTCTGCATCTTTTGGCACCCAAGCCATACCACAGTTATTAATAAAACAAGCCGTTCCTGCCTCTATTGGTATATTGGTCATGTCACTCAATATTTTGATCGATACTATTTTTGTTGGGCAATGGATAGGTGCCAATGCCATCGCTGCCATTAATGTGGTACTACCGGTTTCTTTTTTTATTGCTGCATTGGGCATGGCTATCGGTTTGGGAGGTAGTTCAATTATTTCCCGGTCCCTTGGAAACAAAGATATTGAAAAGGCAATCAAAACCTTTGGAAATCAAATCGTTTTAACTTTTTCCCTAACTATCAGTCTTGTTATTTTTGGATTACTTTTTGTTGACAGCATTGTCCCTGCTTTTGGAGGAAAAGGTGCACTCAATGAGCCAGCGAAAATCTATTACACAATAGTACTCTACGGAGTACCAGTCTTGGGTTATTGCATGATGGGGAACAATGTGATTCGAGCAGTAGGTAAGCCGAAAAATGCCATGTATGCCATGATGTTGCCTTCGATTTCAAATTTAACTTTGGACTATTTATTGATTTATGTTTTCGATTTTGGGATGCATGGTGCTGCATGGGCTACTACCTTATCCTATTGTGTTTGTGCACTCTACATTCTTTTCTTCTTCAATTCAAACTATTCGGAGTTACACCCGAATATTAGTGATTTTAAATTGAATGCTGCAATCTCCAAAGAAATAGCTGCTTTGGGTTCTGTAACCCTGGCCCGACAGGGAGTAATAAGTCTCTCCGTTTTATTAGTCAATAATTTGCTTTTTGGCTTGGGGGGTGAATCAGCGGTTGCAGTCTATGCAATCATCAGCCGACTTTTGATGTTTTCACTTTTTCCTATTTTGGGGATTACCCAGGGGTTTATTCCTATTGCGGGTTTCAATTACGGTGCCAAGAATAAAAAAAGGGTTGAAGAAGTAATTCGAACTGCATTACTCTATTCAACAGGTTTTGCAACTTTAGTTTTCCTAATGATCAATATTTTTTCGAATTCCATCGGGAGTATTTTTACCAGTGAACTCTTAGTTCTTGAAAAAGCACCTGCAGCCATTCGATGGGTGTTTGTTGCCACACCTATTGTAGGTATTCAATTGATTGGTGCGGCCTACTACCAAGCCATCGGCAAAGCACTCCCTGCATTGCTACTATCCCTGACTCGTCAAGGATTCTTCTTTATTCCCTTAGTATATATTTTACCCAGTTTTTTAGGAATCAATGGAGTTTGGCTGGCTTTCCCTATTGCAGAGTTACTTGCAGCTATTGTTACGGGTTGTTTTTTAGCTTATGAACTTAGGAAATATCTAAATTCATGATGGTTTGCTCCCTCCATATTAAAGATATAAATTTGTTGAAGTTTTTGTAATTTGTGGTTTTCTTATAAGCTATTTACCGATTATACAAATTAATCACAGCAAATGGAGTACTACAATTACATCAAATCACTTCACTTAATTTTTGTAGTCACATGGTTTGCTGGATTGTTTTATGAACCCCGCTTGTTTATTTATCATATTGAGGCTTCCAAAAAAATTTCTCCAGCAAAAGAAATCTTGGAGAATCAGCTCAAAATCATGTCGCGCAGATTGTGGTACATCATCGCCTGGCCCTCGGCAATTCTTGCCACCATGTTTGCCATTTGGTTATTGGTTTTGATGCCTGGATTGCTCTACCAATCCTGGATGTTAGTCAAAATTGTATTCATATTTTTACTCTATGCATACCACCTTAAAACGCATCAGATGTTCTTGGAGCTTCAACGTGACGAAATCCGTTACTCATCAAACTTTATGCGAATCTGGAATGAAGGAGCAACCCTATTTTTATTTTCAATTGTATTCCTGGCAATAGTTAAAAGTGCAATTCATTGGGTTTTTATGGTGTTCGGAACATTTGGCCTGATTGTCCTCTTGATGGTGGCCATAAAACTCTATAAAAGATTGAGAGATAAATCTTCTGCAAATGATAATTAGCCTGCTAAGACGTATTTCGCTTCGAACCCAAATCTTTATATCCATGATATTGTTGGTGTTTTTGGCCTGCCTTTTAATTTTGACCGCTACCTTCTTCCAATATCAAAATGAGTCTATTGATTATAATATTTTCAGGTTAAATCGAAAAGAAAGTCAGTTGAAAAAGCAAATTGATTACTTGGTAGAAAAAAATGATTTACTAAATAAAAATGATACTATTTGGGCGCGGTACAAAGAAGAGTTCAGTGCGGTAATAAAAATTCATAATGTTAATTTTTCTGTTTTCAATTTAGAGGGGAAGCCTCTTTTCACTTCATTCCTTCCTCTAAAAATCATTGCCAACGAATACCGTTTAGAAACTGATTTTGTGACGGCAATTTTGGCAAAATCAGACAGTCGAATACTGGAAAAAAACAATGACGAAATAGGTAAATTCCAATCTTCCTACAGTGTACTAAAAGATAGTTTTGACAAACCTTATGGGGTGTTGTTCTTTCCTTATTTTGAAGACGTATCTTTTTCGGAAAACGAATTGAACACTTTCCTTCAGAGCTTGTATCAAATCTATCTTTTGATGTTGGTAGTGGCGATCGTCATGGCTTATTTTATATCCAAATATATTTCCCGCTCATTGGAAACTTTCCGAGAAAAAATTGACCAAACAGGGCTTTTAAAAGAAAATGAAAAAATTGAACTCAAAAATGCTCCAAGAGACATCGCTAGTTTGATCAATTCCTACAACAAAATGATTGATGAGTTGGAAAAAAGTGCAACCTTACTGGCTAGAACACAAAGAGAACAAGCATGGCAAGAAATGGCCAAACAGGTTGCCCACGAAATCAAAAACCCATTGACACCCATGAGACTAACAGTTCAGAATTTTCAGAGACGATTCTCGGAAGATGACCCGGAAAATCCTAAAAAAATTGATGAGTTTTCTCAAATGCTTATGGAACAAATTGATACGATGAGTGAGGTAGCCAATGCTTTTTCGGATTTTGCTACTTTACCAAAGCCTCGACTAGTGAAATCTGATTTAGTTGAAATTACTCGGAGGTCTTTGGAAATTTTCGAGGAAAAAGTTATCGAGTTTAAAACTTCCAACAAAGAAATTAGACTGCGTTTAGATCGTACACAGTGGATCAGAGTGACTACAAATATTATTCAAAATGCTCTTCAAGCTGTCAAACATGGAGAACAGCCCAAAATAAAAGTCTCCATCGAAAAAGCTGAAAAAAATGTCAAAATTTCCTTTGCTGATAATGGAATAGGTATTCCTAAATCCATCCAATCAAAAATATTTGAGCCAAAATTTACAACCAAAAACAAAGGTATGGGATTGGGATTGGGAATTGTTAAAAATATTATTGATTCCCACATGGGAAAAATAGAATACACCACCGGAGACAATGGAACCACCTTTGTCATTATACTTAAAATTTAAAAAATGAAAGATCAACTGACATGGATCGAGGTTCAAGATAGTATTGGATGGATCAAAATTAACCGCGAAAGAAAACTTAACGCTCTAAACCGAGAATTGATTGATCAATTGCACGACCGAATAATCAATTTTCAAAACCATCCCTCAGTAAAGGTGATTGTGCTCACTGGTACCGGAAATAAGGCTTTTGTTGCAGGAGCAGACATCTCAGAGTTTTCGAGTTTTGAACCTGAACAGGCTGCTGCATTTGCCCGTCAGGGAAATCAGGTTCTATTTGATTTGATAACGCAATTAGAAAAACCTGTTATTGCTGCCATCAACGGTTACGCTTTGGGAGGTGGGCTTGAACTAGCAATGTCTTGTCACCTTAGAATTGCAGTCCAACATGCCAAATTGGGATTACCCGAAGTATCACTGGGTGTTATTCCAGGTTATGGTGGTACACAACGATTACCTGCTTTAATTGGAAAAGGGAACGCAATGGAGATGATTTTGACTGGTGACATAATTAGCGCTGATAAAGCTCTTGAATTGGGATTGATTAATCAGGTAGTGGCTGCAGAGAAACTTCTCGAGGCAACCATAATCTTGGCAAAAAGGTTGATGAAAAATTCACCCAATTCAATCAAAAATGCCATCAAAGCCATAAATGCCTCAGATTCTACCCTTAAAGGGTTTAAAGAAGAAAATCTTCAGTTTTCCCTGTGTTTCGGAACTACTGATTTTAAAGAAGGTGTTGCTGCTTTTCTCGAAAAAAGGAAACCTGAATTTTAAACTCCATAAACCCCGGTGGTCACCTGCTGCTCTAACTCTTTTAACAGCTGATCCGGTTCATGTTCAATTAGCTTAAAAGTTGCTTGTACTTTCAAATTGACATTAACTCCAACGGGTATGGGAAAATATTGATATTTGGCCAACTTCCATGAGTTGTTGATGCTTAAGGCAACTATAGTGGCATCAGGAATATGCTCAAACAATGTCATCAAACCCCTAGAGTAGAACTTTTTGATTCGCCCGTCTTTGCTGCGGGTTCCCTCAGGAAAAATTACGGCAGCCCAACGATTATTTTGAACTTGCTCCGCAAAAGCTTTAATTTTTTTAATGGCTAAAGCAGCATTTTCACGGTCGATCAAAACCGAACCTCCGTGACGCAGATTAAAAGATATACTTGGAATTCCCTTGCCCAATGATGACTTGCTTATAAACTTGGGATGGTATTTTCTAAAGTACCAAATAATGGGTGGAATATCATAGGTACTTTGATGATTGGAAACAATAATCAAAGGACCATTTTCGGGCATTTTAAATGAATTTGAAAATTCAAAACTAGTACCCAAAATATTTAAACACCTCAACAAAAAAAAATTTAGCCAATCAACAGATTTTTTGTGAGAAGCATAACCAAGAAGTCTGAAGCTAAACACCTGAACCAAATGAAAAACAATTAGTATTAATCCAAATGCCAGGTAATAAATTACCGTTAAAGGGTAATAGAAAGTTTTTTTTAAGAACAAAAAACTGGTATCACTTAATGAAAATTGTTATTCACAAAACTCATTAAAAGCCTCTGTTAGGTTTTCAGCTATTAATTGTGCAGATCGGCCCTCAATATGATGACGTTCTATCATGTGGACCAATTCTCCATCCTTGAACAATGCCAAACTAGGAGAGGACGGGGGAAAAGGAATCATCTTGGCCCTTGCAGCATCAGTGGCGTCACGGTCTACACCTGCAAAAACAGTGTACAAATAATCCGGAGTATTTTGGTTATTTAATGAAATTCTTACAGCTGGGCGAGCATTTGCTGCGGCACAACCGCAAACAGAATTAACCACTACAAGGGCTGTTCCAGTTTTGGACAAGGCAGATTCAACTTCATCGGGAGACAACAACTCTTCAAAGCCAATAGTTGTTAGCTCTTCTTTCATAGGTCTAACTATTTCAGCTGGGTACATAATCAAATTTTTTGTAAAGATAAAAAACTCCCTATTTATTCAATATGGTAAACAATCTTTTATTGACATTTGTATCTTTGCAATCTCAACAAATTGGGCTTATGATTAAGTGGGTGGCCGCTGTGATAGGTTATTCTTTTTTAAGGTTTCCTGGAGCCATTTTAGGTTTTATGATTGGAGGATTTTTTGAATTTTTATCTAAGAATTCTGTCCAAATAAGAACCTCTTCTTATGTAATCAATCCTGAAATATTTCAGTTAAATTTATTAGCTCTTTCAGCATTAATTATCAAGGCTGATGGTAAGATTGAACAAAAAGAGCTGAACTTTGTGAGGAGTTTTTTTATTAGCCAATACGGTAAAGAACGAGCCGATTCAATTTTTAGAACTTTTAATACTCAGATCAAAAAAGAGACTCAACATCTGGACAAACTGACTCATGTTTTCGTTCAGCAAACCGCCTATGAAACCCGTTTACAAATTCTTCATTTTCTGTTCGGAATTGCTAATGCCGATGGAAATATTTCTGATTTAGAGCTGGAAAAACTCTCACAAGTAGCCTCAGGAATGAAACTTCGCTTGCCCGATTTTGAAAGTATCAAGGCTATGTTTATAAAAAACACTGACAATGCATACAAAATTCTTGAGATTGATCCTAAGGCCAGCCAAGATGAAATAAAAAGTGCCTATCGGAAGATGGCCAAAAAATACCACCCTGACAAACTCCGAGGACAAGACCCTTCAATGATAAAAGGTGCGGAGGAAAAGTTCAGAGAAGTTCAAAAAGCTTATGAAACATTGATGCGTCAAAAAAATAATTAAAACTTAATTTATGGAAACGTTTTGGTTCTATTTTGATTTGGGCTTCGACCATGTACTTGATGTTGGAGGTTTAGATCACTTTTATTTTCTTGTTGCCCTCTCACTTCCATTTGCATTTAAGAATTGGCGAAAACTGCTGTTGTGGGTAAGTCTTTTTACTTTGGGGCATTCATTATCACTATTAATCACTCACTTTGAATGGGTAAAAATAGATCCTAAATGGGTTGAATTTTTGATTCCCGTCACCATATGTATAACTTGTCTCTCGACACTTGTTCAAAATACCCCAACCCATCTTAAAGGGGTTTGGATCAACATAATCACTTTATTTTTTGGATTGATTCATGGTTTTGGTTTTGGACGATATTTTAAAATGATTGCTACGGAGGGAGAAGTCATCTTGGGCCTTTTGGAATTTGCCTTGGGTGTTGAGTTTGCCCAGATCCTTATTGTGATATTTGTACTTTTGATCAATTGGTTAGCCATTGGATTGCTAAAAATTCAAAATCAAAAATGGCAATGGGTCATTGCAGCCATGATCTTGTCTCAGGCCATTTTAATGACAACTAGAAACTGGCCATTTTAAAGTATCTTAGCGCTCATGTTTTCAGAAAAGCAAAAAAGATATGATAGGGCCTACATGAAAATGGCACAAACCTGGGGAGAACTTTCTCATTGTGAGCGCAAAAAAGTGGGAGCGTTGATTGTTAAGGACCGAATGATCATTTCTGACGGTTACAATGGTACCCCATCGGGTTTTGAAAATGAGTGTGAGGACGAAAATCATTTCACTAAATGGTATGTGCTCCATGCTGAAGCCAATGCCATATTGAAAGTAGCAGCTTCAGCCCAATCTTGTGAGGGTGCAACGTTATATATTACCCTCTCCCCATGTAGAGAATGTAGTAAACTAATTCATCAAGCGGGAATCAAAAGAGTGGTATACTCAGTCGAATATAAAGACCGATCTGGGCTTGATTTTCTTGAAAAAGCGGGTGTAATTTTAACTCAATTGGATTGAACGTAAAACACTAAACGAAGCCATGAAAAAAAATTTTGTTCTTTTTACCATCGTATTCCTTTCAATCTGCATAGGTTATTTACTTGGTAGTAAAAATGAAATCTTAATACCTTACAGCGAGGGTTACCGAAGTATGAACCGATTAGAGTTACTTTTGAGATATATCGATAATGATTATGTTGAGGAGATTAACACAGATAGTTTGATTGGAGTTGTAATCGAAGACATTGTTAATCGATTGGATCCACACTCGGTCTACATACCAGCAGATCATAGACAAAGCATTACCGAGAATATGCAAGGTAATTTTTATGGTATAGGAGTCAGTTTTCTAATGTTTAAAGATAGTGTTACAATAATCAGGGTCTTGAAAGGTGGCCCCAGTGAAGCAGCTGGACTTTTGGCAGGTGATCGGATTCTAATAGCCGATGAAGATACTTTGTTCCAGAAAAACTACTCAAACGAAAAGATCATGCAAACCCTTAAAGGTAAGCCTGGAACTTCAGTATATCTTACTGTATATCGGAAATCTAAAGACAAAATATTTGAATTGAAAATGAAAAGAGGGAAGGTTCCCTTGCCAAGTGTTGAATCTTATTATTTGATGAAAAAGACTGTGGGTTACATCAAAATTAATCGGTTTTCTCAAACAACTTATGAAGAGTTTGACCTTGCCTTGAAACAATTAATATCTCAGGGAATGAAAAAAATGATTTTAGACTTGAGAGATAATCCAGGGGGATACCTTTATCCCGCAAAACAAATTTCTAATGCCTTACTGAAAAAAGATCAAACTATAGTGATTACTAAGAGCAATATGGGGGAAGAAGAAAAATCAATTGCTGATGGCAATGGTAATTTTCAAGAGGGTGATTTGGTTGTTTTAGTCAATGAACAAACGGCTTCTGCCAGTGAGATCATTGCTGGTGCAGTTCAGGATAACGATAGAGGTTGGATCGTAGGAAGGAGAACTTTTGGTAAAGGATTAGTACAACAGCAAATGCCTCTGGGAGGTGGAGATGCTGTTCGACTGACCATAGCTAAATATTTTACGCCTACGGGAAGGTCAATTCAAAAACCTTATAATGGGGATAGAAAAGCCTATGATCAAGATCTCATAAATCGTTATCACAATGGTGAAATGGCCGATGCAAAAAAAATTCCAGTTACCGATAGTTTGGCATATAAAACCCCCAGGGGGAGAACCGTTTATGGAGGGGGAGGCATTACACCCGATTTTTATATCTCCAACAAAAATACAGAACAAGAGGAATGGAATTCCGTTTTATTGAATTCCAACATGATGAATAATTTTGTTTTTGAAGAGTTGGATAAAAACAGAAATAAATTCAATGACTTTAATCTAGATGATTTACTCGAAGGGCAATTTGAAAAATTTGTACCATGGCACGATTCGTTTGTTAAATACTGCTCCGATAAAAAAGTCGAGGTTACTCTTAAAGAATTGGAAACCCTTCGGGGGGTTAAAGCTTATTTAGGACTTCAGCTTTTTGGAGATAACACTTTTAATAGGATAAAAAATCAACACGACTTGTTCTTTAATACTGCTGTAAGAGCTTTAGACAGTCTATCCAAAGTCAACTAACGATTTAGTTTCTTAGAAATTCTTTTGGATAATATCAATAACAATAAAAGCAAAAAAGCACAAAGTGCTGCCATAATTCCAATGACTGCTATGGAGCTTTTCTGAGTAAAGGGATCTTTCCAATTGACTTGAGTGGCATTAAAAATAACCATACCAATGGACAAAAACATCAATACTTTTATTAAGTACTTCATTTTATAAAATTAATAAATTCCAATGTAATCAAGACAGACTTAAACTACTATTTCATTTGGATTAGTTTAGAGAAGTTTTACCGCTAACAAAAAAAATAATTATTAATAGAAAGGAAAAAAACTTCTACAACCTGGATTAAATAAACTTTCTCAATTAATTAAAACATTATTGGAATGCTTACGACTTTTTCAATTGAAGCAAAAATTAACATCTAAGAAGTGAACATTTCCTTAAAACCATTTTTTTAAAAATAATCCCAAGGTAATTCCCATTTCTTCTGTTTTTTTATTTTATGTTAAATTTACGTCTCAAAGTAATTGATCTAAACTTTAGAATACAATGTTTCAAATAGGCAATTCGCTGGTTTCTGAGGAGATCATCACCAATTCTTTTGTTTGTAATTTAAATACTTGTAAGGGTGCATGTTGTGTTGAGGGAGAGGCAGGGGCACCTCTAGAAAAGACGGAAACCGAATTCCTAGAAAAAAACTACGACCTTATAGCTCCTTTTTTAAGCGAAAAAGGTAAAGCAGCCATTCAAAAGCAGGGTAAATTCGTTCGATTAAAAAAAGGTTTTTTCGAAACACCATTAGTAGATAATAAAGAGTGTGCCTATGTGGTTTTCGGAAATAATGGAACCGCACAATGCGGAATCGAAAATGCCCACCGTGGCAATGCTATAGATTGGAAAAAACCTATTTCTTGTCACCTATATCCGATTCGTGTTAAAGAATATTCTGAGTTTAATGCATTAAACTACCACCGCTGGCAAATTTGTGATTCAGGATGTGAATTGGGAGATAGTCTTAAAATTCCAATTTACCAATTTGTTAAAGAGGCCCTAATTAGGAAGTTCGGAAATGATTGGTATGCAGAGTTGGAAATTGCAGCACAAGAAATAAATCACTAATTATCAGTCTTTACGGGGGTTAAGAAATTTATTTTTATTTAAAAATATTAGTTATCATATTTTTAAAGTTTACTGTACTTCCAAACTATGCATATCCTTAAAATAAAATTTGTTAAAAACTCGACCCGTTTGTGGAAAAGTATGTCTTTCTTTTTTGATAACATTTTAGAATCTTTGTTGTGACAAAATCAAGAAACTAAAATCAAATGGCAATTGTAGAACCGATACTCCAAGAAAATGAAAATAGATTTGTAATATTTCCCATCCAACACCATGATATTTGGGAGTGGTACAAGAAGATGGAGGCGAGTTTTTGGACAGCAGAAGAAATCGACTTACATCAAGATTTAAATGATTGGAATACCAAGTTAAACGATGATGAAAAGTATTTTATTAAACACATCTTGGCCTTTTTTGCTGCTTCGGATGGAATTGTAAACGAAAATTTGGCAGAAAATTTTGTAAACGAAGTTCAATATTCTGAAGCTAAATTTTTCTACGGTTTCCAAATCATGATGGAAAATATTCATTCTGAAACTTATTCTCTTCTGATCGACACCTATGTAAAAGACGAGGCAGAAAAAACAAAATTATTCAAAGCGATTGAAGTTTTTCCAGCCATAAAAAAGAAAGCTGATTGGGCTTTGCGCTGGATTGATTCCGACTCCTTTGCCGAGAGGTTAATTGCTTTTGCTGCGGTTGAGGGTATTTTCTTTTCTGGTGCGTTTTGTTCAATATTCTGGCTAAAAAAAAGAGGGTTGATGCCAGGTCTTACTTTCTCCAACGAGTTAATCTCCAGAGACGAAGGTGTCCATTGTGACTTTGCGGTACACCTTCATAATAAGCACCTGGTGAACAAAGTTCCTAAAGAAAGGATTGAGGAAATCATATTGGATGCTTTAAGAATAGAGCGAGAATTCATCACGGAATCATTACCCGTGAGTTTGATTGGTATGAATGCCAAGCTAATGACACAATATTTAGAGTTTGTAACAGATCGTTTACTTGTTGAATTGGGCTGTGAAAAAAAGCACAATGTTACCAATCCATTTGACTTTATGGACATGATTTCACTTCAGGGTAAAACTAACTTTTTTGAAAAGCGTGTTTCTGAATACCAGAAAGCAGGTGTGCTCAATAATGAAGAAGAGGAGACGGAATTTACTACTGACGCAGATTTCTAGTCTGAGGATCAGTCACCCCAAACCAAGTGCCCAATAATATAGCCAATTAGGGTTGTTATATAATTTAAATTAGAGACCTATGTATGTAGTAAAAAGAGATGGGCGTAAAGAGCCAATAATGTTTGATAAGATTACGGCTCGTATCAGAAAACTAAATTATGGATTAAATCCTTTGGTTGACCCGGTAAGGGTAGCAATGAGAGTAATTGAAGGACTTTATGACGGGGTCACTACTTCGGAATTGGATAACCTCGCAGCTGAGATTGCAGCCACAATGACCACTACTCATCCTGACTATGCCCAGCTTGCAGCGAGAATTTCTGTTTCCAACCTCCACAAGAATACAAAAAAATCTTTCTCTGCAACAATGAAAGATCTCTATGAATATATTAATCCCAGAACTGGAAAAAAAGCTCCATTACTTTCCGATGAGGTATATAAAATCATTGAAAAGAATGCAGACGAAATTGATTCCAATATCATCTATAATAGAGATTTTGGATATGATTTTTTTGGTTTTAAAACACTAGAGCGATCCTACTTGTTAAAACTCAATGGTCATATTGTTGAGCGACCTCAGCACATGTTAATGCGGGTTTCCATCGGAATTCACCTCGGAGATCTTGAAGCTGCTTTTGAAACTTACGAATTAATGTCCAAGCGATATTTTACCCATGCAACACCCACTCTTTTTAACTCGGGCACTCCCAAACCCCAGATGTCTTCTTGCTTTCTATTGACCATGAAGCACGACAGTATTGACGGTATTTATGATACGCTTAAACAAACAGCTAAAATCTCCCAATCTGCTGGCGGTATAGGGCTCTCTATTCACAATATTCGGGCCACCGGCTCATATATCGCTGGAACCAACGGCACTTCTAATGGTATTGTTCCCATGCTAAGGGTTTTTAATGATACTGCACGCTATGTGGACCAAGGCGGAGGCAAAAGAAAAGGATCTTTCGCAATCTATGTTGAGCCTTGGCATGCTGATATTTTTGATTTTTTAGAATTAAAGAAAAATCACGGTAAAGAAGAAATGCGTGCCAGAGATTTGTTCTATGCCATGTGGATTTCAGATCTTTTCATGAAGCGAGTGGAGGAAAATTCTACATGGACATTAATGTGTCCTAACGAATGTCCTGGACTTTATGATTGTCATGGTGAAGAGTTTGAAAAACTATATATTAAATATGAAAAAGAAGGCAAAGGAAGAAGAACCATACAAGCTCGTGAACTCTGGGATAAAATATTGGAATCTCAAATTGAGACTGGAACACCATACATGTTATACAAAGACTCTGCCAACAGAAAGTCAAATCAGAAAAATCTAGGTACTATTCGTTCTTCCAACCTCTGTACCGAAATTTTAGAGTATACCTCAAAAGACGAAATTGCAGTGTGTAATCTCGCCTCTATTGCGCTTCCAATGTTTGTAGTGGAGGACAAATTCGATCATGAAGAATTGTTTAATGTGACAAAAAGGGTCACAAAAAATCTCAACCGTGTAATTGATCGCAACTACTACCCTGTCAAAGAAGCGGAAAATTCTAACATGAGACATCGCCCAATAGGACTAGGTGTTCAAGGTTTAGCGGATACTTTCATAAAACTGAGGTTACCATTTACAAGTGAGGAAGCTAAAGTATTAAATCAAGAAATTTTTGAAACCCTCTACTTTGCAGCAGTAACTGCCTCCGTTGAGGAAGCTGAAAAAGATGGCCCATACAAAACCTACAAGGGATCTCCGATAGCTAAAGGAGAGTTCCAACATAACCTTTGGGGCATTAAAGATGAAGAATTGAGCGGACGTTGGGATTGGAAAAACTTACGAAAAAGTGTTAAGAAATTTGGAGTAAGAAACTCACTATTGGTAGCGCCCATGCCTACAGCATCAACCTCTCAAATTCTTGGAAACAATGAATGTTTTGAACCATACACTTCAAACATTTACACCCGAAGAGTTTTGTCCGGAGAGTTTATTGTAGTCAACAAACACCTTCTGGAGGACTTGGTCAATCTTGGATTATGGAATGAGGACATGAAGCATGAGCTGATGCAAGCCAACGGATCAATACAACACATTAAGACCATACCTCAAGAAATCAAAGAATTATACAAAACTGTTTGGGAAATGAGTATGAAAGATATCATTGATATGTCGCGTCACAGAGGTTATTTCATCGATCAGTCTCAGTCACTCAATTTATTTATGGAAGGTGCAACCATGGCAAAATTAACTTCAATGCACTTTTATGCATGGAAGTCAGGACTCAAAACAGGAATGTATTATTTGAGAACAAAGTCTGCCGTAGATGCAATTAAATTTACACTAGACAATGCCAAGGACTCAAAATCAAAAGAAAATCAAGGAGTTCAACTCTCAAAAAATAATGAAACCTTGGTTACTACCTCATCGAAACAGGCAGTGGGTGCAAATACGGAAAATAACCCTGCAGCAGATGTAGAACCCCTTACTCCGGCAGAACTAAAACAGATTTTGGAACAATCCAAGAAAAGTGAAGATGATGATTGTCTAATGTGTGGCTCATAACACATTTAAACTACATTAAACGCTTATTTGTTCTAAAATAAGCGTTTTTTTATTGTCATTATTTATCTCATTATCAAATAGTTATCTGTCTATTGTAAATTTAATGTTAATTTAATGTTTCTATATAGTAAATTTTTGTCTAACTTCGTTATGAATTTAAAATTTCAGTATTATGAAATATCTCGTAACCATCTTATTGTTATTTTCTTATATCATAAGTGCACAAAAAATTATTGAACCCAAATTTGAAAAAGAAGGGGATCTTATCAAAGTTGTATTTTTTCATAATAATGGTGAGATAGCACAAACTGGATATTTCAAAGACAAAAAGTGCCACGGTAACTGGGTCAGCTATGAAAACACAGGTAAAAAGCTATCGATGGGTACATATGAATTGGGAATGAAAAATGGTCAATGGTTTTTTTGGAAAGGAAACAATTTGATTGAAGTGATTTACGAAGAAAACAAAATTATCAA
Organism: uncultured Bacteroidota bacterium; assembly: GCA_902619315.1. Lineage (GTDB taxonomy): Bacteria > Bacteroidota > Bacteroidia > Flavobacteriales > Flavobacteriaceae > UBA8316. The sequence goes on along the minus strand of CACNDW010000007.1, from coordinate 63,326 downwards.
TGTCCTCGAGTGGAACATAACTGAGAAAAAATTAATTGCTAATAACAATTGATTACCTCTGGCTAACAATTTATTTTTAAGATTCTACTTTCTTACTAACCCTATAAAATTCTTCTACCAAATCAAATTTGTGAAGAATAAGGTCTTTCGTTCTGATCAAAATATTGAAATAAAGTGCCGTGTTTTTTGGACTTGTTTCTCCCTCAATCCTAAGAATTTGATCATCGATTTTTTGGTTCAATAAATCAAAATTATCTTTCTTTTGGATCAAAACGTCATTGAATTCCTTGTCGCTAAACTGTACATTAAAGGCTTCAATACCTTCTTTAAATACCGAGGATAGGGACTCAAAAATCTCATTCAAGTCACTTATCTGCTGCGACTTTAGAGGACTGTGGTTATTATTGATATGCTTATGGCTTTCGTTTGAAATATAAATCAGATCTTCGATTAGATCTGACATAATACCCAATAAGGATATATAGAAACGGCTTGCAGGCACACTAGTTTTCTTAATTCGTTTGAGGAAATAATAAATGCCATTTTTCATATCATTAACCTCAACAAAAAGTTCATCTGCATTTTTTTTGGCATTAGAAAGTGTTCTCAAGTCGTTATTGGATAAACCTCGAATTGTAGATGCATATATCTCATAGGTATTACTAATTACATTTGAAATATTTATTACACTCTCCTCGATAATGCCTAGGAAGGAATCACTTTGAGGACTGTAGAGTTTACCTTTCTGTCTCTCAATATTTTCTCTTCTGTGGTTGATAAAATTTCTTGAAATCAAAAGGAGAATGATACCTAAAATCAGAAGTATAGCTGTAAAACCACCCCAATGAATAAGATATACAATCCCGCCACAAACCAAGAAGGCACTAAGGGCAGTAAAAAACCAACCTCCAATGACATTAATCACTCCTGCAACCCGGTATACAGCACTGTCTGTTCCCCATGCACGGTCTGCTAATGAACTTCCCATGGTCACCATAAAGGTAACATAGGTGGTCGACAAGGGTAACTTTAGGGATGTAGCAATTGAGATTAAAATGGCTGCTACTGTAAGGTTGATAGAAGCCCTAAGGGTGTCAAATGAGGGTGCGTCGGAATTTTTCAAGGCTGACTTGTCAATCGTAATCTCAAACGCACCACTGATTTTATTGGAAACACCAACTGGAAATAAGTTGGAAAAATATTGGTTTAAGCCCACAAAAAAGCGAACCAATAGTCGGGATAAAAAGTTGGGACGAAAACGTTCTTTAATGTCATTTTGATCAGAAAGGTCAAGGGAGGTTTTGACCACTTTTTTAGCTTTTGAAGAAAACCACAAAGTGAGTACCATAATCAAACCCGAACCCAAAAGAAATATCGTTGGAGTAGGCACTTTATTGGAAAGTACGGTCATACTAAACTCATTAGCAGCAATTCCAGAACTGGCCCAAGCTTCATAGGACTGATAGGCTGCAACAGGAACGCCAATAAAGTTGACCAAGTCATTGCCAGCAAACGCAAGTGCTAGGGCAAAAGTTCCCACACCAATGATTACTTTATAAATGTCCACTCTAAGTACCCTCATCAAAAAGTAAGAGAACAAATACCAAAACAAAAGACTGGAGAGGTTGACCAAAAAAGCATTGGATTCAAGGAAAGAATTGATCGTCATGCCATCTAAAAAATCATATTCTATGCCAGCGTAAGGGGTTCCTTTGATTCCTTTAATCAAAATAAAATTACTGATGGCCGCTAGCGACAAACCTCCAAAAAGAGAATTAATCAATTTTGATTTTTGAAGAAAATCATGGGTAAGTAAAGCTCTAGATACCCATTGCACTAGAGCTCCTACAGTAAAGGCTATGAAAACAGAGAGTAAAATTCCCAAAATGATTTGAGTTGCCTTCTCCGTATTGATGTAGGTGGACAACTCCATGAGATTGCCTGAATCCGAAAAAATTTTAATCAGTGACATTACTACAGCGGCTCCCAACAACTCAAAAACGATAGACACTGTAGTTGAGGTAGGCATTCCCAGGGTGTTGAAAAAATCTAAAAGCAATATGTCAGTCAGCATCACCGCCATAAAGATGTAGATGATTTCTTCAAAATTAAAAGCTCCAGGATTGAAAATTCCCTTACGAGCAACCTCCATCATACCACTAGAGAATAAGGCTCCCAAAGCAATTCCCAAACTCGCAAATATCATAATATTTCTGAATGAAATGGCTTTTGAACCAATAGCAGAATTAAGAAAATTTACTGCATCGTTACTAACCCCAACAATAAGGTCACCTATTGCTAGAAAAAATAAAAGAAATAAGATATATAAATACAGATTTTCCATAACTCACTTCTGTAAATCTATAATATTTTAGAGGATTTATAAATTTAAATCCTCTAGAATCTGATTGAATACCCCAATGAAATTGTACGACCTGGGTCAAGACTGGAAAACACAAAACTGGTATTTCCAAAATAATCAAAAAGACTTTCTCTTTGATCACCAAGTAGGTTGTCTACTTTTAAGCTGAATGAATGATTATTATTTTGCCCAAAAGTCTTAGTTGCGTTAAGTTTTAAATTGTAAAAAGGCTGGGTATAAACATCAGGAATATTTCCAGCACCGACTATTTCGAGGGTCTCCCCTTGGACATTGAAATAAGTCCCTAACTCAAAATTTTTATCATAATTTGTAAATGAAATACCTGTATTCAAAATGAAAGGTGATTGTCCTTGCATTTTTCTTGTATCCTTGATATCACGATCTGGTTCAGTTGATGTTCTCCCCCTGAATTCCTCGTCATTCATCTTTTGAACAGATTCTACTAAAGAAATATTTAGGTTCAAACTTAACTTATGGGTACTGTTTTCAATTAAATTTTTTCGGTACTCTAACTCCAACCCATATACAAAAGCATCGTCGTTGTTAGCGGCGGAAATGGTATTTGGAGAATTAAAATTTGGAATAATGATCTCTATTGGATCTTTGAAGCTTTTGTAAAATGTGCTGACGGCAAATACTTGATTAGCATTTCCAAATTTTTCGTATCTCAAATCAAAATTATTGACGTAAGTAGGCACTAAACTTGGATTTCCAAGAAAAGTTCTCTCAGTTATTGGATCAAAAATCTGAGCTCCTGAAGATTCCCTAAAACTGGGTCTAGCAGTTGTACGAGAAAATGAAAATCTTAAATTGGTGTTTTCATTGAATGAATTTATAAAATTCAACGATGGATAAATGTCATTAACATCAATTATTACATCATCATTATAACTGACATTAGTATCTATAGTTTCTCCAGTATACGTTGTTTTATACTTTTCAAACCTTACTCCCAAAATTGATTTAAACTTATTTGAAATTTTCAATTCATTAGAAAAATAGGCGGCTGTCGTATTACTTTTTGACATGTACTGATTGGTACGTTGGTAACTTCCAATGGTGTAAGCACCCCTAGTTGGAGTTTGTATTTGCCACAAATTCGCAGGTAATAGAATTTGATTTGGATCTCCGCCTAATGAGGAGGAAAGCCCTAAAAATCCAATCTGATAATTACTGGTAGTGAAATCTCTTTCCTTACTAGAAAAAGCGGCTCCAAAACGTAATTTATTATCGTAACCTTTTAATTTATAATCATAACTAAAATCAACTTTAGAAGCCAATGCATCTTCTTCTAGGTTTCTCCACAATCTGGTAGGCCATTGGGTAGAGGACGCGTCTAATGTATATCTTCCATTCTCAAGCTCAAAAAAAGTTCTCCTAAAATCTTTGTCATAAACCCGTGCAAACGAAGGGGCCACTTTCCATTCCACCTTGAGGTTATTATTACCAAGGTTGTAGGTTCCAGAAATAGGAATAGTGGTGATTACTCTTTCCGTGTAGTTTAATAACTGTCCTTCGCCGTTGTAAAGGTTCTCTAAAAATTCAGAAAACTCAACATCTAACGCACTCGACTCTCCGCTTTTAATATTTAAAATGGTAATCTTATGTTTAGATCTATTAGTTTTAAAAACTAATCCAAATAGAGCACTGGCAAGCGCCTGAACTTGGCCAACTTCTCCTTGTTGAATTGTATTTTGGGCTAAGCCACTTGTTTCTTTTAAAACTGTTCCATTGAAAGCATCTTCATAATAGGTGTTGTCATACCTGTAATTGAGTGTTGCAATGTAACCTATTGAATTTTCGCCCAAATCGTATTGATTGCTGGCTGTTGCACCAATTGAGTAATCAGTCATATTATTGTAACGTGAAACACCCAATTGCTTACTAAAGGAATCTACAATATTGGTTACTTGATTAGCAACCAAAGGAGGGTGATCTCGCTCTGGTCGATAAATTTCTGTTTTAGGATCGAAGGGTAGGTCGCTATATCCGTTGTCGAAGTTTAAAAAATCAAGAGATTCTTTTGGTAAAGAAGGAGCATCTTTAAAACTCATTAAAGGATTATACCCACTACTAATTGAAATACCATATTCAGGTTTTATGGAGAAGTCTTTTAAAACAATATTAATAACTCCTCCACTAAAATCGGCACTTAAATTTGCGCTGGAAGATTTATTTACGATTATATTATCCAAAAGAGTTGTTGGAAATATATCAAGCTGAAGTGTATTCTTATCTGGATCTAATCCAGGAATGTCCAAGCCTCCTAGGGTAGTCTTTGAATAACGATCGCCTAGACCACGAACATACACAAATTTACCACCTTGTACAGAAACTCCGGGCACACGTTTTATCGCGGCAGCTAAATCACTGTCTCCTGATTTTCTTATTGATTGAGATGACAATCCATCAATAAGATTTACCGACCGTTTTTGAATGGTTAACACCGACGCCTCAGTGTTTGTTCTAGCAGTTGTGGTAACTATCACTTCCTCCAAAGAGTCTGAGGCAGGTAATAGAACGACAGAGATACTATTTTCATCATTGGCACCTACATTGATTTGATTAATGACCTTGGTTCCATATCCAATAAAAGAAATTTCTAGAAGATACTGCCCTGGAGAAATTTCAAATGAAAAATTACCATCAAAATCAGTGGTAGTTCCTCCTATTTTAGTGATATTATCGTTACTTTTTAAAATGACGTTAGCAAAAGGAAGCGGATCGTTAAACTCACCGTCAATCACTTTTCCAGAAATAAAAGATTGTGCATGTATTAGTGTTGGGAAGTATAACAAAAATAGATAGAAAGAGTGTTTCATAAAAAGGAAAAAATGCCTCAAATCACGAGGCATTTTTTAAATTAACATTTAAATTAAATAAAATTAATTAATAAATGCAAAATTAATCTACAAGTAAAGTCCAACTTAATACTGATTCGTCAGCACCAGTTGATGCTACTTGTGATGTAACAGTCTCAGCCCAAGTGGCTCCATCAGTAATAGCTGCTGGCATGATGGCGCTAAGAGCATCCGTGGTTACAAAATCAAAATTATTAAAGAAGTTACTTCCAGCTGCAGTAGCAGTACCTGATCCACCATATGTGTCAGCATCAATGGCAGCTATAGTAGTCCCTGAATTAAAAGATTTATACACAATATTTTGATTGAGACCGGTTGCATCACTCTTCCAGTTTCCATATTGACTTGTATCTTCTTGAGAGCTGCTTCCATAAACAGTAACGTTTTGTAGGATATATTGACCATCGATAGTTCCAGAGCTGTCTTCTGTGCCATCAATTTCGAATGCACCATCAGTAGATGGGGTAAGTGCAATTACGGCGTTCGAGATGGTTCCTTTGTATCCTTCGTCAAGATCAATAGCATCGTCTCCATTGAAGTGAATGACAAGATTGGAAACATTAACAGATCCCCCAAAAATCTCGATTCCATCATCTTGACTTCCTACGATTTCAATATGATTTACTACAGTTCCATTACCCACACCACCTAAGGTCAAACCCTGTAATTCATTATCACCTGTTAAAGTTTGGCCAGAATGACGAATAGAAACATATTCTAATCTACCTGAGCTTTCAGTATCGTCCGATCCACCATACTCAGTCCAATCGAATCCATCTGCAATACCTTCTATATCATCAGTACCACCATCTTCGCCTACTGTCGCATTCCCTAAAACTACGACTGAGCCCCAAAGACCCATATCAGAGGGAACTCTATTTGGAGAAACGCCGTTATCAGCGTAAGTGATATTATCACCAATGTCAGTAAATATAATGGGTGATGTAGCTGTTCCTATAGCATTTATTTGACCTCCTTTGGCAATTACAAGCACTGAAGCATCAGCACCAGTACCACTACCAGCTTTTATAATTGTTCCAGCCTCAATGTTAAGAACACCACCATTTCTTACGACAACCTTGCCATTCATAATCCATATGCGATCGTTAGTCCATGTAGCAGAAGTTTCAATAATTGTAACTCCACCTTCAATACCAACAGTCTCCGGGGCCGAGGCTTGAGCAGCAAGGGCATCTGCAATAGCTTGATCAATGTCGGTTCCACTGGCCATGGCAGCATTAACGGCAGAAGTTACAGCTGATGTAATTTGAGCAGTTGTGGGAATATTTGCTGCTGCTAGAGCAGCGTTAACAGCAGCGGTAACATCTGCAGCTGTTAATTCGTCATCTTTTGAACAAGATGAAAATATAAATAAAGTGGTTAAAAGTAAATAGTAAAATTTTTTCATTTTTAAATATTAATTAGTTGGGACAAATCTATTTTTAAACCATACACAATTCATTAAGTAAATGTTAAAGTGTCTAAACGTAAAATTATTAAAAGGTTAAGATGGCAAAATTTACTTAACATTAGATTAATGTTTATTAAGTAATCAATAAATATGTATTTTTATAAAAAATAAATATGCTCTGGGAAAGCCTATTATCCTTGCAAAGATTTGGTGACAACATCAAGCGAATAAGAAAACATCAAGACGAGCTTCGCCTGGGATTTGAGGTAGATTATGATCGGATCGTGTTTTCTAGTGCCTTTAGAAGTTTACAAGACAAAACCCAAGTCATTCCCTTCTCAAAAACAGACTTTGTGCATACCCGGTTAACTCACAGTCTGGAAGTCTCTGTTGTAGCTAGAAGTCTAGGGAGATTGGCTGGCAAAGAAATTATAAAAAACCATCCATACTTACAAGAAACTCATGGTTATCAACCAAACGATTTTGGCGCAATTGTTGCTGCTGCTGCACTATCTCACGACATCGGTAATCCTCCTTTTGGTCATAGCGGTGAAAAAGCCATCGGCCACTACTTTTTGAATGGAAAAGGGGCCAACTATAAATCTAAGCTGACTGACAAAGAATACCAAGATCTATGTTCGTTTGAAGGGAACGCCAATGGGTTTAAGATCCTGACAGAAAGTAAAGCGGGAACTCCTGGAGGTTTACGTCTAAGTTATGCTACCTTAGGAGCCTTTATCAAATATCCTAAAGCCAGTTTGCCCCATCAACCCACTGAACATGTTGCTCACAAAAAATATGGTTTTTTTCAAGCGCAAAAATCATTCTTTGATACACTTTCTCATGACCTAGGATTAGCTAATTCCAAAACAGCATATAGGCATCCACTTGCATATTTGGTTGAAGCCGCCGATGATATATGCTACACCATTATCGACTTTGAGGACGGCATTCATCTTGGCTGGATTGAAGAAGAATATGCCTTGGAATACCTGATCAATTTAGTCAAAGAAGACATGGACACACTCAAATATTCTAAACTTAAATATCGTACACAAAGACTGGCTTACCTGAGATCATTGGCCATAAACAGCCTTATAAAAGATGCGGTAAGGGTTTTTACTGAAAATGAAACCAATATACTTAATGGAAGTTTTGGCAATGCGTTGTTGGAAAAAAGTCAATACAAAGCTCAAATTAAAGACATAATTGATCTAAGCGTTGAGAAAATTTACTGTTCAGAGGAGGTGATTCAAAAAGAGATCGTTGGTTATAAAGTAATCACTGCCCTACTGGATGCTTTTGTCACAGCTGCGTCCAATACTTTTTTCAATAAGGACAATAGCTATGATCAACTCCTAATGGAATTGATCCCTGAAAATGAAGAACTCCCTGCAAAAAATCTTTATCAAACTCTGCTCAACGCAAGTTGTTATGTGGCCAGCTTGACCGATGGAAAAGCTACCCTATTGGCAGAAAAAATTGGCTTTAAATAGTTTTTAAAAATATATATTCATTTTCAGTTTATAACTTTGAGCTAAATTTTGTTAATGCGCTGGATCCCTTTAATTATTCTTTTAATTCTCCTACAGTGGTATGCCTTTCAGGCACTGAAAACTATAACTTATAATAAAATTTGGTGGGTCTTGTATGGATTAATCGTTACACTAATTATAGGTAGTTTATTGTATCAAATATTCAACTTCGATCGTTCTGTGGGTTGGACCCCAAGTATTAATTATACTATTGGTTGGTTTATCGCTTTGATCACTGGTCAGCTCGTCTTGATTCCAATACTCTTTATTGAGGATTTGAGCAGAATTGCCGTGGGTATTTACCGTTTTTTCAGTACAGAGCAAAAATTTTACCTTCCTGAACGCAGAAAATTAATTACGCAAATAGCCATGGCACTTAGTGCTGTTCCTTTTTCTACTTTGCTATATGGTATGTATAAAGGTCGATATAACTACAGGGTTTTACGCTATACCCTAGAGTATGATTCTTTACCAGAAAGTTTTGATGGTTTTCAAATCACACAAATTTCGGATTTGCATTGTGGCAGTTTCGATAATTTAGATAAAGTAGCCTATGGGATCTCTTTAATCAATGACCAAAAATCTGATCTCATACTATTTACTGGAGATCTGGTCAACAATAAATCCTCAGAAGCGAGGCCTTGGGTTGAAAAGCTCTCTGGTTTGGAGGCCCCTTATGGGAAATTTTCTGTTCTTGGTAATCACGATTATGGTGATTACAACCAATGGGAGAGTGAAGCTGCAAAGCAAGAGAACATGAATGAGATGTACCAAATGCACAAGGATATGGGCTTTAATCTATTGCTTAATGAGAGTCGGTACGTTGAGAAAAATGGTGAAAGAATAGCTTTGGTGGGTGTAGAGAATTGGGGGGCAGGAAGGTTCAAGAAGGCAGGAGATTTAGAAAAATCCATCACTAACATAGAGTCCGAAGATTTTAAAATACTACTTAGTCACGATCCTTCTCATTGGGAGGCAGAGGTCCTACCCCATTCCTACCCCTTTCAACTAACTTTGAGTGGACATACCCACGGTTTCCAATTCGGAATAGAGATTCCTGGTTGGGTCAAATGGAGTCCAATACAGTGGCAATACAAACAATGGGCTGGTATTTATGAAGAGAAGGAACAGAAGCTTAATGTCAATAGAGGCTTTGGCTATTTGGCCTATCCAGGACGGGTTGGAATTTGGCCTGAGATTACCGTAATTACTCTGAAAAAAAGGAACTTATTGGTTTAATCGCAAAAAAAACTACATTTGCGTAGAAGAATATCTTGAAATAATTTAGAAATGTCAAAATTTGGTGAACTCATTAATGACAAATTACCGTTGCTTTTGGTTTTCTACAACACCGAGGATCAAGTATCTAATTCTATGAATCCCATACTCAAAGATGTTGCTGCAGCAATGGGCGACAAAGGGAAAGTTATCAAAATTGATACAGAAAAAAACACAAAACTCTCAGACGCATTGAGAGTAAAAGTCTTACCAACCTTAATGATTTACAAGCTTGGTGAAATGGTTTGGAGACAGAGTGGTGAACAGGATGCCAATACGCTGATCAGTCTAATGCAAGACCACCTAGCTTAGTTCTCCGTATCTTGCACTACTAATTCAAATTGATCCATTGATTGATCAAATCTTTTTTGCAGACTGTCCGCAAAACTGGATCTACCCATAAGTTCAACACGATAAATCAACTCCTGGAAATCTAGGACTTCGTTCTTTATACGGTCAAAGAATAATTTTTTATTGCTTTTGGAAAATTTGGCAATCATTCCAAAACGCTCTTCATATTGAGAAACTATGGATTCTACCAATTCTTCAGCCTTCTCCATCTGACCTGATAGGTAATATCCTTCAACAAAATCGTTAAGGGAGGTGAAATAATCGTAATTTCCATATAAATTCTTAAAAGGTTTGATGGAGCTTATAAAATGATCTAATTCAGACTTTAAAAGTTCACGATCTTCATGAATCAAAATTGCTTCCATTAAAGTTCTGTATCGCTCTACCTGTGTAATAATCTCCTCACCCATCATTAATTGGACACTGGGAGTTAGGGATGCAAAATAATCTAATTGATCACTGTATTTAAACGCCACTTGTTTGGCAAGATTTTGGGCAGATTCAATGGCTTCCAGACGGTAATAGGTGTCTATAAAAGGCACCAAAAGACTGTAATATCCAAAATAATCTAAAGGCATCTTCTCCATGGCTAAGTCAATAATGTTTTTAGCCTTTTCTTTTTTGTCTTCTTCAATTAATTTCTCTGCTAGGCGTGCCATATTACTTCTGAAGGAGATACTGTTTTTACGTGTTTCTACATCGTGATAAATGTCAGGACTTTGAGAGTTTCCCCAGCTCCAATTCATAACGATATCATACATCAAGTCAGCATCTAAACGACCCATGATATAAGGATTATCAGAATTTTTTGGTGTTCTGATGGGAACTAATTTATAGACCAATCCCTCTAATTGCAAATACTCCTTCATCCATATGTATTCAGAATCGGCATAGCTTCCTCCAGTAAAATATATCGGTCTTTTCCAATCATTATTGGCCAAAATATCCAACATCATTATCTGATTTTTTGTCATTCCACCCTCTGGTAAGTCAATATCGATATAAGGAACAATTAGAGCTTCATCACGGGGTTTTACCAAACCACTTTTTAATACATTTTCTTTATTTACCTCAACCCTGATTTTATTGGTGGGGTAAAAAACCATTTCCTGAGTACCTTTTGGCAAGCGCCGGGGATCATCTCCTGCCTGTTCCAACAAACTTTTATATTTTGTTCTGGGGTGGTCACTGGCTACCCAGTTCATAAAGTCTTTAATGTTCCACCTAACAGAATCCAAAAGGGACTCATGTTTGATATAATCGCGAATGCCATAGGCATAGCGCGAATGAGTCATCTGTGAGGGGATGGGATCGCTTTCGTAGGTTTTTCTTTTCATTTGATCAATGTACCAATCTGTTGCTAGTAGCGAGGTATTAATTGTTCTTACATCAGTTCGGTAACCCTCTATCTCTTGGGCATACCAAAGGGCGAAAGTGTCATTGTCTCCAATAGTAAAAATCATGGCTCCCACGTCTTTTTGAATGGACTCCAAATAAGACTTAGCCATTGACTGAGCTGTGTAGCGATTAGAACGGTCGTGATCATCCCAGTTTTGAAATGCCATCAACATTGGTACTGCCATAAAACAGATGGCAACTACTGCTGGGGCAACGGTCTTTAATTTAATCCAAGTCTTGACCTTTTGTGACAGACTGAAAGCGCCCATACCTATCCATAGAGCAAATACATAAAAGGACCCGACCAAAGCATAATCCCTTTCGCGAGGCTCGAAAGGTCTCTCATTTAAATAAATTTTAAGCGCCAGCCCTGTAAACAAGAAAAAGAGTAACAAAACCCAAAAACGCTTGGGATCTTGATGATACAAAAAAATCAGCCCAATTAATCCCAATAAAAAGGGAAGGAAAAAATAGGTGTTTCGCGCCTTATTTTTTTTAGCATCCTCAGAAATTTCGGATTGATTCCCCAACCTTATATTGTCTATGAATGGAATTCCACTGATCCAGTTTCCGTTTAATACATTATAAGATCCTGCAATGTCATTTTGTCTTCCTGTAAAATTCCACATGAAATACCGCCAATACATATAGCCGATTTGGTATTGAAATAGAAATTGTAGGGAACTCCAAAAACTAGGTTTTTCTATTATCAAATAAGGAGAGAGTGATCTAAAGAAGTTATGATAATCGTCTCCAGTAACAACTCCATCTAGAATATCCTCTCTAAATTCATCTACCCGTGTTCTTAACATCTCGTTGTCTTGATACTCGGGTACTATAGAAAACTCTAATGGCCCAGTGAAATTCATATAATTCCCTGCATGTTCAGAGCTCCAAAGTCGAGGTAAAATGCCTCTATGCTTACTATTTGAGTTGATTTTGGCCCTCTCGGGGTGGTTAACTATAATGTATTTTCCAGTTTTGTAGTCTCTTTCATACTTTGGCTTGTCATCTATGTAGGGTTCAGTCTCATCCTGTCCTGCATATATATCAGAAAAAAGAGGCCCATAGAAAAGATGGGTTTCTGGATATTGCTCTAAATTGTAATAGGCCAAAAGGGAACGAGCATCTGCAGGAGAGTTTTCATTAATTACTGTATTGGCATTTGCACGAATTGGAATCATTAGCCAAGAGGAAAAACCTACTAATACAAAAAGTATACACAAAATGCTGGTATTGATATTTACCCAATTTTGACGTTGGGTATATCTCAAACTGTAATAAAAAAACAATATAAAGCACAAGCCAGCTATTATCGTTCCGCTATTAAAGGGCAATCCCATCTTGTTGACAAAGAAAACTTCTGAATTTCCAAAAAAAGCTAGTGTTGTTGGCAATAGGAGTTTAAATATGAACAGTAGAATGGCTACAGATATCAAATTGGCCAAAAGAAAACTTTTTACAGTCACTTTTGGATTATTCCTAAAATAATAGATCATCCCAATAGCAGGAATAGTAAGGAGTCCCATAAAGTGAACCCCAAAAGACAAACCAATGATAAAAGAAATTAATAACAACCAGCGATCTCCTCTGGGAGTATTCATGTCCTGTTCCCATCGAAGACCTAACCAAAAAAGTAAAGAAAGTATAAAAGTAGCCATTGCGTATACCTCAGCTTCTACGGCATTGAACCAAAAACTGTCAGAAAAACAAAATGCCAAGGCTCCTACTGCTGCACTTCCAAAAAAAGTCAACCGCTCAAAGATGTTATCGAGTGATTGAAAAATCGGTAACTTTTTCATCAACAGGGTAAGGGTCCAAAAAAGAAAAAGCACTGAAAAAGCACTGGAAAAAACAGACATATAGTTAACCATTAGGGCAATATTCTCAGGCGAAGAAGAAAAAAGTGCAAAAAAAGCACCCATCATTTGAAACAGAGGCGCTCCTGGAGGGTGACCTACTTGTAACTTTGCAGCGGTAGCTATGTATTCTCCAGCATCCCAAAAACTAGCAGTGGGTTCTACTGTAAGGCCGAAGGTCAAAAGGGCGATAGTAAAAACGCCCCAACCAAAGCTTCGGTTCCAAAGTTGGAAAGAGTTGATGGACATTTACAATTTTTGTTTCACGAATGTATGAATTAAATAAAAAAAAGCCTTTTGTAAATCAATTTAGTTTAAGAGATTTTAAAACGAATTTTTTGGCAACAAAAAACTTTAATATAAATTTGCAAAGCATTTCTGATGGCCTATGGTGTAACTGGCAACACGTCTGATTTTGGTTCAGAAGAGTCTAGGTTCGATCCCTAGTAGGCCAACAAAAAAACAAAGTAATTGCAGCGTTGTAATTCACTTTTATTGGTGTGACCCTCAGTCAATAATGTTGTTGAAATATACTGCTTGCAGTGAAGCTTGACTCTACATCAATAAATCATCCACCACTTTACCATGGACATCAGTCAGCCTATAACGCCTTCCCTGGTGTTTGAAAGTTAACTTTTCATGGTTTAGTCCCATAAGATGTAAAAGTGTAGCCTGAAAGTCATGAACATGAACAGGGTTTTCAACAACATTATAACTGAAATCATCTGTTTTGCCATAAATTAAACCTTTCTTTACTCCTGCACCAGCCATCCACATGGTAAAACAACCCGGATGATGGTCCCTTCCATAATTTTCGGGAGTAAGCCTCCCCTGTGAAAAACTGGTTCTTCCAAATTCACCCCCCCAAATTACCAAGGTGTCCTCCAACAAACCTCTTTGTTTTAGATCCTTAATCAAACCTGCGGTAGCCTGATCCGTGGCTAGTGCTTGTTTTTTAATTTGTGAGGGAAGATTCCCGTGCTGATCCCATCCTGTGTGATACAACTGGATAAATTTGACATCTCTTTCTGCTAATCTTCTAGCTTGCAGACAATTGGCGGCATATGTCCCAGGAATTTTGGCATCTTTGCCATATAGGTCGTAAATGTGCTCAGGTTCCTCTTTTACATTGAGGGCATCTGGGACAGATTTTTGCATCCGATAAGCCATTTCGTACTGCTTAATTTGAGAGAGAATCATAGTATCATGATAACTGTCAAATTGTAATTGATTCAATTCGTTGATGAAGTTAATGGCTCTTTTTCGATCACCGTGATCCACCCCATGGGGGTTATTTAGGTATAGGACAGGTTCTTTTCCTGATCTTAATTGCACACCTTGATGGTGAGAGGGAAGAAAACCATTACTCCAAGAGGCGGAATTAAGTGGTTGTGCTCCAGAGTGAGATTTAGAAACCATTACAATAAAATCTGGTAAATCTTTATTATCACTTCCAAGACCATAACTCAACCATGACCCTATAGAAGGTCTACCAGTCAGTTGAGAGCCTGTTTGAACAAACATAACTGCAGGCTCGTGATTAATGGCATCCGTATACATTGATTTTATGATACAAAGCTCATCAACTATTTCTGCAGTGTTTGGAAAAAGCTCGCTCACCCATGCTCCTGAGTCTCCGTATTGCTTAAAATCATAGATTGATTTTACAAGAGGATAGGAAGACTGACCTTCTACCATACCAGAATTTCTTTGGGTTTTTTTTAGGGATGGTGGGATTTCCTGACCATGCCATTTTGAGAGTGCCGGTTTGTAATCATAAGTCTCTATCTGGGAGGGCCCTCCACTTTGAAAAAGATAAATCACCCGCTTTGCCTTTGGAACGAAATGTGGGGTTTTCCGCACTAAAGGATTCATATGTGGGAGGGAATTTTGAGCTGAGCCAAAAGTAGGACCCAAAATGGAAGATAACGCAATAGAACCAAATCCCAGAGATGATTTCTTTAAAAAATCTCGCCTTGTAGTTACTTCTATTTTGTGTTTTAAAAAATCGTCCATTCTTCTTTAATTAATTTATGGTTATTGCTTCGGCCGTATTCATCATTCCACTTATCACTGTGGCTAAAGCAGCCATATTGACTACCTCTATGTCAGAATTCATTGGTTTCTCTCCTGTCTTAAGATAGGCAATGGCTTTGCTTTGGTTTTTAGAGAATTTTTCTTTTTCCTCATTATAAAATCTTAGAAGGATTTCTAATTCTCCGTCTCTAATAGTTCTTCCTATAATTTCTCTAAAAAGGGTACTCAATTTTTTGTCTATACTTTTTTCCTTTGACAAAATAGAGTTTTCAGCCATCACGCGGGCGGCTTCAATAAATTGTGGGTCGTTTAACAACAACAATGCCTGAAGAGGGCTACTGGTCAAAGTTCTTTTTACTGAACACAAATCGCGGTTGGGTGTGTCAAAAATAAGCATAGAAGGAGGAGGTGCAGATCGTTTCCAAAAGGTATACAGACTTCGCCTGTATAGGTTTTCATCCTTGTCGTGCTGGTAACGGTACCTCCAAGACTTATCACTCAAATCCCATAGGCCAGAGGGTTGGTAAGGGTAGACGCTCTTCCCTCCAATTATGGGAACCAAAAGTCCACTGACTTTTAGCGCATTATCACGAATCATCTCAGCCGACATCCTTTGAGAAGGCCCTTTTGCCAAAAGATAATTTTCTGGATCACTATTTACCAAATCTTCCCTTATTTTAGATGTTTGCTTAAAGGTAGCAGAACTTAAAATTTTCTTGTGTAGTTTTTTTATATCCCAACCGTTGTCCATAAAATAATTGGACAACCAATCCAGTAATTTAGGATGTGAAGGAAGTCGCCCTTGATTACCAAAATCATCACTAGAAGTTGTTAGTCCTTTACCAAAGTGCATTTGCCAAATTCTGTTTACAAAAACTCTGGCAGTAAGTGGATTCCTTCGATCAAATAGCCATTTTGATAAACCCAGTCGATTTTTAGGTAGTTGTTTGTCAAATTCCAATATCACCTCCGGTGTATTAGGAAAAACTTCTTCGCCAATCTCATTGTATAACCCCCTGTTTAGAACATAGGTTGGTCGGGGACTTTTCATGTCACCCATAATCATCAGTTCAGGGATAGGATCAATTGTCCGAGTTAATTTTTTTCTTAAGTTGAGATATTCATCATTTAAAGCCTTATTAGTAGGTTCTATATTTTTGAAAAAGTAATCCTTAAATAACAGCCTTTCTTTAGATAATTCTCCAACTGAGAGTTGATTAAATAAGTCAAAGTCGTTCTGATATGCAACCTCAATGGCTGTCAATTCGCGGTTATAAATTTTTAAATCGTCAAAACCTCCACCATCAAATGCCTTAAGCTTGTGGCTGGAACCAATCTTAAATCCCTCAAATCCATAGGTGTGAATATCTGGCTCAAACAATATGGATTTGTACAATTCGTCGCCCTTTCTTTCAACAGCAGCCTTTTTTCCGTTAATGTAAATCTGAATTCCCCCAACAGATCCTTTTCCATCATAGGTAATGGTGATTTGACTCCATTTTTTTGTGGAAATAGGTTGGAGGGTTTCGATCTCAATTGCATTTTGTGGCCATGATCTGGCAATAATGAACTTTAATTTATTGTCATTGATAAAGAAAGAGTAACCTTTAAGCCCCAATCTGATTTGCTCACAATGACCAAATACAATAGACTCCCGGTCTTTATGATCTGCATAGATGGAAAATGAAAGCGTAAAGGGATCTGTCTGATCAAACCAACCTAACTTATCTGGGAGTTTCATTTGTGTATACTCACCTATCAAGAATCCTTTTTGAGGTTGAATCTTATTGATAATAGGTTCATACAGGGTTGCGGATTTTTGCCCTGGAATAAGACTGGAACTGGAGAATGTTTTGGTTTTTCCTCTGGGGACTAATTCATCGAATGGGTAGTGTGCTAACAATCCCCGATTAATATTTTTTTTGATTTTTTTAATGGCTAATTTTTTTTCGGTATACCATTTTTCAAAAGTTTGCTCATTAAGGGATAAGTTTTGGACAATTTTCTCATTTTGGGATTTAAGCTCATTTTTTATATAATCAATGAGGGTTTCTTGCTCGTCGTTTGTCAGGAGTAAAGAAGGTCCTGCTACTTGTCCAGGGCCATATCCAGCATGTCCAATCTCGTTTGTATTGTTGAAAAAACTAGAAATTTCATAGAAATTCTTTTGACTGATAGGGTCGTATTTGTGATCATGGCATCGGGCACATTCCATCGTCATCCCCAAAAAAGCTTTACCAAAAGTAATGGTACGATCTGCTACGTATTCATTTCTGTATTCCTCAAAAATGATCCCTGCCTCAGAATTTTTTTTATGAAGGCGATTAAATGCAGTGGCAATTTTTGTAGATTGATTGGCTTTTGGGATCAAGTCTCCTGCCAATTGGTAGGTTACAAACTTTTCATAACTCAAATTCTCGTTGAAAGAATTGATCACCCAATCCCTCCAAGGGCTAAAGTCTCTGTGTTTGTCATCTAAGTATCCATCTGAATCTGCATATCGGGCCACATCCATCCATTCGGAGGCCATACGCTCACCATAGTGGGGTGAAAGAAGAAGTCGGTCGATCAGTTTTTCATAGGCATAAGTTGATTCATCGGCCAAAAAAGTATTGATTTCATCCAGACTAGGAGGAAGTCCAGTCAGTGTAAAGCTCAATCGACGGATGAGGGTTTCTTTATCAGCTTTTTTGGAAGGTGAAATGTTGACTTCATCCAGTTTTTTCTTCACGAAATAGTCAATTTCATTCTCAATCCACCCATCTTCCATTGTTTTTGGCAATGGATATTTTGAGAGGGAAATCAGTGACCAATGGGGTTTGTATTCTCCTCCTTGCTCCATCCATTTCAGAATTGTTGCGATTTCTTGATCTGAGAGGTTCAAATGCGATTCAGGAGGTGGCATTCGTGTATCGGGATCTTGGGACAATAGCCTATTGGGAATTTCAGTTTTTACATCATCGAGGGTCTGAAATTGTGAGTCCGTTTCTTTTAGGAACTTTTCGTTGAAGTCTAATCTTAAATTGGCCTTCCGATTTTTAGCATCCGGTCCATGGCACACAAAACATTTATCAGATAAAATCGGTTTTACATGGTAGTTGTAGTCAATTTTATCAGGCAACTTCGAAATTTCATTCACCATTTCCTTCGGAATGGTATTCATACATCCACTCACAAGTATTGCTATCAATAAAAAACATTCTGTTTTAGTAAAAAGCAAATGGCGCATCTAGAGTAATTTTCAACCCTAATTTAGATAAAAAAAAACTTCATTCTAAATATTTAATTTAATGCTCGTTTAAAAAGTTTTAATAAATAATCTACTTCACAACAATTTCATCAGCATATATTATAGCAGGTTTTCCAGCATTAATATGCCAACTGGGCATTTTTAATTCACTCTCTGCATGAACTCTAAGGTACCGACCCTTGGTGTTGTTATATGTCGTTTTAAATGTTAAAAAAGGTAGTTTTATAATATCAGGATTTTCTGCTGGATTGGGGTTGTGAGGGTTATAAATTTGAATTGGATCACTATATTTTACTCCATCTGGTGAAATGGCATAGGTCACAAATTTCGGGAGTATAAGTTGATGCCAATTAGCCTGAGCCTGAACGTTAAGGAAATCAATCTCAATACTCTTGATAGGCATCACAGCTCCTAAATCTAAAATAAAATCCATGTGTTTACCCTTATACGCAACCCAATTGGCATCTTTGTCAGGAAATCGCCAGGACTCAAAAGCACCAAAAACACCATCCGTCAGACGGGCAAGATTTGCTTTTCCAAAAGTAGGCTCACTAATAGCAATGATATTTTTCTTAAATGAAATCGCCTGATCCATTTCCTCCATTTTTTTAAACATTCTTTTAAAATTCTCTGCATAATCGTCAATGGTAATTGCTCTTTCTCCTATTCTTTGAATACCCGCCTTTTTGGCACTCGCTACAAATTCCTCAACCTTTTTTTTCATGTATGGTTTGGGAATAACATTACCATTGTCATTTATTGTGTAAAAACTCCCCTTTTGTCCAACTGGAATCTGACCCGCAATTTGAATTTCTGCAATCAAAATAGGTAATCTGGCCTCTTTGACTCGGGTCAGTTTTTGTTCATCATCCGATACTGCTTTTTCTGCCTTGTCGAATAAGAGATTGTAATGAATCATCTTATCCGATGCTAGATAGTTCTTTACGGCATCTCTAGGGTCACCAAATATATTCAAACGAAAATTATTATTCAACAATGCTTCCCTCATACTTTCTATGTAATTTAGTATAGGAATAGCAGCCTTTCCGTAATAACCATCTAAAAAATCATAGATAATAGCATTAGGATCAGCATTAGGATTCCACATTAGCTTGGTTATCAGATAAGCCCTCAAATGAGCGAACTCCCCTTTATTTCCAGTAGCCTGCATAAAGAGAGCTCTAACATTATTTCGGATGTAAAACTTGATGTTAGGACCAATGGTGTGCAAATTGGGGAAAGGACTCACCGGATTGGCAAATTGTATATTGTAATCCCAGATCAATATGTCTTGACTCATTTTTCCCCAATCCTTTAAATCATTTGTAAAAGCAGGATCAGTATCAAATACTGGTTTTTCTCTTGTGCTTTCTATATTACATAACATTATATTGACATTAGGTTCGGCAATAATATTGCTTGGTGCTGCCCTTGTATACCAATAAGCCAAGGTTGAGATAATCTTATCAGGGAATTTACGTGCTACCTTATTAACAAACCAAACCATTGAGCCACTGGGTAGATTACCATATTTTTTATTTATGTCAGAACAAGGACCACATTGACAGTATTTATCATTGTCGTTCTGACTGACCGACCAATATTTTGCCCTAGGTTTCATCTCTATTCTCTCTTTAAGTTCAGAAACCAAAGTCTGAAAAACATCCTCATTAGATAAACACAATTGAGTAACGGGATTGCGTTCACCATCGATAAGTGAGAAATACTCTGGGTTGGTTTTCCCATATTTTTCAGGAGAGATCAACAACTCAAAAGTGTGGACAAACATTCCCCAAGAGTCAGAAGAGGAAAGCTTATGCCAAGATTCATAATCGGTATCTCTGGCATCGTAATAGTTGGTGGTTCTATATTTAATCCTTGGGGTATAAAGTTCATCGTTTGGAAAGATAAAATCATTTTTACTGGGAACCAACAACGGGTCATCAGCACTGTATTTCCTATAACCAAAAAATTCTAGTAGGGAATAAACTCCATTCATTAATCCATTTTCTATACCACCTGCAATGACCAAGTTATTTCCTACTTGTTTAAAAAAATAGGCGTCTTCATCTAATAAATCTGAATCTATCTCAGCGGTTTTTGCAAAGTTTGTTTTTCCTATGTAAATAGCATTATCACCCTTATATTCGTCTTCATTGAAAACTTTGAGGGCTTTCGACATTTTAGATAAATAGAATTGTAATTGATGTGCCGCTTTTCCTTCTTTTTCATTGGAGTTTGTTGGCAATACTAAGCTATAATTTGTTTTACCTTGAATGATCAATTCCTTGAGAGAATTTATATTGACCAAACAACCATAATTTGAGAGTGCAACCACACCTCCAACTAATGTTCCAGAGGTTTTTAAAAAATCAGCACGATTAATTTTTTCTTTTCTGGAATTCATGATACATAAGTATTGTTTTAAATTGAGATGAATGAATTTTAAATTTGTACAAAATAATTTATCTAATATAACAAACTCATGAATTGTTTTTTAAGACCACTTTTCAATTGAATGATTTTATATAAAATGTTCAATCAATCAACCTTAGTTTTTTTAGTTTTACTTCAGTTTTAAAAATTTCAAATCACAAATGAAAAGGAGAAATTTTTTTGGTAAGTTGAGTATGACCGTTTCTGGCTTTTTGGGGGTTAATTCATTAGAGGCCCAATCTCAAAATTTGAATAGTAATCCAAAACGTCTTACCAATAGTCCCTTGTCTATTGCTACATGGAATTGTCCAGAGGCAATCCTGATCTCCGGTAAATTGATGGAGGCAGGAATTTCTGCATTGGACGCTGCTGTCAAAGGTGTTGCTTTTGAAGAGGCTAACGAGAAGAATACTACCGTGGGTATTGGAGCCTCTCCTGATCAATCAGGTTGTGTAACCTTAGATGCCTGTGTTATGGATGATAAGGGGAATTGTGGTGCTGTGATGGCCGTGGAAAACATTTTGCATGTAGCTAAATTGGCCAGAAAAGTAATGGAGGACACACCACATGTTAATTTAGCAGCAGCGGGTGCAGAGGAATTTGCTTACAGTAAAGGATTCAAAAAAACAAAACTCCTAACTCCTGCCTCAAAAAAAAGATGGGAGGCCTGGTCACAAAAATCTAATTCTTCACCTAAAATAAATGTCGAAAACCACGATACCATTGGAATGTTATGCTTAGATGATTATGGAAATCTATCTGGCAGCTGCACTACAAGTGGTTTAGCATATAAAATGAAAGGTCGAGTGGGTGACTCACCTATAATTGGATCAGGACTATTTGTAGATAATGAAGTGGGTGCTGCAACGGCCACTGGTTTGGGTGAGGCTGTCATTAAAACTGTAGGTTCTTTCTTAATTGTGGAACTTATGAGAAATGGATGTTCTCCCCAAAAGGCTTGCGAAGAAGCCATCCAAAGAATCCTATCCAAACATAGTGGAAAAACAGATTTCCAAGTAGGTTTTATTGCCATTAATATTTCAGGAGAAAAAGGTGCTTACAGCATTCATAAAGGCTTTTCATATACCTACTTTAAATCTGGCAGAGCTATAAATACTTCTTCGGCCAGTTTCTATTGATTTCCAGGACGGTTTAAATAGCCCTTCTCATCAATGGTGTAAGTTAATCCACTGACCTGATCTTTTAATGCTAGATCAAAACCAGTGAAAGAATTCAATAAGGTAATTTTCAATTTTCGCTCATCGAATCCTGTAAGTTGTACGGGAATGGCTTTTCCAGGTGTATTATCTTTAAGATATTTATAATCACCATAAGCTATTTTTCTAAAAAGCGCATAGATGATTTGTTCTAATTCAGTATCAGTTTTATGAATAAATTGTTGGTTTATTTTTGGTGATTCACCAAATTCAATATACCCCCAATGTTCCGGCAAATGCATATTTATAACCCCCTGAGATGACCATACCCAGTTTTTTTCTCGCAGAAATTTTCCATTTTCTTTTTTTCGATAATATCTATTGTCTATTATGTCGTGATCCCATTGAACTCTTGAAAAATTGATCCGCCATTGTTGCCCAAGCAAGGGTTTTTTCTTTGGTGGACGTTTTAGCTCTATTAGTGCTGGCATTGGAATTGCTATTTCTACAGACCAGTATTGATCTAAATCTTCAGGATTATTGAGGGTCCCTTCAACATGAACTGCAGTTTTTAGGTTCTGTATGTTCCAATTAAAAATCGGATTACCTTTAGTGTTGTAGGGTCGATCCAACAATAAATCCCAAACAGTATTCAGGGCGTTGATCTCAATCTCACCATAGTTGTGATTACTATTAGATGGACTGATAAAAACTTCAAAATCGTTGTTATAAAAAATAATGGTATCCCGATTTTTTAAAGTAGCCCAAATGTGTTTTTCCTCTAAATGTGCATATATATATAAGAAATCCTCATCCCAAAGCATTTTGAGTCTTGTTTTTTTATCAGGTATTTTTTGACCTTCTATATCGATAAAATCCTCAGTAAAAGTTGCTTTGTTCCAGCTGAAATCGTCATCCCTTCCGTCTATTATAATGGATTGATCGGCACAAGGAATGATATATGTGCGGGGATTGATCACCTCGCCAGTAATATCAATATTGACCACTTGATTCTTACATGAAAAATTTGAAAGAATTAAAACAATTCCAAAAAAAACTGATGAAATTCCAAAGTGGTAATTCATAAAATTTGAATCTAGCCTTTTAATGAGGCACTCATATACTCCCGATTCATTCTGGCAATATTTTCTAAAGATATTCCTTTTGGACATTCAACCTCACAAGCACCAGTATTGGTACAATTCCCAAAACCTTCTTCATCCATTTGATTGACCATATTCAAAACCCTATCAGTAGCCTCAACTTTACCTTGGGGTAAAAGGGAGTATTGGGAAACTTTAGCTGAAACAAATAACATGGCCGAAGCGTTTTTACATGAGGCTACACAGGCACCACAACCTATACATGTAGCAGCATCAAAGGCTTTATCGGCATCGTGCTTATCAATTGGAATGGCATTGGCATCTTGAGTATTCCCTGAGGTATTCACACTGACAAAACCACCGGCTTGTTGAATTCTATCAAATGCCGACCGGTCTACTGCCAAATCTTTTATTACTGGAAAAGCGTCAGCCCTAAAAGGTTCTATTGTAATAGTATCACCATCTTTGAATTTTCGCATATGTAACTGGCAAGTAGTTACTAAACGATCAGGTCCATGTGCCTCTCCATTGATGAACATAGAACACATTCCACAGATACCCTCTCGACAATCGTGATCAAATGCCACTGGATCCTCTCCTGTTTCGATCAATTGTTCGTTATGCATGTCCATCATCTCTAAAAAAGACATATCCGGTGAAACATCAGAAATGTTATAAGTAACTATTTCTCCTTTTGCTTCTGCGTTGGCTTGACGCCATATTTTAAGTTTTAAATTCATTGAGTTCTTATTTATAGGAACGTGTTTTTACTTCAATTTCTTCGTACTTTAATTCCTCCTTATGGAGCTTAGCATTAGAAGGCTCTCCTTTGTATTCCCATGCAGAAACAAAGGTAAAGTTTTTGTCATCTCGCATTGCCTCTCCCTCACTGGTTTGGGATTCTTCTCTAAAATGCCCCCCACAGGATTCTGTTCTCTCCAGAGCATCTTTGGCAAACAATTCTCCCAACTCAAGAAAATCCGCTACTCTTCCAGCTTTGGCCAACTGCTCATTAAATTCATCTAAATCTCCGGGAACATTTACGTTTTTGTAAAAATCTTCTCTTAATGCTTTGATATCAGAAATAGCTGTTTTTAGACCTTTTTCATTTCTCGACATACCGCATTTATCCCACATGATTTTCCCCAGTTTTTTGTGATAATAATCAACAGAATGTTTACCATTATTATTTATAAAACCTTTTAATTGATCTTTAACTTCTTTTTCAGCTGCTTCAAATTCGGGAGAGTCTGTAGATATTGGACCTGTTCTAATATCATCAGATAAATAATCCCCTATAGTATATGGCAAAACAAAATAACCATCGGCCAAACCTTGCATCAATGCAGATGCTCCTAATCGGTTGGCCCCATGATCAGAGAAATTGGCCTCACCTATAGCATAGCAACCTGGTATGGAAGTCATCAAATTATAATCTACCCAAACGCCACCCATAGTGTAATGAACCGCTGGGTAGATCATCATTGGCATTTCATAGGGGTCTTGATCAACAATCTTTTCATACATCTGGAAGAGATTTCCATATTTAGCTCGAACTACTTCTTGCCCTAATTTTTTTACCAAATTAGTATCGTTTTCGTCCAAGCCTTTAACGTGGGCTTGTTCTTTTCCATATCGACTAACAGCAGCAGCAAAATCTAAATAAACAGCTTCCCCAGTTTTGTTTACCCCAAAGCCTGCATCACAACGTTCTTTGGCCGCCCGAGAAGCCACATCCCTTGGTACCAGGTTTCCAAAAGCGGGATAACGACGTTCAAGATAATAGTCTCGGTCCTCCTCCTCTATATCGGTAGCCTTAAGTTGCCCTGATCTAATGGCTTTAACGTCCTCTAATTTTTTGGGTACCCATATCCTACCATCATTTCTCAAAGATTCAGACATCAATGTCAACTTTGATTGGTGCTCTCCTGAAACGGGAATACATGTGGGATGTATTTGAGTAAAACAAGGATTTGCAAAATGCGCACCACGTTTGTGAATTTTCCATGAGGCAGAAACATTACTCCCCATGGCATTGGTAGATAAAAAGAATACATTACCGTATCCTCCTGAAGCAATGACCACTGCATGAGCACTGTGTCTTTCAATTTTACCATTTACTAAATTTCGGGAAATGATCCCTCTGGCTTTTCCATCAACCAAAACCAAGTCCATCATTTCATGGCGATTGTACATTTTTATTTTTCCACGACCGATTTGGCGATTCATGGCAGAATAGGCTCCCAATAATAACTGTTGCCCGGTTTGTCCTTTGGCGTAAAAAGTTCTGGATACCAAAACACCCCCAAAAGAGCGATTGTCTAACAGACCTCCATAGTCCCTGGCAAAGGGAACACCTTGAGCAACACATTGATCAATTATATTGGTAGAAACTTCCGCTAAGCGATAAACATTGGATTCTCGGGATCTATAATCCCCTCCTTTTATGGTGTCATAGAAAAGTCGGTAGGTAGAATCGCCATCCCCTTGATAGTTTTTAGCCGCATTAATCCCTCCTTGGGCAGCGATTGAATGAGCCCTTCGTGGAGAATCTTGAAAACAAAAAGTCTTTACATTATACCCCAACTCAGCCAAGGTTGCCGAGGCAGAAGCGCCTGCCAAACCAGTTCCCACGACAATGACGTCGATCAAACGTTTGTTTGCTGGACTCACAAGGTTGATGTTACTCTTGTGGTTGGTCCATTTTTCGGACAAACTTCCATGGGGGATTTTTGAATCTAACTTTGCCATTTAATTATAAGTTTAGATGGTGAAAAATTGCTATAAAAATAAACCCTGCCGGAATTACCAGTGAAAAGGCTACAGTAAATAATTTTATACCACGACTATATTTATTATTTAGGCCCATCGATTGAAAAGATGACGAAAATCCATGGAAAAGGTGGAGTGATAAAAAAATAAATGATAATGCATAAATGGCAACCCTAACCGGACTGTGGAATTTATGGACCAGCTCTTCATAGTATCGGTCTGGATCTTGGGGTAGAAACTCAACGTACTTATAATTCATTTCTGGCACCCAAAAATCATAAAAATGTAATCCTAAAAAGGAGAGCACTACAATTCCAGATATGATCATATTTCTAGATACCCAACTGGCATTTGCTGAACCATTAAAAGAAATATATTTTACACTACGTGATTTGTAATTTTTAATCTCTAAAATAAAACCCATAATAAAGTGAAAAACCACCCCAAAAATCAAAACTGGCTGCAATATGAATTGCACTACAGGGTTATTACCCATAAAGTGGGATAAAAAATTAAACATTTTATCGCTGAAAACCGAAGTTATATTGATGGTAAAATGTTGCCCCAAAAAGAGAATTAAAAAGAGCCCCGACAAAGCCATGGCTACCTTTCTTGCGATGGTAGTTTTGATCATTAGTGTTGGTTTATCATAACAAAATTAGTCCATAAACGTTGAATAGAAAAACCTATATGTCTAAATTTTAAATACAACTCCACAATACCAATTTTGTTGAACGTTTGGCCCTTATTAGAACTTAAAACATACTATTTCTTTCAACAAACTAAAACTAAATCCACATCACTCTCTTTAAATTTAATAATTTTAGGTATTTAAACTCTCAAAAGACCTGTTGATGCGGTACCGTCCACTATCCTCAAAACTCTATTCAAAAAATAGAGATCTTTTCGTGCAGGCATTGGACCGGGGAGGGTTGGCGGTTTTTAACTCGAATGACATCTACCCCATAAGTGCAGACAGTACGCTCCCTTTTGCGCAACATCGTGACATATTTTATCTCAGTGGAATCGATCAAGAAGAGAGTATTTTACTCTTATTTCCCGATGCGCAAGAGCCAGAGCACAGAGAGATACTATTCATTAAGAAAACCAGCGAGATAATCGCTGTTTGGGAGGGACAAAAACTCACCCCAAAACAAGCCACTGCTTTATCTGGAATTCAAACTGTTTGTTGGTTACATGAATTTGAAAAATTATTTCAGTTATTGGCAGATCAGGCTGAAATTTTTTATTTCAATACCAACGAACACTATCGGGCAAAGGTGGAAACTCAAACCAGGGAGGACCGATTTATTAAATGGGCAAAAGCCAAATTCCCAAATCATCCCACTGCAAAAAGTAACTTTATCCTACAAAAGCTAAGGTCAATAAAAGATACTGAAGAAATTAGTCAAATAAAAAATGCAATTGACATTACCGAAAAAGGCTTCAGAAGGGTTTTACCTTTTATCAAACCTGGTGTATGGGAGTTTGAAATTGAAGCAGAGTTTGCCCACGAGTTTCTTAAAAACCGATCCGATGGATTTGCATATAGCCCCATCATTGCCTCTGGAAATAATTGTAACGTCTTACACTACTTAGACAATAACCAACAATGCAAGTCGGGCGACTTGATTTTGATGGATGTAGGAGCAGCATATGGAAATTATGCCAGTGATATGACCAGAACAGTTCCTGTCTCAGGCAAATTTACTCCCCGACAGCGTGCGGTATATGATGCTGTATTACGTGTAGAAAAAGCAGCCATGCAATTACTAGTACCTGGAGTATTAATCAAAGAATACCATCAAGAGGTGGGAAAAATAATGACCGACGAGTTAATCCAACTAGGGCTACTGGATCTTACAATGGTCAAAAATCAAGATCCCGAAAAGCCTGCCTACAAAAAATATTTTATGCATGGAACATCTCACCACCTTGGTTTAGATACCCACGATTACGGATTAGTAGACCAACCACTTAAGGGAAATATGGTACTAACTGTAGAACCCGGAATTTATATTCCAGAAGAGGGATTTGGAGTAAGGATTGAAGACGATGTAGTAATTCAAGAGGATGGTCCACCTTTAAATTTGATGGAAAACGTTCCAAAAGCTCCTGATGAAATTGAACAATTGATGCATCAAAGGTAGAATATTGTGAAATGAACCAATTTCTTTTGTTGAAACTTATCACCTCTGGAAATTTCCAATATAGATTTTGAAAGTAGTGTTTTACTAAACATTTGTATTCTAAATGGATAAATCATTGGAATACTTAGTTATGGATTCAGATTATCCTGACATTTAATCAACAATCACAACCTCTACTGCAACATTGATCATCTGCAGATTTGTTTTTCGGTTTAAACTTTCGGATCAAAAAAAATAGGGCCCACAATCCTAAAAGTATTGCTGTCATGAATTGTAAAATCTCCATTATTTTAAAATTTGGTAAGCCATTAATGCTGCAAGATAAGCAAAGGCAGTCATAGAAAAAAGTTGAATTATGGGCCATTTCCAGCTATTGGTCTCTTTTTTGACAATTGCCAATGTGCTCATACATTGCATAGCAAAGGCATAAAAAAGCATTAAAGATATTCCCGTAGGTAAATTGAAAAGACGGGTCCCGTCATATCTGATTTCCCCAGCCATTCTATTTTTTATAGTCTCTTGGCTATCACTTTCCACACTGTAGATGGTGGCCAAAGTTCCGACAAAAACTTCACGAGCCGCAAAGGAACTGATCAAAGCAATACCTATTTTCCAGTCATAACCCAATGGAAGAATCACCGGTTCGATAGCTTTCCCCATAATACCGATGTAGGAATTTTCTAACTTAAATGAAGCAATTTTATTTTCTAATTCGGACTCACTTAAATCACTATTATTAGCTTGATGCTTCACTATTTGCTCAGCATTGGAAAAGTTATTACCAGGACCAAAGGAAGCCATAAACCAGAGTAAAATGGATATTGCCAATATAATTTTACCAGCCTCCATAACAAATGATAGGGTTTTTTCCCAAACGGTAATCCCAACATTTTTGAGCATTGGAAGTTTGTAGTCAGGCATCTCCACTACAAAGTAAGATTTGTTGGGAGATTTGAGTATCCGATTGAGAATGGAAGCAGAAAAAATAGCCATCAAAAAACCTATTATATAAAGTCCCATCAATGTTAACCCCTGATAATTGATTCCTAACAGTCGCTCATTAGGAATAACCAAAGAGATAAGAATCATGTATACAGGAAGACGTGCGGAACAAGTAGTAAAAGGGACTACGAGGGTTGTGATTAAGCGCTCCTTCCAATTTTCGATGTTTCGGGTAGCCATGACTGCTGGAATAGCACAGGCAGTTCCTGACATCAAAGGGACTACACTTTTTCCACTTAACCCAAATTTTCTCAAACTTCGATCCATCAAAAATACCACGCGACTCATATAACCAGTTTCTTCTAAGACGGAAATGAACAAAAATAAAAAAGCGATTTGAGGAATAAAAATCACTATGCCCCCTGTACCTGAAATGATCCCCTCAGCAATCAAGTCGCTCAAGATCCCCTCGGGCATCTGTTTTTTGGCCCATTCACTTATGCGAGCAAAACTCGTATCTATAAAATCCATTGGCACACTGCTCCAATCAAATATGGCCTGAAAAATAGTCATTAAAATCAGAAAAAAAATAACGTAACCCCAAAACTTATGGATCAATAAATTATCCAATCTGCTTCTGAGGTCGGTCGCCTCATCCAGGTTTAATTGATAGGTTTCCTTGAGAATTTGATTGATGGTCTGATAGCGTTTAACTGTTTCCCTATGTTGTAATTTTTTAAGGTCCAATTGGGATTGGGTCTTGAACTGAGCTGTATCGATAACTTTTTTACGTTTTAGCTTGTTGAAATTGACATCCTGAGTGATCACCAACCAAAGTTTGTATAGCGGTTGATTGGGAAAAGCTTTACTTAAGCTTTCAAAATAATCCTGATCAATGGTAGTGGGATCTAATATTGGTACTGAAGGGATGGATCGATAATCAACCAGAACTTGTTTAAGTTGATCCAACCCTGAATTATCTCGGGTACTGACCAAAACCACACTCGTGTTGAGTTTTTCCTCCAACTTTTCTAAATCAATTTTGATGCCTTTTCTTTGCATTTGATCGGACATATTGATCACCAATACCGTTGGGATATGCAAATCTTTGATTTGTGTAAACAACAGCATATTTCGTTTGAGGTTTTCGACATCGGTAACCACCACGGCGATATCCGGGAAATCGGGGTCGTTTTTATTTAGAAGTAATTCAACCACCAGACTCTCATCCATGGAAGAGGCATTTAGACTGTAGGTTCCAGGCAGATCAAGTATTTTGGCTTTAGTGACCCGATCCAATCGGCAACTGCCTTGTTTTTTTTCGACAGTGACACCAGGGTAATTCCCCACTTTTTGATTCAATCCTGTTAGGGCATTAAAGACGGAAGTCTTTCCCGTATTAGGGTTACCTAAAAGAGCAACTTTGATGTAATTAATCATCCAACAAAGGTTTTACAACAATGTACTGAGCAACCTCCTTTCTGATAGCCAAATGGGCTTGGTCAATTTTAAAATACAATGGGTCTTTGAATGGAGCTGAGTATAGGAGTGAAATTTCATTGCCGGGAAGACATCCCATTTCAATCAATTTTAAGGGTAAAAAATCCGTTTCAATTGATTTGATTAACGCTTTTTGTCCGAGAGCCAATTGATCGAGTGGGAACATTATTTAGAATGATTTTAAAAAAACAAAATTATAAATTTTGGTCAATCCGCGGATCAGTTAATACAGTTAATTTAGGAGGGGAAATATTCTTGAGTTAAAATTTCCAATTCTTCTAAAAGTCTTTGAATTTCTCTAGAATCAGTGCCGTCATAAAATCCTCTGACCCTTCGGTCGGGATCAACCAATATAAAATTTTCAGTGTGGATCATATCGAAAGGTCCCCCATCCCCGTCTTGCTTGACCGCCAAGTAAGATTTTCTGGCCAAATCATAGATAACTCTTTTGTCTCCCGTTACCAAATGCCATTTTTGGTCAATCACTCCCTTTTGAATGGCATATTTTTTAAGTTGAGATACCGAATCAATTTTAGGAGTAACAGAGTGGGACAAAAGCAATACATGGGGGTTATTTTTTATTTTTTCCTGAACTTTAACCATGTTATCCGTCATGGCAATACAAATGGTGGGACAGGTGGTAAAAAAGAAATCTGAGACATAAATTTTCCCTTTAAAGTCGTTTTGCGTAATTGTTTTACCGTTTTGATTAATAAGAGAAAAATCAGCAATACGATGAAATTTTTTTTGATGCTGAATGGTGCTGTCTACCAATTCAAAATTGACCATAGCGGGCTGATAAACAGGCAATTTTTTAGTGGGTAATAATGCATTATAAAACAATATCAATATTGTGACCGAAACGAGTCCAAATACCCCCAAAAATTTTCTGTATTTATTTAAGAATTTCATCTTAAGACAAAGATAGGTCATTAAAAACATAAAAATTTAGCATTAAAGGTTTTTGTCGAAATGGGTCTTGAATGTGTCTAAAATTGGTATTTTTGCTCTCCAAAAATAGTTTGCTATGGAACCTATGGTAATGAAGGGCATTCAACTTTTACTCAGTTTGTCTATTCTTATTGTCTTACACGAACTGGGGCATTTTATCCCTGCCAAAATCTTTAAAACCCGAGTAGAGAAGTTTTTTCTTTTCTTTGATGTCAAATTTGCTTTGTTCAAAAAGAAATTTGGTGATACTGTCTATGGGATCGGTTGGTTACCCCTTGGGGGCTATGTTAAAATATCGGGGATGATCGATGAGAGCATGGATAAGGAACAAATGCAACAACCTCCACAACCATGGGAATTCCGAACTAAACCTACTTGGCAGAGATTGATCATTATGCTGGGTGGAGTGACGGTGAATCTGATTCTAGGCTTCCTGATCTATATGATGATCCTCTTTGTTTGGGGTAAAAATACATTACCCAACACTTCTATGCCATTGGGGCTTGGTGTTTCACCTTTGGCCAAAGAAATCGGTTTTGAAAAAGGAGATCAGATATTGTCGGTCGATGGCAAACCACTTGAGGTGGCCCTTGACATTAATAAAATGTTATTAATTCGATCTGTCAAAGAGGTCCAAGTAGAGCGTGCTAACGGTATTAAAGTTAGTATCCCAATACCCGAAAATATTGGAGATCGCATGTTTACTTCTGGTCAAATTAACATATTGTATCCGCGGAATCCTGCTTTAATAGACAGTTTTTGGACCGAAAAGGGTGCTTATTCCTCTGGAATGAAAGCAGGGGATAAAATCATTACTGCAAATGGTGTTCTGATTGAAGATTGGGGGGATCTCAGGGCGTTTAATGCTGATAAGGCCAATCAAACGGTTCAATATGTGATTGAACGGAATCAAACCAGAGACACCCTTGATGTGGTATTGGACGCCGAAGGTAAAATGGGTGTCATTCCCAGAAATTCCGTTAATATCAGTCAAGTAGATCTTTCATTGGCCGAAAGCATCACGGAAGGTTTCAGTTATGGATATTGGACACTTTATGACTATGTAGCCCAATTCAAATATGTCTTTACCAAAAAAGGAGCTTCTCAGTTGGGTGGTTTTGGTGCCATCGGGAGTCTTTTTCCGGCCACCTGGGATTGGAGGGCTTTTTGGGCCAGTACGGCTTTTATTTCAATCATTTTGGCTTTTATGAACCTGTTGCCAATTCCTGCTTTGGACGGAGGACATGTAATGTTCTTATTATATGAAATGGTCAGTGGAAGAAAGCCCAATGATAAGTTTATGGAGTATGCCCAAATGGTAGGGTTTTTCTTGCTGTTGGCTTTGGTTATTTATGCCAATGGGAATGATCTCTTCCGTTTTTTGTCCAATTAAAGTAGGCGATTTCGGTAACTCATTTTGATATTTACTATATTTATGAAATTTAAAAAACGTCAATGATTATGAAGTTTAGCGTCTTTTCTTTGTTCATCTCACTTGTTTTATTTTGCACTGCTTTGCTATCTGCCCAAGTACAACGGGTTAAAATCGAAGATTTTATTACTGAACACCAAGGTTTTGAGGAAAATGAAGCCGGCGAGATCACTCCGATAAACATAAAAGAGATCAATAAAAAAATTCGCTTCTTTGTTGAGGAACGCTACCCTGAGATTGTAGAGTATACAAGAAATATCATTTGGGACTCCTACAAAACTTTTCTTAGCCCATCTGACATATATCACTACCATACTTTTATAGCACAAGTAAAGGTTAATGATTTAGATCGCCTTAAATATGTGGAGGTCATTTACAATCCTTTCATTAAAAAAGTAAAAGGAGATTTTGAATGGATTCCTGAAGATGAGGAATTTTACTTGATTGACGAAAAAGAAGAAAAGAAAGACAATGCCGCTGACTTAAACGAGCTGGGGATCTCAAATCAGGAGGAGAAACCAGGATTGCAAAATTTTGTTTCAGAACACCAAGGGTTTCTCGATGTAATGGAGCGGAAAAATCTAAAGGATAGTGAAATTGTACCAATAAACGTTAAAGAGATAAACAAAGCCATTCGGGCTTTTGTAAAGTCTACCTTCGGTAACGTAGAATACACTCGAAATATCATATGGGATTCCTATACTTCGTTTATCAGCCCTTTTGATAAGTTTCATCACCACAACTTTATTGCTCAAGTTAAGGTTAAAGATGTCAAAAGGCTCAAATATTTGGAGGTTTTCTATAATCCTAAATCCGAAAAAGTTACCAGTGATTTTGTCTGGATCGAATCGGATGAAGAATTCTTCAGACAAAAAAAGACTGAAGAATAATGAAACGGTCTGACTATTTGATTCTGTCAGCTGCCTTCATAAGCTTTTTGTTATCAGTATATCTATGGTTTAATAATCAACAGCGGGAAGGACTTTATGTTGGAATTTGGGTGCCCTCGATTTTGGCTGCTGGAGCCTATATAAAGCAAATTTATAAATAATGAGTATTTCTATAATTTTTGCTGCTGGACTGATTGTTTTTTTTCTTTTTTTATTAGGTATATTTTTTAATAATAAGGAAGTAGAAGCTAATAAACGTTCCAAAATTGAGACAGACACTATTGATTACGACGGTTCGGGAAACTTTGGTAGAATCCCAAACAAAAAACCTAAAAACAGAGCAATATAGGATTAGTGCCTTAATTTTTTGCTTTTATTTAATTGTACTTTGAAAATGGAAAAACTATTCTAAAACCAAATTTTTTTTTAAATGAAAACTAAATTAACTCTTACAATTATTGGTATTATCCAACTACTACAATCTGTTCTATATGCAGGATTTGCTGAGTCCTCTATCGATATGATGTTTAATATTGGAGCGGAAGCAAGACAATTAGCAATTATGTTTCAATACGCCCTAACTCCTGCATTTTTGATGATTGGATTGATGTTGCTATTTTCTAGAAATCTAGCTGTGGAGGATGCCAAAAAATTATTATTAGCAATTATCATTGCATACATTCCTTTGTTTGGTGCGTTTTACTATATGGCTTCTTCCCCACTTACAAATATGGGACTTGCAGATTTTGCTATTGATTTCGTCATGTTTGGTCTGGCTATTTTCACTTATCTTAAACCGAAAGGATAAATTAATCTACTCATACTCCAATTATAAAACCTAGATTTTAAATAAATTTCAACCTCTAATCCTCGGTGTAGAGGTTTTTTTGATAAGTTATTTCACTAATCAATAATTAAATTTGGGAGAAAAAGTGATAGCTCAGGAAAAAGAGATACCAATACCAAAACGAAAAGACTAACCAGCAAAAAAGGGAACCCTGCCCTGCTAACTTTTCCAATGGAAGTTTTTCCTATACTAGAGGCTACAAATAAACATACCCCCACGGGAGGGGTTGTCAAACCTATAATTAAATTGAGAACCGCAATCACAGTAAAATGCATGGGATCGACATCAACCTCGATAGCAACTTTAAGCAATATGGGAAACAAAATTAACAAAGCGGCAATTGTTTCCATGAAGGTGCCAACCAATATCAATAATAAATTGATCAATAATAAAACTGCGTATTTATTGTTGGTCAATAAAAGAATTTGTTCTGATATGCGCTGAGGAATTTGTTCGGTAATGAGTATGAATCCAAATAAATTTGCAAAGCCAACTAATATCATTAGGGATGCAGTTGTTTTCATGGAATCTAAAATGACGACAGAAATATTTTTAAGGTTGAGTTTTTTATAGACAAAAGTTCCAATAAAAAGAGCATATAGTACTGCGACTACAGAGGCCTCAGTTGGGGTAAATACGCCCCCAACTATACCAAAAAGAATGATCAATGTCATCAACAAGGCCCAAAAGGTATTGGTAAAGCTTTTTAGTATTTGTAATATTGAGCTCTTTTGATGTTTGGGGTAATTCCTTTTTTTAGCCACAAAAAAGGCGACTAGCATCAGTCCCACCCCCAACAACAGGCCAGGAATGGCTCCAGCAAGGAAAAGTTTTCCAACTGATAATCCGCTCAATGTCGCAGCAATAATCATGGGTAAACTTGGAGGAATAATAGGACCCACGGTTGATGATGCTGCAGTGATGGCGCAAGAAAAATCACTGTCATAACCTTCTTTTTTCATTGCTGGTATCATCACAGCACCCAAACTGGCGGTATCAGAGATTGCTGTTCCTGAGATCCCAGCAAAAAGCATGGATGCGGAAATATTTACATAGGAAAGCCCTCCTCTGATATGCCCCAAAAGATGATTACAAAATTTAATAATCCTATCTGTTAGCCCCCCCTGATTCATTAAATTACCTGCAATAATAAAACCAGGAATACTGAGCAAAACAAAAACATCAACTCCAGCATACATCTTAAGCGGAACTACTACTAAAGGTGTTCCTTTGAAAATAAAATAAACTAAGCAAGACAAGCCTAAAGAAAACGCAATCGGAAAACGAAAACAAAGACAAACGACAAATACAACGATCAGCAAAACTATCACGATTTCCAAAATTTAATTTTTTTCAAAAAAGCCATTAAACTATAATAACTGATGGAGAGGCATAGTATTAAAATACTTAAAAAAGGAATAATCATAAGGATATGCAATGTAGGTGAGTATTCATTAAGTCCCATTTCAAGCATAGAAAGTGAATAAAACCCACAAAATCCAAATAAAACAAGACTCAAAATAGAGGATATCAAGTCTATTTTTTTCTTCAGAATGTCTGAAAAACCTGCATAAAACACTTCTAGAAAAACAAAGTAATTGCCCCGATAAGCCAAACCACTGGAAAATGCTATGGCATAAATAAATAAAATTCTTGAAGCCTCTTCTGTCCATGGAGGTACATCGCTGAGAAAAAATCTTGCGAAGATCTGAAGTGATACGGTCATGACAAATCCCAAACTGGTCAAAAGTGTTCCGTATTTTAAAAACTTCGACAAAAAGATTTTGAAACTCATTGAGTGATTTTTTTTATGGTTTTGTAAATCTCTTGCATTTCTGGTGATAAACTTTCATAAACGGCTTTTTCTCCATCTTTCATAAATGCATTTTTGTCAACCTCAACAAAAATCAACCCATCCTCTTGCAATTGTTTTTGAACTTTAGATTCGTTATTAAGAAACAATCGATGCTCATAAATTTGCATTTCCTTTGCCGCTTGTAAGAAGATTGACTTAAGGTCCTCCGGCAATTTTTGAAATTGTTTTTCTCCCACCAGTGGATAACCCCAGGTGATCAGATGCCCCGTAAGGTTGAGGTATTTTTGAACTTCGCTAAAACCGGCATTTTTGATCATGGCAAATGGATTTTCCTGTGCTTCGATGGTTCCTTGTTGAAGGGAGGAAAACACCTCAGAGAAGGCCATTGGAGTAGGTTTGGCCCCCAAGGCTTTCCATGCCACAACATAGGAAGGGACGTTGGGGACTCTGATTATTAATTCATCCAAATCGTCGGGGTGCTTGATGGGGCGATTAGAGGTCAAATGACGCTCCCCTCTCTGAAAATAACCTAAAGGTCGGACTCCAATTTTTTCTATCATTTCCCTCTCGATTCTTTTTCCAATAGCACTGTTGATGAGTTTGTGCATGGAAAGGGTGTCTTTGAGTAAAAAGGGCATGTCTGAAAAAATGAGTATCTCGGCAAAGTTTGTCAATGAGCCCGCAGAAATGGTCATGTCGATGACCTCAGCCTTAATCAAGCGGATTGCTTCAAGTTCTTTGGCCAATTGTTCTGAGGGGTAAACTTCCAATTTCATTCGCCCCTCAGATCGCTCTTCGATCAGCTTACCAAAATGTATAAAAGCTTTGTACCAAGTGTGATTCTCTTTAACCAACATACTGGCCTTGAATAGGTATTTTGGTTCTTTCACGGAGGTGAAACTACAGGCTGATAACATTAACATTAGTGAAATAAAAACAAATCTTATTTTTATTTTATACCATATTCCCGTTGTTCGGCTTAAATATATCATTAAAAAATATAGCTATATTCTATCCCAAAATAGTAAGATTTTTTCAAATTTGTTGTTTCAAAACCTTTATCGAGAGATTTTTTTAAATTGATGTAATTAATTTTATTGAGTAATGTTTTCGATTTATAAACCCTTGATTATTACTTTAATTTTTTTATTCATTCGTTGTAATATTCATGATCAAACTTATTTAGAAAAACATCTTCCGGAAAGTACTTTTAGAGGAGTTTGGGTGACTAATGTGGGCAGTGATGCCATCAAATCCGAAGCGAATATAAAAGCCTTGGTTTCTAATTGTAAAAAATACCTGATCAATCATATTTTTGTGGTGGTTTGGAATAAAGGAGTTACCCAATATCCCAGTGATGTCCTTGAAAAATACATAGGAGTCAAACAAGAAGCAATGCTATCCCACTTTGATCCTTTAGAATGTCTGATCAGTCAGGCTCATAAACAAGGGATAAAAGTTCATGCTTGGTTTGAGTTTGGTTTTTCATTCGCCTATGATGATCCTGAAAGTGTGTGGATAGAAAAATATCCTGAATGGTTGGGAAGAGATAGGGAGGGTAAAATCCTGAAAAAAAACAATTTTATGTGGTGGAATGCACTTCACCCTGGACCACAAAAGTTTTTATTGGAGCTTATTGAGGAGGTAGTTACAAATTATGATATAGATGGTATTCAGGGAGATGATCGCCTTCCAGCTATGCCATCGGAAGGAGGTTATGATGATTACACGCTATCGCTTTTCCAAAGTGAGTACAATACAGATCCCCCAATAGATCATAAAGAGGGAAGTTGGATTCGATGGCGGTCCGATAGATTGAGTGAATATGGAAAAGAGGTTTACCATAAAGTAAAAGCGATAAGATCAGAAACCATGGTTTCTTGGGCCCCCAGTATTTATCCCTGGTCTGAACAGGAGTATCTACAATCATGGCCGGATTGGATTAAAGGGGGCTATGCAGATTTTATTGTCCCTCAATTTTACCGTTACAAATTGGAAGATTATTCAAAAATTGTTGACTTGTTGGAAACTCAATTCAATCGGGAGGAAAAAAAACGAGTTTATGCTGGGGTGTTGACTTCTTTGGGGGGGGGATATCGAATTAATGATACTCTACTGATCAAAATGGTTAATTACCATCGATCAAAAGAAATTATGGGTGAAGTGTTTTTTTACTACGAGACATTTAACCGTTAAGATGAATTTATTTTGTTAATTGAAGTCTACATTTAGTGATCACCTAAGCATCTTTGCCCCACCACTCAAACAACAAAACCATAACAAATCAAACGAAAAAACTAATCCTAATGTGGAAGGGCAAAGGCTTAAAAACAATATTTGTATAAACAATAATTATCTATACAATATTACTTTTTTTATTACTAAGAAAAATTTTGTATTAATTATTTTAACTTATACACCAATAATTTTTACCAATAATTCTATTATAAGTTTAACAATATTGTAAAACCTCAGTATTCTTTAGGAAACACTAGACCTCAGGCAAATTCAGATTAGTTTTCTATTAATTTCACAATTAGATTTAAAATCTCATGAGAAAACAATTTTTACTTTTGATCATTTTACCAACATTTGGCTTCGGAAATATGAATAAAGAACTTTTAACTATAGTTATTCATGAAGAAAAGGATTCATTATCTATAGAATATGACATCAAAAGATTTTCAGCAGGCTTAAAGTTTGGCTTTCCTTATATGGCTGTAGTTGGCTCACAATATATTTTGCCATTTTTTGACAACCACATTGCTCCATACTTCGACTACTCTCAATATTCCTATGAAGATTATGATAGGGAGGCCGAATTTCTTTTTTCTGAATGGGGTATATCCTACTTCATCAAAGAAAAGGGTAAGGGAGTATACATTGGTTTGAGTTACTCCAATCTAAGTTATAATGCAAATTTCATGAATGTTCCCCTAACAAACGGCTCAGTTGGTTCTGGGCAAGGGAAAGTGGATCTTACAACAACTAACTTAAGAATTGGAATGAAAACAGGGGGTGCTTTTTACTTTAGAATTGAAATGGGGTATGGCTTAGGTAACTTACCAAAGATTATGACCTTTAAGGCTACAGATAATTTCAATCCCAATCATAAAGAGCTAGCTTCATCAGGTATACCCAAAATTGACGGTGTTGATGAAAACAGAATGTTAGTCGGTAATCTTGGCTTTGGTTTATCATTTTAATTTGACGGGATAAAACCCTCTATTAGAGGTTAAGATAACCAAGCCTTAACTAAAGAAATAAATCTATGTTAGCTCTCTATCAAGGTGAGGATTTTACGCTGCTCCATTTAAAAATTTATATATTACAAAGGTTGTGTGTTTTTTGACTAAAGTTTAATATTTTTGTAGCTCAAATTTGATGTTGTGCTGTATGAATAATGTTAATGAATCGAATTTTTTCCTTGTTGTTGTATTTGTCCTTCTCTTTATAAATAGTTGCTCTGATAATAATATTAGCAGTTCAGATGATTTTGATCTTTCGAATTCTGATAATAATGATAAAGTTTTTACAGAAAGATTTAGTGGAACCTTTTGGCAAAACAATGATGTTCCAAATTTTCAAAGAGTCCTATCATTTGATAAATCGTCCCTTTTTAAGCTTTTATCGTTAACAACTACAGATGTTAACCCTAAATGGTATTGTTATTTTTGGCAAGAGGGAGTTTTTAATTTGAATTATTTCGAGGAGGGATATGACAAAACAATTATTGAGATTTCAAAAAATGAGAAAGACCTCTTTGAAATTGATGAAATAGCTAGTTATACTAACAGTGACGGAGGAATTGAGAATTTGGATGCTACAATAAGCTTCACCTACACCGAGGCTGATAATTCAATTAGGATGGATGTTGTCTGTGATGGCAAGAATACAGAGCCAGTAGTTTTTACTTACACAGAATTTGAAGAATACCAAGGAAGTTCAGATGATTGTATTCAAGTTTATGTCATAGGTGGGTGTTAACCATATTTGACGCTACATTGTCTATATGTCTTTAATTAAGCAGTACTAATAATTATTAATTATATTTTCTAGCTCC
Organism: uncultured Bacteroidota bacterium; assembly: GCA_902619315.1. Taxonomy (GTDB): domain Bacteria; phylum Bacteroidota; class Bacteroidia; order Flavobacteriales; family Flavobacteriaceae; genus UBA8316. Next base: position 22,904 of record CACNDW010000007.1, on the reverse strand, counting down.
CAAGCCATTTAGATCCCATTGAATTAGACCGTCCTTTATTGTTAATTCAGCCTGAAACTTTTTGTCCCCTTTGATCTTAAAGCCCGCTGCATCAACAAAACCAAAATTCCCACTATCTAAACTAAGAACAGCAATATCAGCCTTATTTCCAACAGTGAGTGAACCTAAGTCATCTCCTCTTTTTATTGATTTTGCAGGATTCCATGTCGCGCGAAGTATTACATCATTTATATTCATGCCCATGTTTAGATATTTTGACATTATATTCAGCATATTTTTCATCCCTTTATTCATACTGAATTTGTGCAAATCAGAACCAAAAGTATCAGGTTTAAATCCATTATTTAAAGCAGGAAGTGCCTGATTAAACCAAAATCCATACCCCCCATGACTTACATCAAAAATAACACCTCTTTGCTTTGCATCAATTACATACTTTCTTACATTACCATTTTCATCTATGATCGTTTCCCTTTCTTCAACATTTTCAAATGAATGGGATAAAATGTCACCTTTCCTCATCATTCTTAATTGATTTTCAAGAGATATTTCAGGCAGATGACACTCAACAATTACAGGAACGTTAGCTATTATACCAGCCTCAATTGCTCTTTTAAATGGAGTTATTTCCTCCCCCTCGTAATGCCCTATTTTAACTCCTATAATAACATCTTTATTTTGATTTATAACAGATGCTGTTTTTTGGGCATTCATATCTACTATATCTTGTTGGTTATATTTTTCATCAGAAGTTATTTTTTCAAGATAATTGTCGTCAACAAGTCCAGTCAAAATTGGGTCTCCACTCATTCCATTTCCAGCAATATTTAAAAAAACTAAAATTCTTGTTTTAGATTTTTCAATTACGTTTTTTTTAAATATTGGGAAATTCCTCCATCCAGATGTTCCTGCATCTACCATAGTTGTAATACCAGACCTGAAACTAAAATTATCAGCAGAAACGCTGTTTCTTCCATTAGCGAAAACATCTGGAATGCCACCCACGAAAACATGTGTATGAATATCGATTAACCCAGGAACCACAAACATGCCACTCGCATCAATTATTTTTTTTGATTGATAAGGAGAGAGGTTATATGATACTTTTTTAATAATACCATTTGATATTCCAATATCAAGTTTTGAATCTAGATTATTTTTAGGATCAATTACATGTCCATTTTTTATGATTAAATCAAAAACTTGAGCGTCGCAAAGCGATACCCAAAAAAACATTATCAAAAAAAAATGACATACCAATTTAGACATATCCTATTTCTTATGCTTTCTCTTTTTTCATGTATCCCATCCAATCACTATTCGTGTTTTTAGATCCATTATACCCGTTTTTTGCCATATTAAATATTTCACGAATTCTTCTTGAAACAGTTCTCTCCTGGCCTGGCTCCATCATCCATGTGGTTATTCCAACTGATTCATTATCCCCTGTTGTTTCAATTGAGGGATGACCGCTTCTTAATTCATGTCTAAATTGATTTGGAGTAATATTAATTTTTTTTGAATCCCAATGGATTTTTAAGCTAGGAACATGATTTGCATATTTAGGCACAAAAATTTCTGATTTAACTCCATCAAATGATCTCGCAGAATCACTTATCATTTGGATTTGACCTTCCCACATTTTCCATTCTTTATCATGGTCTTTTTTAAGATAAAGCTCAAGTGCAGTGAGCATTCCTAGAACTTCCTCCTTATTAACTTTCATTCCCCTTCCAATTGTTACACCTCTTGGTGGCGTATGAAGTCTTGCAGCTTTTATTAATTTTTTGTTTCCCAATAATAAACCAGCACTTTGAGGACCTCTTAAGCCTTTACCTCCAGAAAATGCCACAAGGTCAAATCCCATTTTTGTAAATCTGAATAAATTCTCTACTGGAGGGACATCTGCAGCACAATCAATAAATGTCGGAATATTATGTTTTTTTCCTAAGTCTACAAACTCTTGCCACTTGATTGATCCCTTATCATTTCCTGCATTCAAAAACCACAACATTGCAGTTTTACTATTTATTGATTTTTCAAGGTCTTTGGTAGATTTAATTTTAACGAGTTTTGCACCTACATTTGTAAGAGCTTGACAATAGCCCATGTAATGTGACTCTTGTAAAATTACTTCATTCTTCATACCATCAGTATTGGGTAGCTGGATAACTTTATTGTTATCCATTCCGCACATGACTCCAGCGGTAGCAATGCTCATTGCTCCAAAACATCCAGAGGAGACCGTTGCATATTCACATTTTAAAAGCTCGCTTATTCTCTCTCCAACTCTATCTTGCAATTCATCTAGCTCAACATATTGACTGGTGCCAAAAGTAATCGCATCTGTTACTTCCTTGGGCATTAAAGAGCCTGTGAGAGCAGTATATGTTCCTGCACAATTAATAAAAGTTCTAACTCCAAGGTCTTTGTAAATGTCTTTTTGTGCAAAATCTAAATTAAACTCTGAATTATCCTTTGAATACAATAATTCAGAATTTAAAAAACTTCCAATTAAGGGAAGTGATGCAAACGATTTAAGTAATTTTCTTCGGTTCATTTTTCAAATTTTAGTAAAATGTTATTGATACTGTTTGTCCCAATCTTGGCTGGCAATTCCATTTAAATCATAAACAACCTCCCCATCTTTAAGGGTTAACTCACAAACTATTTTTTTATCACCTTTCATTCTTTTGAATCGGACATCTAAAAATCCAAAATTACCTTGATGAATTTTCAGAATTGATAAATCAGCAATAGCCCCTTCAGACAGATGTCCTAATTCTGTTCTTTGGATGTACTGAGCTGGTTTCCATGTCGACGCCTCAATAACCTCCTCAAGAGTCATGTCCATATTAAGGAATTTTGACATAACATTTGTCATATTTTTCGCACCACCATTCATGCTAAAAATGTGTAAATCAGTACTGATGGAGTTAGGTTTTAAACCTTGTCGAACAGCTGGTATTGCTTGATGAAAATAAAAACTCCCAGCGCCATGACCCACATCCATTACAACACCCCTTTTTTGAGCTTCAAAAACGTAATCTCTCACCTTTCCATTTTCATCCAATATAGCTGTTCTTCCTTTTACATCTGAATAGCAATGAGTGTAGATGTCACCAGGTCTTAGCTTTTCGTTTAACAAAGTGTTTAGAGGTAAAACAGGATCACTTGCTCCGAAGTCAATCACTACAGGTATTTTGGAAATTTCGCCTGCTTCGACAGCTAGCTCTGTAGGTTTCCAATTATAACCCAAAAAATGAGCTAATTTAACCCCCACAATATGTTCTTTAAACTGATCAGCCATCATGGAAGTTAATTTAGGATCCATATCACTTATATCTTGTTCATTTGGGTTACCACTCATCCCCCTGCCAACAATATTGATTAGTGCTAAAACCCTTGTTTTTGATCTGTCTATTACTTGTTCCTTGAACGTAATAAAATTCCTCCATCCAGCACCTCCGCAATCAACAACTGTGGTAACACCAGCTCTGAAAGTAAATCCATCAGGTGGTAAAGAATTAAAACCATTGCTATATGCACTGTTAGGTTTAGTACCATAAAAATTATGAGTATGGATATCAATTAATCCGGGAGTTACCACTAGACCTTTAGCATCGATTACTTTTTTTGCTAAACTGGCATCAATTTTCCTTTCAACAGAAGCTATTTTACCTTCCTTAATAGCAATATCCATTGTTTTATTAATATTATTTTTGGCATCAATAAGAAAACCATTTTTTACAACTAAATCATATTGTTGGCTGTAATTCAAATTAAAAATCAGCAGTGTAATGATCAGTTTTATTGTTTTTTTCATTTTGTTCATAATTTTATTTATTTCATTGTTATAAATTTTTTACCTCTGAGACTTCTTACCTCATCTGTATCTATTTCACTTGCTTTATTGCCAAAATTTGTCCTTATATAATTTAAAATATCAGTTATTTGTTGATCATTCAAAAAACTATGCTGTGGCATATATCCATTCCAAGTTTCACCATTTACAATTATCTCTCCTTCTAGTCCATTTAGTAGAACATTGATTAATCTTTTTTTGTCACCAGTTACCCAATCGGTTCCAACCAAACTTGGAAATCTTCCTTTTGCGCCTTTTCCATCTCCTTGATGACATGAAATACAGTAAATATTGTAGAGCTCCTGACCAGCAGTAACAACCTTTGGTTTGTTAAGTTTAAATAAAATCCCATCTCTATATTCATATTGACTTCCGATTTCGATTTTATCTTTTTCTTTATCTGGTGTTCTTATGTTAGAATTTAATTTACGCATTTCCATTTTAGCCAAATCTTTAGCACTGAATTTGTCCTTATCCCCATTATATTGAATTTTCCAAATTCTTCCTTTCTCTGTATCACCAATAAACATTCCGCCTTTTGGAGAAAATGCTATTCCCATTGGTCTATATTTGGCGTCGTCTACACTTGCAATAGGATCAATTTGTGCAAATCCATCAGCAAAAACTTCATATTGACCGGTTGGTTTGCCACCTTCAAAAGGGATAAATGCTACAAAGTAGCTGGACTGTGGGTATGGTGCTCTGTTAGTTGATCCGTGAAATGCTATAAATGCTCCATTTTTATATCTAGATGGGAAATCATCGCCGGTATAAAAAACTAAATCATTCGGAGCCCAGTGTCCTGGGAAGCCAATTTCAGGATTTTTAAATTGATCACACCTGCCAATTATATCACCATCACCCCCATACTCAGGCCCCAATACTTTTTTACCTTTTATCTGATCGTAGTAACAATATGGCCAACCAAAATTATCCCCTTTTTCTATTTTAATAAATTCCTCAGAGGGCAACATTGCGCTCTCCCATCGAGTATACTTTTGAGGCCACAGACGAAAAAGGTTATCTCTACCATGAACAACTGCATATAGACATTCGTTTTCAAAATTCCAATCAAGTGCGACTATACTTCTTATGCCAGTGGCATATTTTACTCCATCACTTTGAGTTTGGTTAAGCTTATTTTCATCAAACTTCCAAACTCCTGCGTGATTCTCAAGCTCTGGACATGGGTCAACACCTGGCGTAAGTGGGGTTCTTTTTGGATTTACACATGCATTTGAAGGTGCACCGAATGGTACATATAGCCCCCCTTTTCCGTCAAAAGTAATTGGTTTTGCAATATGCTCGTGACTTCCATGATCATGATCATCAATTACAATTACCTCTGGTTCAGATGCAGGGACAAGGTTGTCATCCAATTTGACTCTATATACTACAAGCTCGGAGCTATAATATAGGTATCCGTTTCTAACTCTTGCTCCAGTCTCCAGTAACCCTGCCCATTCAAAATTACTTTCATTTGATTTAATTTTAAATTTCCCGAAATTTAAAATTGTATCAGCCTTACCATCATTGTTATTGTCTCTAATTGCAGCCAGTGAATTATCATTATTAAGACTTTTATATTTTGCGTATAAATCTCCATTTTCATTTACAGTAATATGTCTTATATTCTTTGATAAACTATCCACAAAAACAGTTGATGAAAAACCATCTGGTAGAAAAAGTTCACCTTTGTCTATATTTTTTCCACAGCTCCAAATAAAAGAAACCAAAAATAAACTTAAAAAAATTCTCATATTTTAAATAAAAGGTTGCTTATTACAATATTACAATTTTTTGCAGTATGATAACATCAATGATCTGTAAGCGTCAAAACTCCTAACTAATAATCAAAAAAAAATCAATATTTAAATTGGATAGTTTTATATTTGCGAATTAATCCTCCTTAGCTCAGTTGGTTAGAGCATCTGACTGTTAATCAGAGGGTCCTTGGTTCGAGCCCCCGTAAATGCTGACCCTCCCAGTTAAAAGACTTTTTAAATTTAGCCATTTTTATTCACTTTTTGGCAGTTATTTGGCAGTAATTCTTTTGTATAAAATCCAAAAAACTTCATAAAGCGTTCCCTCCACTTTTAGGGGTGTGGGTTTTAGAGAAGTAGTTTTTTGTTGAATGGGGTGAGTAAGTCAATAATGTAACTCCCAATTATAAAAATGGAAAATCCTTTGATTACTATTAACTATATAGTCAAACAAATACATAATATTTTTCTTCACCAAAGGATTTTAAATTAAGTTAGTTAGGTATTAATTAAAAAAGATTATTAATGATTTTTTATTTGTTTGAAAAAACTTGATTAATAGTAAGGGGGCGAGTCTTATGAAGTATTGTGATATCTGTGTTATCCGCCCCCCACTAAAATGAAACAATTTATCTCAAATCTAATTAGTGAAAAGAGTATTCTTGTTAATTTGATATTAATTAATCGTTTTTAAAATATTAAAAATGATAAAGGGAATGAGATATGGCGAATCAAGGAGGTGAAAAAGGGGGCGAATTTCTTAAAGTAGTGGGTTATCCGCCCCCAACCAAACAAAAAACTTTAATGAACAATCTTTTACTTTACAAATTTAATTAGTAATAAGAGTATTCTTATTAATTTGATATTAAGTAATCGTTTTTAAAATATTAAAAATGATAAAGGGAATGAGATATGGCGAATCAAGGAGGTGAAAAAGGGGGTACTAGGTTTAACAACCCCTATTATGTTTAAGAATATTGAATTGCTTTTTTGAAAAAAAGCCTTAAGGGAAGAGGTTAGGAGGTAGGTGATTATGCCCCCAACACTCATTAAGTCAGTTGCTAACCCCCCTTTTGTAGGTTTTGTTATTTTATTTTAATCATATCCTTACAATACATTCTAATAACTTTAGTTACTTGTTTTTTAGAAGCAAATTTTTTACGTTTGGAATTATTAACCATAAATTTCTAAAAATGAAAAAAATTATAACTCTAATTTTATGTTTAAACTTTTCAATACTTCTATGCCAAGAAAATTTTTGGAGTGACGTATTACTTGAAGTACCCTCACCCGAAACCTCAAACGTAGTAAAGCTAATTGATGGATTTTATTCTAAAATTGATTTTCCTGAAGGTGTGGTGCTCAGTGTTTCAAGGATTGCTTACAAAGGTGAAAATTTGCGAGCTACTCATATTTTATCTTTTGTATCAGAGTCTTCACAATCACTTTCCGATTTTTTAAATTCTTTAACTGGACCTTCCTGGGACTCATATATAAATGAAATGAGAAAGTATGTTGTTGGAAGAAGGTCGGCTGGAACATCTTTTTTAGTCTTTAATGAAGACCAAATTCAGCCAATTGGACAGGTTTGGACCTTTAAGGTTAAAGACTTCGATTCTTTTACATCTTCATGTGCAAAATTGATGAATACAATTAAGCTTGACGGGTTTGTCGCAATTGGACAAATTGCTCATGGTGTGAGCGATGGTGAAAATGCATATATTTATGGTACTTATCCTGATTTAAATTCAGCTTTTATTACTGGCCCAAAAAACGAATTAGAGCAAAAAGCTTTTAAAACTTTTAGCTCTGAAATGTCTGATAGCGGGGCCGAGTATAATCAATCTTTTACAAGAGTTTTATTAAAAAGTTACCCTTAAAAGTAATTACTGAATCTTAAGCCCTCCTTGATGGAGGTTTTTCTTTTAAACCCCTTTTGTAGGTTTTGTTATATTAGTAATTCAAAACCATAAATTATTTAAGATGAAAAAAATCGTAATGGTATCAGTAATTTTCTTTTTGTCCTGTGCTCAGCCAAATAAGTCCGAGAAATCAAGTGATGAATGTAATCAAAACCCTGAATATTTTTTACTAAGACCTGAGGTTGAAAAGGGGTTTGGGTATTCTCATGCTGTTAAAATCTGTAATCAGATTAAGATTTCAGGTGCAGTAAGTATGGATGAATCAGCTAATCCAACAGCTGTAGGGGATATGGAACAACAAATGAAAAATTGTTATGCAGATTTAAAAAAAGTCTTAGACCATTATAATGCTACATTTGATGACGTTGTAGTTGAAAATATTTTTACTACTGATATGAATAGATTTTTAGAGGTTGCATCTTACAGGAATAAAATATATACTAAACATTTTCCAACAGGCTCTTGGTTAGGGGTAAAAGAGTTGGCTTTTCCTGAATTTATGATTGAGATTGAGTTAGAGGTTCATCTAAATAAATAATGATTATTAAGATTTGATTTCAACTCAGGCATATCTTCCTCATTAAGTTCTGGCACTTATAAGCCTTCTACAGGTTTTGTTATTTTAGTTTTATGAAAAAGTCAATTTTAAAAACACCTGCATTTAGGTATATTTTTGAGGTTATAGTTATTGTATTTTCTGTAACTCTATCATTTTATATTCAGGATGTTTTAAATAAAAGAGAGAAGATAGAATTGAAGAATGAAAGCTTAAATGGAGTATTGGCTGACTTAAATGAGGATTTAGAGGGTTTTAATGGAGCTCAAAAATATTTAGCAAATAGAATTAAAATAAGTGAGGAGTTTTTAAGTGGTCAGATATCAAATGAATACATAAATCAAATATTGAGTACTTATGGTTTTTTAGGAATTGATTCAAACTATAAGTCTTTAGTTTCCACTGGTGCAATAGAATTTGTAAATGATAAATTATTAATTAAAGAACTCACATCATACTACGAAATAAATTATTCAGTTTTAAAGGACTTATCAGAGCAATACCGGCATTTTTATTTAGATATATTTGATTTTATCACATCGAAATATCCTATTGAATCAATGAATAAAATTAGTTTAGTTGACGATTTATTAGACCAAGGAAGTACTTCTTTCAAATACAATAAGAAAACACTTTTAAAACTTAATCAAGATTTTGAAATTAAAAATCATGTATATTCTATAAAAAGAATCATAATATTTTACATAAGGTTTTATCAGCAAGCCATTGAAAGAAATAAAAAATTGACAACTTTAATTGAAAATGAGTTGAATAAATAAAAATTATTTTAAACCTTTTTTTAAATATTAAAAAGTCAATTTTAACAAGCAGATACCTTATAATCACTAAAAAATTTAATCTTCTCTCCATTAAGCCATTTACTTAATTGATTATCAATCAGTGTTACTGGCATTCTAAGTTTTGAGTTGTGTATCTCTTTCATTATCCCTTCAGCAGAAGTCGTTACAATACTGCAGGTTTTAATTATTTCACCTGTTTTTTTGTTAATCCACTGATCATACAAACCAGCCAATCCAAATAATACTGATTCTGGATATTCTATTAGATATTTTTGTTTTCTTTTTCCTTTTGCATCAAGCCACTTCCATTCGTAGAATCCATCAGAAAATATTACACACCTTTTTGCATCCTTAAAAGAAGGTTTTTCATCAAGAGTTTCCTCTCTTGCATTAAGGGTGTATTTTTTAATATCATCAGATTTAGCCCATGAAGGGATTAAACCCCATTGAAGGTCTGATAATGAGTTTGGGTTTTCATCAGTAATTGAACTAACTTTTGGATGACTAAATCCATTATATACTCCATTGATGGGCTCTCCTTTAATACCATTCGCCTCAAATTCTTTCTTAGATTTTGATTGTTTAAAATGAAAGCACATAACAACTTTTATATAAAATTAGATGAAATTCCATTTCCTCACAATTGCATACAAAAGAATTTCCTTACAATAACCTAATTGATAGGGGGTTAAGCCCTGTTTTTGGATTGTGGTTTTAGGGGGGTGTTGTTAGGGGGGTTGAGAGTATGGGGGGTATATTAGATTAGGAATAAGACTTTATCAGCATAGTTTAATGTGTAAACCTATACTTAGAGTGTAAACCCTTTACACTTTACACTTATTTGACAGATAAATTTTTTAAGAAGAAGATTGAATTATTATTGTATTTGCTCACCAATTTTAAGGTCATTGAAATAGCGTAGTTTTAAGAAATATGTAAATAAATATGTAAATGACGTATTTTGCTAATTACATAAAAACTAAAAAAACGCTATGAATCCTTATTATTGTTGAACATTCCTCCTTAGCTCAGTTGGTTAGAGCATCTGACTGTTAATCAGAGGGTCCTTGGTTCGAGCCCAAGAGGAGGAGCAAGCGTAGCCGCTAGACTACACTTACGATGACAACCAAATAAAGCCCTTCACTTTTGTGAGGGGTTTTTTCTTCTTGCACACTATTTGCACACAAGTCCTATCAAAGAATAATAACCATTAGGACCAATTATAAATCCTCAGTAGCTGATGCAATATAATATTTTTTGATTTTTTAAAGAAAGTTATATATGCCGCTGATCCCTTCGCTTAATGCTCAGGACAGCGGCATACCATCTTTTTCCTAATCAGCCAAAATTACCATACCCTCACCGCTTTCCCCTATAATCCCATCTTTACACTGAGGACATTTCTTTGATTTATAATCCCATGATGTAAATTCTTTACTCTCACAGTCCTCACAGAACATATCAAGATCTGCTCCAGTATATGATTGTGTAATCCTATCGTATATGATATTACATCCAGAGCAAACAACTGGTATAGTTGGTCCCATCATTAATGCATCTGGTTTACCTGATCCCACAAAAGAGTAATCACATGAGTTACATTTATGTGTTACCCATTTAGCCATCAGGCGTAAATTTTAATCTGAAGGTCTTCAAAACAATGTTTGATTTCTTCTGGATCACCTAATTTACCAATGGCATCAATAAACAAGTTAAAATTTTATCCTTTTAATTTTATGAGGACGCCCCTTTTTTAGATCAAAAAATGATTAAAAACAATAGCCTTGTTTTATGTTTTTCCTTTTAGATGTCTTTAACGTTAAGGCCATAACTTTTTAGTAATTTTTATTTAGTATTTAAATAATAATTAAATGATCTTGAGTTAATTCAAACATTTCTTAAACAAAATAAGTTTGATTAAAATTTAATTAATTAACAATGAACAAATCAATATTATTTTTTCTTTTTGGCCTTTATGCATTTTCTCAAAATGCTGGTTCAATAAGAGGTGTCATTTCAGATGATGAAGGAATTCCATTATCTGGAGCAGTAGTCATTTTGGATGATCAAACAACAGAAGTAACCAATTTTGATGGAAATTTCACTTTCACAAATGTATCCTTCGGCGAACACAAATTAGCCATTGAATATTTTGGTTTCGAACCTCAAACATCTATCATTGATTTAACCAGTACTGATCAACTTGAGGTTTCCTTTGAGCTCCAAAAACAAATTAATGAACTGAGTGAAATTGTTGTTACTGCCTTAAATATTTCAAGAGATGAAAAATCTTTAGGCTATGCTCTTCAAAAAGTTGACGGAGATGAAGTAGCACAATCCACCAGCACCAATTTGGTGAGTACATTGGCCGGGAGGTCTGCAGGGGTTCAGGTAGTAACAAACGGAACTGGTCCTGGGCAATCTTCTTCAGTCGTTATTAGAGGATATTCTTCCATGGCAGGAGACAATCAACCTTTATTTGTAGTTGATGGAATTCCTATTAATAACACTACAGACACCCGAACAAACTCCTTGGGAGGAGCTAGCAACATGAATTTGGATTATGGAAATGGTGCCGGAGAAGTAAATCCAGATGATATTGAATCTATCTCCATTCTAAAAGGTGCGAATGCAACCGCACTCTATGGTTCTCGCGCTGCTAATGGTGCAATTATTATTACTACCAAAAGTGGCAAGGGTAAAAAAGCAGGAATTTCGATTTCTTCAAAAACAACATTTGAATCTATGCTCAAGGGTCCAGAATACCAACGGGTTTATGGCCAGGGGAAAAACTTTGACTTCCAATTTGACACAGGATATGGGTCTGGAATTTATGATGGTGTTGACGAATCTTGGGGGCCAAGAATGGATGGAACACTCAGAGCTCAACATGATTCTCCTACATCTACAGGACTTCGAGCTGGAGACATTCATGGGCTAAACTTTGTTCTTGGGCCATCTGGTGTTGACTTACAAAGAAGAGGAATTATCCAACCCACTCCTTTTGTAGACCCAGGAGACCCTATTGAAAATTTCTTAGAAACAGGTGTAACCACAACAAACAATGTTTCTTTTTATGGCTCAAATGATCTTGGAAATTATAGACTTTCTTACACAAACATGAGTAATGAAGGTATTTTACCTAATACAGATCTTCAAAGAAATACAGTTTCTTTTTCTGGAGACTACAACATTACAGACAAACTAAGTGTATCTTCTAAGATGAATTATATTCGATCTGATTCAGACAACAGACACGTGAATGGCTATGGAACAGAATCTGTTATGTATTTGTTTATTTGGTGGGGGCAAAATGTTAGTATGAATAGCTTAAAAAATTATTGGCAAACTGGGTTAGAAGGCTTTCAGCAATATAATTATAATTATAATTATCATGACAACCCTTACTTCACTATGTTTGAAAACACCAATGCATTAGCAAAGGATAGGCTACTTGGAAATTTTTCTGCAAATTATAAATTTAATGATAATCTATCTCTCCAACTTCGAGCTGGGAGAGACTTTTTCTCAGAATATAGAACTATTAAAAGAGCGTATTCTACTCAGCGTTTTCCAAACGGACAATTTAGAGAAGACAAAATAAATTTTGAAGAAACCAACCTCGATTTTCTTTTCAACTTTTATAACGAGTTTTCTGATTTATTTAAAATAGATTTCAATTTAGGAGGCAATAGAATGATCCAAAAAAATCATTTCAATTCTCTAATGGCCAATAAACTTTTGATCCCTGGTGTATATTCATTTAATAATGCAGACGGGCCTTTAGTGCAACGTGTTGATCGTCCAGAAAAACAAATTAATTCCCTCTATGCTTTTGGGCAATTAAGTTATAATGATCGGATATATTTTGATATTTCAGCTCGAAATGACTGGTCCAGCACTTTACCTGAAGAAAACCAATCTTATTTTTATCCAGCAGCTTCTTTGAGTGTTTTGTTTAGCGAATGGTTTAATAATACGGAGACATTGTCTTTTGGGAAACTTCGTCTAGGGGTAGCTCAAGTGGGAAGTGATACCGATCCTTTTCGTTTGGCAGACCCCTTTCTTTTAGGAACACCAGTGGGTACATATGCTACAGCAGGTCCATCTAATGTTTTGCCCAATTTTGATCTCAAACCAGAAATCCAAACTTCCTATGAAATAGGAGCTGATTTAAGGTTCTTAAATAACAAAATTGGTCTTGATGTGACTTACTACAATACCCTCTCAAAAAACCAAATTTTAGCGATTGCCTTACCCATTTCTTCTGGGAAAAGCTCTCGATATATCAATGCCGGAAAAATTAGAAACACCGGATTAGAACTCCTAGTAGATGTTTCTCCTCTAAATGAAAATAGTGCTATTGAGTGGAATAGTACATTTAACTTTTTTACTAACAGAAATGAAGTAGTTGAACTCTCTGAGGGGGTTGATCAATATGTTTACGGCGGGAATGGAATTACGCTAGTGGCGCAAGAAGGCGGTGCATTGGGTGATATGTGGGGCACTGGACTCAAAACAGTAGCCAACGAAAATGATCCTAATTTTGGTAGAATTATTTTCAATAATGGTTTGGTTCAACAAGATAACACGCTAAGAAAAATAGGGAACTTCAATCCTGATTTTACCTTAGGATGGAACAACACTTTTCGTTTTAAAAACGTGAGTTTAAATTTTCTATTTGACTGGCGTCAAGGGGGTGAATTGCTCTCTAGAACAAGATTAATTGCAGCTACCTCCGGAAATGTTGTAGAAACCCTTTGGGGTCGTGAACCAGAGTTTGGTGGAGCCCATCTTGGAATAAAAGATTCTGGGCTTTCCTATGGTAGCGGAAGAACTGATGGGGTTATTGGAGATGGCGTTAAAACCGTGACAGATGCCAATGGAAACGTGTCTTATGTTGAAAATGATGTAATTGTACCAGCAAATGCCTATCACAACAATCGATACAGGAGACAAAATGAAACAGAGGGTATCTATGATGCCACGTTCATCAAACTACGAGAAGCTAAGTTGACTTATAATTTTAACTCCTCGCTTTTAGGGAACTCGGGAATAGAAAATGCTAGTCTTTCGCTTATTGGAACAAATTTGTGGCTTTGGGCAAAGGAATTCAACCATGGTGATCCCGAATTACTTTCTTTTGGTGGAGGTAGGTATGTTCCAGGAGTAGAAAATGCAACAGTACCTACAACTAGGAGCGTTGGGTTGGCACTTAACTTAAACTTTTAATAAATTAAAAATTGAAAATGAAAAAAGTAACCTTTTTTACAATACTACTTACAATACTTGTAAGCTCATGTAGCACCTTTGAGGTGGATAATAACAATCCAGATGTTGCTCTCTCTATTGACAACAACCCAGAACTTTTATTGACTCAATTGCAAAGAAATGCAATTCGACGCAATGTGAGAGATGCTTGGTCGGAAGGAAATTTAATGGGTCAATATGTAGCCCGAATTGTTTTTACGTCCTTTGATTTGTTCGATTGGGGTTCTCAAACGGGCACTTGGAATACATACTATCAAATGATTCGAGATGCAAAAGAGCTTGAAAAAATTGCCTTAAATAAAGAACTAAAGGGGTATCAAGCGGTCTCTGAAATCATGCAGGTTTGGATGTTTAGTATCTTAACTGATGTATATGGTGATATTCCTTATTCAGAAGTGGCACAAGCGGCAGATGAAAACTATACACCTGCATTTGACACCCAAGAATCTATATACAAATCGATGCTAGAAAGCTTGAAAAAGGCAAGTGATTTAATTGATTCTGCCAATAGTGGGATTAAAGGCGATTTGGTTTACAATGGTGACCTTCTGGGTTGGAAAAAATTTGCCAATTCACTCCGATTGCGCCTCGCTATGCGCTTGAGTGAAAAAAATTCAGAAACGGCAAAAAACGTTATTAGTGAAATTTATAATAATCCATCTTCCTATCCTATTTTTGAAAATAATGAGGATAATGCAGAGTTAACGTTTCTTTCCTCAAATCCAGATGCACACCCCATTTCAGAAGAGTCTGTTTATCGGGTTGGATCATTCAATGAATATCGAATTTCAGAACATTTTGTTCAGTTGCTCGAAGACCTCAATGATCCTAGGTTGGACTTTTTTGCCGATCCAACTTCAAATTCTGTCCTAGAAGGAAGTCCAGTGATTGAAGGTATGCAAAATGGAATTGTAGATGGCCCAGCCTACGAATATAAAGGAGGTGATGCTTTCCTTTCGAAATTAAATATTAATTATTTCTACTTGCAATCTAATCAAAATAAAGGCCGCTTGATGACCTATTCAGAAATGCTATTTATTCTTAGTGAAGCAGCCCAAAGAGGGTGGATTTCTACTGATGCCAATGATTTATACAAAAAAGGAATAATTGCCAACTTTGACTACTGGGGAGTGCCGCTATCCGAAAGTTATTTGAACAGTTCAAAGGTGAGCTACAACGGAAGTTTAGAGCAAATTATCACCCAAAAATATATTTCTTTGTTCTATACAGATTATCAAGGTTTTTTTGAATATAAAAGAACACTTTTACCAGCTACAATAAAGCCTGGCCCTGATGCATTCTATTCCGAATATCCGAGTCGATTTGAGTATCCTTCTGAAGAACAGACATTAAATGTTCAAAATTATAGTGAAGCGGTTAGTAGACTTTCCAAAGGTGATGAAATAACTTCAAAGCTTTGGTGGCATAAATAATATAGAAAATTGAAATCAAGGTATCAAGTTTGTTTGTTTGTTTTAAAGAGCATGCTGATTTTTTCAGCATGTTCTTCTTTAGTTTTAGCCCAAGAATGGAGCACTTGGGATAATGGCTTTTTAGATATTCATCATATTCAAACAGGAAGAGGTAATGCCACCTTTTGCGTATTTCCTGACGGAACTACCCTTCTAATTGATGCTGGAGACACCTCAGAAACACACTCTAGAACCCTTTCAAGTAGAAACACACCCCTGCTCCCAAATCGTTCCAAAACAGCTCCAGAGTGGATTATCAAGTATATAAAGCAATACGGTCCCAGATCAATCAAAAAACTTGATTATGCACTAATTACTCATTATCACGACGACCATTTTGGAGAAGTAGACAGCATACGGTTAAAGTCTGAAAAAGGAAATTACTATCTAACGGGTATAACCAGTGTGGGAGATGCATTGCCAATTAAATTTTTAATAGACAGAGGAGATCGCTATCCTATAGATTTAAGAATGGAACAAACCCAATCTAAATGGTTTATTAAAGACCCTTACCATCAAATAAAAACACTAAAGAACTATTGGAATTTTATTGAATTTAATTCAAAAAACTACGGTTTAGAACGACAAACATTAGAAGTCGGGAGAAAAAATCAAATTCGATTATTATATTCAAAAGGGGAATATGTAAATTTTGAAGTGCAAAACATTGCAGCAAATGGAATTTATTGGCTTGGAAAGGGTACGAAAACCGATTCTATTTTTAAGCAAGGAGAATATCCAGGGGAAAATCCGTTAAGCTTATCCATTAAAATTAGCTACGGTTCTTTTGATTATGTTACTAGTGGCGACCTTTCAGGCGTAGATCAACATGGTTCAACAGATTTTGATTCTATGGAGAGTTTAATTGCCCCTACCATTGGCATTGTTGATGTAGCAACTTTGAACCATCATGGCAATAGAGATTCACAAAATAGTCTATATGTGCGCACCATTAGACCAAGAGTTTGGATTGGTCAAACTTGGTCTTCTGACCATCCAGACAACAACGTTTTAAGAAGAATTCTATCTAAAAAGCTCTACCCTCTAGAACGAGACCTTTTTGCAACAGCTATGTTACCTCCAAATCGTTTGGTGCTCGGCAACATAGTTAATAAATATAAAGCTCAAGAAGGCCATGTTGTGGTTAGGGTTTATCCAGGAGGGAGATTCTATAAGGTATTTGTATTTGACGCCAGCCAGGAGCATCATAAAATTATTGGGGATTTTGGCCCCTATCAATCTAACTAAAACCTTTAACTCATGAAAAAAAAAATCATAAAACTTTCCATTTTTTTAGTATTGTTTGCAACAAGTTGTCAGACTTCAAAACAAGAAAAAACAACCCAAGAAGCTCCTAATTTTATTATTGTAACCCTTGATGGTGTGCGTTGGCAAGAAGTTTTTAGAGGAATTGACCAAGCGCTATTAGAAAACAAGAAGTTTACAAAAAACCCAGCCA
Source organism: uncultured Bacteroidota bacterium (assembly GCA_902619315.1). Classification (GTDB taxonomy): domain Bacteria; phylum Bacteroidota; class Bacteroidia; order Flavobacteriales; family Flavobacteriaceae; genus UBA8316. Next base: position 5,796 of record CACNDW010000007.1, on the reverse strand, counting down.
AACTAATCGAAAAATTTTATGACAGTTTGGAAACTAATTCGAGAGAAAAGGTAATGCCATTTTTTTGGTCTGAAATAGAGAAAAAAGGGCAGATCTATGGAGATCCCGCTCTGTATTCCTCCTTTCAATTAACTAATAAACGGATTTTTTCTTACCCAGGTTATAATGAAATTTTGACTGGAGAGGCAGATGATAGCATAGACAGTAATGCTAAAATATATAACAAGAATAAAACAATATTAGAGGCCCTTAATGAAGATAAACGCTATAAGAATAAAGTAGCAGCCTTTGCAAGTTGGGATGTGTTTCCTTACATCATAAATGATAAGAGAAGTGGCGTAGAAGTGAATGCAGGTTATATGCCCGTGAAAGGAACTGAGCTAAGTTTTATTGAAAATTTTGTAAATGAATATCAAGATAAAGCCCCTATTTTAGGGGAATCATGGCGCTTTGATTTATTTACATATCTAATCGCAATGGAGCATTTAAAGAAAAATAAGCCAAAAGCTATATTTGTTGGTTTTGATGAAACTGATGAATTTGCTCATTATGGTAGTTATGATACATATATTAAGTCTCTACACTATACAGATGCTTTTATTAAATCAATGTGGGAGTATGTAGACTCTGACCCTTTTTATAAAGACAATACGTATTTAATAATTACAACAGACCACGGGAGGGGAAATGGTGCTGAAGAAGATTCAATGTGGACAAGCCACGGGATCAATGTTCGTGGAGCTGAAATGACATGGTTAGCTGTTTTGGGACCTAACTTAAACCCATTAGGGAATCTAAAATATAGCAATGCAAGCACAAATCAAATTGCCCCAACTATTGCCAAACTAGCCAAAATTGAGTTTGATGCCCAGGCCAGTGAAATTAACACCATTAGATAAATTCTTTTGAAATTCTATAAAAAATTAACAAATCCTATTCTAGCAATGATAGGTTCATTTGGGACCTACTTTTGTATGTATGCTTTCCGAAAGCCTTTTGTTGCTGGTGCCTACCAGTCTGAGGATGCTTTTTTTGGATTAGATTACAAAACAACTTTTGTTGTTGCGCAAGTATTGGGCTACACCCTGTCTAAATTTTGGGGAATACCTTTTGTGTCTGGATTAGAACAAAAAAAGAGAAACATAACTTTATTACTATTGGCTGGAATTGCTCTTTTGGGTCTATTGGGCTTTGGTCTTTTGCCTATTGCATTTAAACCCTTAGCCATTTTTATTAATGGTTTGCCTCTCGGTTTAATTTGGGGAATTGTATTTTCTTATTTAGAAGGTCGCCACTACACAGAGTTTGTAGGGGCTTTTTTAAGTGTTAGTATTATTGTGGCATCTGGAATATTGAAATCTGTCGGAATGCTTTTTTTGAATCAGGGCGTAGAAGATTTTTGGATGCCCTTTTGGGTTGGTCTCCTATTTTTGCTTCCCTTTCTATTTTTTGTTAGTCTTTTAGAAAAAATTGATCCTCCATCAGCAGCTGAAATTCAAGAAAAAAGTTTGCGTGTAAAAATGAATAAAAAAGATCGTGCTATCGTTTTTAATGCATTTGTTATTCCTATTCTTGCTATGGTATTGTTTTATGTATTCTTAACTATTACTAGAGATTTGAGAGACAATTTTATGAGAGAGATAGCCCAAGAACTTAACATAAACTCGGCTGCTATTTTCACAACCACTGAAATACCCATAGCTATCATTACTTTGGGTGTTATGTTTTCTATTGGAAGTATTAAAAAAAACCGTTTGGCACTAAGCAATTATCTACTCTTATTTTTAATAAGTATGATTTTACTCTTGGCTTGGAATTTACTTTTCATGTTTGGAATACTATCTCCCTATTGGTGGATTATGGGCACAGGCTTGTTTTTATTTTCATCCTATTTACCCTTAAACGGAATTTTTTTTGAAAGAATAATTGCTACCTTTAAAGTACCTGGAAACATCGGATTTTTTGTTATGATTGCAGACGCTTTTGGCTATTTTGGCTCGGTGAGTTTGTTACTAACTAAAGGGCTACTCTTCTCAAAAAGTTTGTGGGTTCCTTTTTTTCAAAAAACATTTACTTTATTGGCAATTAGCGGAATGCTATTAACGAGTATAACTTGGATAATTTTACATCGAAAAAACAATACAATTCTTACTCATGAAAAATAACTTTGATTTTTGTATTGCCGGAGGTGGTGTGATGGGAACTTTTTTTGCTTATCATCTGTTGCATCTTGGTTATAAGGTGGTACTTTGTGAGAGAGACACCAAAGCTAAAGAAGCAACGGTACGTAATTTTGGTCAAATTGTGCCTTCTGGTTTATCAAAAGAATGGCGTAAATTGGGCAGAAAAAGCCTCGAATTTTATAAATCTGTCCAGCAAGAAACCGACATTAGCATTAGAGCTTTTGGCTCTCTTTATGTAGCTTCGAATGAAGAAGAAGAAATCCTCTTAGAAGAATTATATCAAATTAATCTTGAGGAAGGCTATACCTCCCAACTGCTCAATAAAGAATCTTGTTTAAACAAACAGCCTGCTCTAAATCCGAACTATGTTAGGGCGGGTCTATTCTATCCAGAAGAGATTACGGTTGAACCTCATTTGATGATTCATGCGCTTCAAAAGTACATGATAAAGAAATTTTCAAACTTTAAATTACATTATAACACCACAATCCAACAAATTAATGAAGGGAGTGCAAAAGTTGAATTACGAACCAATACTGATGAAACAATCTATTGTAAACATTTTATTCTTTGTTCTGGAAATGAATTTCAAACCCTTTTTCCACATCTTTTTGAGCAGAGTGAATTAGTATTAACAAAAATTCAAATGATGCAAACAAAACCTGTAAAAAACAAATCCATAAAAGGTTCTATTTTAACAGGTGAAACCATTAGACGTTATGAAGCCTTCACAGAATGTCCTTCCTTTGAAGCAATTAAAAAAGCAGCCCCAAAAGAATCATTTTGGAAAAAATATGGCATTCATATTTTATTGAAACAAGCAAAAGACGGCTCTCTTATATTGGGAGACTCTCATGAATATGCTTCTGTGAAAGAAAGAGATAAACTTGATTTTAATCAAAATATGGACATTAACCGATTTGTGATTAAAGAAACTCAGAGAGCTTTCGATCTTCCAGAAATTATTATTCAAAAATATTGGTCAGGTTCCTATGTTCAATGCAAAACAAGTGATGTTTACATCAATCACCTAACAGATAAAATTCATGTATACAATGGTATAGGTGGAAAAGGCATGACCGCAAGTGCTGGATTTACTTATCAACAAACCCAAAAATTATGGAGGCAATGAAAAACCAAATACAAGTTCTAGTCTTTGATTTAGCAGGAACCGTTATTAATGAAGATAATATTGTTTATAAAACCATGTACCAAACTGGCCTTCAACATGGGATGAGCCTTACTTTTGAAGAAGTTTTGATGTATGGTGCAGGAAAAGAAAAGAAAACGGCATTTCAAGATTTGATTGAACTTAAACAGGCCAATTTAAATGCGGATATACTTTTTCAAAGTTTTAAAAATAAATTGTCTATTGCCTATGAAAAAATAGACATAAAATCATTCATCAGGAAATCTAAACTACATGAACTGAAAAAAAACTATACAATCGTTTTCAATACGGGTTATGATAAGACAACTGCAACTAAATTGTTGAAAAAGCTTGGATGGGAACATAAAACTGAATATGATTTATTAGTATGCTCAAATGATGTTATTCAAGGGAGGCCTAATCCTGACATGATTTTATTTGCAATGCAGCATTTACAAATTAATGATCCAAGCACAATTTTAAAAGCTGGAGACACACAAATTGATATTTTAGAGGGGAAAAATGCTTTTTGTGGTATAACCGTAGGTGTACTTACAGGAGCTCAAACTAAAGAAGAACTCTTGGCGGTGAATCCAGATTATATTTTGGAGAGTCTAGAAGATTTAGATCAAATTTTCTCCAATTAAAGCCTTTATCATTATTAAAATCCTAATTTTTGATCATTTTGAGCCGTTTTTAATCATTTTTGACTCTTTTTTGAGTCATTTTAGACGTTTTTGGATAAAAACTAAACCCCATCACACTACAAACATTCCCCTAACAACACCCCCCTTAAACCACAATCACAAAACAGGGCTTAATCCCCTATTAATTAGGTTATTGTAAGGAAATGTTTTTGTATGCAATTATGCTGAATAAAATAGTTCATGTTATACCATAATTATTGATGATATCAACCACCAAAAAACCAATTCTCTAAAACCCACCCCCCTAAAAGTTAACAGGAGGCTCTGTAAGGTTTTTGCAATTTATGTCCCACTGTCCCAACCCCTATGGGTGGGACACGGGACAAGTTCCTTAGCTAAGTTTTCTCTGTAACACAGATTTAGAGACATTATATCCGTCTTCTTTCAGTCTCTCACTGATCATCCTGTAAGACAATCCTTTTTCTCTCATATCCTTGGCATCTTCAATCCAATCTTGATAAACTATCTTATCTAACTCTATCCTATTACCAGTATTTTCAAAAGCTAAATGATCATTGAACTTAAGAATGTAGCTTTCTGACTTAGCCTTGTCAGCTAGGTAGTTATTCTTCACCACACATAAATGCCTTAGAGATTTTTCAACCTCATCTTGAGTTAACATCAAAACACTCCTCATCTTCGCCTCAAAACCTTGAGATCCAAGAATACTGTTCTTATTAGGAACTGTTCCTGAAGTATTTTTCTTAGTATGATGAAGGAAGATAACTGTAACTCCATACTTGATAGCTATCTGATTATAAGCATTAAGAAAAGATCTAACCTCATTAGAGTTGTTCATCGAACCGTTAAACAAGTCAGCGTAGGAGTCTATTATAATCAGATCAACGCAATTAGTTTTAACTACATCATTAAGGTTTTTAATTATACCGTCTGTCTCATAGAGGTACTTAAGTTTAGATAGTCTACTGTCATTTGCAACCTCCTCACCAAAATACTTATTTAGCCATGCGGAGGTAGCCATTTCACCATCTTCAGTACTAACATAAATCACATTCCTACAAGAGTCATCTAGTTTAAATCCTAAGAAATCACTATCACCATAAACTATTGATACGGCTAACTGCCTTAAAAGTGAACTCTTACCTGTATCACTTTCGCCTACAAGGGCACATAATGTTCCCCTAGGGATAAGTTTATCTACAAGGAATTTAATCTCATTGTGGTCCTTTCTTTTAATAACATCTGCTCCAATAAATAGCTTACTTAGACTGCCTTCAATATGGAAGGGGAGGTCTGTCATTTTATTTTTATTCTCCTCCATGGCTTCCAAATTTTAGGTTATCTGCTTCGTCTAGAATATCTTTTTTTGAAATTCTTTTCTTCTGTTTAATCCATTGGTCTAGTTCATCTCTAAAGAAATGAATTTTACTACCTGGACCATCCTGATAAAAAGGAATATCTCCCTCCTCCACTTCTAGATAAATCTTTTGAGTGGACACCTTCAGGTACCTAGCAGCTTCTTTTACTCCTAATGGACCTGATTCATCAATACTGAGACTCTTTTTGATGACAGAGAGCTCATTTAGAACTGCCTTGATACCCTGTACTATTGTTCCAGCCGTATCACTTTTTGATTGAAAATTATTCAATTAAAAAAAAATTAACAAGCCAGAAATTATGATGAAGTCGAGGGAAATCTATATGTTTGTATTAACTAGTTACAAAGAGTCAGATCTCCCTGAGCTTGTCTCATATTTCTGACTTTTTTTATACCTGCTAATCTCCTAAAGATATA
>CACNDW010000006.1 GCA_902619315.1 uncultured Bacteroidota bacterium | reverse complement strand
GACAAATTATTTGCTTCAATTCGAAATGGTGGCGTAATTGCTGATGCCGAAAATGGTGCTAAAAGTACCCTAACTGCCATTATGGGGAGAATGGCTACCTATTCTGGTAAAGTCATTACTTGGGATCAGGCTATGAATTCTGATATGCAGATAATGCCTGAATCTTTAGACTGGGATAGTAATCCGCCCACCATGCCTGACAGTAATGGGAGTTATACTATTCCGACCCCCGGGGTAACTGAATTTTAAAAAATATAACTAGATGAATAGAAGAAATTTTACCCAATCTACTCTGATAGCGGGAATGGGTATAGCATCAGTTCCAAATATTTTTTCACAATCGGTTGTTATCGCACCTCATAAATTTAATCTAATGTATGCTCCCCATCTGGGTATGTTCAAACACTCGGCGGGGGACGATCCTATCGACCAGCTTAACTTCATGGCGGATCATGGATTTACAGCATTTGAAGACAATGGTATGATTACAAGAACTATCGCAGTTCAGGAAAAAATGGCAGCGACCATGAAGAAAAGAAATTTGACCATGGGGGTTTTTGTGGCATACAAAGACTTTAGAAATCCCACGTTGGCTAGTGGTAAAGCTGATGACCGCAAGGAGTTTTTAAGGCAGATCGAAGCTTCAATTCCAGTTGCCAAAAGAGTCAATGCTAAGTGGGTTACCGTTGTTCCTGGAACTATAGATTTGAAACTAGTGGAGGATTACCAAACCGCCAACGTTATTGAAAGTTTAAAACAAGCTTCCGCTATTTTAGAGCCTCACGGTATAATCATGGTTTTGGAGCCCCTGAACTGGTATAGAAACCACGCTGGCTTGTATTTAAAGGAAAGTCCACAGGCTTTTCAAATTTGTAAGGCAGTCAATTCTCCTTCATGTAAAATATTATTTGACATTTATCATCAGCAAATTCAAGAGGGTAACTTGATTCCAAATATTGATAAATGCTGGGATGAAATTGCTTATTTCCAAATTGGCGACAATCCAGGAAGAAAGGAGCCTACAACTGGTGAGATCAATTACAAGAATATTTTTAAATACATACATTCCAGAGGTTTTAATGGTGTTTTGGGAATGGAACATGGGAATTCAATACCTGATAAAGCAGGTGAAATCGCTGTAATTAATGCGTATAAAAATGTAGATGATTTTATTTGATTGATAAAAGAATTACTTTAAACTTAAAATGTATAAGTTAAATGTTATACAAGTAAATTGAAGTCTTATTCACCTTCTAAAAATAATCCCTGGAACGCAAAGCAAATCAATTTGGTTGCAAGGCGCTTAGGTTTTGGATGCTCTATATCCGAAATCAATCTATACTTGAATTCCAGCCCTGGAGCTCTCGTTGATGATATTGTAGATGAGGCATCGAGTATTAGTGTGACTAATGCACCAGAATGGAGTCTGTGGGACAATAAGCAATTCAATAACTCTGGAAAGAATAAAAACTATTATCATACTATTTTGCAGAAACAAGCTTTTACGGACATCATCAACAATGGCTTTAGAGAACGTCTTACGCTGTTTTGGAGCAATCATTTTGTTGTAGAATACAAAGACGTGAACCAACCAGCCTACCTTTACCAGTATTATGCCCTGATCCAAACCCATGCTTTGGGAAATTTTAAAACTTTTGTCTCTGAGATAGGATTATCTCCAGCTATGTTGCGATATCTCAACGGTTATGAGAACAAAAAAAACAACCCCAATGAAAATTATGCCCGTGAATTGTATGAGTTATTTACTCTAGGTGAAGGTAACGGATATTCCCAGGATGACATTACTGAGACTGCTAGAGCTCTCACGGGATACAATCGTTTTAAAACATATTTGGGAATAATAGAATTCAATGAAAATACCTTTGACAAAGGAAAAAAAACCATTTTTGGACAAACTGGTAATTGGGGTTACAAAGATGTAATTGACATTCTCTTTGAGAATAAAAAAGACCTTATCGCCGATTTTATCTGTACCAAGATCTATCGTTATTTTGTCAGTCCACAAATCGATTCAAGTACCGTTTCGGATATGGCTGAAACCTTCAAACAAAATGAATTTGAGTTAAAACCTGTCCTGAAAGAATTGTTTAAAAGTGAACACTTTTTTGACCCTGCCAATAACAATGTAATGATCAAAAGCCCAATTGATATGATGTTGGGATTGCACCATTCTCTTTCTTTTGAATATCAGGACAATGTAGATTTGGAATTGAATTTTAGAAACAAGTGCAGGGACATGGGTCAAGAAATTTTTTCTCCCATCGATGTGGCTGGGTGGCAAGGTAATCACGATTGGATCAATTCCGAAACCCTACCTAAACGATGGGAATTTGCTGATTATTTATTGATCAGATACTGGAAAAAAAATAAAAATCAGTTCAAAACATTTATACAATCCCTTGTCGGAGTTGATGAAACCGATTTAAGATCCATCGTCACTCAACTCAAAGACTTTATGTTTTGTCCCTGTGAGATAAAAGAAGAGGAAATGGCAGATGCCATTAATGTATTTATTGGTGAAGTACCAGAAAATTATTTTGAGGACGGCACCTGGTCTTTGAAATCCAACAGTGTTCCCAAACAGGTATATGATCTGATGCGTTTTATGATAACCTTACCTGAATTTCAATTGAAATAAAGATGAAGGACTACGAGCCAAATGAACTATACCTGAGATCCCATGATCGTGATCATGCCTACTGGGATAGACGTGGTTTCTTGAGGACACTGGGCATCGCTGGGGCAGGGGCTATTTCATTTGGAAATAGTACCCTTTCCGTAGTTGAATCTCCGATTTTGAATCAAGCCCTTTCTGATGCTTACTCTGATCGTATTTTGGTCCTCATTCGACTCAAAGGAGGAAATGATGGACTCAACACCATTGTTCCTCTATACGAATTTGATCTTTACGCTAATAAGCGTCCTAAAATTCATATTCCTCAAAATCAACTCACCAAACTAAATGATGAATTTGCAATGCCAAATTTTATGGTGAATATAGATCCTTTATGGAAGGAAGGGGCAATGAAGGTTATTCATGGGGTAGGCTATGAAAATCAAAATTTATCACATTTCAAATCCTCCGAAATTTGGGCAACAACTACTCCCGAAAGTGAAATCACCTCCGGATGGATGGGTAGATATTACGAAGGGAAATATATGGATTATATGAACAACCCCCCAGAAAAGCCCTTGGCCATTCAAATCAGTGGTGGTGGAAATATGATTTTTGATGGAGACTTAACCACTTATTCTTTTTCGGTATCAAGCCCACAACGTCTCAAAAGAGTGGCTGAAAATGGAACTCTATTCGACAATCATAATAGTGCTGAAAATCTTCACGATCAACAGGTTTCTTTTCTAAGAGAAGCTTCAAATACCACCTTCCGTTATGCCTCTGTGATCAATAAGGCTTACGAAAACTCTAAAGCATTCGATGCATACAACAATGATAATTTCGATTTACAGATGAGCTTAGTTTCCCGTTTTATCAAAGGCAATTTGGGAACAAAAGTCTACATGGTATCATTGGGCGGTTTTGACACCCATGCCAACCAACCTGAGCGGCATGAGGCTTTAATGACAAGACTGACCAGGGCAATTAAAGTCTTTTATCAAGATTTAGGTGATTATGGAGTAGCTGATAAAGTTCTATCGATGACTTTTTCTGAGTTTGGTCGAAGGGTTGCCGAAAATGGTTCCAGTGGCACCGATCACGGTTCTGCGGCACCCATTATGCTTTTTGGTCCTGCTCTAAACGGTAATGGTTTTATCGGTAATCACCCTAGTTTGAGAACATTAGACAAAAAAGGCAATATGGCTAGCAGCATAGATTTTAGGGCTGTATATGCTTCTGTCCTTACCGATTGGTTGTGTGCAGATGAAGTCGATGTAAGCAATGCCATTATTGGCCCTAAGCCAGACATTTTGGGACTCGGATTGGGATGTGACGGGTCGGAAAAACTTAACAGGACTGATGATCCGCTGCTTCCCTTACATGCAGCTGTAAATCAAGATCAAGGGGTGAGTTTATATCTGACCCTCAACCAATCCTCTAAAGTCGAAATAAATGTCTTTGATGTACTGGGAAGAAAGGTTGGAAATACCATTAGTTATGATTTAAACTCCGGTAAGCACAACCTTCCTTTGATCGATTCCGCTGCCCGACGCCTTCCCCAAGGTCAATATTTTTACAAAATTACCACCAACGGTGAGAAAACCTATAGTAAATCTTTTTTGGTAAAATAGGGACTATTTCTCCTTTATTTTTTCGAAGACTTGTTCAACCATCCTGCTCAATTCAAGGGCATCCTTATGGCTCCACAACTCACTTTCTTTTTTCCCTAAGGCGATACATCGGTTGACCTCTTCAATTTCTGGAACATAACCGATACCCAGTGAAGAAAAATCCTCTTGAGTTATTTCTCCAGACTGGTTCAACTGGACTTTTTGGGCATTATGCCAAAATCCATGGAGTAATATTTCCCCTTTTGTTCCTCCTATCTTTGCGTTGTTGTCACTTTCATTGGTAACACCACAGTATAGCAGCGCTTGGGCATTTTCGTATTGTAGTATCATTGAGGTCTGAATATCTACTCCCGTTTTTGCAGAGATGGATTGTGCGACTATTTTTTTTGGTCTACCCAAAATGAAATAGGCAAGAAAAAGAGGGTATACTCCCAAGTCTAGTAAAACCCCTCCTCCTTTTTTAGGATCCATTAAACGATGGAAGGGATCCAGATTAAGACGATAAAAAGAAAACTCGGCATAAAGAAACTTTGGATCACCAATCTGACCCTCTTTGATCCATTGTTTTGCTTTTTGTATGGCAGGATTAAAGCGCGACCACAAAGCCTCCATTAAAAAACAATTTTGTTTTTGGGCCATCGCTATCATAGCTTGTATTTCTCCCGTATTGAGTCCCAGGGGTTTTTCACACAAAACCCCTTTTCCAGCTTGTAGAGCCGCTATGGTCATCGCTTTGTGATCCTGGTTGAGGCTGGCAATATAAACGACTTCAATTTCAGGATCACGATATAAATCGTCATAATTATCATAAGCTTTTTTTCCGTCAAAATCTTCCTGAAAAGCAATTGCCCTATCACGATCTTTAGAGGCTACACCGACCAACTCGGCTTGAGCTACAAGCTTTAAATCCCCAGCAAATTTTTTCGCAATATTTCCTAAACCTGCAATCCCCCATTTTATTTTTTTACCCATAGTCAGCTGATTAAATTTTAAAATCCAATTTAATATTTTATATCCAACAAAATAACCCAATTCATTAATTGAATTTTTTATAATTTGTAGAGGATTTGAGAAAACCAACTCAACCAAACTGTCAAAGATAGATTTGATACATCAAATAAAAATTTTAAAAAAACTGGCCTGTCTGCAGGTAGAAATTATTAAATATCAACTAAATCATTAAAACTTATACTCGTGAAAAATTTTTTTCTTTTCGTTTTTATTTTGTCATTTCTTTACTCATGTGAGCAAAATAAATCACAACCACCAAACATTGTGTTTATCATGTCCGATGATCATGCTTTTCAAGCCGTGAGTGCTTATGGGCATGATTTGAACAACACCCCCAATATTGATCGAATTGCCAAAGAGGGTGCATTATTTAACAAAGGTTTTGTGACCAATTCGATTTGTGCTCCCAGTAGGGCAGTAATGCTTACAGGAAAACACAGCTTTATAAATGGAAAGGTTGACAACATCCAAGACTTTAATTGGGAGCAACCTAACTTTGCCAAAGACCTTCAAGGTGCAGGCTACCAGACTGCTATGGTCGGTAAAATTCACCTCAGAGGATTACCTCAAGGTTTTGATTACTCTGCTGTATTACCGGGTCAGGGGCATTATTACAACCCTGATTTTATAATAAATGGGGTTAAAGAACGGATACAGGGTTATGTGACTTCAATTACCACCCAATTGAGTTTGGATTGGCTTAAAAACAAAAGAGATAAAAAAAAGCCTTTTCTACTATTGTATCACCAAAAAGCTCCACATAGAAATTGGCAGTCTGAAGAAAAGTATTTGACCCTTTTTGATGATAAAACTTTTGATTTTCCGGATAACTTCTTCGATGACTATAAAGGCCGACCTGCCGCAGCAGCTCAAGAGATGCTAATAGCTGCTACCGAAGAGCAAATTACCGCCGCACATGGCAATGGCGGACACGGTCGCTGGGGACACGATTTTAAACTCCTAGTTGACCCTTACGGCAGAGAGACACGATTTAACAAAGAACTTGAACGCTTTACACCTGAACAAAAAGAAGCGTGGCTTAATGCCTACACCCCTAAAAATGAGGCTATGAAAGCCTCAAAATTAGAGGGTAAAGATTTAGCTCTATGGAAATTCAATCGTTACCTTAAGGACTACCTTCGAACTATCCAATCCGTTGATGATGGAGTTGGTGAAGTACTTAATTACCTTGATGAAACTGGTTTGGCAGAAAATACGATTGTTGTTTACACTTCAGACCAAGGCTTCTACTTGGGAGAACACGGTTGGTTTGATAAAAGATTCATGTATGAGGAATCCCTTAGAACCCCGCTTTTGATGCGATATCCAAAAGAAATTAAGCCTGGTACTCAGATTAATCAAATGATTCAAAACCTTGATTTTGCACCCACCTTTTTGGACTATGCCGGGGTGCCTATACCCAAAGAGATGCAGGGGGAATCTTTTAGAAAAGTTGTCAGTAAGGAAAACAGTGAATGGCGTGATGCCATTTATTATACCTATTATGAATACCCATCAGTTCATATGGTTAAAAGACACAATGGAGTCAGAACCGACCGCTACAAACTCATTCATTTTTATTATGATATCGATGTATGGGAAATGTATGACTTGGAAAAGGATCCTGCTGAAATGAATAATATTTATAATGAACCTGCTTATGAGGAGATCCAGAAAATGATGCACAAAAGGTATGACGAAATGAGAGAAAAATATGGCGATTCAGATACTCTAGACAAGCAGTTTATCGATAGTTATGTAAACCGATAAATCCCCATAATAAGTACAAATTAAACCCTTTTACCTCTATAGTTAGAAGGGTTTTTTATAAAATTTGTCATATAGATGAAAGCTTTTTTAAGTATTTTATATATATCATTATTAACTCTGGCTTGTCAGCAAGAACAGTTGCCTAATATTATTTTGATTATGGCTGATGATCAGGGATGGGGCGATGTAGGTTATAACGGACATCCACACTTGAGGACTCCTCATCTTGATGCTATGGCCCAAAATGGGGCTGTTTTTAAACGTTTCTATTCAGCAGGTTCGGTATGTTCTCCTACTCGAGCCAGTGTCATGACTGGAAGGCATCCAGCCCGAATGGGTATTTGCAGTGCTAACTGTGGACACGTTAAGGCTCAGGAAATCACTCTAGCTGAGATGGTTAAAGAAAAAGGTTATCGTACGGGGCATTTTGGTAAATGGCATTTGGGAACTCTCACCAGAGACATTCTTGATGCCAACCGAGGCGGTAAAAAAGAAAACGACATCCATTACGCCCCGCCCTGGGATCACGGTTTTGATGTTAGTTTCGTTACCGAATCGAAAGTTCCAACTTGGGACCCCATGATCACACCACCCAAGAAGGCAGAGGATGTTAAAGCAACTCTCTACGAGGGAGGACCTTTTGGCACCTATTACTGGACAGGTGAGGGTCAGCGGGTAACCAAAAATCTCGATGGTGACGACTCCAGGGTCATAATGAATCGGGTGATCCCTTTTATAGAGGAATCTGTGAACCTAAATCAACCTTTTTTGTCTATCATTTGGTTTCATGCTCCACATTTACCAGTATTAACAGGAGAGCAATATAAATCTCTCTATTCCCAGCTCAGCGAGGATCAACAACATTATTATGGAGTTATTTCTGCCCTTGACGAGCAGGTAGGACGTTTGAGGAACCAACTTAAAAGTTTAGGGGTGGCCTACAATACTTTGATATTTTATACCTCTGACAATGGTCCTGAAACATCAAAAGAAGTAAGAGACAAAAACATTCCATTTGGAAGGGCACAAGGTATAACTAATGGTTTAAGTGGAAGAAAAAGAAGTTTACTTGAGGGAGGGATAAGAGTACCTGGAATCATAGAATGGCCAGCCAAAATCCCCTCTGGAACTAGAGTCGATGTTCCATGCTTTACCTCTGATTACTTTCCTACAATTGCTAATATTTTGGGAATTGACCCAGAAAAATACCAGCGACCCTATGATGGGGAAAACCTAATACCCTATTGGACCAAAAAAAGACAAAAAAGAATAAAACCTTTGGCGTTTCAATTTAACAAACAATTTGCTTTAATTGACAACGACCATAAGTTGTATGGAATTTCTCAAGGGGTACAACAACTTTACAACTTGGGACAAGATCCTGCAGAAAAAAACGATTTGTCAAGTTTGCAACCCGAAAAATTATTGACTTTACAGAGACTCTACAGAGATTGGAATTTGTCTGTTCAAAACAGTAATGCAGGAAGGGATTATTAATTTTGACCTAACTTACTAAATATAACATAAAACTACATGATGAATCATATTCAAGATTTGATCAACTTAATCACATTGGAGAAAACAGGTAAAAATACCTTTGAAGGACAAAATTTCCAAACGTCTTGGGGTCGCGTTTTTGGTGGACAGGTTTTAGCACAGTCACTTAATGCGGCTTATCAGACCGTCCCTGATGATCGGTTTGCCCACTCGCTCCATGGTTATTTTATATTGGGGGGAAATTTGGATTTACCGATTTCATATGAGGTGGACATTATTAGAGACGGTAAAAGTTTTACAACTCGAAGGGTAGTGGCATTCCAGGAAAAACGTGCAATCTTTAACATGTCTGCTTCTTTTCAATTGCTTCAAGGAGGAGTTGACCACCAAAACTCCATGCCCAATTATATTCCTCCCGAAAAATTGTTGAGTGATCTGGAGCAATTGGAAATGCAAAAAACAGACCCTGAAGTATTTGAACGTTTCAAAAAAATCAAACCTGAGGTGATAGAATTTAGACCCGTAGAAAAGTTAAGTTTAAGGGATGATATTAATGCTCCAGCGGAGAGTAACTATTGGTTTCGTTCCAAAGAGTCTACCCCTTTTGAAATAGCACTTCAACATCAGTTGTTGGCATATATCTCTGACTACGGTCTATTGCGCACAGCTACCTTACCTCATAAAAAAGAACTTAGTCAAGGCCCAACTTTTTATACCAGTTTAGACCATGCAATTTGGTTCCACCGGCCCTTTTCTTTAGACCAATGGCTGCTCTATGCTATGGACAGCCCTAGCGCTTCAAACTCCCGTGGATTTTCAAGAGGCTCTATCTTTGACCGTGATGGTTTATTGGTAGCATCTGCTGCTCAGGAAGGATTGATTAGGAAATTAAACTGATCTTAGTATCCACTTATTTTTGTTTATTAATTTTTACATCAATATCTATCATCTTCTGCTTTTCTTTTTAATTTGCAAGAAATCCTTTGAATGGAAATCGTACTATTGACTTTATCTTTTTTGACTCTTGGAGTGCTTTTGTTTTTGTATTTCAAAAAACAGGGAAGCAATGGATTATCAGTTGAACTGCGCGAGTTGATCAAAAAGGAATTATACCAAAATAGGGAGGAACTCTCCAAAAACCTAAGGGAATCCCGTTTGGAGATAACACAAAGTATGGAACGTCTTAATGAAGTTTTGGCAAAAAAAGCCAAGGAGGATAGGGAGGAATTACGCAACAACCTCAAGGATTTTCAGGAAGCCTTTTCCAAAAATGTAACAGCTTTCAACGAGTTGCAAAAGCAAAATTTTGAACGTCTCAATCAAAAGCAAGATGAATTAGTCAAATCGACTGAGTTAAAGCTGGAAAAGATGAGAGAAACTGTAGATGAAAAACTCCACAAAACACTCGAGGAGCGTTTGGGTAAATCTTTTGAAGTGGTCACCCAGCAGTTATTAAGGGTGCAAAAGGGACTAGGAGAAATGCAGACCTTAGCTGCAGGGGTGGGTGACCTTAAGAAGGTATTGAGCAATGTCAAAACAAGTGGAGTTTTAGGAGAGATACAGTTAGGCAATATTTTGGAGCAAATCCTCGCCCCTGAACAATACGATGCTAATGTAAAAACTAAAAAAGGATCTGATGCACTGGTGGAATACGCTATCAAACTTCCAGGGAAAAGCCACAGTAATCGTCCGGTTTACTTGCCTGTAGATGCTAAGTTTCCTCAGGAAGATTACAATCGTTTGCAATTAGCCTATGAGGCGGGAGATCCAGAGGCGATAGAAGCTTCTTTGGCTGCCTTACTCAATACTGTAAAGAAATTTGCCAAAGACATTTCCCAAAGGTATATCGATCCACCTCACACTACTGATTTTGGTATTATGTTTTTGCCTTTTGAGGGCTTGTATGCTGAGGTGACTAGACATCCAAAGGTGATCGCCCAATTGCAAAGAGAACATAAGATCATTCTGACCGGTCCCACTACCTTGGCAGCAATGCTCAACAGTTTACAAATGGGCTTTAAGACCCTAGCGATTCAGAAACGTAGCAGTGAGGTCTGGGATGTTTTGGCTAGTGTTAAAAAAGAGTTTTCTTCCTTTGGTACCGTCCTAGAAAAGGCCCAGCGCAAGATCAAAGAAGCTGATAACGAGATAGAAAAAATGGTGACCACCCGTACCCGTATTATGTTGTCCAAACTACGTAAGGTAGAACAGATAGAACCTTCTACAGCTGAGGAAAAAAAAGAGGAGGACGACCTGTTAAAACTTCAATAGCTAAAATCCAGCAATAACCTCTACGTCAGGATTGAGTGCTTTAAAATCCGCAATGTCTTTGTCGGTTATGCGTGTATTCCAAACAAATAATTTTTTAAGACTTTTCATTTGTCCTAAGGTGATCAAAGTATTATTACTAACCCGAGTACCATAGAGATTTAGCTCGGTTAGGTGTTCCAATTTTTGAAGGGCTTCAATACCTTTATTGGTTACTAATGGATTTTTTTGGATCCTTAGTCGGGTAAGGTTTGGAAAATTACTAATGTAACTCAGGTGGTTGTCATTTAGCATACAATCCGCAAGGTTGAGCCAAGTTATGTTATTCTTTATCGACTGGACCTTTAGCAAATCATTTATTTCAATCTTTTTCTTGGTGAATTTCAAATCCAGAAAACTCTGTTCGGGATTCAGAAATCTCCAAATATATTCCTCTCCTTCAATTGATTTAAGTTCCTCCTGTGAGGGTGAGGATAGAGTAAGGGTTTCTAGATAGGTTTTTTCTCTCAGATCAAGACCATATTGGAGTTCCATCAAGCGCAGGGTTTTAGGATCATTTCGAGTTAAAGTTACAGGCATTTGTTTTTCTGCTCCATTGTCAATCCACCACTCCAGCGTAGCTATTTGATCATAGCTAAGTGGTACTCCAGTTGGAGGCATAAATTTGGGATGGTCATGAGGGTAACTAACCCTTTTATAAATCAAACTTTCAAATGGGTTACCATTTTGGATTCCCGCGCCACTATTCCCCCCTTTGATCATACTTTCTATAGAGCTCATATTGAGTCCACCGGAAGCTAGATTTTGGTTATGGCAAGCTATGCATTTTTCCTCCATAACAGGATGAATCAAATCTTCATAAACAAATAAGGAATCGTTATTAGAACGTTTGGACTCCGATAGGGTAGTTACCGAGATTTTCTTTTTGGTATATGGAAGATTTTCGAAAAGGTAATTTTGACCATGTGTCATTTCTCCTCCAAAATGACCGGTAATCATTAACAGTATAATTGAAGTCAGGTTAACAGACCGATTAAAGGACTTTGAAAACCGAAAGTTAGTATATCTGAGTAACCATAAAATAAAACAAATGCTAACAAAAGCAATACCACTCCATTTATGAATATTAATCTGCGATTCCAAATAGTAGCCGTTATCTCCCAAAAACCAGCCAAAGATTGCGGCCAAAAGACCGCTGAAAAAGCTAAAGAACCATCCCATGGTGATCACACGTTGCACACTGTTATTTTTATTTCGCATAAAAACATCAATTGCAATTGTCAGTAAGACAATACCGATGGGTAAGTGGACTATTAGTGGATGAAGGCTGCCGAGGAAGTCGAGTAATTCTACAAGCATAGTTTTAGGCCAAAACTTCCTTAACGACATTACCGTGAACGTCTGTCAATCGGTAGCGTCTGCCTTGGAATTTAAAGGTTAATTTTTCGTGGTCAATCCCTAAAAGGTGCATAAGTGTTGCCTGAAAATCGTGAATATGAACGGGTCTTTCTGTGATATTATAACCAAAATCATCGGTGGCTCCAATTGTGATTCCTTTTTTTACCCCTGCACCAGCCATAAAGATGGTAAAGCAACGCGGGTGGTGATCTCTACCATAGTTGTCTGGTTTAAGCATCCCCTGGGAATAGTTGGTTCGACCAAACTCTCCTCCCCAAATGACTAAGGTATCTTCCAAAAGCCCTCTTTGTTTTAGGTCCTGAATTAGACCAGCAGTGGCCTGATCTGTTTCTTTGGCTTGTTTTTTTATGTCCCTGGGCAGGTTGCCGTGTTGATCCCAACCCCGGTGGTAGAGTTGGATGAATTTGACATCTTTTTCAGCCAATTTTCTGGCCAGGAGGCAATTTGCGGCAAAGGTGCCAGGGTTTTTACTGTCTTCGCCGTATAGATCAAAAATGTATTGGGGTTCATCTGACACGTCCATAACCTCAGGGACAGATGTTTGCATACGATAGGCCATTTCATAGTTGGAAATTTTCGTTAAAATTTCTGGATCGCCAATATCTGCATGCTGAATGCTTTGCAATTTTTTTAGTGATTTTAGCTGTTCTTCTCTAATTCCACTGGTTACTCCGGGAGGATTTTCCAGATAGAGTACAGCGTCTTTTCCAGAGCGAAATTGAACCCCTTGGTGTTGAGAGGGGAGAAAACCATTACCCCAAAGACGGGAGTAGATGGGTTGGCCGTTTTTGCCTTTGGTTACCAAAACGACGAACTCGGGGAGGTTTTTGTTATCAGTTCCCAAACCGTAGCTTAGCCAAGAACCAATGGAGGGTCTACCTGGCAGTTCCGATCCGGTTTGGATCATTGTGATGGCAGGATCATGGTTGATGGCATTGGTATACATAGATTTTATAAAGCAAAGCTCATCTACTATCTTGGCTGTATAAGGCATTAGATCACTCATCCAAGCACCACTCTCTCCATATTGGTTGAAATTAAATAGAGTTCCAGCCATGGGGAAGGAATTTTGACCCGAGCTCATCCCAGTAAGCCTTTGTTCTCCTAAAATACTTTTGGGAACCTCCTTTCCAAACATTTGATTGAGTTTAGGTTTGTAGTCGAAGAGATCCAATTGTGATGGTGCCCCACTTTGAAACAGGTAAATGACCCTTTTAGCTTTGGGAATGAAATGGGGAAGTTTCATTTTTTCACTTTCTAAAAGATTTAGGAAGTTACTTTGACCATATGAATTGACTGGGCTAATAAGTGAACCTAAGGAGAGGGCTCCCAGTCCAAGGGAGGTTTTGGTCAGAAAGTCCCTTCGAGAGTAGTTCTTGTTTTCGTGATGATGGTCGTTGCAATGCATCTTATCTTTTAGTATAGGTTTCGTTGTGGTTGAGTAGTGTATTGGCTACCATAGTCATGGCAGCAGTTTTTACACTGTAGAGGTTCATGTCTCTAGCTTTTTCGCCTACGCTAAGGACTTGATAGGCTTTATCTCTATTTTGTCTAAAATATTGGTATTGACTCTTGTAAAGATCGATCAAGATTTTCAATTCTTCTTCTTTGGGATGCCGTGCAGTGGCCAAGCGGAATCCATGACTGATTTGGTCCTCTAGTGTGTCTTTGCTTTTGATGATACGTTCGGCAAAAATTCTAGAGGCCTCAAAAAACTGGGGATCGTTGAGTAGAACAAGCGCCTGAAGTGGGGTTGAGGTTACCTCTCTTTTTACAGTACAAACCTCTCTTGAAGTGGCATCAAAGGTAAGCATATTTGGAGGTGGTGAAGTTCTTCGTATAAAGGTGTATAGCCCTCTTCTATAAAGATCTTCACCTTGAGATTCTTTATATTCCAAAAGAAAAGTGGAGAAGTTGTTTTTCTCTTTCCAAAGTCCCTTGGGCTGATAGGGTCTTACACTTTCCCCTCCTACTTTTGTATTTAGAAGTCCACTGACTTTTAGTGCATTATCCCTGATGATCTCTGCTGGTAGTCGGGAGGCATTTGCCCTAGCCAATAGGAGGTTGTTAGGGTCTTTTTGATCTAGAGATGGGTTGCTTACCGATTGTTGCTGGTAGGTTTCAGAAAGTACCATTTTTTTGATTAGTGCATTTAAATCCCAGTCTTCACTAAAACTGACCGCCAGCCAGTCAAGTAGCTCTGGATGTGAGGGTAATTGTCCCTGTACTCCAAAGTCGTTGGGCGTTGCTACGAGTCCTTTTCCAAAGATCATTTGCCAATATCTGTTGACTGCGACTCTTGCAGTAAGTGGGTTATTCTTATCAAAAAGCCACTTGCTCAAGCCCAATCGATTTTTAGGCAGATTTTTATCCATTGCAGGAAGTACTCCCGGTACTTTGGCCTCTACTGTATGTAAGGGCTCATTGTAATTCCCGCGATTGTATAGATAGGTCGGGCGGGGCTCCTCCATTTCACGCATGACCATAATTTCGGGGATGGGTTCATAAATCTGCAGGTATTGCTCCCGATTGTCTTTGAGCTCCTTTTTGAGCAGGAGGATTTTGGGGTCTTTTTCAATAAGGTGATTTTGAACCACCGGCCATTGTATTTCTTCTTTTTGTTTCGAGTTTTTGGAGTATATCGATTGAATTTCAAAGGGTGTGAGAACTCCGTTGAAGAATTTCAGTTCGTCCAGCTTACCAGTGAATAAGCCGTAGTCACCCGTGGAACCTTCATAGGATTTTCCAATAATTAAATTTCTTTGAGCACTTACGAAGCCTTTTTCTATATCCCGATATGTAGGTTTTATGGTTTTGTAAAGGTTATCTATAACTCCCTCAGTTTCTATTTCTTTTCCATTATGAAAAAATTGAACGCCTTCAGTTTTTCCGCTACCGTCCACAGTAAGGCTAAGGTGATGCCAGGTATTTAATTGCAGGGAGTCCACTGACCTTACATGGATGAGGTTGGAGGGGGCTACATTAATTAAACGGAGATTAACTTTGTTTTGGTCATCCAAATAACATTCCCACCCACGCCAAAGGTCATTTTTCCCTCCAGAATTGGCTATTAGTGATTGGGAAGATCCTTCTTTTCTTTTGCTGGTATTCAACCAAATGGAGAAGGAGAAGGGGTCAGTCCATTCAAGGTTGGGAATCAATTTGTTTGTGATGTATAGCTGATCATGATCTTTACTGAATTTAAAGGCATTTCCTTTGATTCCGGTAACGATTTCTGGCATTTGATCAATCTTACCATAGAAATCTCTTTTTCCGTCAACACTGTGTCTTCTTTTTTTTATCTCACCCATTTGTTCAAAACCACTATGAAAAACCAATTCTGGTTTTGCTTTAGTTTTCATAGCCAGTTCCTCAGAATATTGATAAACTTTTTTTAATTGTTCACGGGTGATTGATATTTCCTTTTTGATGTTACTCAGCCCCTCATTGAGCTGTTCTAGCTTGGCTTGGGTTTCCTTATTGGAGAGTGGTAAAAGGGGTCCAAACTCTCCGTCATCTCCTGTCATTCCAAGTTCTATAATGTTATTAAAGAAAGCAGTAAGCTGGAAATAATCTTTTTGAGAAATAGGATCAAATTTATGATCGTGGCATTTAGCACATGCTACTGTAAGCCCTAAAAATGCTGTCGAAAGTGTTTCGGTACGGTCAAAAACATAGTGCAAACGCCATTCTTCGTCGATGACCCCACCTTCTGCTGTCATGGGGCTATTTCTGTTGAATGCGGTGGCAAGTTTTTGCTCTTGAGTGGCTTCAGGTAGAAGGTCTCCGGCCAGCTGCCAAGTAACGAACTGGTCGTAAGGCATATTTTCTTTAAAGGCCTTAAGGACCCAGTCTCTCCAGGGCCACATTGTGCGAATACCATCTGCATGTAAACCATGAGAATCAGCATAACGAGAAAGGTCGAGCCAGTCAAGGGCCAGGCGCTCTGCGTATGCGTCGGTATTCATAAGTCGATCTACTAGATTTTCATAGGAATGATCGCTTTTGTCATAAAGGAAAGCGTCTAGCTCAGCTATTGATGGAGGAAGCCCTGTTAAATCCAAATATAGCCTTCTGGCTAAAATCGCTTTTGAGGCTTTAGGTGAAAAATCAAGCCCCTCTTGTTCTAATCTCTTTTTGATGAATTGGTCAATAGGATTTTCAAAGAGGGTATTGTCAGTTTTGGTTTTTTGTTTTTTTGGAGGTAAAAATGCCCAATGCTCTTTCCATTCGGCCCCTTGTTCTATCCATTTAAATATTATCGCTTTTTCTCTGTTGGTCAAAGTTAAATTAGCCTCGGGGGGTGGCATAACCACCTCGGGATCGTCATGAATGATTCTGTGGGCACTTTCACTTTTATATAAATTGCCTGAGGTAAAAGCTCTATTACCACTATTTAATTTGGAAAAAGCTATAGACTCTACATCCAATCTTAAACCCGCTTTTCGAGTTTTCTCGTCCGGTCCGTGGCATTGATAACATCGGTCAGAGAGTATTGGTTTGACATGGTAATTGAAGTCAACCACCTCCGGCAGAGAACTGTACTCTTTTAGGATTTCATTGGGAACCTCTAATGAACAGGATAGCAAAAATCCCGTCAGAACAACAGCCAAAATCTTCTTCATCAAACAAGTTTTTACATTCCACTAAGTTAACTAATTTTTGTAATAAACATAGGGAGCTATATCAGTAGGAAACTGGAGGAATTGTAGGACGTCATATTCATTTTTTAGCTCAGTTGGAGGTCGAGGATTTTCAGGGGTAAATACTTTGAGTTTTTCGAAGGGGAGTATTTTTATAAAACTTTCATCAATGGAATCTTTCATAGAGGATTTGGTGTATTCTAAATTAAGATGTTTTGAGAAAAAATGATAGGCGGCTAATCTTTTGGAATAACCATAGTTGTGCTTTTCTTCAGCTAAATGTATATTTTCGACATGATCGGATTTACCTAAGGCAACATAAACTTTTTTAATGTAAGGGAATTCTACTTCAGGAGTATTTCTAGTCCAATCATCACCATTTGAGATCAGTAACATAGGTCTTGGGGCAGCAAGGGCAGCTATCTCTACATTATTTGTTTGAAAATTATCGGTTTTGTGAATAGGCATTCCGCTTTCACAAACACAACCTCCAAAGAAATGAGCAGAAACTTGAACCACTGGAACAGATACTTTAATCCTCTGATCCAGTGCAGTAAGGATAAATGTTTGTGTACCTCCTCCGGAGCCACCGGTCATACCTATTCTTTGTGGATCAACCTCAGAAAGACTCAATAAATAGTCCAGCACCCTTTTACTGTTCCATGTTTGTATTAATAAGCTGATGGGCATTTTGTGCCTGACTTGTTTGCTTTCTCCGTAACCTACCATGTCATAGGCAAATACAATGGCACCCTTACTAGCCAAATAGGCACTTCGGAGTTGGACATAGTCTGTAAAGCGTTTGTCTTTAAGATGCCCATGAGGACTTAGTATGGCAGGATACATTTTTTGTTTTTTGAGTGGGCGGTAGAGGTTTCCAGTAACAAAAAATCCAGGAAAACTCTCCAAAGCGATATTTTCTACTGAATATCCATCCATTATTTTTTTGGAATGTTTGATGACATTGATTTGGCCACGGTATTGGGAGATTTTATCCCATTGCATTCCATTTTGGATGTTATCTTTGATTGCCTTGGCTCTTTTTTTCCAACTTTTGGCATCAGTCCATAGTTGAGAAAATTCATTCATCATTTGCTTACCATTGGCTTCAGTCCAATGGCGTCCATTACAAACCATCGGATCGTTAATATATTTAACCCCTTTCTCAGTCTCAACCTTGTAGCCCTGAGCAAAGGAAAGGTTGATAGTAAATATCCCTGTAAACATTACTAATTTTTGGACTTGATTCATCATTATTTTTTGGATTTAAACACAAATAATTTCAATATAAAAAATTAGGTTATCCAAATCAAATTTATCTCTTGACGCAATAATAAGTATGAGTTTAAACTTTTGGGTCAATTTTAAGCTAATTAATTCGGTGGCAATCAAAGTTGCTCTTTACATTTTGTTTTGAAGCTTTAGGATATATGATTCAATTAAGATCTTAACATTAAAAATTTATAAATCAAGTAGTTTTCTAAAAACCGAAAATACCATCCTTTCTGCATCGGATTAATTATATCAGGCAAATTTTAAAATTTGCCTGATTAATTATTTAATTATATTTTTTAAAACGTTAATTATTAGTATTTTAGGATAAATAAGTTCGGTTATGGGATTGGAACATTTGTTTTACGATGATATTCCAAGTGGAATTAAAAAAATAACAATTAATAATAAGACATATTCAATTGAAGAATTCAATAGTTTGAGGGAAGATTTCCTAAAAAAAAGAAGAAAAAAAACTAAAATAAACTCTTAAATTCTTCTATTCCTCTCATCTTGCATAAATTTGAATAAATTAATTAGGTATCGTAATCAACCGATTTTTTTTAAGATTTATATTTATATTACTGCCATACGCAATTGTTTCTCAACAATCTAGTATTATTTTTTCAAAGGCAAACCTAAGCGTATTTAATCCGGCTTTTACTGGTCTTGAGGGGCCTTCCTTAATCTTAAATTCAAGATTACAATGGATAGGTATTGATGATGCTCCTCGAACTAATTATTTTTTATACCACCTTCCCGCAAAAAAAAATGTACACCTAGGTATTTCTGCGTTAAATGATCGAGTTTTTATAGAAAACAAGACATACCTCAATGTTGATTATAATTATAAACTCCAGCTCAATGAGGAAAGATCAATTTACCTTGCAATAAAAGCGGGGGGATTTTACAACAATATAGATACAGATAGAATACCAAGAATTTTTAATGAGGCTAATCCTCTTTTATCAGCCGTTGAAAGTTATTTTAACCCAATGGTTGGGGTAGGTTTTACATTAATGGATCCAAAGTTTTTTATTGGTCTCGGAACTCCAAATCTTTTTAATAGCAAAAGATTTCAAAATAATGGGGATTTAGAGCCTTCAGCTCAAGACCTTACTTTATTTCATTTAACTGGTGGTTATAGTTTCAGTATTAACGATAAATTAAGTTTAAATCCACTTATTATTTATAGAGCTCTATCTGACCTTCCAAATTTTGTAAGCGGGAATGTTTCTCTAGTCTATCAAGAAAAAATTTCTGTTGGAACTGGTTTATCAAACAATGATAACATATCTGTTTTTTTTAGTTCAAAAAATAAAAATGGATTTCAGTGGGGCTATGGTTATGAGTTTTTAAGGGGGTCTTCAGAAATTGCAATTAATAAACCTACTCATGAAATTTTTATAAGGCTGGGTCTAGGAAAAAAAGAAATTCCAGAGGAGCAAGAAACTAGCACTGACAATGAGGAATAGTTTAATTATCATATTATTTTTATTTTTTGGGGTTTACTCACACTCACAAAATATTACTATTGATGGTAATGGAACAGTGAAATGTCCCACCGCCCCTTTAGGGGCCAGTGAAACAATTTCTGGTAAAACTTACTATGTAGTTAATAAAGCAGCAATTATCTCAATACTTGATACTGGAAGTTTTACAGTTACATCTACTTCATCAACAATTAGTCCGACTGACCTTAGTTGTGTATGTACTTCGCAAATAACAGAAATGGATCAGCTATTTGATGGCAGAACTACTTTTAATGATGATATATCGAATTGGGATACAAGTAATGTTGAATCAATGATTGGAACATTTCAAAATGCTCGGTTATTCAACCAAAACATAAGTACTTGGGATGTATCAGATGTTACAAATATGCGTAGTATGTTTTTTAATGCATTTTTATTTAATCAAGACATTGGAAGCTGGGATACCTCATCAGTGACAGATATGAAACAAACATTTAGGGGTGCTAAGGCCTTTAACCAGCCTATTACTTCCGCTCCTAACAGGTGGGATGTCAGAAGTGTAACAAGCATGCATTTAATGTTTAAAGATGCACATGCTTTTGATCAAACTATTGAGTGGGACGGAACAGATGGTACCGTATTGGTAAGAAATATGCAACAAATGTTTGAGCATGCCTTAGTCTTAAATTCCCCAGTGAACTTGAATACTAGTTTGGTTAACAATATGAGACAGATGTTTAATGTAGCAAGAAAATTTAATCAACCTTTAAATTTTGATACAGCACAAGTGACTACCATGAGGGGTATGTTTGCTAATATGAACGATTTTAATTCAACCATTAATTTCACTAGCACATCAAAAGTTCAAAGCATGAGAGCAATGTTTTACAAAGCTAAAAAATTTAATCAACCTTTAAATTTTGACACCTCTAGTGTAGATAATTTTCGCGACATGTTTAACGAAGCAAATGATTTTAATCAGGATGTAAATACAAGAGAGGTCGGAGGAGTTACTCTTTGGGATGTAAGTAAGGGTAATAATTTTGAATTTATGTTTAGAAATGCATTTGATTATAATCAATCTGTTTCTAATTGGCAGCTCAGTGGTAATGGTCAAATAACGTTACAAAATATGTTTGAAAATGCTGACTCATTTAACCAGGATCTTCTTACCCAATCAGTTACTGTAAATGGAGTGACTTACGAAGCATGGGATACATCCAATGTTAGAAAAATGCGTTCCATGTTTTATAGAAATGACAGTTTTAATGGAGATATTTCTAATTGGGATATGACAAACCTTGATAATATAGCTGGAATGTTTTGGGATGCCACATCTTTTGATAGAGAATTATCAAGTTGGATATTTAACCGACCAGTTAGTATGTACAGAACGTTCAGAGGGGCAACTTCCTTTACAAAGGATATCACAGGGTGGGATGTGTCCACTGCTACTAACATGGGAGAAATGTTTAGCTATTCAGATTTTAATCAAGATATTTCTGGTTGGACCCCTCAGAATGTCACTAATTTCCATGGGATGTTTCAAGACAACCCTAGCTTCAATTCTGGTCAAGCTTCAGGGGCTCCTAGCATACTAAATTGGGATACTTCAGCTGCTACTGATATGGGACGTATGTTCTTAAGAGCTCCAGCATTCAATGGAGATTTATCCAGTTGGGATGTTTCTAATGTAGAAACAATGTATGCAATGTTTCAGGATGCTGACAGTTTTAATAATAATAGTTTATATAATTGGATTGTAACAGATGTAATGAATACGAGTCAAATGTTTGAAAATGCTGATATTTTTAATCAGGATTTATCAAACTGGACTACTTCGAGTTTAAATAACATCGATAGCATGTTTGAAGGGGCAGTATCATTTAATAATGGTCAATCAGCAGGAGTATCAAGTACAGTTATGACTTTTGATATTACAAATTGCAGAAGACTTAATGATGTCTTTAAAAATGCCACTTCTTTTAACGGTGATATTAGTAATTGGG
Organism: uncultured Bacteroidota bacterium; assembly: GCA_902619315.1. Classification (GTDB taxonomy): domain Bacteria; phylum Bacteroidota; class Bacteroidia; order Flavobacteriales; family Flavobacteriaceae; genus UBA8316. Next base: position 78,520 of record CACNDW010000006.1, on the reverse strand, counting down.
ATACCTCAAATATTGAACAGTTAAACTCAACTTTTCAGAACGCTTCCAATTTCAATGTAGATATAAGTGGTTGGAACGTTGCTAATGTTACAACTGCAAATAATACTTTTTATTCGGCCTCAAGTTTTAATCAACCTATTGGAGGCTGGGATGTTAGATCAATTTCCAATATGAATAATATGTTCAGATCTGCATCTGCATTCGATTCTGATATATCATGTTGGTGTGTTGAGCACAATCCAAGTAGAACAAATTTTAGTCTTTCAGCCCCGGTGGATTCTCTACCTAACTTTTTACCACGATGGGGAATTCCTTGTACTCCCCTTGTAACATTGACCGACTCAGTAGCTCATCCAAATAATCTTCTCGGAGCTGGTCAGAGCATTATTATAACAGCTACTTTCGATAGGGATATTTCTGGGTCTGCACAGTATAAAATTGATAACGGAACTCCCTTTACTGACATGACAGCAGTAAATTCAACAACCTGGAATTTTACAATAGATGCTGACTCATTAACCGACAAAACTTATAATGTATCAATTACGGCTACTGACTACTGTAGCTCAACTTATGATTTGTCTGATGGTACCCAAAATGGAGATGAAACTGGGGTTGACAGGATTCAATTTACAGTAGACACTACACATCCCTCTGTAGTTTTAACTCATAACCATAGTGATAATACTCTCATCGGTAGTGATTCGGTACTTATTACTGCAACATTTAGCGAATCCATGGGTAATACCCCCACTCTTAGTTTTAGTGGACTGATTACTGATACTGCAATGAGTAATTCGGGGGATCCATCGATATGGACATACTCTATCGATCTTTCTTCTTTATCTATTGTTCAAGATGGTGATCATTTTGTTTCTGTAAGTGGTGTTGACCTCGCTGGAAATAGCAGTGTATTATCATCAGGGGTTCAGGATGGTAATGAAACCTCTGTTGATAGTATTACTTTTTCTATTGATATTACTTCTCCTGACGTTATCCTAAGCCATAACCAACCGGATAATTTGCTTACAGCGAACGATTCAGTTTTAATTACTGCAACTTTCAGTGAGTCTATGGACAATACACCAAAGATTAGTTTTAGTGGACTTTTTGTAAATACTCCGATGAGTAACACTGGCGATCCATTGATTTGGACTTATAATGTTAATTTATCTTCAATCTCTGTTGGAAGTGACGGGGATTATTTTATATCAGTTAGCGGAAGTGATCTTGCTGGTAATCCATACCAAGCCATTTCTGGAATACAAAATGGAGATGAAACATCCGTTGACAGCATTACGTTTTCAATAGATATAAATTCCCCAAATGTTACTCTAACCCACAATCATTCTGACACTACACTTGTTGCAACTGATACTTTTGAGATAACCGCTACTTTCAATGAACCTATATATTCTATTCCAACCTCAGGATTGTTGATGTACTTTCCTTTCAATGGAAATACTAATGAGATAGCAAATTCAACTTTAGTCGTTGCAAGGAATCCTCAATATGGACAAGACCGAAATGGCCAGACAAACAATGCATACTACTTCCCTGGAAATAACAATTCTTACATCAGTGGAAATATGCCAGAATTATTGGATAATGACTATACATACTCCCTTTGGATAAACCCTGATCAACCTGGCCGCACAGGTAATGAATGGATTTTTGCATTTGGTGAACGGTATACTGCCCAACATTTAGGTATTGCAGGTGGAAATCTTAGATTTGGCACATGGGGTACAGGTGGATTTAATGCTGGAAACTCTTTCTTTAGTAATGGTTGGATTCATGTTTTGGTAACCTTTGAAAAAGCAACTAATGAGCATGTAATTTATATTGATGGTGTTCAAATAAATAATGGCACTAGAGCTTCCAATTTCTCGACTACCGATTTTGTAATTGGAACTCAAATTTTTCATACTAACGAGCTATTCAAAGGTTTTGTAGATGATCTGTATGTGTGGAAAAGAAAATTAACAGCAGATGAAATATCTAATGTTTATAATAATAGCCCTCCTTCGTTAAGTTTTGGTGGATTAATTAATGACGCTCAAATGAGTAATTCTGGAAATCCATCGATTTGGAATTATTCTATTGACATGTCGATCCTCACCATACCAAGTGATGGAGATTATATTATTTCCATTAGTGGTGGTAGTGATCTTGCAGGGAATCCCTACACAGCATCCCTAGGTATTCAAGATGGTGATGAGACATCTGTGGACAGTATTACTTTTAAAATTGATACTATACATCCCTCAGTTACACTAACTCATGATCATCCCGATAATAGCCTTGTTGCAAGTGATACGGTAATTATTACCGCCACTTTCAGTGAACCGATGGATACTAACCCTTCGCTGAGTCTTAGCGGAATTATCACCGATGAAGCAATGACTAACTCTGGTGACCCATCGATATGGAATTATTCTGTTGATTTATCTTCGCTATCCATCGCGGGTGATGGAGATCATTTTATAGCTGTAAGTGGTAGTGATCTTGCAGGGAATAGTTACTCCTCTGTCTTGGGAGTTCAAGACGGAGATGAAACATCTGTAGATAGTATAACCTTTTCAGTAGATATAACATCTCCAAGTTTAATTTTAACAGATAGTGATGATGATAATATAGTTTATCCTATAGACACAATCACAGTAACAGCTACATTTTCTGAAGCCGTTCAAAATACTCCGAAATTAAATTTTTCAGGTGTTGGTCCAAAGAATATTGATATGACTGCAACTGCATCTCAGTCTGTTTGGACATATGAATTTGATTTCAGATCCTTTTCTATTCCAAAAGGTCAATACACGCTTACGGTTAGCGCAACAGATTTTGCTGGAAATATTTATTCAGGGGCTGAGAATATAATCTTTGATTACAGACTACTGGATCCAAACTTGTCCCTTGACGATTTCATTAAAAACTTCACTGATCCTGATTTTAATGTTTCGGCTTCCTCAAGTAGTACGGGAGATATATCCTATAGTATTTCCAATAACTCTATTGCTACAATAAGCGGAACTCTTATTTCAATTAAGGGTATTGGATCAACCTATATCAACGTCAATCAACTAGCATCAGGAGATTACGAATCTGCATCAATAAGTGCAACATTAACTGTAAATAAAATTTCTCCACCGATTACTTTATTAGATGTCATCACAAAGACTTTTGGAGATGATGTCTTTAATTTAGCTGCAGTGTCAAGCAGTACCGGTGGGTTTTCTTATCAAGTTTCAGATAATACTATTGCTAGTGTCTCAGCAACTGGTTCTGTGACAATAGTTGGAGCTGGTATTACATCAATAGTAATTGATCAAGCAGGGGATTTAAATTTCTTAACTGCTAGTAAAACAATCACACTTTATGTTCTTAAGGCCGATCCATTAATCAGCGCCTCAAATATTATATCAAAAACATTTGGAGATCCTGATTTCAATTTAACAGCAACTTCAAGTAGTACAGGGTTATTCTCCTATACGATTTCTGACACTTCAATTGCTTCAGTATCTAGTAATACAGTTACCATTGCTGGGGCTGGGACAACAACTATTTTAATTAATCAATCATCAGACAATAATTACTATAGCGGAGTTTCCTCAATTACATTGATTGTAAATAAAGCTGACCCAATAATCTATTTCCCTGACGTAACAAAAACATACGGTGACCCAGATTTTACTGTAATAGCTACCTCCAGCAGCACTGGAGATTTCGGTTATTCAATTGATAATCCCATGATTGCCACTGAGGTTCAATCAAATTCACTTACAACAATAGTTTCTAACTCTTCAAGAGGTATTTCAGGGCAATCAACAAGTAGTTTACCACTTTTATTATCCATTAGTGGGGCGGGCTCAACAACAATTACTGCAGTTCAGGCTGAAGATGAAAATTACAATTCTGGTTCTGCAAATATGAAGCTTACAATTTTAAAGAAAATTCCCGATAACACATCATGGTATCTAACCTCAACGATAACAAGGACTTATGGAATACCTCCTTTTGAAATAATTTCCCCACAGGTTGAATTAAATTACAATGGATCTATAACATATAGATCCTCAGATCCTTCAATTGCAGATATTTCATCTACAACTGTTTCGGTAAACTCAATCGGAACAGTAACCTTATTTGCTGATATGTCTGAAGACCAGAACTACGAGGCTCGAACAGTTACAGTAAATTTAGTTGTTGTAAAAGCAAACCAATCGATTCTTTATAACCCTCTACCGATTGACAAACCTTTGAAGGACTTCACATCTATTACTGTTTCTGCTACTTCAACATCTGGAGCTCCTGTAATTGCTAGTATATTGAATGGTTCCGCTGCAACTCTATCAGGGACAATAGGTAATTATTCAATTTCAAATATTAACCAATCAGGACTTGTAACAATTACACTCACTACTGATCCCTCAGCTCATCCCAATTACCATACTGCTACAGTAACTCTAGTAATGAATGTTTTGAAATCAAATCAAAATATTACTGTAAGACCAGATACTACCGAATACATTCACTATGAGGAAGGACTAACATACTCTGTTGATGCCAATAGCGACTCATCACTAAACTTGAGTTATAGAATATTGTCGGGAATAAATGCATCTTTATCTGGTAATACTCTAAATATTTATGACATTGGTGAATTAGTTGTTCAAATAAGTCAACCAGGAAATAATGTTTATAATCCTGCTGCTTCAATTAACAAGATAATTACTGTAATTCAAGGAATTACAATTTTATCAAGATTTAATATTCCTGATAAATTCATAAATGACAATAATTTTGTTATACCTCCACCAACTTCAAACAGATCAGGTGCAATCAAATACATAAGCAGTAATCCGGATATTGCAGAAATCATTGGTGACAAAATCAAAATAAAAGGCATAGGCTCATGCACTATTTCAGCAATACAGCTTGCTACTCCTCAATTTAGATCAGCTTCAATAAGTACGATCTTTACGGTAAATGATACAGACTGTGATTCTGATGGAATTGGAGATACTATTGATCAGGATGATGATAATGATGGAATAACTGATGATCAAGAGCTTTTAAATGGAACTGACCCTTGTGTTTTTGATACAGATAACGATTTACTAGGAGATGGAGACGAGAACAATTTAGGAAGTGATCCCAATGATAGGGATACTGATAAAGATGGGGTTATTGATGGACTTGATGATTTCCCATTAGACCCAAATGAATCCGTAGACACCGACGGTGATGGAATTGGAGATAATTCAGATGATGATGCAGATAATGACGGGTTTTTAGATGATGAGATTTATGTGTCGGCACTAGTTACACCAGGTGTTGTAGGCAATGAAGCAACATGGAAAGTTATTAATATTGAAAACTATCCAAGTGCAAAAGTTTCTATCTACGACAGAAATGGGCTGCAAGTATTTATAAAAACCAATTACCAAAATGATTGGGCTGGAACGTTTGATCAAACTGGAAATCTTCTTCCAGCAGGATCATATTATTATAGAGTAGAGGTCCCCGAGATTAACAAAATTTTAGAGGGATGGCTTTATTTGACTTACTGAGGCTCGCTCTTTAAATTTTTTCTACCCATTTTAAATTGTTTTACAAGTGAAGTTTAATAAAATGCATAACAAATGGTAGTCAATGTTTAAAAAAGTAAATTTAAATTACTTGAGTTTGCAGTTGATTTTATAGTAAAAAACTTATTAATTTTTATAGATGAAAAAAAATAATTCAAAAAGAATAATTAAAAATCAAAGACTGATTATACTGATCTTAATTTTCATTTCACCATTGCAGGTAAATGCCCAAGAGCAGTTTCTCAGTGAGAGAATTAGATTTTTAAAGCAATATGACAGTGACCACCTTTACCGAATTGCAATGCCATTGGGTGGTATTGGCACTGGCACTGTCTCTTTAGGGGGTAATGGAGCATTAAGAGACTGGGAGATCATGAATGTTCCCGCCAAGGATTATAGCACTGTAACTACTGGTAATGATGCACCGTTTTTTGCCATCTACACAAAGAAAATAAACGAAAAACCCGAGGTAAAGGCTCTTTTAGGGCCAATAGACTACGCTGATTTTCAACATTATGAAGGCCGATCTGTAAATCATCATGGTTTGCCGCGATTCAGAAACGCTTCATTTGAATCTACCTATCCATTTGGGATGATAAAATTATCTGATAGTACAATGCCTGTTAGGGTTAAAATGGTAGGATATAACCCCTTAATACCTGGAAATGCAGATGATTCTGGAATTCCAATTGCTATAATTAAATACGAAATTGAGAACCTTACAGATAATACTATTGACGTATCTGTCTCTGGAAATATTAGAAATTTTATAGGAAAAGACGGAAGCGATCATACCTTAAATTGGAAAGGGGATTATATCCCTAATGGTGCCAAGGAAAATAAAAATCTCTTCCGTTCTAATGAAAAGTTTTCTGGGATATATATGTATTCAGAGGGGGTAGATAAAAATTCTCCAGCATGGGGAACCATTGCACTTACTTCTCCAGTTGAAAAAGACGCTAAAATTACCTATAGAACAAGTTCCTCTGAAAATTCTTGGGGTAATTCATTACTTGATTTTTGGGATGACTTTAGTTCGGAGGGAATGCTAACTGAGAAGAAAGAATCTATTGACGATGACCCAATGGCATCTCTTGCAGTTTTAAAGACACTAAATGCAAGAGAAAAGAAAACATTTACATTTTTTCTTACATGGCATTTCCCCAATAGGCAATCATGGGGAAGTTGGAGCAATACTCCACAAACTAGGGTGGGAAATTATTATACCACTCAATATTCAGATGCCTGGAATGTGGCTGAAAAAAAGATTGATCAACTGCCAGCTTTAACTGAAACAACACTTGATTTTGTAAATACTTTTTCAAGAAGTAGTTATCCTGAAGTTATTAAAGAGGCAGCATTATTCAATCTTAGCACTTTACGCTCACAAACGGTTTTTAGGACTGAAGATGGAAGAATGTTCGGTTGGGAAGGTGTTATGGATCGCTTTGGTTCCTGCTATGGTTCGTGTACTCATGTTTGGAATTATGAACAGGCAACAGCATTTCTATTCAATGATCTTGCTAGGACTATGCGGGAAGTAGAATTTGCCTATGCCACAAAAGATAGTGGACAAATGAATTTCAGAGTTGATTTGCCTCTAAATCCGGACATTGAGTCCGCTGTTTCTGCTGCAGATGGGCAAATGGGAACGATAATGAAGTTTTACAGGGAATGGCAACTATCAGGGGATGATGATTTCTTAAAAAAACATTGGCCTAGGGTAAAAGCCGCACTTTCATTTGCTTGGATTCAAAACGGCTGGGATGGTGATTTAGATGGTGTAATGGAGGGTGTACAACACAACACTATGGACGTTGAATATTTTGGACCTAATCCTCAAATGCAAATATGGTATTTAGGAGCATTAAGAGCAGCTGAAGAGATGGCAGCCTATATTAAAGACAGAACTTTTGCAAATAAATGTAGAGCACTTTTTGAAAGCGGATCAAAGTGGACTGATGAAAATCTTTTCAATGGAGAGTATTATGTTCACAAGATTGAAGTTCCAAAAAATAAAAAAAATATTGCTCGATATTTAATGGCTGGTATGGGATCCAAAAATATTCAAGATCCTGATTACCAGCTAGCAACAGGTTGTCTGGTTGACCAATTGGTTGGACAGTACATGGCTCACATTCTAGGGTTGGGTTATTTGGTAAAAGAAGAAAATGTTAAAACTACCTTACAAAGTATTTTAATGTACAATAAGAGAGAAAGTATGTTTGGCCACTTTAATAATATGCGTTCCTATGCAATGGGAGATGAAAAAGCATTATTGATGGCAAGTTGGCCAAAAGGTGGGCGTCCCAAAATCCCATTCCCTTATTGGTCTGAGGTGATGACAGGATTTGAATATACTGCTGCTATAGGTATGTTATATGAGGGTATGCAGCGGCAGGGCCTTGAAGTCATTAAGAACATTCGGGACCGCTATAATGGTAGAAAAAGAAATCCTTTTGATGAAGCAGAATGTGGTCATCATTATGCGCGAGCAATGGCTTCATGGGCAGGTATTATTCAACAAAGCGGTTTTAATTATTCAGCGGTTGATAAAACAATTAGATTTACAGATAAAAAGGGTAATTATTTTTGGTCAAATGGCAGTTCATGGGGAATGTGTGAAATTTCAGATTATAAAGTTAACTTCTATGTAAAATATGGAAATATAGAGCTTAAGAATTTTTTTATTGGAAAACGAATAAATAAAAAGCTCAAAAAAGCAAAAATATTTGACAAAGGAAGTCACCTTCAATTCACGATTTCTAGAAATAATTGAAAAAAAATGATTAAGAGCATTTCATTGTAATTTTCAAGAAAATTTCAAAAATGCACTTACAGGTTATGCCCCTTGAACAAAAAACCCGTAAAACCAATAATTTAGGTTACTACGGGAATTTTAAGTGGTACCTCCAGGAATCGAACCAGGGACACAAGGATTTTCAGTCCTTTGCTCTACCAACTGAGCTAAGGTACCTTTTGAGAATTTGCAAATATAAAATCCTTTTTCATCCCTTACAAAGGATTTACTCTAAAAATCTTTGATTACTTTTAGTAACTAATTGATTGTGAATTGTATCTGATTGTCGATCTAGGGAACACATTGGCCAAACTTTTTTTGTACAAAAATGGACAGTGCGTTAAAGAACATAAGGTTTATAAAGAAAATTTCCGTGATACGGCGGAATCTTTAATCTTAAGTCATAAAGTTATTAAGGGGCTTATATATAGCGATGTCAGTAATCAAGTGGGTGATTTTTTCGAAAAATTCTCCAATCAATTCCCTGTTATTGCGGTTTCCTCTAATATGCAATTACCTTTTATTAATAGTTATCAGAGCCCTGAAAGCTTGGGTTCTGATCGGATTGTGTTGGTTGCTGCTGCCTGTAAAAGCCATCCCAATACCAATGTGTTGATCATCGATTTGGGCACTTGTATTACCTATGATTTTTTGGATGCTAACAATATATACCAAGGGGGAGCCATTTCTCCTGGTTTCGAAATGAGATATAAATCGCTGCATCAATTTAGTGGAAATCTCCCCCTTTTAGCTACAGATGAGGGGCAAAGTCCCTCGGGAAAAAATACTGAACAGGCAATTCATGCCGGGATTTATTTTGGAATAATTGACGAAATCAATGCCAGAATTAACTACTATGAGCTTAAATATGATTCTTTAACGGTTATTTTAACAGGTGGTGATGCCAATAAGTTGCCTAAAACATTAAAAAATAGCATATTTGCCCATCCAAATTTTATGGCAGAAGGAATGTTCCACTTGCTAAAATTGAATATTGATTCATGATTAGGAATACACTTAAACTTTTTGCATTGTTGACGGGTTCTTTTATTTTCTCCCAAACAGGAACTACTTCACCCTATTCCTATGCTGGATTGGGTGAGGTAAACTTTAGAGGCACTCATGTTAATCGTTTTATGGGAGGGCTCGAAATTTACAATGATTCTATTCATGCTAACCTTTCAAATCCAAGTTCATATGCAAAACTTAAATTAACCAATTATACCTTAGGCTTAAATTACAGGATTAACAATATGATCGGAGCTAATGAGACCAAAAGTATTGCCTCTGCTGGTCTAAATTACATTGGAGTCGCCATGCCTACAAAGTATTTTGGTTTTGGTTTTGGGATCATTCCATACACATCTGTTGGATATAAACTTTCTTATTTAGAAAATGTAAATGATAATGAAAACATACTCAATCTTTTCGAAGGTGAGGGAGGTATCAATAAAACTTTTTTCTCTATAGGTTTTAGCCCTCTAAAATTTTTGAGTTTAGGAGTTACTTTAAATTATAATTTTGGCAAAATTAGATATGAAACAGGGAGATTTCAAGACCAGGTAACCTTGGGGACTGTCTTGGAAAATACATCAAGTATTTCTGGATTGGATTTAAAATTTTCTACTCAACTTGAAATTCCGATAAAGGATGCTTTAGAGCTTCAAGCTATGTTATCATATACTCCTGAAGCTAATTTAATATCGACTAATTCCAGGTTTTATAATACCCGATCTTTCTTAGCAACCAATAATTTTGGAGAAAATGTAGAGATATCTTTGATCGACTTTGGTTTGAAAAGAACTAATATCACAATACCTGATATAATATCTTTTGGATTTGGAGTTGGCAAAGAAAGAAAATGGTTTACGGGAGTACAATATACCATGAATGCTATGCAAAACTTTAGTCATGAATTCATAAGCCTGCCCAATGTTGGATATGAAAATGCATATCAATTCTCATTGGGAGGTTTTTATATTCCCGACTACAGTTCAATTACAAGCTATTGGAAAAGGATTGTCTTTAGAATGGGATTTCGACATGAACTAACAGGTATATTGATAAATAATTTTGGTTTAAAAGAAACCGGAGTTAATTTTGGATTTGGTCTACCTTTAGCTGGGTTTTCAAATACCAACATTGGATTTGAATATGCCAGTAGAGTAGCTGATAGTAAAACATACAAAGAAAATTTTTGGTCATTTAGGATTGGGTTTTCCCTAAACGATAAATGGTTTATAAAAAGAAAATATAATTAATTTAATGGTAATGAAATTTATTAAAATATTTATTTTATGGTTGGGAATGGTTGTCGTTTACCCTGCAGTATCCCAAAACAGTGAAGATTGTTTGCAGAATTTATCCATTTTTGCAGAGTATGCAAAGGTTAAGAATTATGATGAGGCTTACGAGCCTTGGATGAAAGTAAGAAATGAGTGTCCATCTCTTAATGTTGCGATTTTTTCATATGGAGAGCGAATTCTTAAGGACAGAATAAAAAAAGCTTTGCCTCAGACTCTTGGTGCTGAAACAGCTGATTTAATGAAGCTTTACGACGAGTGGCTAGAAAATTTCCCTACTAAAAGGAATATTAGTGTTAAAGGAGATATCATCAGCAGTAAGGCTCAAGCCATGTTGGATTACAAAACAGCAGATAAAATGAAGGTTTACAAAACATTTGAATTAGCCTACCAAACTGATGCCAAAAGTTTTAATAATCCAAAAGGGCTTTACAATTATTTTAAAACCCTTTACGATATATATAAACAAGGAAATCAAGGCGTAACCATGGAACAATTGTTCAATAAATACGAAGAGGTTTCTGAAAAATTTGAGTTAGAATCTATCAATTTGGCAAAGAAACTGGATGTCATTCTCAAAAAACAGGAGGATGGAATTCCATTAAACAGTCGTGAAGTAAGAAGTAAAAGGGTCTATGGTATTAACAGTAATGCGATCGGTACTTTTCTTTCCAATCTAGACGCTATTATTTCTAAAGAAGCTACGTGTGTTAATTTGGTTCCCTTATATAAAAGAAATTTTGAGGAGTTCAAGACCGATGCTATTTGGTTAAAGCGTGCTGCCTCTCGAATGGACAGTAAGGAATGTTCCGATGATCCGTTTTTCGTTACCCTTGTTGAAGCTTTACATGCCCTTGAACCTTCGGCTGATTCCGCTTATTATTTAGGAATTTTGAAGGACAAAGCCGGGGATAATAAAGAGGCTTTAAAATATTACGAGGAGTCAATCTCACTTCAAACTGATCCATATAAAAAAGCTAAAATTCTGTACAAGATTGCTGTCAAGTTTAAGAATTCCGGGAGAAAATCCTCGGCCCGAAATTATGCTCGAAAGACTTTAAACTTCCAGCCCTCTTTTGGCCGCGCTTATCTTCTTATCTCTAATCTATATGCGAGTAGTGCTAATGATTGTGGAGAAACCCAATTCAACAAGAGAGCAGTATACTGGTTGGCCGCACAAATGGCTTATAAAGCTAGTGAAGTGGATGCATCGATAAAAAAACTTGCTCTTAAAACAGCAAGAAGCTATGAAGGAAGAGCTCCATCCAAAACCGAAATTTTTACAGAGGGCAATCAAGGGGCCACTATCCAATTCGATTGTTGGATCAAAAGCAGTGTTAAAGTCCCGGATTTATAAATGCAGTTTTACCAACTTAAAATTTTAAAGAATGGGGTTTCAGCTTTTGCTGTGATCCTCTTTTTTTCTTGTGATGATGGTAGTTCAACCCTGAAGCAAATTAACCAGTTCAATGAAAACCCTGTCGGGATAGCTTATGATATTCACATGACTTACACTGACTCGGCAGAGGTTAAGGCAATTTTGACGGCTCCCTTAAACTTAGATTATACCCACTTGAGTTTTAAGTACTCCGAATTCCCAGAGGGACTGAAAATCATATTTTACAATAATAATAATGAGGAAAATACCGTTGTAGCTGATTATGGGATACTCTATAACCAGACTAAAATAGTTGACCTACAGGGAAATGTGGTGCTTTTGTCCGATGATGGTTCTCGACTGGAGACAAGTCAAATGTATTGGGATTCTGAAAAAGAGTGGCTTTTTACAGAACAACCCTTCACTTTTAAAAATATAAATTATGATATGGCTGCCATACGATTGGATACCAACAAAGAATTTAGTAAATTCCAAACAGGAAATCTTACTGGTACGATGTTAGTGAAAGAACAGAAAGACTCTTTAAACCTTGATGAAAAACAATAAAATTTCAGAAATATTATACTCGCTTATTGCTATAATTGCAACCTATGAATCATTTAATCAATGGAATGACAACCGCAAAAAGGCCTATATTTTCATTGGATTTGCTCTTCTATCCGTATTTATGGGATTATTTAGAAGACACTATCGAAAAAAGTTTAACAAAAGGGGAAATTCCTCTCAATGATCATCTCTGACTTAGTCATTTTTATTTGTCTGATTCTTTCAGCTTTTTTTTCTGGGATGGAAATAGCCTTTGTTTCTGCTAATAGGATTTATTTGGAAATTGAGAAGCAGCAAAACGGATTTAATGCTAAGTTTTTAAATTTCATTACCAAAAATCCCTCTCGGTTTATTGCTACCATGCTGGTGGGCAACAACATATCATTGGTCATCTATGGAATTTTTATGGGAGATCGAATTTTGCAATTGTTTTTTCCCGAAACCCTTCTAGGTGGGGCAATTAGCATTCACATAGTTTTTATTCAAACAGTCATCTCTACCATCATTATTTTACTTACGGCAGAATTTCTTCCTAAAGTCTTTTTTCAACAGTTTTCCAATGTTTTGATGAAGGTTTTTGCCATTCCCACTGCTTTTTTCTATGCATTTTTTTTCCCAATAACTTCTATGATTATAATTTTGTCAGACTATATTTTAATAAAGTTTTTTAAGTCTAAAGGGGATCAAGTTCAATTGACTTTTTCCAAGATTGAATTGGGGAATTATATAGAGGAACAACTTGAATCGACCAAAGATATGGACACTGTAGACAGTGAAATACAAATTTTTCAAAATGCATTAGATTTCTCAGAGGTAAAAGTAAGAGAGGCCATGGTTCCCCGAACAGAAATTATTGCAACTGAAATTACAGCCTCACTTTCCGATATAAAAAAACTTTTTACATCTAGTGGTTTATCCAAAATACCTGTTTTTGATAATTCTATTGATGATATTTTGGGTTACATCCACGTATTTGAAATGTTTAAAAAACCGACAGATCTCAAAAAAATATTACTTCCGGTTGCTTTTGTACCTGAAACCATGAAAATCAGTGAAGTGTTGAAATTCTTGACCAAACAACGTAAGAGTATTGCAGTCGTATTGGACGAGTATGGAGGAACTTCAGGAATTATTACAGTTGAAGATATTATCGAGGAACTTTTCGGTGAGATTGAAGATGAGCACGATCATGTTGCCCTTTTCGAAAAACAAATTGATAAAGGCATGTTTGAGTTCTCTGCCCGCGTAGAGGTCGACTATATAAACCAAAAGTATGATCTCAGCCTTCCCGAAAACGAGTTTTATGAAACCCTTGGAGGGTTGATTGTATATCTGAAAGAAGAAATCCCCACTGAGGGAACTGTAATTGAAATTGAAAATTATGAGTTCGAAATTAAGGAAGTGTCCTCCACCAAAATTGAAAAAGTAATTCTTAATGTTAAAGATGAATTATAAAGATCTCAAAGCCATTAGAAGAGAGTGAAATGCCTAGCTGAAAGTCCTTAAATAACAGAGCTATTCTTTTTTGTAATCAAAAAGGAAATTGTATTTTCGCATCCGACTCAAACAATATAATATGGCAGTACTAGGTCAAATTAGACAGCGTTCAGTATTTCTTATTTTGGTAATCGGCATGGCCTTGTTCGCCTTTGTAATTTCAGGTGTTTTTGATGGAAATTCAGCCAATAATAGTCCCAGTGATCCTATAGCAGTTGTCAATGATGAAGAAATTGAACTAATTTTTTTTAGACAATTGGTCGAAAATACTCAAAGGAACTCCAATTTAACAACCATGGAGGCTGTAAACAGAGTATGGGATCAATTGATAAGAGCAACTATTTTCAGACAAGAGTTTGAACGATTGGGAATTGATGCAGGTAAAGAACAGATTGAGATGATTTTGATGCAGGACCAAAGAATTGTGCAAGATCCTCGATTTTCAAACGAGTCAGGTTTTTTTGATTTTGGAATTTTTACAGATTATATAAATCAATTAAGTATTGAAAATCCCCAAGCATATGATAATTGGAAAATCCAAGAGGAGAATATTGTAGGTTTGGCAAAGGAAAATATTTATTACGATTTGATTAAATCAAGTACTGGGTTTACAGAATTGGAGGGGAAAATCGCTTACCACAGTCAGAATGACAAGGTCAATATAAAATTTGTTAGGCTGCCCTACGAGGAAGTCCCTGATAGCCTCTTTAAAGTGTCTGAAGCAGAAATTAAAAGTCACATTAATAAAAACAAAGAAAATTATGTGACCGAAATGAGTAGGAGTGTGCGTTATGTAATTTTTCCTGAAATTGCCTCAGAAGTTGATAAAAACAAAATCCGAGCAGATCTGGAAAAACTCAAATTCCAAAGGATAGAGTACAATGATGTATCGAAGCTTACCGATACAATCCAAGGACTCTCCACTACTGATAATATAGCTGATTTTATTGAACAGTATTCCGAAACCTCTTTTGATTCAATTTACAAAACAAAAGGAGTTTTAGCCAATGAATATGCAGATATCCTTTTTGGCCTTAACCCCGGGGATATTTTTGGACCATATAAGGATGGTAATGAATTGAAAATTTCACGTTTTCTGGATAGAAAAAAGGGTGGTTCGATCAAAGCAAGCCATATTTTGGTTGCATTTGAAGGTGCAGTTAGGGCCAATCCAGACATCAAGAGGACCAGTGAAGAAGCCAAAAAATTAGCCCAAGAAATATTTCGTAAAGCTAGAAGAAACCCAAATGATTTTGCCCAATTGGCAACCGAAAATTCAGATGGTCCCTCAAAAGCAATGGGGGGAGATCTAGGTTTCTTTCAGGAGGGAATGATGACTGGTAAGTTCTTTGATTTTTGTAATCGCTCTAGGGTAGGAAGAATTGGATTGGTGGAAACAGAGTTTGGCTTTCATATAATCAAAGTAACTGATAAGGAAGATGTGGTTTTGATTGCTGATGTTTCAAAAGAGATCATTCCCTCAGAGGAAACTTCAAATGATGTCTTCCAAAAAACAACTCAGTTTGAGATGGAGAGTATCAAAACCAATCAGTTGGATACGGTTGCTAAGAAATATGATTATGATGTAAAGATTGTTCAAAAAGTGAATCTTTTAGATGAAAATCTTCCCGAGCTACCAAGTCAAAGAAATCTAGTTCAGTGGTTATTCAACGATGAGACTGAATTGTATGATATTAAACGATTTAGTATGACAAGTGGGGGTTATGTAGTTGCTCAGATGACTGGAATTACTCCCGAAGGATCGATTAATATTGAGTCTGTTAAGTCAAATGTAGTTCAAGAGATTATAAGGGAAAGAAAGGCTGCTCATTTGTTAAAATTACATACCGACAAAAATTCTTTGGATGCTTTGTCCGCTGCTACCGAAAAAGAAATTGAAACCGCTTCGGCTGTAACTCAGGAAAATACTGTTTTGGCTGGTGCAGGAATCGAACCCTATGTTATTGGCACTGCCTTTGCTATGGAACTCAACCAACCCTCAACTTTGATTGAAGGGAATAATGGGGTGTATATGATTGAGGTGACTTCTAAAGAAATTGCTGAAGAATTAGAAAGTTATAAAGCTTATGCTAATGCTCTGCAAAATGAGGAGAATATTAGAATCAACAATACAATTTATGAAGCACTTCGTTCTAGTGCCGAGATTGAAGACAATCGTCAGTTATATTACTAAAAGAGCATCTCTTCGTAGGTTATTACAACATCAAAACCTTTTGTTTTAAAATATCTAGGAGCATCCGTGTCTCCGGTTGCCAAAATAAAGTCACCTCCCCATGCACCTAAACTTTTGATTGCCCCCTGAAAATTAGGAAATAGCTTATCTTTTACTGGTACAACGCCCAAAATTTTAGAGATAAAGCTTTCGTGCTCGGTGATTAATCGCTCAAAATCATTCAGTTTATTAACATTCATTATCTCTCTTGTCAGGCTTGAGGCATAAGCAACCTGTTCCTTTACTATATTTTGTCTTTTAAAAAATTCAATGGCCTCCCTGCTATTTTTCTTTTTGTTAAGGTAGACAAAGTATAAGCTGTTTTTGAATGGGGGTTCAAACTTACACCTTTCAATATGGGGATCTAAATGTTGTTTGCTGAATATGAGCGGACTTTTGGCAGTAGCACAGGCAATGTCATATCCACTCCCCCCAAAGCTATTTTGAAGTAGCTTGTATGGATTGGTTTGAGACCAGAGGGCCAAGTTTGAAATCAATGTTGAGGATGTCCCTAAACCCCATTGACGTTCGAATTCCAAATGGGTTTTTACTGTTCCTCCGTTTTTCCTTAAAAAATTATTTTTTTGATCCCGAACAGCTTTTAAGATTTTTGTAAGCTTTAGAGCAATGGTTTCACTGCTAGTGTTTGAAACACTAAAATCCATTATATCTATAGTTGCATTGAACCACAGCTTATTCTTAAAGTCCCAACTTTCCCAGTTTAATGTTTTTGAATCATTGGGTTTAAATTCAAGTGATTGTCCCATCTTGGTGGGTATGGCCAATGCCTCAGCACCGACTAAAACCATGTATTCCCCAGTGAGTAAAATTTTACCATGGCTGTAGCATTTCGTCATTGGGATTAGATGTTGGATTTTAAAAAATCACTTACTGCACTGAAAGTTACCGTGCGGCCATTAAAAAATTGCATGGCTTTTTTCTTCTGATCGACTGTTGCATTCTGTTGATTGAGAATGTTGAGTAAGTGCATTTTCATGTGGCCTTTTTGGATTCCCGAGGTGATCAGTGATCTTAAAGCTGCAAAATTTTGTGCCAAACCAGCTACTGCGACAATTTCCATTAGATTTTTGGCATTGGGATTACCCAACAATTCCATAGACCATTTCACCATGGGGTGCAATTGGGTAAGACCTCCTACAGTCCCCAGTGAAAGTGGCAATTTGAGTTGGAAAACAAATTCATCTCTCTCCAAAAAAGCATGGCTTAGGCTCGAATATACTCCGTTCCTAGCAGCATAGGCGTGAATACCTGCTTCTACTGCTCTAAAGTCGTTTCCAGTTGCTATTACCACTGCATCAATTCCGTTCATGATTCCTTTGTTGTGGGTAACAGCACGGTAAGGTTCTTTTTGAGCAATTTCTGACGCTTGAATAAATTTTTGTGCAAACTGCATTCCAGACATATCGTCAGTAACCTCCAATTTATTTACATGGCATCGCACCTCAGCCTGAACTAGGCAATCTGGTGCATAATTTGAAAGAATACTCATGATAACCTCAATGGAAAGACGCTCATTCAAAAACGGTTTGTGCTCTTCCGCCAGAGTTTGAAGTGTCGTGGCGATTTTTTCAAGGCATGAATTGATAAAATTTGCACCCATAGAGTCAACTGTCTCAAAAGTTAGGTGCAGCTGATAGTAGTCTTCTATTAAATCTGATTTATCATTCAGTTTTATGTTAAAAATTCCTCCACCCCTTTGTCGCATGTTGGCCGTAAGTGAGGAGGTACTGTCGATGAGCATTTGTTTTTTCTCTTTGAAAAAAGACTGTAACAGTTCTGTTTTTCCCTTAAATAAAAAGTGAACTTGTCCTATTTTTTTGGTGCCCAGAATTTGAGCTTTGAACCCACCTCTGGAGGCCCAAAACTTTGCAGACTTACTTGCAGCAGCTACTACAGAACTTTCCTCTATGGCCATAGGAAGTGTGTATTGCTTTCCATTGATCAAAAAATTGGGCGCTACGCCCATTGGGAAATAGAAGTTGGTAATAGAATTCTCAATGAACTCATCGTGAATATTTTGAACCATTTCATTACTGTGGTTATAGGTTGAAATGATCTCTTTTGCGTTTTGGACATCTTCAAAATGCATTTGGGTTATCCAATTGATTTTTTCTGTTTTGGACAATTTTGAAAACCCCTCTATTTTCTTAGACATACCTATCTTATCTGAAAGATGTAAAGATACATTATTCTATATTTTAACATCGCTGGTTTAATAGCTACTTAAACCACGTTATGGTATAAAATGAGTAACTTTGAAACTAAAAATTATAAAGTTCTATGGTAGAGTCATTTCAAAACGAGCCCAATGAGAGAGGCTTTTTGGGTCATCCTTCGGGACTATTTGTTTTGTTTTTTACAGAGCTTTGGGAACGCTTTTCCTATTATGGAATGCGTGCCCTATTTACTATTTTTTTGGTCGCTGAGACCACAAGTCAAAACCCAGGTTTTGGATGGTCAAATGAGAAGGCTTTATGGCTTTATGGTTGGTATACCATGTTGGTTTACATTGCTGCCATACCAGGTGGATGGATTGCAGATAATTTACTAGGCCAGAAAAAGATGGTCATGCTGGGTGGGCTTTTACTTTGTATAGGGCACGGAATTTTAGCGTTTGATAGTGAGTTGAGTTTTTATATTGGCTGTGTTTTTATTATTCTGGGGGTAGGAGGACTTAAACCTAATATATCCAGTATGGTAGGTGGGCTCTACCCTCCAGGAGATGAAAGAAGAGATCTTGGATTTTACATTTTTTACATGGGAATAAATTTGGGCGCATTTTTGGCTCCACTCTTTTGTGGTTGGGTTGGTGAGACCTACAATTGGCATTATGGTTTTGGTCTCGCAGCCATCGGTATGGCTATAGGACAAATCACTTATTATTTTGGTCAAAAATATCTTGTTGGTGTTGGGGAATTAAAAAAAATATCAGTTGAGAAAAAAAAGGAATTACGCAAAAAAAAATTATCCCAGGTGGAAAAGGATAGGGTGAAGGTGCTGTTGATCTCATTTTTAATGATTATCATTTTTTGGGGGGCTTTTGAACAGGCTGGTGGATTGATGAATTTGTATGCAAAACAAAAAACAGACAGGATACTTCTGGGTTTTGAAATCCCAGCCTCTTGGTTTCAGTCATTAAACGCTTTTTTTATTATTACTCTTGCTGTAGTGGTTGGTGGTATCTGGATGAGAGTCAAATCGAAAGGCAAGGAGGCTTCTGCAATTTTTAAAATAGCTATAGGTATTATCATTATGGGATTTGGTTTTTTATTCATGCGCTTTGCTGCTTCAGAATACGAACTTCTTGGATATTCATCTATGCATTGGTTGGTAATGGCATATTTATTTCATACTGTTGGAGAATTATGTGCCTCGCCTGTATCTTTATCCTACATTACTAAGTTGGCCCCAGAAAAATACGCTGCCCTGATGATGGGCTTATTTTTTGCTGCTTCAGGGTTAGGAAATAAGCTGGCAGCCAATATAGGGGAGAATGCAGGAGATTCAGGAGAAAAGGCAACTTTTACGGGAATTTTTGTTTTTTGTACATTATTTGGCCTATTAGTAATTGCTATTCTGAAACCCCTAAATCGTCTTTCTCATGGGGCAGAGGATTTAAGTGAAAAATCTTTTTGATTATTATGAATTTGAGATATTTATTTATTGTGTTTTGCCTAAGTGGTCTTTGGATCCATGCCCAATCAATTAAGTGGATGACTCTTGGTGATGCTCTTGAGGCTCAGAGAGAAAACCCAAAAAAAATAATTGTCGATGTTTACACAGATTGGTGTGGACCTTGTAAATTGATGGATAAAAAAACTTTTCAAAACCGTGATGTAGCAACCTATATTTCTAAATATTATTATGCTGTAAAGTTTAATGCAGAGGGTCAAGAAAAGATTAATTACTATGGGAATACCTTTACCAATCCTGATTATGATCCCAATCGAAATGGTAGAAACTCTACTCACCAGTTTACCAAATTTTTGGGTGTTAAAGGATATCCAACTGTTGTTTTTATAAGTGAGACTGGGGATTTGATTACTCCATTGGTAGGTTATCAAAATCCACAACAGATCGAACTTTATCTTAAGATGATTAAGCAAGGGGATTATATGATTTTTAGCAAGCCTGAGGATTTTGAAAATTATCGTAAGAACTTTAGACCCAGGTTTAAAGGTTGATAGGTAACGCTCTCACCACCACAATTTATTGAAAAAACTATTTTAGAGCCTCAATAATTAGCTTAGCTGTTTTTTTACTGGCCCCTTCCTTCCCAAGAACAGTTCGTAGCTCTTCGTAATCCTCTTTGAGTTTATTTTTGCCTTTATCTGAAAGAACATACTCAAGTTGTTTTGAAACTTTCTTTACATTAAAATCTGCTTGAATAAGTTCTTTAACTGCCTCACGATCCAGAATCAGATTCACCAGAGAGATGTATTTCAACTTTACAAGCCATTTACCAATAAGATATGACAAAAAGCTACTTCGGTAACAGACCACTTGTGGAACATTTAGCAGTCCAGTTTCTAATGTAGCCGTTCCGCTAGAAACAATAGCTGCTCTTGCATGTAAGAGCAGGTCGTAAGTTTGGTTTTGAATTACTTTGACCTTTTCAATATTTAAGAATTTTTGATACCATTCTGGATCTATTCCAGGAGCACCGGCAAGAACAAATTCAAATTGAGGATAAAGTGATACTACCTTTAAAAAAATGGGGAGCATTATTTTGATTTCTTGCTTTCTACTACCTGGTAATAATGCGATGATGTTTTTCTTTTCAGACAATTGATTTTCTTTTAAAAAAGTAGTTGTTTTTTTACTTTTAATCAGGGTATCCATAAGGGGGTGTCCAACAAATTCAACTTTAAATTTATGTTTGTTTTCAAAAAAATCTTTTTCGAAAGGAAGAATCACATAGAGGGCATCCAAATCTTTTTTCATTTGATATACCCTTTTTTCTTTCCAAGCCCAAACCTGAGGACTTATATAAAAATGATTTTTAAATCCTTGTTGCTTGGCCCAATTTGCGATTCTGAGATTAAATCCAGGATAGTCAATATAAATTATGACATCGGGTTTAAAGCCGGTTATGTCTTCTTTACATAATTTGATGTTTTTAAAAATAGTACCAAGATTGACGAAAACTTCCCAAAAACCCATATAAGCAAGCATTTTGTAATGCTTTACCAATACCCCACCTGCCTGTTCCATCAAATCACCTCCCCAAAAACGAATTTGAGCCTTACTGTCTTTTTCTCTCAGAGCTTCTATCAATTTTGATCCGTGAAGATCACCAGATGCTTCGCCGGCGATGATGTAATATTTCAATTTAAAATATTTTAAGAATTGCAATAATTACCACGATTAGTATAGAGGTGACCATGACTCCTTTAGCAAAATTTGTTTTTCTCTTGTGCATTCCCAAAAAGAACAATGGTAGATTGATCAGTGCACTAACACTTATGAGCCCACCTAATTTTTTTTGTTTAAAAAAAAAAGAAATTCCTTCTTCAATAGGTGCCTCCGAAAAATATAACAATAAAAAAATCATCGCACTCGAACTAGCAAAAAAACTAGCAATTAAGCCCTGAAAAAATTCTTTATTAATCAAAATTCCAAGAGTTTAATCGTTGAATAGCATGATGTGCTGTAAGGTCAAACTTGGTAGGAACTATAGAGATGTAGCCTTGACTTAGAGCCCATTCGTCAGTGTCTTCACCTTTGTCCTCATTTACGAATTTGCCAGTCAACCAGTAATAATCAAGCCCCATTGGATTGGTTCTTTTGTCAAACTCCTCTACCCAATAGGCCTTGGCTTGCCGACAAATTTTGATACCTTTAATTTTATCTTCAGAGAGTTTTGGAAAGTTGACATTCAAAACGACATTAGATGGAATTTTGTTTTGCAAAGCACTGAGGGTAATTTTTTTAACGTAGTTTCTAATCGCGTCAAAATTAGCGCTCCATCTATAATCTAATAAAGAAAAACCGATTGCTTGTATCCCTTCAATGCCAGCTTCAACGGCTGCGCTCATTGTCCCTGAATAAATGACATTAATGGAAGAATTTGATCCGTGATTAATTCCTGAAACGCAAAGGTCGGGTTTACGTTCTAAAATTTCATTTACTGCTAGTTTTACGCAGTCTGCTGGAGTTCCGGAACAACTGTATTCAAGATGATTACCTTCTTTAACATCGATTTTGGTGCAGTGTAGTGTAGAGTTAATTGTTATTGCATGTCCCATTGCTGATTGTGGGCTGTCTGGAGCAACCACCACCACCTCACCAATCTCACTCATCACTTCAATTAATTTTCTTATTCCGGGCGCTGTGATCCCATCGTCATTAGTTACCAGTATTAGAGGTTTGTTTTCCATGAATTCATTATTCACAGTAAATTTAAAAATATTAATTCCTCAATATCAATTTAGTATTAACAAAAAAGTTTTTGGGTTAAGGCTTAATAAGGGGGTGTTTTTTGGTTAAATTTACCAACTAATAAAATTTTATGAGACTTTCAGGACTGTTTGTCGTTATTATTTTTTCGATGATTCTAATCGGAAGTTCTTCATTTGAAGGAGAAAACCCTGATAAAGATAAATTATTAATCGAAGTGATTGCTTATGTAATGCAAAGGGGTCATTATAATCCCAAAGATATTGATAATTCGTTTTCAGAACACGTTTTTGACAACTTTATTCAAGGTATAGATGGACAGCATCGTTTTTTTCTTCAATCTGATATCAATAATTTGAAAAGGTTTAGGTATGAAATTGATGATCAAATTAAAAGAGCTGATATTTCTTTTTTCAATATGACTTACGATAAGTTACTTACTCGTATGGGTCAAGTAAAAGAATTTTATAGCGAGCTATTGAATGATCCTTTTGATTTTAGTATAAAGGATTCGATTAATCTTAACTTTGAGAAGTTACCTTATGCTAGAACCTTAAATGGGCTTAAAGAGCTATGGCGAAAAAGATTCAAACTCTCTACTCTTGAATACTACTCAGATTTATTAGAACAACAAGATTATGAAATAGAAAATGATAGCACGTATCAGATAAAGTCTAAAATTGAACTGGAGCAAGAGGCCCGAAAAAAAACAAAAGAAAATATCAAAAGCTATTTTGAGATTTTTGATGAAGTTGAGCGAAATGAATGGTTTTCAATTTATATAAACTCCATTACCCTTGAGTTCGATCCTCATAGTAATTATTTTGAACCAGATAAAAAAGAGGAGTTTGATCAAAATATTTCAGGAAAGTTTGAGGGTATTGGAGCAAGATTGCAGAAGAAAGATCAAGTGGTTGAAATTGTAGAAGTCATTGTAGGAGGTCCAGTATGGAAAGCCAAAGCGCTTGAGGTAGGGGATGTCATTCTTAAAGTAGCCCAAAAAGACGAAGATGCTGTAGAAATCGGTCCTATGCGTCTGAGTGACGCAGTAAAATTGATTAAAGGTCCAAAGGGGACCCAGGTGTATTTGACTGTTAAGCGAGTGAGTGGTGTTATTGAGGAGGTCATTATCAACAGAGATGTAGTTGAATTGGAGGAGTCATATGCTAAATCAAGTATTATTCAGAAAAATGAAAAAAAATATGGCTTTATTCAGTTGCCTAAATTCTATATTGATTTCAAAGATCAGAATAGCAGAAATGCTGCTAGTGACGTCAAAAGGGAATTATTAGCTCTAAAAAAAAGTGATGTCAGTGGTATCATATTAGATTTGAGAAATAATGGAGGTGGTTCACTTAGAACAGTTGTTGATATCACAGGATTTTTTATAGATAAAGGCCCCGTGGTGCAAGTGAAAACTACCGGTGGAGCAAAAGATGTTTTATCAGACGAAGACCCAACCATTGTATGGGATGGCTCATTAGTTGTTATGGTAAATCAATTTTCTGCTTCTGCATCAGAAATTTTAGCAGCAGCACTGCAAGATTATAAAAGAGCCATCATTTTGGGAAGTAAACAAACTTTTGGTAAAGGAACTGTTCAAAATGTGATTGACTTAAATCGTATAATATCCGGTGGAACTCATGGCGACTTAGGTGCTGTTAAGGTTACAACTGATAAATTTTATCGCATTAATGGAGGATCTACTCAACTAGAGGGGGTACGTAGTGATATTGTACTTAAAAATCAATATTCCTACATTGAAGTGGGTGAAAAAGACCAGGAGAGCCCATTGACTTGGGACAAAATAGAACCTACTATATACAAGCAATGGGGGAATCAAACTAATTTTGATTATGCTTTGAGCCAGAGTGAAAATAGATTAAAGGATAATCCTTACATCCAAATTATTGAACAACAGGCTAGAAGAATTCAAGCCCAGCAAGATAATTATATCTATACCCTAAACTATGATGATTATATAACAGAACGGGACATAAATAAAAAAATCATAGATAAATTTAGTGTACTCAAAGATTACAAATCAGATCTTACTTTTGAGTGGACACTTGATCCAGGTTTACCTGTTGACGATTCGGTTATAGAACGTAAAAATAGGTGGATAGAAGCATTAGAAAGGGATTTTTACATTTCAGAGGCAGTAAGTGTTCTTGAAGATTTGAACATCAACTTAGAGAATTATCCTATAGCTCAGATTAAAAAGTAATTTTGATGTTTTGAGGGAGACCGTTGTCTACAAAAAAATTCTGAAAGACCCGTGGGCCCTTTTAAGTGCAAGTTATATCTTTTGTATGGTTTTGATGGCTATTTTTGCCTATCAAATTGCTCCTGACAATACTTCCAATGCTAACCAAATGCATTTATCAATTCATTCTAAACCTCCAGGATTCAAAGTAAAGGTTTTGGTACTTAAATCTAATTATTACCCTTCTAATAAAAGGTCTTTTTTTTCAGGAGAGATAAATAAAACTTTAGAAATTCCAATACAAGATTATAAGATTAGATCCGATGGAGCCGAAATTCAACCTTATGGTTCAACGATAGATTATTTTGAGTTTATCGAAGCATCAAAACTTCAATCACCACTTACGGAACCTAGCTTTAAAAAGCAGCATTTAAAGGAAAAAAAATTCTTATTGGGAACAGACAAATACGGTAGAGATATGTTAAGTCGATTGATCATAGGATCTAGGATATCTCTTTCCGTTGGATTTATTGCTGTATTTATTTCACTTTTGATAGGTATTTTTTTGGGTGCCCTGGCTGGATTTTATGGAGGTTATTTGGATAAAGGAATTGTATGGTTAATTAATGTTTTCTGGTCCATTCCTACTTTGTTGATTGTGATTGCTATTACTTTGGCTTTAGGCCGAGGTTTTTGGCAAGTTTTTATCGCTGTCGGATTAACCATGTGGGTGGAGGTAGCAAGAGTCGTAAGGGGTCAGGTTTTATCACTAAAGGAGAAGACTTTTGTAAAGGCTGCTCAAACACTAGGATATGGACAAATAAGAATCATAAGGCATCATATTCTTCCAATGCTTATTCCTCCTTTAATCGTCATATCAGCTGCCAATTTTGCAAGTGCAATTTTGATCGAAAGTGGACTGAGCTTTTTGGGGATTGGCACTCAACCCCCTGTACCGAGTTGGGGGGGGATGGTAAAAGATCATTTCAGGTATTTGCTATTGGGAAAACCTTATTTGACATTATTGCCAGGACTGGCCATAATGAGTTTGGTTTTGGCATTTATGACACTAGGTAATAGCCTCAGAGATTTTTTAGATGTAAAGAATTAAGCTTACCAATCATTGAGTCTATTTGCATCGAAGTTTAAATGCATAAAAATCATTATACTGAAGGCTAAAACACTTGATCCGCCATAACTAATGAAAGGAAGAGGAATTCCAATTGTGGGAACAATGCCCAAAGACATCCCAATATTAATAAAAAAATGTGTGAAAATAAGTCCGGCTATTCCATATGAGAAAATTCTCCGAAATTTGTTTGTTTGTTTTTCAGCTTGAAAAATAACTCTCAAAATGAGCAAACAAAAAAGAAAAATTAGAAAAAAACTTCCTAAAAACCCCCACTCCTCTCCTATTGTACTGAATATATAATCAGTATGTTGCTCTGGAACAAAATCACCTTTAGTCTGAGTACCCTCCAAAAACCCTTTGCCCTTTAAACCTCCTGAACCAATTGCGATTTTAGATTGATTGATATTATAACCAACCCCTTGAGAATCAACTTCTTTTCCCAAAACAAGATTGATCCTATCACGGTGGCGTTGTTCAAAAAAATTTTCAAAAATGTAATTAACTGAGTATGAAAATCCAATTGAAACTATTAGTAAAATCAGAAAAGGGAGAATTTTTACTTTTGGATAAATCTTTTTGAAAATAAAGAACAGTAAAAAAATTAAGATCGTAATAATCCCAATGACCACACCAAAAGGAAAACTTAGGGTAACAAAAAACAAGGTAAATACAGTTAGAAAAATAATTAAATATGCATAATTAAGTCCTTCTCTAAACAATGGAAAAAAGAAGGCACCGAAAACCAAAGCTGATCCTGGATCAGGTTGGAGTATAATAAGTATAAAGGGAAAGAGAATATATGCACCAATTTTTAATATTGTTCTCCAGGTCTTAAGATCCGATTGAAACTTACTTAAAAGGCTAGCGATTATCAATGCAGTAGTTACTTTGGCCAGCTCTGACGGTTGGAAACTTATTCCACCAATATTATACCAAGAGGTTGCACCCGAAACAGTCTTCCCAAACACAAAAAGACCTAACAAAAGCACAATGCTAATGGAGTAAGCCAACGTAGCGAATTGCTCAAAAAATTTACTGTCTACAGTAAGAATAACTATGCCAATAAAAAGACTAAAAATTATAAATAACAGCTGCTTTCCGATAGCTTGAGAGAAGTCTAAAAGGCCTCCAGATGTCTGGCTAAATGTAGCAGAATAAACATTGACTACACCAAAAATTAATAGCAATAAATAAATTAACATTAATGTCCAATCAAGCCGGTAAATTATATTTTTATTCATTGATCACAAATTGTTCCCCTGAATAAGGTTTTTCGTATTCTGCTATCAAACTCCCATTTAACATTTTGTTTTCCAACCATTTTCTTTTGACATCTCCATTGAGGTATTTTTCAATCATCAAGCTTGCAATTGGGGCGGCCCACCTTGCCCCCCAATAACCGTTTTCCACATAGACTGCAATTGCTATTTTGGGATTGTCTTTTGGAGCAAAAGCGATGAAGATGGAGTGGTCTGTGAGTTGGGTTTTTACGCCGTTTAATTTAATAAAATTTTCGACGGTTCCCGTTTTTCCACAGATATCGATTCCCTTGATTTTAGCAACTTTTGCAGTCCCTCTTTCTACTACCTGATGCAACCCATCAATAACTGTTTCAAAGTGGATGGAATCAATAGAGGTATATTTTCTCTCATATTCTTTATTTAAAGAGTTATTACCCACAGATTTAAGGAAATGAGGTTGAATAAAATAACCCCGGTTAGCAATTGCGGAAGTGAAGTTTGCCATTTGAATTGGGGTTGTAAGTATTTCCCCTTGACCTATGGAATTTGAGATAACTGTTGCAGATTTCCAGCCTCCTTTTTTATACCAATAGTTGTAATAATCTGCGTCTGGAATAAAACCTTTTTTTCCAATGGGCAGGTCATAACCTAGGAAGTTACCTAAACCAAAACTCTTTAAATGTTTATTCCAAATATTCATTCCATCCTCAATGTTTTCCCCAGCTTGGTCTATAATTTTTCTGTAAACATTAGCGAAATAGGTATTACAGGATCGATAAATACCAGAGTGCAAGTTGTTACTGGTTCCATTTTTGCAATGACATTCCATAAACATACCACGGGAGTAGAAATGACCTTTTTGACATAAATATTCTGTATCAGGGTCGATTACTTTCTCTTGAAGTGCAATAAGTGCATTGAGTGCTTTAAAAGGAGATCCAGGAGCGTATTGAGCTTGGAGACCCCTGTCGAAGAGTGGTTTTCCAATGGTATCCAACACCAGTTTTCGAAAATTTTTGGATCGTTTTCTTCCAACTAGTATATTGGGATCATAGCTGGGAGCTGAAACCAAAGCAAGCACTTCCCCGGTTTTAGGTTCTATGGCGACAATACCTCCTCTTTTGTTTTGAAATAATTCTTCACCGTATTGCTGAAGTTCCCTTTCAATGGTGAGATAAAGGTTTTGTGGACCTTCAACAGGGACATCATACTTTCCATTCTCGTAGGACCCTATTATTCTGTTAAAACGGTCCTTTTGATAAAATTTCTTACCCTTTTTCCCTCTTAAAAAGCTTTCATAATATTCCTCTATCCCCTGTCTACCTATCGACTCTCCCAAGCTGTAGTAATCGTCTTTTTTCATATCGTTTCTATTTACTTCACTCACATAGCCCAATAAGTTTGAAGCGATTGAAACAGGATAGTTTCTGACTGAGCTTTTAAGTATAAAAAAACCTGGGTATTTCCATATCTTCTCCTGAATCATGGCATTGCGTTCTTTGGAAATCTTTCCAACAATGATAGAAGGAAGTTTAACTGAAAAAGTTCTGGCAGAATTGATTTTTTCATTAAGCTCAGCTTCTGAAACTTCTAATATTTTTGAAAGTTCAAGGGTGTCAAAGGAAGTAATATTTTCAGGAATAGCCATTAAATCATAAACAGGCTGGTTAGAAACCAAAAGTTTATGGTTTCTATCGTAAATATAGCCACGCTCAGGAAATAAGGAATTTTCAATCACAGCATTTCCATCTGAGAGTATTTTGTAGGATGAATTGAGTATCTGCAAACTGATCAGTTTTCCTATAAAAACTATAGCAGATAAAACAGTTACAGCCGGTAAAAAAATACGCCTAATCATTTTTTTCTCTAAATAATCCCAAGGAAATATATACCATTATAAAGGTAAAAAAAGATGTAAAAAGAGTGTTTTTTAAAATGGTAATAGTGTTATCAAAACTGAAGTAGACAATACTGTATAGGATTAAATGGTGAATAACTACCATCAACATAAAATATAATAATCTTTGACGTAGGAGACTTCCCTTAATCATTCCCATAGGAACATCATAATTAACTCCAAAAGAAAATTTAATGATGGATAGTCTCAAAAAAGCGATGGTCAATGTAGCTATGGTATGACCTCCTGATCCTTGTGTCAATAAATCAAGCAGCAGACCCATAACAAAACCAATAATGATTAATAAGGTTGGGTTGCCGTCTAATCGGTATATAATTATAAACAAAAGATAGAGGTTGGGATTGATGAACCCAAATAAATTAATATTATTCAGCAAAAAAGATTGTAGAAAAAGCAAGAGAAAAAACTGAAAAATGTGTAAAATATTATCGCTATTCATATTTCAGCTGATTGAGTTGATCCTTCATTTTGTTCTTTAAAACATAAACAAACTCTTTTTGGGTAAGGTTACTAAACAGCTCAATATCAATATCATAGTAACCCTCGAGCTTGGGTCTTTTAAAGCTAGAAACCTTTCCAATTGGTATACCATAAGGGAAATAATCTGACATACCACCAGTGACTATGGTGTCACCGACCAGAATAGGATTTATGGTTGAAACATCGTCTAATTTCATTTTTTTAGGGTGATTACCTTGCCAATAAAGAGATCCATAAGCACCATTCTTTTTAAAGCTAGCATTGATTTTTATATCTCGGTGTAATATGGAAATTACACTTGAAAAATTGGCAGTAATTTGATTGACAATACCTATGATACCATCACTGGATATTACTCCCATTTCTTTTTCTACTCCATCCAGGTATCCCTGATCTATTATTAAGTAATTTCTAGCACTTTGATAATTGTTTTTGATAATTCTTGCTCCTATAACTTGAAAAGGAAAATTATCGGTAGCTTGATTTTTTTCTGCTTGCTCAGAAAAAAGAATTAATTCCAGTCCCTTAAGCTTTATATTTTCTGCAATTAGTTTTTCGTTGCTACTTGCTAGATTAAGATAACTTGAAATATTCTTCCCAGCTTGATTGAGGTTGCTTGAAAGAACAAGTGATGCATTACTAAAAATGGATTGGTGGTAAAAACTTCGTTGATTTAAAAAAAGAAAGGATATTATCAATAAACCAATATATAATAAAGCATTTTTGTACTTAAGTAGGGCATTTACGAGCTGCCGCATAAGTCATTATTTGATCAAAATAGTTTTATATCGCTCGATATTTTTTAAAGTAATTCCAGTTCCTCTTACAACTGCCTGTAGTGGGTCTTCGGCAATATAAACAGGCAGATCGGTTTTTCTTGAAAGTCTGACATCAAGTCCTCTAAGTAGTGCTCCGCCACCCGCAAGATATATTCCTGTGTTATAGATATCGGCAGCCAATTCTGGAGGGGTTTGAGATAATGCCTCCATGATAGCCTCTTCAATTCTAATTATTGATTTATCTAGGGCTTTTGCAATTTCAGTGAATGAGATCATTGCCTGTTTGGGTTTTCCAGTAACCAAATCTCTTCCTTGTACTGACATTTCATCAGGAGGATTTTCAAGATCTTCAATTACTGATCCAATTAGTATTTTGATTTTTTCAGCAGTTCGTTCACCCACATATAGGTTATGTTTGCTTCTCATATAATTAACAATGTCATTGGTAAAAACATCACCTGCAATCTTGACTGATTTGTCACATACAATTCCGGATAGTGCTATAACGGCTATTTCAGTAGTTCCTCCCCCGATGTCAACAATCATATTTCCCTTAGGTTGCATTATGTCTATGCCTATTCCGATGGCTGCTGCCATAGGCTCGTGAATCAAATAAACCTCTTTACCATTAACGCGCTCCGCAGATTCTTTTACAGCTCTCATTTCAACCTCTGTGATTCCAGAAGGAATACAAATAACCATTCTTAGTGATGGTGTAAAAAATTTTTTTTTAAGAGTGGGTATACTTTTGATCAAGGTATTGATCATTTGCTCTGAGGCATTAAAGTCGGCGATAACACCGTCTTTCAAGGGTCTGATAGTCTTTATATTTTCATGTGTTTTTCCATGCATCATACTGGCTTCATCTCCTATGGCTATAATTTTGTTAGTAGTTCTATCTATAGCAACTATAGAGGGACTGTCTACCACTACTTTGTCGTTGTGGATTATTAACGTATTCGCAGTACCTAAATCTATTGCGATTTCCTCTGTTAGGAGTCCCATAACTTGTTAAGTTTATTTGGGTTAAAGTTATGAAAATTAATGCTTAAAATGACGAATACCAGTAAAGACCATGGATAAATCATTTTCGTTGCAATAATTTATGGATAGTTGGTCTTTGATTGACCCTCCTGGCTGGAGGATACTGGTGATTCCTGTTTTGTGGGCAATCTCAACACAATCTGGGAAAGGGAAGAATGCATCACTTGCCATTACAGCACCATTTAAGTCAAAATTGAAGTGCTTAGCTTTTTCAATTGCTTGGTTCAATGCGTCTATTCTTGAGGTTTGTCCTGTACCTGAGGCCAGTAATTGGCCATTTTTTGCCAAAACAATTGTATTCGATTTGGTATGTTTACAAATTTTTGAGGCAAAGATTAAGTCTTCAATTTCTTGCAAATTAGGCTTTTTGGTAGTTATAAAGTCTAGTTTTTTTACGTTATCTGTTTCGGAATCTCTTTCCTGAACAAGTATTCCGTTTAGACAACTTCTGTAAGTGTTATAAGGCAAGGAGATATCTTTTTGAACTAATATAATTCTGTTCTTTTTTTCCTTAAGCAACTTCAGAGCCTCTGCATTGTAGTTGGGGGCAACAATAACCTCGCAAAATAGATTATTGATTTCAGTCGCAGTATCTAAGTCAATGGATTTGTTGGTAATCAATACGCCACCGAATGCAGAGACAGGATCACCGGCCAGCGCATCTAGATAGGCCTCTTTGAGATTAGGGCGGGTAGCAAAGCCACATGCATTATTGTGCTTAAGAATGGCAAAGCTGCAATCTCCATCATAGAATTCGAGTATGAGACTAACTGCTGCATCAATATCCAAAAGGTTGTTGTAGGAAATTTCTTTCCCGTGAATTTGTTGTAAAAGGTCTGATAATGGTCCAAAAAATTTACCTTTTTGATGCGGGTTTTCACCATAGCGGAGGGTCCGGCTATCCTTAACACTCAGTTTCAATACTTCTTCCTCTTGGTTAAAATGGTTAAAGATGGCAGCGTCGTAATGAGAGGAGGTTTGGAATGCCTTTACGGAATATTTTTTTCTTTGTTCTAAGTTCGGAGCTCCATTAGATTGGATGAGAATTTCCAGAAAATCCTTATAGTCGTTTTTGTCGGAAACGCAAAAGGTGTCTTTAAAGTTTTTTGCGGCAGCTCTTATAAGTGCAATTCCCCCGATGTCTATTTTTTCGACAATTTCTTGCTCGCTTCCACCGCTCGCAACTGTATCTTCAAAAGGATATAAATCCACGATGACCAAATCGATTTGTGGAATTTCAAATTGCTCCAAAGCCGTTTGATCACCCGAGATTTCTTGGCGGTTCAAAATACCACCAAAAACTTTGGGATGTAGGGTTTTTACTCGACCTCCCAGTATGGATGGGTAGCCCGTAACTTCCTCCACTGCAGTAACTTCATAGCCCATATCACGTATAAATTTTTCTGTCCCTCCGGTGGAGTAAAAGGTAACCCCGTATGAATTCAATTGATGAATGATGGGGGCCAATCCTGTCTTGTCAAATACCGAGATGAGAGCAGATGAAATTTGTTTTTTACTCATTTATTTTTTCTTGATCGATTAATATTAACTGGGGTAATTTATTTTTTAATCTGATACAGATACGTTTTTTAGTATTTTTATGTAAGATATAGTGATATTGATGTTGACAAAAGTATTAAAAACATCATTGTCAGAAATTTAATTTTCTCCTTTTTTGTTGTGTTTAATTAACCAAAAAAAGCTGACTTTTCAACAATGAGACAAAATGTAAAAATTTCGGGGATGACTTGTAACGGTTGTGTTTCTTCGGTAACAGATAAGTTGATTAGTTTGGATGAGGTACAAGATGTTAAAATTGATTTGGCCTCAGGAAATGTAGTGTTGGAGGTTTCAAAAACATTGACATTGGAAAAATTGACGACTGTGTTACCCCCAAAGTACATACCTTTGTTGGAGACGAACCTGGTTAAAACTCATCCAAATTTAGAAGCACCCTCCAAACTTAAACAGCTTTTTCCACTCATATTGATCTTCGTTTACCTGATTTTAGGTTCTTTACTTATCCAAAAAAACTCTTTCCAAATTAATAATTTCATGATTGATTTTATGGGACTTTTTTTTGTGTTTTTCAGCTTCTTTAAATTTTTAGATTATAAGGGATTTCCCAAAGCTTTTGCTCAATATGACCCTTTAGCTAAAAGAAGTGCTTTGTATGCAAAAATTTACCCCTTTATCGAGACCCTTTTGGGCTTGATGTTATTGCTTCGTTGGCAATTGAATTTTGTCTTTATTATCACCATTGCAATCCTAACTATTACCACTTTTGGTGTTGTTTACACACTTTTTGATAAAAACAAGATCAATTGTGCCTGTTTGGGCACCGCTTTAAAGTTACCTATGACCGAAGCGACCCTAATTGAAAATGTGATTATGCTCGTGATGGCAATTGCCATGTTATTTTACCAGTTTGGATAAAAGCCTTAAATTTATATTATGAATAAAAATAGCATCAAAGCCATTTTCTTTGTCCTGATTTTTTTGACTTCAAAGATTGGGGTGGCATTGAATGTTCATTATTGCGGGGGACATATTCAAGAAATTGCACTAGCATGGAACGTAGAGGGGTGTGGAATTTCTTTGGAAAAAAGTCAAGATACCCATCAAGGCCAAAAGGTTACAAAAAACCACTGTTGTCAGGATAAAACTGTTTTTATCCAAAACAATGAACCTCAAAAAACTACTGATTCTGAGTTACAAGTCACTTATTTTGCGGTTCAACAACATAATACATGCACTTTTGATCTTTCAAAAATCATCTTTCCCAAGGCTGTTTTTGTAAAGCCGAAATACCTTTTTTTTAAAGAAAAAATATTTCTCCTTCACCATAGTCTTATTTTCTACGGTAGATCCAATTTTAAATACACTGCTTATTTAATGTTGAATCTATCTTTAAAATCATGAAAAAATACATATTCGTTGTATGTCTTTCATGGGGAATGGTCTTTTCGCAAGATCCCCTGAGCGGAGTCGTACAATACCAAGAGAACAATAAAACTTATCCCCTAATCGGTGCCAGTGTTTTTTGGAAAAACACCACCATTGGAACGGTTACCGATATTGAGGGTGCCTTCCGGTTGGAAAGAGCACCGGATACAAATCTATTGATCATTAGCTATATTGGCTTTAAAACCGACACTTTAAAAATTAGTACTCCATTCATCAGTCACCAAATGATCCAAAATCAGGAGGATGAACTAGATGAAGTAACCCTTACCCAACGTAGAAGAGCTTCTCAAAAATCTTTTATAGAGACGCAAAATATCCTCAAGGTCAGCAGTGAGGAATTGCTTAAAGCGGCTTGTTGTAATCTTTCTGAAAGTTTTGAAACTAATCCGGCCATAGATGTAAATTTTGCAGATGCTCTTGCTGGAACCAAACAAATCATGATGTTGGGGCTCTCAAGTCCTTACTTATTGATTTCTGAGGAAAACATTCCAATGGTTCGCGGTGCATCACAAGCTTACGGATTGACCTTTACGCCAGGAACATGGGTAGAAAGTATTCAAATAAGTAAAGGAGCAGGATCTGTATCTAACGGTTTTGAGAGTATTGCAGGACAAATAAATACGGAATTGAAAAAACCAATGACCGATATTCCCTTTTTTCTCAATCTATTCGCCTCTGACAACGGGAGGTATGAAATGAATACACATTTTAATAATAGATTCAATGATTATTGGAGTACAGGGTATTATATCCACCGAAGCAAGAGAACTCAAAAATTTGATAACAATGATGATGGTTTTCTGGATCTTCCTGTCTCGGATCAAATCAATTTGATGAATCGTTGGCAATACACAGATATTGAAAAGGGATGGGTCAGCTTTTTGAGTTGGAGGTATATGAATGACAAAAAATTGTTGGGTACTTTGAGCTATGATCCAAAAAAAGACATGGGGTTGAAAAATCGCTGGGGGAGTGAAATTAAAACCAAACGATGGGATGCTTCTTTTAAGGTGGGCTATGTTTTTCCCGAGATTCCCTATCAGAGTTTTGGCCTTCAAACTGCCTTCAGCAATCACGACCAAGATTCCTATTACGGATTTCAAACCTATGACATTAATCAGCAAAGTTTTTATACCAATTTGATTTTTAATTCTATTATTGGCAATACTTTAAATAAATTTAAAGTAGGGTTTAATTATAGTTTTGATGATTATGTTGAACAAGTCAACGATGATAGATTTAACAGAATGGATCAAAATATGGGTGGCTTTTTTGAGTTCACACACGACAATAATGACAACTTTAGTTGGATCGCAGGTTTCAGAGTAGATTTTCACAATAATTTAGATACTTTTTTTACGCCACGATTGCACTTGAGATATGTTCCTTTTGAAAAATTTGTAATCCGTCTATCGGCGGGGAGTGGAAGAAAAGCGGCCAATATTTTTGCTGAAAATCAAACTCTTTTTATGACCAATAGAATCATCAAAATACAGTCCACCCAAGGGAAAATTTATGGGCTAAATCCTGAAAAAGCCTGGAACTACGGATTGGGTCTGTCCAAATCACTCTATATTGGCAGTCCACACCAGATCACTTTATCAACCGACTATTACATTACTGATTTCATAGACCAAGTAATAGTGGATTGGGAAAATCCTCATGAAATTTCTTTTTATAACTTAGAGGGAAAAAGCACTGCAAAAAGTTTTCAAGTGGAGGTAGATTATTACTATAAAAACTTTTTAAATTTCAGAGCAGCCTACAAAAATTACGATGTACAAGTAGATTATAAAAGCGGACATATGCAAAAACCTTTGTTGGCAAAAAATCGTTTTTTTGCCAATTTGGGCATGGAAAGCAAAACCACTTTGACTGGGAAACAATGGCGGTGGGATTTGACCTATCACTATGTGGGGGCGCAGCGATTGGTCCATAATTTGGTTGATCGCCCCAAAGGTTTTTCTCCCAGTTATTCACTTTGGAATACACAATTGACCCGTGTTTTGTCCAAAAAATTTGAATTATATTTGGGAGGAGAAAACGTTGGAAATTACAGACAACGTTCTGCTATTATTGGAGCTAATGATCCTTTTGGAGCCGATTTTGATGCGGCTCAGGTTTATGCTCCCATTTTTGGGGGGATGGTTTACTTCGGCTTAAGACTTAAAATTTAATTATTATCATTAATTTTAAATATTATGAAAAAAATCCTAATCTTATTAATCGCCTTACCGATGGTGATGGTAGCCCAAGAGAAACAGAAAAAAAACAAAAAAGTTCAGTTTACGGTTCATGGCAACTGTGAAATGTGTGAAAAAAGAATTGAAAAAGCGGCGCTCTCTGTAAAAGGAGTTAAATTGGCCAATTGGGACATTCCCTCTAATCAGATCAGTCTGATTTACAATCCACAAAAAGTGGATTTAGCAACTATTCATATGAGTATCGCATCCATAGGCTACGATACTTCGGAAGCTAAAGCCGAAGAGGTAGATTATAACGAGTTGCCCAAATGTTGTCAGTACGACAGGAAAGAACACTAAAAAAAACCTGCTTGAAAAAGCAGGTTTTTTTAGTTAATAAATCTTTAAATTACATCATTCCAGGCATTCCACCACCGCCACCCATTGGGGGCATTGCTGCTGGAGCCTCTTCTTTGATGTCAATTAATGCGCACTCTGTTGTCAAAATCATTCCAGCTACCGAAGCTGCATTTTCAAGAGCAACACGAGCTACTTTCTTAGGGTCAATAATTCCCTCTTTAAGCATATCTACAAATGAACCTTCTTTAGCATTGAAACCAAAATTATCTCCACCTTCATTTACTTTAGATACGACTACTGAACCTTCTCCACCAGAGTTTTCAACAATGGTTCTCAATGGAGATTCTATAGCTTTGTGAATAATTTGAACCCCTGTACCTTCATCTGCATTGTCAGATTTTAATTTAGTAAGACTTTTTTGAGTACTTAATAGGGCAACTCCACCACCAGCTACAATACCTTCCTCTACTGCTGCTCTAGTAGCATGAAGTGCATCGTCAACTCGGTCTTTCTTTTCTTTCATTTCAACTTCAGAGGGAGCACCTACATATAATACGGCAACGCCTCCTGAGAGTTTGGCCAAACGTTCTTGGAGTTTTTCTTTATCGTAATCAGAGGTTGTAGTTTCAATTTGAGATTTAATTTGATTGACCCTTCCCTGAATCATTTCGCTCTCGCCTGCACCATTTACAACTGTAGTATTGTCTTTATCAATAGTAACTTTTTCAGCTGAACCAAGCATATCTATAGTCGTATTCTCTAATGTGAAACCTCTCTCTTCAGAAATTACGGTCCCACCTGTCAAGATAGCAATATCCTCAAGCATCGCCTTTCTTCTGTCACCAAAACCAGGGGCCTTTACAGCTGCAATTTTTAACGCACCGCGAAGTTTATTTACAACTAATGTTGCTAATGCCTCACCGTCAACATCTTCAGCAATCACAACGAGAGGCTTTCCAGATTGAGCAACAGGCTCAAGTATAGGTAATAGATCTTTCATTGCAGAAATTTTTTTGTCATAGAGTAAGATGTGGGGAGACTCTAAGTCGGCTTCCATTTTTTCAGAATCCGTAACAAAATAAGGGGAGAGGTAACCGCGATCGAATTGCATTCCCTCCACTACGTCTACGTATGTATCTGTTCCTTTGGCTTCCTCAACAGTAATGACACCTTCTTTACCTACTTTTTCAAATGCTTCTGTTATCAAGCTACCAATAGTTTCGTCATTATTTGCAGAAATACTAGCTACTTGTTTTATTTTTTCAGATGAATTTCCTACCTCTACTGATTGCTTACCCAGGGAATCAACTATTGCTTTAACTGCTTTATCTATTCCTCTTTTAAGATCTAATGGATTGGCACCTGCTGCAACGTTTTTTAAACCTTCTTTAACAATTGCTTGTGCCAAAATTGTTGCAGTAGTAGTACCGTCTCCGGCTAAATCATTGGTTTTTGAAGCCACTTCCTTAACCATTTGAGCTCCCATATTTTCAAGAGCATCTTCTAACTCTATTTCTTTGGCTACTGTTACACCATCTTTGGTAACTTGAGGTGCACCAAATGATTTGCCTATAATCACATTTCTTCCTTTAGGGCCAAGGGTTACTTTTACGGCATTAGCAAGTGCATCAACACCTCGTTTTATGCCATCCCGTGCCTCTAAATCGAATTCTATTTTCTTTGCCATTTTATTTGATTTTTCTGTTAAACAATTGCGAGTATATCACTTTCTTTCATAATCATATAGTCTGTACCGTCATGTTGCAGTTCGGTTCCAGCATATTTGCCATAAAGTACGTGATCTCCAACTTTTACTGTGATTGGATTTTCAGAGGTTCCAGGTCCCACAGCGACCACCGTTCCTTTTTGAGGTTTTTCTTTAGCGGAATCTGGTATAATGATCCCTGACGAAGTTTTAGTTTCTGCAGCAGCAGGCTCGATTAATACTCGATCTGCTAAAGGCTGTATATTTACTTTACTCATTATAATTTATTTATTTAATTTTTAAAAGTTTTTTCACAAACCATGCCAAGCGCAAAGCATATGACAAATTGATGCAATTAAGAAATAACCCTGACAGCATGGCACAAGTACTATTTTTGAGAATCCTCCTCGGGTACTTCCGGTATTGTTTCAGGTAAGGTTTCCGGGATTACCTCAGGAATAGATTGTTCCAAAGCATTGTCTTCCAATAGACGAGAGTCAGAGCTACCTGTATTGGTTCCGAGTGAAATATTTGAAAGTAGAATTAACACCAACAAAAGTCCCGCGAGTAACCAAGTGCTCCGATCCAAAAAGTCAGATGTCTTTTGTACACCTCCCATTTGTTGTCCGCCACCACCAAAAGAAGATGACAGTCCCCCGCCTTTAGGGTTTTGAACCATCACTACTAAAACAAGTAGAAAACAGACAAAAATGATTAAAGCAATAAAAACCGAAAAGCTTCCCATAAAATTTTATTATTGCTGCAATTTCTTGATTTTCTGAATTTGCCCTGCAAAGAAAACATTTTTTTCCGGA
The DNA here is from genome assembly GCA_902619315.1 of uncultured Bacteroidota bacterium. GTDB lineage: Bacteria > Bacteroidota > Bacteroidia > Flavobacteriales > Flavobacteriaceae > UBA8316. The sequence continues at coordinate 38,901 of CACNDW010000006.1, read as the reverse complement.
TATTTCAAACTTAAAATCTTATAGGCTTTAATGGCTTTTTTATACTTTTTTTGTCTGAGTAGAATTTTGGCTAAGCTCTCAGTCATCAATTCCTCAGAATTAAAATCCCCATTAATCAATGATTCAATGGGTTCATTTTTTTCCATGGGTGAGATTTTAGGGTCAGCTTCAATGAATCTATCAATAATTGATAACTTATTTTTTAAAGGTTCTAATTTTTTAGATTCTTGAATCTGTATTTTTTGGTTTTCCTCTGTGTATTTAATCCAATCTAGAAAACTAAGTTTGAGATCTTTTGAAAAACGAACTTTTTTAATGGATTGCGATTTTAACTTTTTTTCTTTCGCGAGGGCTTGAAGATTATTTTGAACCTTTTTTGTTGTATTTAATGATTTAGTGTCTTTTACTTTTTTTGTCGATTTAACTTTAGATTCAATTTTTTGCTTCAGTAATCCCCTATTAGCTGTGTAAAGCGCCAACTGATTAAGGGCCATATCAAGCCCATTTTTATTTTGGTCTTTGAGTGATTTGGTTAAGAAAAAACGTGGTAGTTGAAAATATGGATATTTTTCAATTAGGAGTGCCATCTGAGAGACAAAGATTTCGTTATTAGAATCATAGTTTTCAATAAACTTGTCAAATTTTTCTCTATTCATTCTACTTACCACTTAGCAAGTGTTGCATTAAATATGTCTTGGGTAATCCTCTCAAAAATTTCATCATGAGCTGATCCCTGAATGTCATAAAGTTGTTTTTCGGCAGGAAAATCATAAAAAAACGAGAATTGACTTTCGAAATCATCTTCTTCGTTTTTGGTGTTGAAATAGCGAAGGTTCACATTCATCGTCAGTCGGTTTTGAGCAGCTGTAAGGTTTGCAGTTGATGTCATTGGGGTTATACTATATTGAGTAATTTCTCCTTCGTAAACCAAATCTCCGCCCGAGTTTACCAAATTAAGATTAGTCTGCCCCAAAATAATATCTTGAAGTGCAAGAGTAAAATCTCTGTCCAATCCAGGTTCAACTGTAGAGCCTGGTCTACTGCCAGCTTGATTTTCAAAAAAATTGACTTGGAAAGTTGATGCACCGGAAGGAATTGATGCTCCGGTAAAAGAGTATATTCCACAGGCCTCCAGACCGAGAAGCAAAATTAAAAAAAGATAGATGAAAATTCTATTCATTTTCGTCGTCTTGTAGGTCAAATTGTTTGATTTTTCGATATAGGGTCCTTTCTGAAATACCCAGTTCATTTGCCGCTATTTTTCTTTTACCGTTACTTCTTTTCAGAGCTTGCTTAATCATTTCAATTTCTTTATCCAATAAAGATAATGGTTCCTCTTCAATTACCGTTTCGGCATAGTCGTATTGATTGATTGGAGTAGTATTGCTGTGTTTTTGAGCTTTGCTATCTGGGTTAATGAATTCAACAGTTTTGTTTTGATCTTCTAGCTCACCATATATTTTTTTAATCAAATCAGGATTATTTTTTTGGACCGATGACATATTTTCATTCTCCATCAACTCATGGGTGAGTTTTTTCAAGTCATTGAGATCATTCTTCATATCGAAGAGTACTTTATAGAGAATCTCTCTTTCGGAGGAAAAATCAGCTTCTTTATCTGATCGGTCAATAACAGCAGGAAGTTGAGACCCTGTGTTGGGAAGATAATTTTTCAAGGTACTGACATCAAGTGTTCTGTTTTTTTCCAAAACAGAGACTTGTTCTGCTATGTTGCGCAATTGTCTAATATTGCCACTCCATCTGTATTGCTCCAAAACTCTTTGTGCATTTTCATCCAATCTGAGCGTGGGCATTTTATACTTCTGAGCGAAATCAGAAGCAAACTTTCTAAATAAAAGAGGGATGTCTTGTTTTCTGTCTCTAAGTGGTGGCAAGTGAATTTCTACTGTACTCAATCGATAAAAAAGGTCTTCTCTGAATTTACCTTTTTTAATGGCTTCATTCATTTTTATATTTGTGGCTGCTACAATTCTTACATCTGTTTTTTGGACTTTTGAAGAACCTACTTTTATGAATTCTCCATTTTCTAATATCCTAAGAAGCCTTACTTGTGTGGCCAAGGGAAGTTCTCCCACTTCATCGAGAAAGATGGTTCCACCGTCAGCTACTTCAAAATAACCACTTCTTGTGGTGGTGGCCCCGGTAAAAGCCCCTTTTTCGTGACCAAAAAGCTCGCTGTCTATCGTGCCTTCAGGAATTGCACCACAGTTTACGGCAATGTATTTAGCATGTTTTCTTGGTGAGAATTGATGGATTATTTTTGGGATATTTTCTTTACCTACACCACTTTCGCCAGTAACCAGAACAGTAATTTCTGTACCAGACACCAGAAGGGCTTTATTTAGAGCTCTGTTAAGGCCATCATCGTTTCCGATTATTCCAAAACGCTGTTTGATGTGTTGTATCGATTCCATTATTTCAAATTGATGATGAATGACTCATTGCAGTTCCTATCAGAGTAGCAGAAGTCACTTCTTCGATCTTTACGTCAACAAAATCTCCTACTTTATATTTTTCTTTGGGAAAGACAGCTACGGAATTTTGACTGGTTCTACCACTCCAAAATTCACTCGATCTTTTGGAGCTCTTTTCAATTAGTACGCATACTGTTTTTCCAATAAACTCTTTGGTTCTATATTCACTGTGAACTCTTTGCAAGTCTATTATTTCTTGGAGTCTCCTTTTTTTGGTTGGTTCAGAGATATTATTTTCAATTTTTTTGGCAGCTAGGGTTCCTGGACGCTCTGAGTAGGCAAACATAAAACCAAAATCATATTTAACATAATTCATCAAGCTCAGGGTGTCTTCGTGATCTTGCTCTGTTTCTGATGGAAAACCCGCAATCATATCATGAGATATGCCACAATCGGGAATGTTTTTACGAATATTATCGATCAATTTTAAATACTCCTCTCTAGTGTGCTGTCGGTTCATTTTTTTTAGAATATTGTTACTTCCGGATTGCACAGGCAGATGGATATGATTGCATATGTTGTCATACTTAGCCATGGTATGAATAACAGTAAGCGACATATCTTGGGGGTTGGAAGTAGAAAAACGAATTCTTATATCTGGATAAGTTTTTGCCACCAATTCGAGTAGATTAGAAAATCTAACCGCTGTTTTCTGTTGAAGAGGGGTAGCTTTTGAGAAGTCTTTTTTCAATCCGCCGCCATACCACAAATAGCTATCGACATTTTGCCCCAAAAGTGTAACTTCTTTATATCCACTTTGAGCCAGTTGAGCAATTTCTTCCAATATACTTTTGGGGTCCCTGCTTCTTTCTCTACCCCTAGTAAATGGTACAACGCAAAAAGTACACATATTATCACATCCTCTAGTAATGGTAACAAAAGCAGTTACTCCATTGGTGGCCAATCTCACAGGAGCTATATCACCATAGGTTTCTTCTTTGGATAGGATCACATTAACGGCTTCTCTTTCTGCCTCGGCCTCTCTCAAAAGATTTGGGAGGTCTTTGTATGCGTCTGGTCCAACCACTATATCCACCATTTTTTCCTGATCAAGAAATTTATGTTTGAGACGCTCTGCCATGCAACCTAATACCCCGATTTTGAGATTTTTATTTTCACGTTTAAGCCCATTAAAAAGTTCCAGTCTTTTTCTTACAGTTTTTTCGGCTTTTTCTCTGATTGAGCAGGTGTTTACTAAAATCAATTTGGCTTTTTCCATTTTTTCGGTGAGCTCATAGCCCTCTTGGTTCAGAATGGAAGCAACAATTTCACTGTCAGAAAAGTTCATCTGACAACCATAAGATTCAATATAAAAATGCTTTTTGGCTTTAATTGTATTATTCTTTTTTTTCGACGAAAAACCTATATTTGCGGGGGAACTCCCTTTTGTCAGTACGTCACCGTTAAAAGGATAAAGGTCATTAATTGTGATTTTTGACATTATATTCAGGATCAGCATTTCTGTTGCAAATATAATTAAAACTGCCTTTTTGTCATGTTTGAATTTGGATTTAATTTCTTGTTTCTATAGTGATGAAGAGAATATCCTAAAAGTGTGCCTTCAAAAATGAAATTCTTTAATAAAACAATGTTAAATATTTTATGAATCTGAATACATTAGTTCAATCTTTATCACTTTATAAATTTTAAAAATTACAGTAGTTGATTGATTTTAGTAAGATTGTTAAAAAAAAACTACATAATTTTGCTTTCGAAAAAATGAAAATATGGCCAGTAATCTTGTAATCGTTGAATCACCTGCAAAAGCAAAAACAATCGAGAAATTTCTTGGTAAAGATTTTAAGGTTGCCTCCAGTTATGGTCATATCGCTGACCTACCTACTAATGAACTAGGAGTTGATATTGACAAAGATTTTTCTCCAAAATACATTGTTTCCTCAGAGAAAAAGAAAGTGGTTAGTGAACTGAAATCATTGGTAAAAAAAATGAAAATGGTTTGGTTGGCCAGCGATGAAGATCGAGAGGGAGAGGCCATTGCTTGGCACCTTGCCAACACCTTGGGTTTGAAATCGGACAGTACAAAAAGGATTGTTTTTAATGAAATTACCAAATCTGCTATTCTGGATGCAATTGAAAACCCTAGAGATATCAATTATAACTTGGTTAATGCACAGCAGGCCAGAAGAGTGCTAGATCGTTTGGTGGGTTATGAATTGTCCCCTGTTTTGTGGCGAAAAGTTAAAGGGGGGTTGTCGGCTGGAAGGGTTCAATCAGTTTCGGTAAGACTTATTGTAGAGCGGGAGCGAGAAATCAATGCCTTCATTCCACAAGAATCTTTCAAAATACAAGCAGTTTTTTACACCCAACAGAATAAATCAATTAATGCTTTACTCTCTAAGACATTTGATTCCTTCGAGGCTACAGAGGCCTTTTTGAATCTAAACAATTCAGCTAATTTTAAGGTTGATGCGATTGAAAAAAAACCAGCATCAAAAAGTCCAACTGCACCATTCACTACATCAACATTACAGCAAGAGGCAGCGAGGAAACTTTATTTTTCAGTCAGTAAAACCATGAACATGGCACAGCGTCTTTATGAAGCTGGATTGATCACTTACATGAGAACAGATAGTGTGAATTTGTCAAATGAGGCACAGCGAGGGGCTTTGAAACAGATTGAAAAAAAATTTGGAGAAGCTTATAAAAAACCAAGAAAATACAAGTCTAAAAGCAAGGGGGCGCAGGAGGCTCACGAAGCGATAAGACCAACTGATTTCAGTAAGGCCAAAGTCAATTTGGATTACGACCAGTCCCGCTTGTATGAATTGATTTGGAAAAGGGCCATAGCTTCTCAAATGAGTGATGCAAAATTGGAACGAACTCAATTAAAAATAGTAGCAAGTACACATCCGGAAAATTTTGTTGCCAAAGGGGAGGTCATCACTTTTGATGGCTTTTTGAAGGTCTATTTGGAGGGGTTAGATGAAGAGCCGGATGAACAAAATGATTTGTTACCTCCGGTCAAATACGGAGAGGAACTCAACTTAAAGTCTATGGAGGCCAACCAAAGATTTTCTCGACCTCCTTATCGCTTTACTGAGGCCTCATTGGTAAAAAAGCTTGAAGAATTAGGGATTGGACGTCCTTCAACCTATGCTCCTACGATTTCAACTATCCAAAACAGAAAATACATTGAAAAAGGAACTTCTGATGGAGAGAATCGTTCCTATACTCAATTACAAGTAGTCGATAATCAGGTCATTTCTAAATCTTTGATCGAAAAGGTAGGGGCTAACAAGGGAAAATTAGTCCCGACTGATGTAGGGACTATTGTAAATGACTTTTTGGTTGCAAATTTCACTAATATTTTGGATTACAGTTTTACAGCCAAAGTAGAACAAAGTTTTGATCAAATTGCTGATGGATCTGAAAACTGGACCAGCATGATCAAAGGTTTTTATAATAGTTTTCAAAAAACAATAGATTTTGTAAAGGAAAATGCCAACAGAGAGTCTGGAGAACGAATTTTGGGAAAAGATCCCACGTCGGGCAGGGTAGTAAAAGTAAGATTAGGACGGTTTGGGCCCATCGCTCAAATAGGTGAACCGGAAGATGAGGAAAAGCCCATTTTTGTAAGTTTAGCTCCAGGTCAGCAGTTGGAGTCCCTAGAGCTTGAAGATGCACTAGAACTTTTTAAGTTACCTAAATCTATTGGTATGTATGAGGATCAAGAGGTTACAGTTAATAATGGGAGATTCGGCCCCTATGTTAAATTCCAAGACATGTTTGTTTCTCTCCCTAAAGAATTGGACCCTATGTCAGTCGAATTGGATAAAGCTATAGGTTTGATTGAAGAAAAGAGAGCAGCAAATGCTCCAATTTACTCGTTCAACCAACTTCCTGTTACAAAAGGGAAAGGTCGTTTTGGTCCTTTTTTAAAGTGGAATGGTCTCTTTATAAATGTGAATAAAAAGTACGATTTCGATAATCTTACAAACGAGGAAATTGAAACTCTTATCAAGGAAAAAATTATAAAAGAAAAAGAAAAACTAATCAAAGAATGGCCCAAAGAGGCTATTAGAATTGAAAGGGGAAGATGGGGAAGATCAAATATAATCAAGGGCAGTAAAAAAGTGGAATTGGGAAAAGATATTGACCCTACCAAAATTACCCTTGAGGAAGCATTTAAATACTTAAATCCCAAAACGGCTAAAAAGAAAAAATGAGCCTAGAGTCTCTTATTCCTGTTTCAGAGGAGGTACTTTCCTCAATGATCTTAAGCCCTAACCAGGCTTTGGGGAAAAACATTGAAATTCATAGCAAACAAAAGGGTTTCCCAGCCCTGAAAAATACAAGTATAGCCATCATAGGAATTTCTGAAATCAGAAATGCTTTCTTCCCATCTTCAGTTTACAATATTGAGGAGTTTAGAAAGTCGTTTTACCAACTTTTTCCAGGAAATTGGAGTTTTAAAATCTGTGATTTGGGAGATTTACCCAATGGTGCCACTCCTGAGGACACCTACTTTGCACTAAAGGAAATCTGTATTCATCTTCGACAACTCAACATTGTGGTAATAGTCATTGGAGGGAGTCATGATCTTATTTTTCCCATATACCAATCCTATCAAGATATCAATCAATTAGTAAATATTGTATCAGTAGACAATCAATTTGATTTTTCGCAGGAGGAAGAATTGATCTCAGGTAGATCCTACATGAGCAGTATTATCATGGAGCAGCCAAATTTTCTTTATAATTTCACAAATCTTGGATATCAAAGCTACTACATTGCCCAAGAGGAATTGGATTTGATGGAAAAACTTCACTTTGATTCACTGAGATTAGGTGTTTTATTGGATGATGTAGCCAAATCAGAACCTTTTTTTAGAGACTCCAATATTGCTGGATTTGATATGAAAGCGCTAAGTTGGAGTGCTCTCAATCATCCATCGGGTTCCCCAAATGGAATTGATTCCAGAACCATATGTGCTCTAGCTAGATATGCAGGAATCAGTGATCGAATTGACTTTTTTGGAGCTTTTGAGTCACCCAATACAATGGTTTCTCACAAATTATTAAGTCAAATTGTTTGGTATTTTATTGAAGGTTTTAACAATAGATTTGATGAGTATCCAGTCCTGACTAGTATTGGTTTTACCAAGTATACAGTGGCTTTATCCGATATAAAAATGGTTTTTTATCAAAGCGAAAAAAGTAATCGATGGTGGATGGAAATAATAAATCAAAGCTATATGGATAATAAAAATAAAACAACTGCGTTATTACCTTGCACGCACCAGGATTATCTGGATGCATGTAATGACAAAATTCCCGATATGTGGTGGAAGGCGACAAAAAGAATGTAGTTAACTATTTGAAATTTAAATTCTTATTTTTGCCTTGGAACATTTATTGGCATTTAGATTTTGATTGAGAAAAATATAAACAGTGAATAAAAATTTAGTTTTACACTTGTCTGAGAAATACTTACTATCGCCTGTTGTGATTAAGACACTTCTTATACTACCATTAATAATGCTTACTATCTTAGGTTGTGGTAAGAAAAATAGGGGTGAATTGATAGGGGTAAAACAAAAGAAGTGGTTTCCTGAGAAACCATATGGGATGACCCTCATAGAAGGTGGCGCATTCATAATGGGTAAGTCTGATGAAGACGTTGCGCGTCTGAACAACGCAGCTGCAAGAACTGTTACTGTTCCTTCTTTTTATATGGATGAAACAGAAATTACCAACGGAGAGTACAGACAATTTGTTTATTGGGTAAAAGACTCTGTTACAATGGCTCTTTTGGCTAGAAAAGCTGATGAACTTGAGCTTGGGGAGGAAAATAAAGATGGTATCGGTGAATTTTCATTTAGTGATGCCGACACCTCCAAGTTAAGTGAATTCCAAAAGTACATGCGCACAAACTATTATGACCTTAGTGAAGACATGTATGCTGGAAGACCACTTAATTGGGAGAATGACATTTATTGGGAAACAGGGGATTATCCTGATCAAGCCTATTCTGAAGTTATGGATTCCATGTACTTACCTCCAGATTTATGGTACAATGGTGAAATGAAAATTGACGTAACCAAATTGGTTTATAAGTACACTTGGTTTGATGCAGAGGCTGCTGCAGCCGAATCTAAAAGAACCCGTCAAAAATTTATTGATCGAAAACCCTACATAAAGCAAGAACAAATTCAAATATATCCTGACACCACTGTTTGGATTAAAGACTTTATATACTCATATAATGAGCCTATGCACAATGAGTACTTCTCTCACCCTGCTTTTCAGGACTATCCAGTTGTTGGGATTTCTTGGTTACAAGCAGTTGCTTTTTGTAACTGGAGAACACATTTTAAAAATAGCTATCAAAAATCTAAAGGAAAGCCATTGGTAAATAATTTCAGACTACCTAGTGAAGCAGAGTGGGAGTTTGCAGCCAGAGGTGGTATACCTTCTGGAACTTATCCATGGGGAGGACCATATCTGCTAAACGACAGGGCGTGTTTTTTAGCTAATTTTAAACCTCTAAGAGGAGATTATGCGGCTGACCAAGCCGTCTATACTGTTGAAGCCAAATCATATTTACCCAATGATTTTAATCTGTTTAATATGGCAGGTAATGTTTCAGAATGGACCAGTTCCTCGTATGATTCAGGAGCATATGAATATGTGGCTTCCCTTAATCCCAACATGTCTGTTAAAACCGAATCTCGAAAAGTTATCAGAGGTGGTTCCTGGAAAGATGTAGCTTACTTTTTGAGAGTGAGTTCTAGAGACTATGAATACTCCGATACTGCTCGAAGCTATATTGGATTCCGGACTGTTCAAGATTATCTTGGAACATCCAAGGTTAAGATCAAATAAATTTATATTTTTAGAACATCATAACTATAACACTACATTAAAATGGATGACAAACTGTTGAAAAAAAGATTAAGAGGAAAAGTTGCAATGCACATGCTATTTGGTTTGGGAGGTGCAGTTGTAATTATAGGAGCACTTTTTAAGATCCTTCACCTAGAAATAGGTCCAATTACCGGAGGTTTAGTTCTTGGATTGGGTCTTGGGACTGAGGCTTTAATATTTACGGTAGCCGCATTGAACACTGGCGAAATAAAAGAAGAACACGAAGACTTTGTGAAGAAAGTTAAAGGAGGTGGAGCTAAAGCTACTTCAAAAGGGGGTGAGGAAGGACTTTCCTCTAAAATTGATGAAATGCTAAAAGAAGCTAAGCTCGATGTTACATTGATGAACAATCTAACTAGAAGTATCAAAAATCTAGAAGCTTCCGCACAAGCATTATCTCCAGCAATTGATGCGGCATCTTCTTCTGAAAATTACAGTCAACAAATGTCTGAGGCTTCCCAAAAACTGCAGCAACTCAACCAAGTCTACGCTGCGCAAATTAGTTCATCAGGCAATAATGCTGCTTTCAATGATCAAGTTGCCGAAAATGCTGCGAAGCTCAAACAACAAATGGAAGCCTTATCGTCTAACCTTGCTGATTTAAATCAAGTATACAATGGTATGCTTAAAGCTATGAACAAAAACTAAAATAGGACATGGCTGGAGCAAAAGAAACACCCAGGCAGAAACTCATAAGTTTGATGTATCTGGTATTCATCACGATGCTTGCTTTGAATGTAAGTAAGGAAGTTTTGGATGGATTTGGCCAGATGTTTGAAAAAATTAGTGATGCCAATGAAAGGGTAGATGAAAGCAATAATAATATTTTCGAAAATATTAAGGTAAATGCTGAAGAAAAGGGAGGTAAGTGGGTAGGACACTTAAGAACTGCTACTGAGATTAAAAAAGAATCGGATGAATTCTATGATAGAATATCTGAGATTATGAGCATAATTACAGAAAAGCAAAGAGAAAAAGATCCAGAATTGAAAGAATATGCTCAAATGGATAAAGGAGAAGCTTTAGATGTAATTTTCTTTAAAGAAGGTGGAGGAGAGGCAGCTCAGGAGTTCATCGATATGATTAATACGTATAAGATGCATGTTATTCAAGTTTTTGGTAGTCAGTACCCTGAGTATATAGAAATGGTTGAAGCTCGTTTTTTTACGGGTGACGAAAATGGAAATATAAAAAACAGAGATGGTATGGATCAACCATGGTTGAATTCAAATTTTCAAGGTTTTCCCTTGGTTTCCTCACTTGCTAAATTTTCTATGATGCAAAACGATATACGCCAAACAGAGCATGACGTATTTGCCACACTAATGGGTAAGGAGCTGAAGATGTCCTCTAGTGTCAATGAAACCAACTATATAAGTTTATTAAAAACTGAAAAAGGGGCATACTATCAAGGTGAAACTTTTGATGGAAGCGTTGTATTGGGTAGAAAAGGTGGGGCTCAAAACCCTAATAGTGTTGATTTGAAACTTGATGGTAGACCACTTCAGGAAAAGGACTACGAATTAATTGCTGGAGGGATTAAACTTAACGTTTCTGCAGGTAATCCTGGAGATCATGAGATCACTGGAGATTTGATATTCCTCAATGATGGGGTAGAGTCTAAAATCCCTGTAAATCAATCATATGCTGTTATAGCTAAACCTAACTCTGCGGTAATATCTGCAGATAAAATGAATGTGGTTTACAGAGGAGTTGAAAATCCTATGACCATATCTATACCTGGCATACCAGACAATAAAGTATCTGCGTCGGCCCCTGGACTCAGAAGAGTAAGAGGGAGTAAGTACAACATGGTTCCTGGTAAAGGGAGAGAGCTTAAAATTTCTGCCAGCGGAACTTTGCCAGATGGACAAAGAGTTTCAACTACCACTAAATTTAGAATCAAAGATATTCCTGCTCCTCAGGGCACTGTAAGGAAACAGACGGGTTCGATAACCATTCCCAAGTCCAGCTTAGAGATTTCAAGTATTGGAGCTGTTTTAGAAGATTTTGACTTTGATATTACTCTAAAAACGGTAAGTTTTAAATTCAAAGTTCCTGGACAACCAACTATTAATATTAATGGAAGTAAGCTGGATGCTAGAGCGAAAAGTGCTTTAAGAAGAGCAAAAGCAGGTCAGTCTGTTCAAGTTTTTGATATCAAAGTAGTTAACCCCAAAAACCCTTCTTATAAATTCAAGAAAATTTCGCCTGTAATTTGTCAGTTGGTCAACTAATCATTTAAGTCATGAATCGAGCTATCAAACTGTTATCATTAATAATCCTAATTTTTGCGGGAATAAATACCATCAGTGGGCAAGCTAATCTATTGAATGCCAGAGTGCCTCAAGAAGTTGGAAACCTCAATGATCAACAAATAGAAGCTAATGACGAAGCACCCCTTGCTTATGGTTTTGTCGATGACCGAGATGTGATGTGGTCAAAGACTGTTTGGGAGGTTATTGATTTGGATGAGAGGGTGAACTTCCCTTACTATTATCCCACCGATACCCTTAACTTAGGTCCTGAAAGGAGATCTTTGTTTGATGTGCTCAAAAAAAATCTTAGTAATAGCAATATCAAAGAGGTTTATAAATCCGCTTATTTTCAGGAAAAACTTACTTATGAGGAAATTCAGGAAAGACTCGTGGCTATTGACACTACCGATGCAGGTTATGAACAATTCAATGCTGATGGCTTTGTTGACCCCCAATTTATTGAGCGAAGAAGAATAACTGCTGCCGAAATTAGACAATATAAAATAAAAGGCACATGGTACTTCGATAAGCGACTCGGTGAACTTAAATATCGCCTTTTGGCCGTTTGCCCTGTTGCTCCTGATGTAGCTGTTAAGACTTTAGCAGGCGAGGAGGAAGACTTGGTTGAACTCTTTTGGGTTTGGTTTCCAGATGCAAGGGCATCCCTAAATACCAATAAAGTTTTCAACACTAGAAATTCGTCCCAGCCTATCACATACGATCATATGCTGAATTCAAGAAGGTTCAACTCTACAATTTACAAGGAAGAAAATGTCTATGAGGATCGAGAGGTAAAAGATTACATATATGAAGATGCTCTAAGAATGTTATTAGAGTCTGAACGAATCAAATCCGTAATTCGAGACTACGAACAAGACATGTGGAACAATTAACTTGAAATTCCATTAATTTTAAAGCGTTATCCCCTGATAACGCTTTTTTTATTTATGAAAGTAGACACACTAATTGTAGGGTTTGGAATTGCTGGCCTTAGTTATGCTGAACAATTACGTAGACATAAAAAAAGCTATGTGGTAGTGGCTCCGGACGAGGAAAGTGCCTCTCACCTTGCTGCAGGAATTGTCAATCCAACTGTTTTAAAACGATTTAACCCTGTTTGGAAGGCCCCAGTTTTTATAGATTATGCTTTTTCTTTTTATTCCGATCTAGAACAGTTGGTTCAAACAAATGTTCTTCATTCTTTGCCCATATATAGAATCTTTAATAATATTCAAGAGCAAAATGATTGGACGGTTGCTGCCTCAAAAACTTCCCTTGAAAAATATTTAAATAAACAATTGATCTCCAAAGATTATTTCTCAGAGGTTAACGCCCCATTTTCAATGGGTGAGGTAATCCAAAGTGCCAGAGTTGATATCAGAACACTTTTGACCCACTATATCAATAAAATTATTCCTCATCAATTCCTTTCAGAAAAATTAGACCATAATGAAATAATCCTGGGAGAGTTCATAGAATATAAAAACATTAAAGCTCGTCGGATAGTATTTTGCGAGGGGTTTCATGGACTAAGTAACCCTTATTTTAATTATTTACCACTAATCGGGTCCAAAGGAGAAATTCTTACCATAAAGTGCGATCAACTTACTCAGAAGGTTATATTTAAAGGTCCTATTTTTCTCTCCCCTATGGGAAATAAGACATTTTGGGTTGGATCAACTTTTAATCGAAAGGACAAGACCACCAAAGTATCAGAAGAGGGAAAAGAGTGGCTACTTTCCAAGTTAAAACAATTTTTAAAACTTCCTTTCCAAATACTCGAACACAAGGCTCAAATTAGAGCCACGGTTATCGACAGAAGGCCTTTGTTGGGTAGACACCCTGAATATGAAAATGTTTATATTTTAAATGGATTAGGAACCCGTGGAGTGCTTATGTCTCCTATATTGTCTAATTGGCTTTTCCGATTAATAGAAAATAACGAAAAACTACCCCCTGAAGCCGATATAAAACGTTTTGAAAAACAGTATTTTCGCAACTGAAAAAAATAACTCATGCTTGATATTAATAATTTGGGGGTTTCTTTTGGAGGGGAGGTGCTTTTTGAGAACCTATCCTTTAGAATTGGTCGAGGGGATCGCATTGGGTTGATTGGAAAAAACGGCGCCGGAAAAAGTACGCTACTCAAATTATTGGCTGGAAAAAACAGTCCTTCAGTAGGTGGGATGTCTCTCGAAAAAAATGCCACCATCGGGTATTTACCGCAAGAGTTAGAGGTAGAAAATCATCGAACAGTTTTGGAAGAAACCTTTCAAGCCTTTCCCGAAATTTTAAAAAATCAATCCCGTCAAGACGAAGTCAGCAAACTACTCAATACCCGAACCGATTACGAAACTGATGACTACCAAGAACTCATCCAAGAGTTGAGTGATTTGGGCAGTGCCTTTGAAGTCATGGGGGGCTATCAATACAAAGCACAATCTGAAAAAATATTGGCAGGACTCGGTTTCACTCCCCTTGATTTTGATCAACTGACAGCTACCTTTTCCGGAGGGTGGCGCATGCGTATCGAATTGGCAAAAATACTCCTTAAATCTCACGACATTCTTTTGCTTGATGAGCCAACCAATCATTTAGATATTGACTCCATCGAGTGGTTGGAACAGTTTTTAATGAAATACAAAGGTTCGGTGGTATTGGTTTCTCACGACATTATGTTTTTGGATCAGGTAACCAATCGAACCATTGAGATTGTCAACAAACGGCACTTTGATTTGAAAAAGCCCTATACCCTTTTTATGAGTTTGCGATATGAGATGCGAGCACAACAGCAGGCCGCTCAGAAAAATCAGGAAAAGCAAATTCAACAAACTGAAAAACTCATCGAGCGTTTTAGGGCCAAAGCCTCTAAAGCGAGCATGGCGCAATCGCTCATAAAAAAATTGGATAAGGTGGAACGCATCGAAATTGATGCTGAAGAGACAGAAGCCATGAAACTCAAGTTTCCGGTAGCCCTACAACCCGGAAAAATGATATTTGAAACCAAAGGCCTTGCCAAGAGTTACGGTGATAAAAAAGTATTAAATGATGTGGACCTCTACATTGAGAGGGGAACCAAACTGGCATTTGTAGGCCAAAATGGTCAAGGTAAATCTACATTGGCCAAATTATTAGTATCTGTCATTAAGGGGTCGGGTAATCTCAGGTTGGGGCACAATGTCAAAATTGGCTATTTTGCCCAAAACCAATCCGAAACTTTGGAGGCTTCCAAATCCGTTTTGGAGATTGTGCAGGATGCTGCCACGGTTGAAAACAGAACAAGAGTCAGAGATATGCTCGGAGCGTTTTTATTCAAAGGCGATGCAGTAGAAAAAAAAGTCAGTGTGCTCTCCGGTGGAGAGCGCAACCGACTGGCTCTTTGTAAATTGCTTTTACAACCTTTCAATGTTTTGGTCATGGATGAACCCACCAATCACTTAGATATTCAATCCAAAAAGATTTTAAAAGAGGCACTCAATCATTTTGAGGGAACCCTTTTGATGGTTTCTCACGACCGTGATTTCCTCTCCGGCCTTTGTCATCAAGTACTCGAATTTAAAGACGGTAAAACTAGACTGTTTCTGGACGATGTCAATACCTATTTGGAAAACAAAAAAATGGATTCCCTAAAAGAATTGGAAAAGACGGAACGTAAAAGCAAACAACCAGAAAAGGGAGTTAATGATTACGCCCTTCAGAAAAAGGAGAAATCACTAAAGAATAAACTAAGTAAGCTAGAAGATCAAATCGCCACTTTAGAGCGGGAAATTAAAGCCATTGATCTCGAATTGGAAATTAACTATGACCAGACCATCAGTACCCCCAATTTTTTTGACCACTACCAGGAAAAGAAAAAACGATTGTCCCAACACATGGAAAATTGGGAAGAACTCGTTGCGGCCATTGAATCCATAGCAAAGAACTAATGTTTGAACATTTCTTTCAATGTCCTTACTGCTGGGAGGAGATTTCCATGTTATTAGACCCCTCATTGGGTCAAACAGAGTATGTAGAGGACTGCGAAATATGCTGCAACCCAATTAATGTAGTCTATGGTTTTGAAGATAAAAATTTGACCCATTTCGAAGCCCATAATCCAGAGGGAGACTTTTGATCTATAGAGTTTGTAAGTACCGTTCCGCATCCAGTGCAGCCATACAACCAGTCCCAGCAGCTGTCACGGCTTGTCTGTACTCTTTGTCTTGCACATCACCGGAAGCGAAAACCCCGGGGATATTGGTTTTGGTTGATTTACCCTTTGTGATCAGGTAACCTTCATTATCCATGTCCAGTTGACCTTGAAATATCTCTGTATTGGGTTTATGACCGATAGCAATAAATAGTCCAGTAATATTGATTTCCTGCTTTTCACCGGTCTGGTTATTGAAAATTCTTAGTCCCTCCACAACTTGATCTCCCAATACTTCGTCGATCTCATGATTGTAGCGCAGATCTATGTTGGGCATATTGTTAACACGGTGCTGCATGGCTTTAGAAGCCCTCATTTTATCCTTTCTTACCAGCATGGTCACTTTAGAACAAATATTAGCCAGATAAGTAGCCTCTTCTGCGGCTGTATCTCCTCCACCAACTATGGCTACTTCCTGACCCTTGTAGAAAAAACCATCACAGACAGCACAGGCAGAAACCCCTCCACCGCGAAGTTTTTGTTCACTGGGTAAACCCAAATATTTGGCCGTAGCTCCAGTGCTGATGATGATGGTCTGTGCATGTATTTCTTTCCCATCCTCTACAAAGGCTTTGTGAACGCCTCCTACCTCTTTGGAAAATTCTACTTTACTGATGTGACCGATACGTACCTCGGTGCCAAAACGTTCGGCTTGTTTTTGTAACTCCACCATCATGGTTGGGCCATCTACCCCATCGGGATAACCAGGGAAATTGTCCACCTCCGTGGTGGTGGTCAACTGACCTCCAGGCTCCATACCGGTGTACAACAAAGGTTTCAGGTCTGCACGAGCAGCATAAATAGCAGCTGTATATCCCGCAGGGCCACTGCCAATGATCAATGATTTGACTTTTTCCATATCTAACAAAAATAAATCCAAAATCGGGGAAAAAAAATATTAGTTAATATCTAATGATAAGTCAAACACAATCATTTTGATATATTTTTTGTTCATTTGGAAAATAGTATACTTCAAGGAATGCTTTTTTAAAAATAAATACCATGATGTCCACTAAAAAAATTGGTCTTTTATTCGGCCCATTATTGTTTGTATTGACCCTGATGTTTTTTAATCCCAATGGATTAAACGACCCTTCAAAGGCAGTTTTGGCATCAACCTTGTGGATCGCTGTTTGGTGGATTACAGAGGTACTTCCCATTGCAGTCACAGCACTCCTACCCATTGTCTTATTTCCTTTGACGGGGGGGATGGATATAACTGCAACCACTGCAGCCTATGGACACAAATTTGTTTTTTTGATCATGGGAGGATTCATCATTGCCATTGCTATTGAAAAATGGAATTTACATAAACGTATCGCACTCAATATCATCTACTTTATAGGAACCGACATTAAGAAAATCATTCTGGGATTTATGGTCGCAACTGCTTTTCTCTCCATGTGGATATCCAATACAGCGACTTCCGTTATGATGCTGCCCATTGGTATTGTAATCATCAAACAATTGAAAGACAATCCCTTGACTGAGGAGTATGAAAATTTAATTTTTGGAAAATCACTAATGTTGGCTATTGCCTATAGTGCTTCGATTGGAGGGATAGCAACCTTGATCGGCACACCGCCTAATATTGTTATGGCCGGAATCATTTCCCAAAATTATGATTATGAAATATCCTTTCTTGAGTGGTTTATTTTTGGTTTTCCTTTGATGATTCTTCTCTTGTCTATTTGTTGGTGGTATTTGACCCGTTGGGCTTTTTCTTTTAAACAAAATACTTTTCCCGGGGGAAGAGCAGAAATTTTAAGGTTACGCAACGGATTGGGAAAAATCACCTACGAACAGAAGGTCGTTACGGTTGTATTTGCTTTGGCTGGAATCTGTTGGATTACAAGATCTTTTTTTCTTCAAACAATTTTTCCTTCCATAGACGATACGATCATCGCCATATTCTTTGCTTTGGTTTTATTTGTTCTCAATGCCAAAAATAAAAATGAAAAAATTCTCCTGTGGAAGGATGCAGTCAAAATGCCATGGGGTATTCTTTTGCTCTATGGTGGTGGCATGTCGCTGGCCAAGGCTTTTGAAACAAGTGGATTGGCTCTTTGGATTGGCAAGCAATTCACTGCCTTCGGGGCTTTCCATCTACTAATCTTGTTGCTAATGTTGGTTGCTGCGATCAATTTTCTGACAGAAGTTACATCAAATTTGGCTACTACCGCCATGCTGTTGCCTGTTTTGGCCCCTATAGCTTTAGAATTTGATTTACACCCCTTTGTACTGATGGCAGCTGCTGCTGTTGCAGCTTCATGTGCTTTTATGCTACCCGTTGCTACACCTCCCAATGCAGTGGTTTTTGGCTCGGGTTATCTTAGAATACCTGATATGGTCAGAAAAGGATTTTTTTTAAATCTCATTTCAATAATTATCATTGCATTGGTGGTGTACTTTTGCCTTCCCACTCTATGGGATTTGGACCCGGATAAATTTCCAGAGGTATTACTTAATTAAATTTTCTCTTAATTGATAGGGGTTTTCACAGCACATTTGTTCCATGACCTGCGTCAACTGTGCCTTTAAGATGGAGATGGTATGGTCACCCCCTTTCTTTCCCAGAGCCGATACCCCATACATAAAACTTCTTCCCAAAAAAGTAAAATCTGCACCCGAGGAAAGTGCTCTGCCTATATCAGCTCCCCCTCGAATACCACTGTCCATCATGACATTTATCTTGTCTTTGTACTTGGGTACAATGTTTTGTAGGGAGGTAATGGTCGCTTGCCCCATATCTACCTGTCTTCCCCCATGGTTTGAAATGATAATTCCGTCCAAGCCCAATTGAATGGCAGTTTCAACATCTGCTTCAGACTCGACCCCTTTGATGACCAATTTCCCTTTCCACAGATCTCTTAATTTCATTACTTTTTCCTCATTCAATCTTCCCTCAAAAGTGGCATTCATAAATTTGCCCAGTTGTTTTAAGTTAAGATTTTTGGGCATATAGGGTTTTAATACCTCAAAATTGGGTTGTCCATTGATCAGAGTTCTCAGAGCCCACTCCGGTCTTTTCATCACCCTGATTATGTTTTGTAATGTCATTCTTGGGGGCATTGATAAGCCGTTACGGATATCACGAGGACGATATCCAAAAGAAGGAACATCGGAGAGAATTACTAGAACCGGACAATCTACCGCACCTATTCTTTTGATTAAATCTTCCGTGACTTTATCCTCAGCCGGATGGTAGAGTTGGAACCAAGCCCGACCCTCTGTGATTTTGGCGATGGTTTCAATACTGGCAGTAGTCACGGTACTCAATATAAAGGGAATATTGTGTTCAAAAGCGGCTTTGGCCAAAATCTCTGGAGACTTGGGCCACATCAAACCCTGAAGACCTATAGGAGATATTCCAAAAGGAGCATCATATTGATGTCCAAATAATTCAGTTTTTAAATTTGCACCTTGGAATGGAACCAAATAGCGTGGTTTCATCTCTACTTTACGTAGTTCATTGGTATTTTTATAGAGACTAATGTCTTCGTTACAACCCCCATCCAAATACTCAAAAGCAAATTTGGGAATTCGTTTTTTGGCTTTTGCTCTTAGATCCTCAATTGAGGGATAACGGGGATTGTATTGAATTGGCTTTGACATTATAATCAAGATAAATTATTTTCTTTGATAAAATTTACTAAAAATAACAAAAAGTATTCCACAGCACAGCCAGGCTGGAAGAGTTAAAAAAGAAAGGAACACACCTTGTGTCTTTGACCAGCCAAAAAAGATTACAAAACTGATCAACCAGGCTAAAAATACAGACTTGTTGAAAGCGATGTTACTTTTTTCAGCGTAGTTTTTAATAACGCCATAGCGATCGGCAAAATAGTATTCAAAAACAATAACAGCACCAACAGGTGCAAGGATAAATCCATATACTGCAACAAAATCGAGAAGTTTCATGGCAAATGAGGGGAAAATACCGGCAATGGTTGCCACAGACCCTGCCAATACTGTAGCTTTTGTAATGGACCATTTTGGAAGTATGGCTTGAAATGCCAATCCTGATCTGTAAATGGTTGGGTTGGCAGTAGTCCATCCCGCCAAGATCACGGCAAAAATTCCAAACCAGCCAATGGCGTTGTAGGCCAGTGGGCCAGGAGCTACAGGTGGGGCAGTTCCTTCCGCCAAAAAAGCAGCAGCCTCAGGCGATTTTAGATAGACGGCATATAGCAAACAGGCTGCAATCCAAGCCATGTAATGACCTACATACATTCCTGCAGCGGTAGTCCAACCTGACTCCGCAGACTTGGCGTAACGGAATACTGAAAGATCTGACATCCCGATATGCATAGCCGCATTGCAAAACCACGACCACAAAAAAACATGCCAAAAAGTGTATTTTATTTGTCCGGGAAAAGGCTCCGATCCCTCCCCCCAAACAGCAATAAAATCAGAAAAACTTTGGATTGCCAATTGGTCTGACGCAACCACTCCGCAGGCCAAAAAAGCCAAGACAATAAAGGGAGACATCCAGTTGGCCGCCTGGGAAACCATTTCATATCCCTTGGCTGCTATCCATGTGGTGAGGCCTCCTATGATTAAAACCACGATGATCCATGTGATACTGTTGGGCATAACATCAGTCAGTTTGGGCATTTCCAAACCTGTGGGAACCCCAACGGCAGTTGCTGATACGGTGATCATGGATCCTGCCAAAAAACAGAACAATACACCATTAGCAACATTGTAAAAATTCACCAATTTTTTTCCCGAAATTTTTTCCAGTTTGAAATATAGTGTAAAACGTTCTTTGACGGCAATATTGGCAGTGATGAGTCTCCAAGACAAAACCGCCATCAAATTCCCCAAAAATAAACCGGCAAGCAAATCAAAAGCACTCACTCCCACGGTAAGGAAAAGAGGGCCAATCATAAATTCTGTACCAGCTGCATGTTCACCGGCGTACATACCCAAAAAACTTTTCCAGCTCTTTAATTTATTTTCTGGAACTAACTCTCTTTCAAACTCTGAAGACTTATTATCAATTTCAGCCATAATTTATTGTTTCTTTAAAACTAATCAATTGTTTGAAGTGTAATTATCTGTAATGTACTGTTTAATATGATTTTCGTTCAATGAAACTGATTTTTTTTAATATAAAAAATTTTCACTTTCAATAGCTTATTTTGCAACCAGTTTCAATATTGCATTAAAAAATGTAGATATAACAAAAATGCCAGTGGATAAAATTTCTTTAAAGGAGTGTCATTTAGTTGGAGTTAAAAAAATCATCAATCTATAATTTTACAGGTATATCTAAAGTATACTTATTATTTTAGAAAAAAGTAAATTTGAATTAGTTAAAATCTAAACATGGAAGCCAAAAGTAAATATAAGTTTGTAAACTATTTATGGGATGATAAAAAAGCAAAGTTGTTGGGAGACGACCAAGTTTCACTTTTTTTGTATCGTTCCAATATTTTAGGTGAGGATTTAAGAATCACTAATTATGGAGGAGGAAACACTAGTTGCAAAACCATCGAAAAAGATCCTATCACTAATCAGGATGTTGAAGTAATGTGGATTAAGGGATCCGGGGGAGACATCGGCACCCTGAAACGCGATGGAATTGCAGGCTTGTATAATCAGAGGTTACATGATCTGAAAAAAGTTTACCGTGGTCTTGAATATGAGGACGAAATGGTCGCCCTTTTTAATCATTGTATATATGATTTAGACAGTAGGACACCTTCTATTGACACACCTCTTCATGGTTTGCTCCCCTTTAAACATATTGATCACCTACATCCCGATGCTTTGATCGCCATCGCGGCGGCAGAAGACAGTGAAAAAATAACAAAAGAAATTTGGGGTGATACCATGGGTTGGGTGCCATGGCAACGTCCTGGCTTTGATTTGGGATTAAAATTGGAAAAATGTTTGAATGAAAACCCCAGTATTAGAGGGATTGTTTTGGGCAGTCATGGGGTTTTCACCTGGGGAGATACTTCCTATGAATCATATATCAACAGTTTGGAAGTCATTGAAGCTGCATCCCAATACATCGAGGATAAAGTTGCCAAAAATAGTAGTGTTTTTGGAGGACAAAAAATCAAAAGTTTATCTGAGGATAAAAGGAAAGGTAAAGCAGCACAACTTGCCCCCATTTTAAGAGGTCTCTGTTCCTCAGAAAATGCAATGATCGGCCATTTTACCGATGATGAAAAAGTTTTGGAATATATTAACAGTTATGACCTTCAACGTTTGGCTCCTATGGGAACCTCTTGCCCTGATCACTTTTTAAGAACAAAAATTAAACCTCTTATTCTGAATTTAACTCCCGAACAAGACCTCAGTGATGAGCAAATGGTATTAGATAAATTATCCGGTTTATTTGAACAGTATCGCGATGATTATCATGATTATTATGAATCCTGTAAGCACAACGATAGCCCTGCTGTAAGGGACCCCAACCCAGTGGTAATATTATATCCAGGAGTAGGGATGTTTACTTTTGCCAAGAACAAACAAACAGCCAGGGTAGCCTCTGAATTTTACATCAATGCTATTAATGTAATGCGAGGAGCAGAGGCCATTTCAAAATATACTTCTCTTCCTCGACAAGAGGCTTTTGATATAGAATATTGGTTGTTGGAGGAAGCCAAATTACAACGACAACCAAAAGAAAAACCCCTTTCTAGAAAAATCGCTTTGGTGACGGGTTCAGGGGGAGGTATTGGCAGGGCTATAGCCGACAAACTTATTGCCGAGGGAGCCAATGTCGTTTTCACTGATATCTCTGAGAGGTACCTTCAGGAAGCTACTTTACAATACGGTACTGACCAGGCTATAGGATTTTGTTGTGATGTTACTAAAGCTGAGAGTCTGGAGGATGCTATTCAAAAAACCTGTTTACAGTTCGGTGGTTTGGACATTGTGGTTCACAGTGCTGGTTTAGCGATCTCAAAGCCACTTGCTGAAACTACAGAATTAGATTGGGATTTATTACAAAACGTACTGGTTAAAGGTCAGTTCCTTTTGTCAAAACAAGCTGCTAGAATAATGAGAATACAAGGTTTAGGTGGAAGTATAGTTAATATTGCCAGTAAGAACGGTTTGGTTTCCGGGCCTAACAATGCAGGATATGGAACAGCAAAAGCAGCACAAATGCACTTGTCAAGACTTTTGGCAGCCGAATTGGCCACAGATAAGATCAGGGTCAACACGGTCAATCCCGATGGAGTGATTGTGGGGAGCAAAATCTGGGAAGGTGAGTGGGCAAAGGGGCGTGCAAAAGCTTATGGTATCTCAGTGGAGGAGTTGCCAGCTTTTTACGCCAAAAGAAATCTTTTGAATCAAATCATTATGCCTGAGGACATTGCTAATGGAGTTTTTGCCTTTTTGGCCCTGTTAGATAAAAGTACAGGAAATACCATCAATGTAGATGGAGGAATGTCAAACGCCTTTGTTAGATAAACATAAAACCATGTTGGATAAAAAAAAATTAAAAACTTTTAACGAGGAACAACTGCCAAGGCATAAATCCAATTTTGACCATTTGGGAGAAAGATTAACCCAAAATGGGTTAGATATTGAAGCTGTAGTTAATCAAATTGGCGCTCTTCAGATCGCCATTCCCAGTTGGGCATTGGGAACTGGAGGGACTCGTTTTGGTAGATTTCCCCATGGTGGCGAACCCTCTAGTTTAGAGGAAAAAATCAAAGATGTAGGGACTCTGCATGCTTTGAATCAGTCTAGTGGTGCCATCAGTCTTCACATTCCCTGGGACATACCAGAAGATTATAAGGCAATCAAGGATTTAGCCAATCGATTAGATATCGTTTTTGATGCGGTCAATTCGAATACTTTTCAGGATCAGCCTGAAAGTGAACAATCCTATAAGTTTGGCTCATTATCACATATTGATTCAGCAGTTAGAAAAGAAGCCATTCGACACAACAAAGAAGTTATCGATCATGGGATTGAATTAGGTTCTAAGGCTTTGACAGTCTGGTTGGCTGATGGAACTTCATTTGCTGGTCAACACGATTTTCGAGGGGCATTTCAGCGTACTTTGGAATCTTTGGAGGAGATTTATGAACATTTACCTTCGGATTGGAAACTGTTAATCGAGTATAAACCTTATGAGCCCAACTTTTATTCCATGGTCATTCCTGATTGGGGAACATCACACCTTTTGGCGTCAAAACTTGGAGATCAAGCGACTACTTTAGTGGATCTGGGGCATCATTTGCCCAACACCAACATAGAACAGATCGTTGCTTTGCTGATGCATTTGAATAAATTGGGAGGATTTCATTTTAACGACAGTAAATATGGGGACGATGATCTCACAGTGGGAAGCATAAAACCTTATCAGTTGTTTTTAATTTTTTGTGAGTTGGTGAAAGGCGTTCGAGAAACTGTAAATCCTGAATTGTCTTGGATGATAGATGCCAGTCACAACTTTAAAGATCCCATGGAAGATTTGTTGCAATCTGTGGAAAGTATTAAAATTGCCTACGCCAGAGCCTTGTTGGTTAATTATGACGGATTGAAAGTTGCTCAGTCACAAAATGATGTGGTGGCCGCACAATCTATTTTACAGGAGGCTTACAGAACCGATGTCAGGCCACTTGTCAAAGAATCTGTTTACAGAAGAGGTGGAGCACTAGATGCTATTGAAGCATACCGATCTTTTGATATTCGTAATCAACTCATAAGAAAAAGGGGTAAGCACTCAAAATCAACTGGACTTTGATGAAAAAAAAGTGTTGTTTGGTATTTGATGTAGGGAAAACCAACCAAAAATATTTTGTATTCGATGCTGAAAATAAGATTCTAGTTCGAGAAATAGTCAGCCTATCCAAAATAGAGGATGAGGACGGACACAGTGCCGAAAATATCTACGAAATTGTCTCTTGGATGAGGGAAAGCCTAGAGACTTTATTAGCATCTGACATTTTTGTAATTCATAAGGTAAATTTTTCTGCTTTTGGTGCTACGTTGATTCATTTAGATGAAAAGGGTGAGGTGGTTGCTCCGGTCTACGATTACCATAAGCCGGTGGAGGCCAATACTTTTGAGCCTTTTTATCGGGATTATGGGCCTGAATCTGTTTTCGCCTCACATACAGGATCTAAAAATTTGGATTTACTCAACTCCGGTAAACAGCTTTATTGGCTTAAATACAAACGACCTGCGATTTTCGAAAAAATTCGTTACAGCTTGCATTTACCTCAGTATTTAAGTTATGTCTTTACGGGCAAAATGTACTCAGAATATACTAGTATAGGTTGCCATACCGATCTTTGGGATTATGAAAAGAAAGAATATCACAACTGGGTAAAAGCTGAGGGTATTGACCGTTTTTTTCCACCAATTGTTGAAACCAAAAAAACAGTTATCAAAAGTTTTGGAGGTCGAAAAATCTCCTTTGGTATAGGAATTCACGATAGCTCCTCGGCTTTGTTAACTTACCTTTTGAGAGGGAAAGAGTCATTTATACTTTTATCAACAGGAACGTGGTGCATCAATTTTAATCCTTTTTCCAGTGATTCACTTTTTGACCAGAATCAAATTAATGCTGGTGCTACTGCATATATGAAAATTGATGGAAGCCCCGTTAAAAGCTCACGCCTTTTTTTGGGTGAGGAACACCGATTGAAAGTTCAAAAATTAATTGAACATTTCAGTAAGCCAAAATTTTACCATCACGGACTCGAATTGGAAAAGCAACTAATGGAAGAAGTACTAAAAAAATCAAAAAAACATTTTCACTGGAAATACCTAGACAATAAGCATGCTCCGCCCAAGGATGATCTAGGCTTTCCCAATTTTGAAGCTGCATACTATCAACTAATAAGAGAGCTGATGGATTTACTTATAAGTAAAATTGACATTATCTGTGAAACCTTACCCAAAAGAATTTACATTGATGGTGGATTTACGGATAACAAAATATTTCTTGCCTTTTTAAGAAGACAATTTCCCCAACAAAAAATCAAAGCGAAACCCGCTTCCTTTGCATGTGCTTTGGGAGCTTCACAATTGATGACTCAAACAGCATAAAATTAATTTACTAACTTGTATAAAAACTAAATTCAAATTTTACGAAGAAAAATCAATCAATAAAATGCGTACACTTTATACTATTTTAATTTTTTTATTACTTCTATCTGTTCAAGCTCAAAAAACAACAATTACCCAATTAAAAGTTGACAAACTTATTAATCCTTTAGGTTTGGACAGCAGAAATCCAGATTTCTCGTGGAGAATTAAATCTGATGAATATGATTTAAACCAAACCCATTATCAGCTTTTTGTTGCAACAGACAAAATATTTTCAAAACAAAGTTTGGTTTGGGATTCGGGCAAAGTCAATTCTTCAGAGTCTGTTTATGTCAAATATCAGGGAAAATCACTTGAATATGCAACCAAGTATTATTGGACAGTGAAAGTTTGGACCAATCAATCAGCAAAACCTAAACAAAGCAAAATTAGCTCTTGGACTACAGGATTGATGGATAAAAAAAACTGGAATTCGGATTGGATAGGGGTCAAAAATGATGATAAGAAGGGGCCAAAAAGCCCTTATTTTACAAATGATTTTGTTGTTGGTGGTAAGATAACATCAGCCAGTTTATTTATCACTTCCAGAGGGATTTATGAGGCTCATATCAATGGAAAAAGAGTTGGGAAATCATACTTAACCCCTGGATGGACTTCCTATAACAACAGAATCCAATACCAAGCTTATGATGTCAAAGATATGCTTTCATCGGGTAATAATAGAATAGGTGTAATTCTTGCAGATGGGTGGTTTAGGAATTTTAGACCCAATCGTGGAAAAAGAAAAACAGATTATGGAGATGAAATATCATTTATTTCAGAATTGGTTGTCAGTTTCGAGAACGGCACTAAAAAAAGTATAATTAATGATGAAAACTGGAGTTATCACTTTGGATCAATTCAAAGCTCATCGATCTACAATGGGGAATTTATAGATTTCAATTTATCTGACCCAACTTGGTCAATGCCACTTAAGAAAAATAAAAATTCAAAAAAAGCTCAGTCTGTAGCTAGATATAATGGAAAGCTGGATCATTCAAGAAACGAAATGATTAAAAAGAGAGAGGTTCTGGAGGCAAAGGAATTGATCACTACTCCATCTGGGGATAAGGTCATAGATTTTGGTCAAAACCTTGTGGGGTGGGTAAAGTTCAAATCAGATCTTCCAAAAGGTACTGAGGTAACTTTATATCATGCCGAAGTTCTTGACAAGGATGGAGAATTTTATACTACGAACCTTAGGGCTGCAGAGCAAAAAAACACCTTCATTTTGAATGGTAATGCAGATCAAATTTATCACCCCACCTTCACCTTTCAGGGATTTAGATATTTAAAAGTTGAAGGAGTGGATCAAATTAATATTGACGATTTTCAGGCTGTAGCACTTTATTCGGATATGGAGTTTACAGGTTCACTGACCACTTCAAATGAATTGATCAATCAGCTTCAAGAAAACATTCAATGGGGGCAAAGAGGTAATTTTTTAGATGTTCCCACTGACTGCCCACAAAGAGATGAGAGATTGGGATGGACAGGAGATGCGCAAGCATTCTTTAGTACTGCCGGATTCAATATGGATGTCAAAAACTTTTTTGACAAGTGGTTGATCGATTTGACTTATGATCAAAGAACTGACGGGGCTGTGCCTGGTGTAGTTCCTCACAATAATTATTTAGGGCTCAATGATTCAAAGCAGCTTAGAGGAAGTTTTGGAAGAACTGGATGGGCTGATGCAGCTACCATCATCCCTTGGCACTCTTACTTGATTTACGGGGATATAAAAACCCTGGAACGACAGTATATAAGCATGGTAAAATGGGTTGATTTTATGACCCAAAACTCGAAGGATCATCTATACATAAAGGAAGACCATTGGGGAGATTGGTTGTTTTTTTCAAGAGATGATGATAACTCTGGCCGATCCGCTGTTACCAGTAAAAAGTTGATTGCTCAAGCTTTTTATTGCTATTCTACTCAATTATTGATCAAGTCAGCAAAAGTCTTGGGCTATAATGATGATGTTATAAAATATACTGATCTCTATGTGAAATTGGTTAAGGCTTTCAATGATGAATTCGTTACCAAAAATGGGATGTTGGTTTCCGATTCCCAAACCGCCTATGTTTTGGCACTACAATTCCAACTGCTTTCTGAGAATAATAAAAAGATTGCAGTCCAAAGATTGGTAGAAAATATAGAGGACTATGGTCATCTGACCACTGGGTTTTTGGGAACGCCTTTCCTGTGCCATGTTTTGTCTGACAATGGGAAAAATGAGGAAGCAATAAAATTAATGCTCAGAAAAGAATACCCCTCCTGGCTATATCCTGTTACCAAAGGAGCTACAACGATTTGGGAGCGATGGAATGGGATCAAGCCTGATGGCAGCTTTCAGTATCCTAGTATGAATTCCTTTAATCACTATGCCTATGGTGCGATAGGCGAGTGGATGTACGCTAACTTGATGGGGCTCAGAATCAATGAGGAATTTCCAGGCTATAAACGCTATACCATTCAACCGCTTTTCGACAAAAATTTTGATTTAGTAGATGGAAGCTTTGATTCAAATTATGGGAAAATAGCGGTAGCGTGGTCACGTAAAAATGGAAAGCTAAAATTAACGCTTGAAATACCCGCAAACACCTCCTCTGATGTTATCCTAAAAAAACCAGTGGAAGGCAGTTGGATATTGGAGAACCCCAAACTCGCATCCAAAATTATAAGTCAGCAGGAGAATAAACAAAAAACAACTCTGCTTTTGGGATCTGGAAAATATAGTCTTTCTTTTGTAGAGAACTGATTTATTGGGCGTATTTTGAAATTTTTCTTTCGAGCTTCTCCCTCATTTCAATTACCAAATTTGAATAGTCAGGATTACTCGTCAGGTTTTTGAGTTCCTCTGGATCGGATTTCAAATCATAGAGTTCCTCTTTGGCCTCTATATTTCTGTACCTCATGAATTTCCATCTTTCGGTCCTGATGCCCTCACTGGAGGGGATGGGATTAAATTCCCATAAATGCTCTATCAACAGTTCCTCTCTTTTGAAGGGAGATTGACCGGTCTTAACATAAGGTGCCAAAGAGTTTCCATGTGTTTTTAGTTTAGCATCAATTCCTGCAAAATCCAAAATCGTGGATGCTAAATCAACATTGGCGACCATGTCATCGACATCGAAGTGATTATTGACTCGCGGATCAAAAATGATCAGTGGTACCCTTACTGAGTTGTCATACATCAACCACTTGCCTGCCATTTGTCTCTCTCCCAGAAAATAACCATTGTCTCCCATCCAAATAATGATGGTATTATTTTCTATCCCTTTTGCTTTGAGCAACCTCCTTATTTTTCCAAGTTCGTCGTCTACTCCACTGATCATTCTGTAATAACCTTTCAGACTTTCCTGATAACGTTCTGGGGTATCATAGCGCCAATACCAACGGGTTCTGTTAAATCCCTCCCTTACCTCTTTGGGCAGGGCATTAAATTGTTCATTGGAGGCATTTTTAGGTGCTGGGATCTTGATGCCTTCATAATAATTATCTACTTCTTCTTGCCAGAAATATTGTTTTTGAATCCCCTCCCAGGCACCATCGTGTGCATGTGGTGCACTAAAGCTAATTGACAAACAAAAAGGTTTGTCTTTTTCAGTATTTTCGATGAAACTCAAGGCTTTTTGTCCAGTATATCGAGTAAGGTGAACAGTGTCTTTTCCAATGGTTTTATAATAATATCCTCTGTGATCTTTGAAATAGTTATTTCGGTCATACACCTCGTGTTCAGAAAATGACTCGGTAAAACCTCCATTATTCTTAATTCCCAGTTTACCGAAAAAGCCAGTTTTATACCCATTCTTCTTGAGCTCGTAGGCATAATTTTTTCTGTTATAGATCGAGTCAAGGGTTGTGCCCCCAAGGGTAAATTTGTGTTTTCGCTCATAGAGTCCTGTCATGATGGTCGCACGACTGGCACCACAGATAGGGGTGGTTACAAAAGCCTTGTTGAAATAGGTACCTTCTTTTGCCAATTGGTCTTGTTCGGGAGTGATGATGATTTCATTTCCTGCATAGCCAATGGCATCCCACCTTTGGTCATCGGTAACAATTAGAATGATATTTGGAGGATTTTGTGTATCTGATTTTTGGTCACACGACCAAAAAATCACCATTGAAAGTATGAGTTTGATCGTTCTGTTCATCATAGGGAGAATACTTGATTTAGATTTAATTGCTTTGGAGAAAGGTCGGGATGAGTTTCCATAAGGTCGCTCATGTATTCCCACCATTTTTGGACTATGGGATTTTCACCCATTGACTGAGAGTCCCTTCCCTCGGTATCCTGATAGGCAAACAGACAGTCGGTTTCAGGATCGTGGAAAATGAGATATTTACCAATTCCCGCTTCTTTGAGCAGATGCCTTAATTCAGGCCAAATTTTGTCGTGGCGTTTTTTATATTCTTCAACCTTGTTAGGTTTGAGGTACATCTTAAAGGCTAATTGATTCATTCCGTTGATCTTTGAAAAGTTTTTAGTGGATTGGTTGCCACCACTCATTAATTTGGCTGCTCATTTCTGCTACTATTTCAGGGTATTTTTTAGCCAAATTCTGTTTTTCTTCAGGATCTCTCTCCAAGTCAAATAACTGAATTTGGTTAGAATAGAACCCATAGTAATTTGATTTAGGATCTGTAAAATCTCTTATTACCAAATCCTTATTGGGCACCATCAACTTCCATTTTTTATTTAAGGCAACTTTATATAAAACTGTCTCAGATGGTTTTTCTACATTTAAAATGTCGTGGTTGTAACATTCAATAAAGAGCGTTTGTCTTTGCTCTAATTTTTCATTGTTTAAAACATTGATCCCGGGCAGTTCTCTATTACTAACATTTAAAAAACTTAATACAGTTGGGACCAAATCAATATTGCTCACCAATGTTGAGTGATTTATTTCCGGTTCGATCACTCCAGGTAATTTGAACATAATTGGAGTTCTTACGCCTCCTTCATGTGGAGCCCTTTTGGAACGTGGAGCGTATCGATTACGTTTATCTGATTGTATCCATCCATTGTCTGTAGTGTAAACAACCAAGGTGTTTTCGTCCAATGATTTTTCTTTTAAGTAGCTCATCAAATCACCTACTGTCTGATCTAGCCATTCACACATGGCCCAGTATTTAGCAACACTTTCATTGGGAGCTACTGTTAAGTATTTATTTAACAGTTCCTCTGGAGGATTATGCGGGGTGTGGGGTAAAAAAGGCGCATACCAAACAAAAAAGGGAAATTTATCTTTTTGAGTTTGATCGATGAAATTAAAAATTGGATCTAATCCCTCTCGACCAATTTTTAAACCTTCATCACCGTGTCTTCCATTTCTTTTGTAATCACCATGCGTCATTCCTGCATCAAATTTGCCTTCTTTCCATGATCCCATCCACCATTTACCCGATTGGAAAGATCGGTAGCCTTTCTCTGAAAGGTAATCCGTCAATAGTTTATGCTTGTAAAATTTTGCTTTGATCACATCAAATTGATCATTTCGCTCTTTACTAAAAAGGTAATTAATAGATTTTTTCTTTACAGTCTTATTCGGTTCATTAAGAGGATATCCACTTTTTATCCACCTACTTGCATCCCGATCTGAGTTTCCTGCATCATTACCTGTTTGTCCATGTTGAAATGCATATTTCCCTGTAATGATACTTGCCAATGACGGTCCACAAAGCGGGCTGGTCACATAACCACGTGTGTAAGTAGCCGATTCTTTTGCCAATTGGTCAATATTTGGGGTTTGGATATAAGGATGGTCCATAAAACCATAATCTCCCCATGCCTGGTCGTCGGAAAGAATAAAAATAATATTGGGTGGTTTTTTTCCCTCATACTTCTGTTTTGTTCCACCAACACAAGAGAAAAATATTAAACATAACAATGATAAAACAAGTATACGGCTAGGATTCATAAGTGGCTTTTTTATTTTTATCAATTTATAAAAATTTAGTCACTTCAGAATTTAGACTGTTCAATTGGCAAATAATTTCTATTGAGAAATCTCTAGGGGAATTAATTTAGGATCTTCCAAAAGTCCAGCCTCCAAAACTTCCCATTTTGAGGTGTCAAAAGGTTTATAATCTAGTCCTACCATATTGATATTATAAAAAGTTTTCCATTCCTCACCACCTGCCTCCTTTGCCTTAATGCGATT
Organism: uncultured Bacteroidota bacterium; assembly: GCA_902619315.1. Lineage (GTDB taxonomy): Bacteria > Bacteroidota > Bacteroidia > Flavobacteriales > Flavobacteriaceae > UBA8316. The sequence continues at coordinate 6,834 of CACNDW010000006.1, read as the reverse complement.
AGCTCCTGTATTAGTAACTTGAATGCGAAGGATATTTATCCCCTTTTTCAGATTTTTAATATTAAGCTGATAAGGATTAGACCATAATGTGCCGACGAACTTATCATTTAACCAAATTTTTGCACTTTCCCGAATATCTCCCAATTCCAATAGCCAAGGGCCTTTGTGTTCTGTTGGTCTGTTAAATTTGATTAAATATTGAGCAGTGCCTGAAAAGGCTTCCATTTTTTTACCCCATTGGGTCCAGGAGGTCAATCGATTTGTTTTTTTTGAAAAGTCAATATTAGGTCCTCCTTCGATTAATTTAAAATCCCAGTCACCCAAGATCTTATAGGAATTTTTCAACGGTTTGTAATAATCCCATTTTGGTGCGTTGATCCTGTCGAAAGTTTTGAGAAAGAGACTTGATCCCGAGGGTAGCGAAAGCTTTACTTTGGTGATCTCTCCTTGATGTTCGGTAATAGCTTTGCCTTTTTTTCCATTTAATGGGTCCAAGATTAAAACCTCTTTGGAGGGAATGGCCAAGGATACAAATTCGTCAATTTTTTTGGAGGTATGATTGACCAGATAGTAGATTTTTTCGCCCCTGTGTTCCCTGCGTATAAATTTTAGACCTTTTTTGACCAATTCCTCTCTGATTACTCCTGCTTTTTTTAGGGGGATTTCAATTTCTTTAAGGGAATAAACTTTATTGATTTTTTCTTCTGTAAAGGCTTTAAGTGCTTGCTCTCTTTTTTGATACTCAAAAAAACCTGGAACACTTTGGGGGGTTCCCAAAAAGACAACCGATGCTCCCATGGTCCTGAGGGCAACTAGTTTTTTCAAAGTTTTCAGGGGCATATGCTGAGCAGCAGGAACAATGATTGATCGATAGTTTCCTCCTGGTAGTTTAATGATTCCATTTTCAACATCGATTATTTCCAAAAAACGATCCGATAAATAGTCGATGCTATAGCCCTCTTGGATTAAATGATGCACAGTTTCATAAAATGGAGTTCCCGACAACCAAGTATCGAGGCGATGAATAGCAAACTGTACTAATAGTTTACCCTCATTAAATTTTGCCCAACTATCATGAATAGGCCAATAGACCAAAACATCATTGTTATGATTGCCTTGTTGTAATAGAGATTGTGATCGACTGATGTATTCAAAAAGAGCGGGAGCATCCTCCCAAATAGGGTTGGTATCATTAAAATTTACTGAGGCATAAAACTTCCACCCCGGCCAATTGGCAGATTCTGGCGAATAGGTTGATCCGTGTAAAAAGACATGATTAATACCATTGATAAACAAATCTTCCAATTCGGGTTTGCACTGAGATAAAGCAGTTCTAAAATGTTCTCTGAGCCAAGTAAAGGTTTCGGCCGAAACCTGTTTTTTGCCTGACAAATGTGCTGCGGAAGATGAGAATTTGATCATGGCTAGGTCGGCATCTCCAGCTCGAAAATTTCTGTGAGGGTAATCAGCTGAACTTCCATTCCCTTCTATCCTCCTAAAACCTTTGATATCGTAAGGCATAGATCCAAAGGTTTCGCATTCAGGGATATCTGCAGCCCCATAAAGATCAATTAAGTTTCCTGGAGAACCATGAGCCTGATATTTAGTTTTTACTCCTTTATTTTGCGCCCATATATTCCATAAGGGGTTGAATCCATCGATCATCAAATCAGATAAGGTCTCTCTGTAATCACTTCTTATTCGATTGCTGATTTCGTTATTGTTTCTATCAAATAACCGATTTGTATAAGGCTTGAGGTCGTAGCCGCGATTATTTTTAAAAGTCTCAAAAAAGCCAGGAGTATAGTTTGCTTTATAAACCTCATAGCTGTCATTGAAAACGGATCTTATCTTACCGTTTATATTTTTAAAGGCAATACTAAAATCCATAAGATAGTTTTCTAATGCTTGCCAAGAAAAGTGATCAAAGACCCAACCCTCTCCTCCCGGGGCAGCTCTTTTAACTTTTTGTCTTGTTTGGTCTTCAAAGACAAAAAATAGCTCGTAGTTGCCTTCTGTTGCCATCCATTCTAGTTGTCCATTAATTACTTTGGTAGTCAGATCTATAAAATTGTTTTGGTTTTCAAAAGCAAAAACCCCAATGAGTTTTGGCCAAACCGAACCAACTTCGCGAAAACCCCACTTTCTACTTGGCCTAACTTTTTTTGAATCAAAGACCCTGATGTCAAGTTGGTCAGGGTATATCAAGGTTCCTGTTTCGAATGGTGAAACTCTCTCGGAAAAAAGGGTTCCCTTTTTTAGCTTTAATTTCCTAACAAAAATACGTTTGGCAGCATCAACTAAACTTACATTCTTTCCCCCCCAAGGCCAACCAGTTCCAAGTGTCAAGTCCACTCCCATTTGTAAGCTATCTGCGACCCTTATCGTATAGTTAAGCATCTCAATCCAATATGGACTTAAAAAATCAATAAAATTTTTCTCTTTTCCTTTTACCCCATATATGGGTTCTATTTCTACACCACCTATTCCTGCTTTTTCAAAAGCGATTAATGATCTGGTGATATTTTTTTTATCGACCGCACTGCCCATCCACCACCAGCGGGTCCAGGTTTTGGATTCCTTATTAACTTTTGGCCATTGGTAAGGGTTTTTTTGGGCGTAAACCAATCCTATACTTACAAAAAAAACCCCAATAAGAGTTATGAAATATAACTTTTTCATTCAAACAGTTCAGAGGTTAGAGATCAATTAAACTTTCATAAAAGATTAGTCACACATTTCTTAAATTGGGTTGTCAATTTGGAATTTAAATTTATCTAAATAAGTTGAGGTGAAAAAGGATGATCCGAGACAATTTTGATATAGTTCAATAAGATGCTTTTTAGATAAGAAGTTCAAAACTAAATGAGATTGGAAAATAATTCAAAATTTGATCGATCTAGGAGATATGAGTGGGGAAGAAATCCATTCACTCATTTAAAATAAATTTTTTAATATTAAATGATATCAATAGAATATTCCCTTTCTTATCAATTCCTTAAACAGTTGGATTGATTTTGTCTTTCTTACTAAATTCATCAAGAATATTGCAACTTTGTTGTAATAACAAAGTTACTTTTTTAAATTTGCTCAAATTTTTTAAAATTGAAAAGTGTTAAATACATAACAAATAATTCCGATTTTTTTGGTGCTCTGACTTGTATGCTTTGTTTGATTCATTGCATATCTAGCCCATTAATTTATATCTCATTTTTATCCTTGAATACAGAATTATCAATGTCTTATTCTTGGTGGTATAATATTGATTATGTATTTGTTTTAATTTCTTTTTTTTTGGTCTATTTCTCAGTCAAAAATACAAGAGTTAAGTTGATGAAATATTTATTTTGGTTAAGTTGGATTACCCTTTCCTTATTAATTATCAATGAAAAGACTGAGTCATTCAAAGTTTCTGAGTACATAACCTACTTCACCGTCTCGGCCCTCTCTTTGTTACACATATACAACCTCAAGTTTTGCAAATGATCGACATAAAACTTCCTGTAACCTTTTTGTTGCTTTAGTATATAACTCTGTTGAAATTTAGAGCATAAGTATTTCTCCTAGAGATGAAATTATACTAATTATTAAATGACATTTATTTTAAAAGTTGAAATGATGTGATTTTGATTAACCATTTTAATTTATCGGCTCTCAATACTCTGGGAGTTGAAAGAGATCTTCCACATTGCAATTTAAGGTTTTAGAAATCTTTAGAGCGAGCACGGTAGATGGAACATATACTCCATTCTCAATGGCGTTAATACTCTTTCTTGAAACCTCAGCCTTGACTGATAATTCCTCTTGAGTTAGCTTTGCCGTCTTTCGAAATTCTTCTAAATTATTAAGGAGCTTTTTATGGTCTCTGCCCATTCTTATTTTTTTTCATATTTGTTGACTGCTTCAGTCAACTCCTTTTCTGTATTTGGATATAAATATCCAGCAATCATCGTACCCACTCCGATTAAGCCTACTAAAGCTCCTACGCCTTTTAGGATGGGTGTTAAATAATAACCGAATGTAAATAGACCAGCTCCAATAAAAATAGATATTACGCCACTACGTCTGTAATCAATAGGTTCTTTCTTTCTCTCATCAAAAATAGTTAAGAGTTCTTCTAATTTAGAGGGGTTATTTAAGTGTTTTACAATTTCTAAAATTGCTTCTCTTTTACTTTTTTGATCATAGTATTGCCAAATAAAGACTGATATAGGAATTATAATTCCTGCAAGTATGCCAAGAATTGGAATAATAATAAATTGTTCTGGATTCATAATGATTTTTTTAAATGTAACGCAAACGTAACATTTTATTTTATGAGAAGCAAAGGTTACATAAAATTTTTTATTTTTAAAATTATTGTCGTTTTGAACTATTTAGATCTACTACAAAAAAAAAGGCTATACTATAATTGTATAACCGTTTTATTATTATAGTAGCGAGGGCTGGACTCGAACCAGCGACCTTCGGGTTATGAGCCCGACGAGCTACCTACTGCTCTACCTCGCGATAAGATTTCAAACTTACAAAATTTATGCACCATCACAAAGGCTCATCCAAAGATTGTATATTTATAAAATGGCTAAAATCCCTCATAGATCGGGTTATGTATCCATCATTGGAAACCCCAATGTCGGTAAATCAACTTTAGTTAATGCATTAATGGGTAGAGATTTATCAATAACTACATCCAAGGCGCAAACTACTCGTCATCGTATTCTAGGCTTGATTAATGGTGATAAATATCAAGTGGTTTTATCAGATACACCTGGTATTATTGAGCCTTCTTACGAAATGCAAAACTCAATGATGGACTTTGTTAAGGAATCTTTGATAGATGCTGATGTATTGTTATATGTGATTTCAATAAATGATAAACAGATTAAGGACCAGGTCTTAGTAGACCGAATAAAGAAATCAAAAATTCCATTGTTTGTATTGATAAACAAAATTGATACCTCCTCTCAGGAAGAATTAGAATCCACTGTTCAAGAATGGGCTGATGTTTTTCCCAATGCAAAGCTCATTCCTATCTCCGCCTTGACAGGTTTTTTTATTCCAGAACTCCTTCAAATGTTAATAGAGTTGTTGCCAGAGTCACCTCCTTACTTCCCTAAAGATCAACTTAGTGACAAACCCGAACGTTTTTTTGTAAATGAATCCATCCGAAAAAATATTTTGGAACATTATGACAAAGAAATCCCCTATGCCGTAGAGGTCATCACTGAAACTTTTAAGGAAGAGGATAAAATTATTAAAATACAGGCTGTAATTTTAGTAGAAAGAGAAACTCAAAAAGGTATTATCATAGGACATAAAGGAGAGCAGTTAAAAAAAGTAGGTGTTGCAGCCAGAAAAGATCTCTCATCATTTTTTGGAAAGAAAATACATTTAGAACTTTTCGTAAAAGTTCAAAAAAACTGGCGTTCTAACCCTCAACAACTCAAACGTTTTGGGTATTAGCAATAACTACTATATGACATCCTACAAATTCACGTACTTTTGCATTCAAATAAACAATGATGGGAGGTATTGTTGCAATTGTAGGAAGACCCAATGTCGGTAAATCAACTTTTTTTAACCGTTTAATTAAAAAAAGAGAGGCCATTGTTGATGCAGTAAGTGGCGTCACCAGAGACCGTCATTATGGTCAGTCTGACTGGAATGGGATTGACTTCAGTTTGATAGATACAGGGGGCTATGTAGAGGGTAGTGAAGATATTTTTCAAAAAGAAATTGATAAGCAAGTCAACTTGGCCATTGAGGAGGCAGATGCTATATTATTTATGGTAGATTTGGTAGAAGGTCTAACTGGGATGGACGAAACTATTGCACAATTACTCAGACGCTCTCAAAAGCCTGTTTTTCTGACTGCAAACAAAGGAGATAATTCAAAGATAACTGAAAGTATAAGTGAATTTTATGCTTTAGGTTATGAAAATATCTATCCCGTTTCGGCAATTAATGGAAGCGGTACAGGAGAATTACTGGACGAATTGGTCAGAGTTTTACCCGAACAAGGCGAAACCGAGAATACTTTGCCTAGGTTCGCCGTTGTTGGACGACCAAATGCAGGAAAATCCTCTTTTATCAATGCACTCATAGGAGAAGAAAGATACATAGTTACTGACATAGCTGGAACTACAAGAGACAGTACAGATACCAAATACAATCGTTTTGGATTTGAATTCAATTTAGTAGATACAGCAGGAATCAGAAAGAAAAGTAAAGTAAAAGAAGACATAGAGTTTTATTCTGTTATGCGTTCAATCAGGGCTATTGAATATTGTGATATTTGCTTGTTAATGGTCGATGCGACCAGAGGTTTTGATGGCCAAGTTCAAAATATATTTTGGTTGGCACATAGAAATAACAAGGGCATCGTCATTTTGGTAAATAAGTGGGATCTTGTTAAAAAGGAAACCCAATCCATCAAACTTTTTGAAAAACAGATAAAAGAAAAAACAGCCCCATTTGTCGATGTCCCCATAGTCTTTATCTCTACATTAAATAAACAGAGAATTTTCAAAGCCATAGAAACAGCTGTTACAGTATATAATTGCAGATCTAATCGCATTCCCACTAGAAAATTAAATGACATTCTCTTGCCCATTATTGAAAGTAGACCCCCTCCATCTTTCAAAGGGAAATTCGTGAAAATAAAGTTCTGTACCCAATTGCCCACGCCGCATCCTCAATTTGCTTTTTTCTGTAACCTTCCAAAATACGTTAAGGAACCGTATAAAAGATTTTTAGAGAATAAACTCAGGGAACTTTTTGAATTTAATGGAGTTCCAATACAAATATTTTTTAGAATGAAATAGTCAGAGGTTT